>CAUSEJ010000001.1:0-1002849 GCA_963530635.1 uncultured Candidatus Saccharibacteria bacterium | reverse complement strand
GCAGGTTAGAGCACCTGCCTTTTAAGCAGGGTGTCGTGAGTTCGAGCCTCACTGGGCCCTCCATTGATCAATTAGCAGGCGAGATAGCCTGTTTTTTGTTGTATCTGTTTGAAACCCTAAAGATCCGCATTATAAAATCTTAATTCCTATTTCTCGCTACTATTGTGCGGTAGAGAACAAAATCCGACCACCGTATTAGTTTGCGCGATCAACAAAACAATGTGCTTGTGCTTGACCGAGAGGGTTGCTTTGCGCATAATCGTGGCGAGGAGGAAAAACAAAATGCAAACTATGCGGAATTATGCCCGGCGAATTATTGCATATGGGCTTGCCGTAACCATGATGATACCAGGAATAGCCGGAGCTTCTGCGCTTGGTGTTGATTCTTCCACTGCTTATTTTGCCACCCCAGTCGCCACCATCGGCGATTTTTTATTTGAACGGGCAGTAGCGCGTGATGATGCAGCTAGCGACAGGTCTACAATAGCTCAGCCTGTAGTGCGTCTTGCCGCTCATACTGAGCATGATGCGCTGATGATCGGGGCACTCCACACGACAGATCGGCGCACGGTGAGTGCAGTTGAGCTGCATAATACTACGCGTCAGTTTGTACCGCTTAGTGATGTCGCACTTGTTGTCAGTGTTAGCACAAACCACACCGACTACATGTGTCGCGTCAATCTACAAGGATATGCACCACCCCAGTCGTCGGTGCGTTACTATCATCCAGCAGTAGCCCCAGCGGATGGCGCGCAGCTCCAGGGCTGCCCGAGTGTACCGGATGGTGAGCAAGTCACGCGGTATGATGTAGCGCTGGAGCGATCAGGCACGACTATTGACAAAGCAAGTGCAGCCGTAGATGAGCTCGCAGGTGCACTTGTTTGGGAGCGTACCCACTGGACGGCAGCAGCACGAACTGGGGTATTTGCTAAGGATTTTCGAGCACGAGCTGGTGAAGCTGAGGTAACTGCGCCGTACGAGACGCCAGGTGAGCCATCATTGCAAATTCTTGAGGTTTTGCCTCATCCACACACCTGCGACGCAGCACCAGATAATTGCCAAAAATATGTCAAAGTCAAGAATACTGGCGACCAGCCAATCGACCTTGCTGCCTATCGTTTGCGTAGTGGTACGCCCGGTAGCAATAGCACGGTGCGAAACACCTCATCTCTTGCGGGGGTGATTGCACCAGGCCAAGTGCTGACGATTCGTGCTCAGGCAAATGGTGCGGAGCTTGCAATATTGCGTAGTGGTACACTGTGGTTTGAGGACCAGCATGGCTTAGTGAGTTTTTTGCCACATATCGATGCATATAGCGGTGCAGGGCAGGCTGCGCACCAGGGTAAGTATTGGGCATACAATTCGCAAACTGGCACATGGCAATGGACAACGCCAAGCCCCGACCAAGCCGATAATATCATCACTGATACGCCAGCCTCACCTCATCAGCCATCGGGTAAACCGTGTCCCGCTGGCCAAGAACGCAACCCAGCAACAAATCGTTGTCGGAAAATCAACAGCAGTGAGAAACAGTCAAAACAAACAGCCGGCAATGCAAAGGTGGCGCGCAGTACTTCTCATGCTCAAAAGTTAACTATCTGTAAACCAGGCCAAGAGCGTAACCCTGAAACAGGCCGTTGCCGTGCAATATCTGCCACTGGCCAGCGATTAGCTGCGTGTAAGGCAGGGCAGTATCGCAATCCTGCTACAGGGCGCTGCCGAGCGCTCGCTGGTGGCAAAGCACCAGCTGCGGTATGTAAAGCCGGGTACTATCGCAACCCCGCGACTGGCCGCTGCAAAAAGCTTGGTGCAGCAAATAGTCGCCAGCTGACGCCCTGCAAGCCAGGCTGGGAGCGCAATCCATCAACCAATCGCTGCCGTAAGTCAACGAGTAAAAACAACAAAGCACCAGCTGCAGGCTACGCTGTTGAGCCGGGTAGTAATAATGGGCAGACAGAGATCGTCTGGTGGATGATTGGTGGGGTAGCCATCGTGGCGGTGGGCTATGCTGGCTGGGAATGGCGCAGTGAGATTGGCCAGTGGCTGCGCCGGATGGTGCGCAAAGGTTAGAGTCTCATTAGCTATACCATAGCGGTATATAGCATAAGCCCTCAGATTCAGCTATACTAGCATCATGCGAATCATTGGTATAGACCCGGGCACTGGCATCCTTGGCTTTGGCGTCATTGACGCTCATGGTGGCGCAACGCGACTCGTCACGGCCGGTGTCATTACAACGCCAGCGCATACTCCAATACCAGAGCGCCTTGGTGAGATATTCGATGGTCTCACGAGTATTATTGCAGAGACGCAGCCCACAATGATGGCGATCGAGAAGCTCTTTTTTGCCCGCAATATTACCACTGCCATGAGTGTAGCCGAGGCACGTGGCGTAGCGCTGCTGACTGGCCAGCGGGCGGGGCTGCGGATCGAGGAATATACACCACTCCAGATCAAGCAGACAATCACTGGCTATGGCAAAGCAGATAAAAAACAAGTGCAAGAGATGGTACGGCTCCAACTAGGCCTTCAGACGGTACCTAAGCCAGACGACTGTGCAGACGCCCTCGCGGCAGCAATTATGGCAGCGTTTATGACGCGGCAGAGCTAGTGAGCTGCTACCAGGTGTAACTACACTAACAAGGCCAGAAATTAGATTATAAAAAGGCTTACGCTTGTGCTCTATCAGAGATGAGAAAGAGAAAAGCGCTAAGATTGGTGTTTTCAGCACATTGCGCCAGAACGATGGTATAATTAAACTATGCAACTACCGCGAGGAAGACAACAACCAGCCCGGATGGGTAGATATGCCAACTTTGGAGAGGTTCGCCAGTCGAAGCCACCGCGTCGAAGACGCGAGCATAAGCATTTCTTATGGTTTTGGAATATGAGCAAAAAGAAGAAGGCGATGGTAATCCTGACGCCGTTTTTGCTGTTTTTATTGATTGTGCCGATTTTGACATACCTATATTATGCACGTGATATTTCTGACCAAGAGCGGCTGATGAACCGCAACAACACTGGTATTGTCCTCAATGATGTCAACAACAAGCCGCTCTATAGTGTGGGGCGAGCCCAGCACCGCAATATGGTGAAGCTAGCTGACATCTCTGACAGTATGAAAAATGCGCTACTGGCTAGTGAGGACAAAGACTTCTATAAACACCCTGGGTTTAGTCTAATCGGTATCTTCCGGGCAGCCTTCCAGCGTCATGGCGGTGGCTCGACCATTACGCAGCAGCTCGCCAAAAACACCGTCCTCACAAGCGAACAGACCTTTATGCGTAAGTATCAGGAGCTGTTCGTAGCGCTCGCGATCGAGCAGAACTATACGAAGGACCAAATCCTCGAGATGTATCTCAACTCTGTGTATTATGGCGAAGATTCATTCGGCATCGAAGAGGCAGCCAAGATTTACTTTGGTAAAGCGCCGAAGGATCTTACGTTGGCTGAGAGCGCTATGCTTGTTGGTGTGCTACCAGCCCCAACTGCTTACTCGCCAATTAGCGGCAGCCCAGAAAAGGCCAAGCAGCGCCAAAAGACAGTGCTCGGCCGCATGGTTGATGTGGGTGCCATCACTAATGAGCAAAAAGACGCAGCATATGCGCAGCAGCTCTCGTATGCATCGACAGCAAATACCGTCAAGTCGATTGCGCCACACTTTGCCCAGATGGTTATAAACCAGCTCAAACAGAAACTATACAGTGCGGACGATAAAAATGCGTATGATAAGTTAATGCGCTCGGGCTATCAGGTGAAGACAACGCTCAATATGGATACGCAGCAGATGCTAATCGATAACGTCTCCAAGCAGATTCCATACCTCAACAACCGTGGTGGGACGAATGCAAGTGGTGTTGTGATAGACGTCAAGACAGGCCGCGTGCGCGCACTAGTGGGTAGTGCCGACTACAACAACCCACAGTGGGGTAATGTCAATATGGCCACAACACCGCGCCAGCCAGGCAGTAGCTTCAAGCCGATCTACTATGCAGGGGCACTAGCCGAGGGGGTTATTACACCAGCGACAATTTTCCAAGATAAGCCAACTGACTTTGGCGGTGGCTACCAGCCGCTCAACGCTGACAAACGTTGGCACGGGAGTGTGACGACACGTCGAGCAATTAGCTGGTCGCTCAATATCCCAAGTGTGGAGATTATGAAGAAGTTTGGTATTAGTAAGTCGGTTCAAACTGCTAACAATCTTGGTATCTCGTCGATTACTCAAGCAACAGGTGAGAAGAATGGTTTGTCTCTCGCACTTGGCTCGGGTGAGGCATCGCTAACGCAAATGACTAATGCCTATGCAGCATTTGGCAACCAAGGGCAGCAATTTGAGCTGGGGCTCATCGAGCAGGTTAATGACAAATACAACAAGAAAGTTAGCTGGCCCAACGCAACGAGTAAGCGGGCAATTAGCGAAGGTGGTGCCTACTTGATCTCAAATATTTTGTCCGATAATGCGGCACGAGCAAGTGTGTTTGGCTCAACTCTCACAGTGCCTGGCCATACCGCGGCCGTCAAGACAGGAACGACGAATGATAATAAAGATGCTTGGACGATTGGCTACAACCCAGAGTATGCCGTTGGCGTTTGGGTTGGCAACAATAACAACACGCCAATGAAGTTTGGTGGCTCGGATATGGCAGGGCCGATCTGGCGCAACACAATGGCAAAGCTCTTGGCGGGCCAGTCGAACACCCAATTCCCTGTGCCGAGTGGCGTTGTGCAGCGCTCGGTCTGTACGAGCGACGGTGGCCTGGCTACTACTGAGAATGCTAAGGGGACATACAAAGAATACTTCCTAACTGGCGCATTGCCAACTAAGCAGTGTAATGTTGTGCGCACCAAGATCGAGGTCTGTAATCTCAGCGAGAAGAAAATGGAGTCTATCTACGAAGACGACTTCGACAGCACGAAACACTCGAAGAACAGCTCAGATTGCTCCACGACGAAACAGCAAATCCGCGTCTGTGACGTTGAACGAAAGCGCATCATTACTATCGATGAGAAGGACTTTGATAGCAGCCGGTACTCAAAGAACATCGCGAGCTGTCGATCAAGCAGCAGTGGAAGCTCTGGTAACACAAGCGACGACAGCGATAATAGCTCAACCATCAACGGCAATACTCGCCGCCGCAACAATACCGGCAACAGTGGTAACACTGGTGGTACGAGTGGTGATAGTTCTGGTACCGGCGGTACGAGCGACGATGATAGCTCTGGGCAGAATAATCAGAACAATACTGGTGGCAATAACAATAACTTCTTCAGGACTAACTTTTAGTACTTCGAGGAGGCGCGGATGATTGCTCATATTGCTGGCCAAGTTGATGAGAAGTTTGCGGGTAGTGTCATTATTGATGTGCAGGGGGTTGGTTATGAGATAGCGGTCGCAGCGCATGATTATGATGCGATGCGGCTTGGTGAGGCAGTTAAACTCTATACATACCACCATATCCGAGAGCAAGCGCAGGAGCTGTTTGGCTTTTCGTCGCGAGCAGCCAAGAAACTGTTTGAGCTGCTCATTACTGTGCAAGGCGTAGGTCCCAAGGCGGCACTGGCTATCCTCAGCCTTGCTGAGGCTGAGCAGGTGCGCAATGCCCTGGCTAACGCCGATGCAGCCTTTATCCAAAAAGCCAGTGGGGTGGGCAAAAAGACTGCTGAGCGTGTGGTAGTAGACCTGCGAGATAAGGTGGGTGTACCGACGTACTATGCTACTCACGACGCACCTGTGCAGGCGGAGCTTGATACAAACGACGAAGCGCTCGAAGCGTTGGTTGCGCTAGGCTATACGTTGGCAGATGCCACCAAAGCACTTGCTCATGTCGATACGAGTTTACCCACAGCGCAGCGAGTGACAATGGCTTTGAAGCAGTAAGCCGTGTTGGTATCAATAGAGGATAGCGTTATAAATTGCCAAAAACTCTTGGCAGTGAAAAACATTTCTTATGCTGAACAAGCAAAGTGTTACTTGCTTGGGCTAATATTTCCTTTGTAATTCCTTTTGGGAAATCAATCGTCTTTCTTAAGATACCAATCTCCGAGTATTAGAACCAAACCTTGCTATTATACGAAGGGATCATACTCTATCAAGAAAATAGTGAGAAGTGTAATAGTTGCTGAGGATTTGGCATAATATCAGCAACTTGACATACTGACAACAGTGGAATACGATAGTAGCTATTATGAATAGCACCCCTTTATTGTCAGCTACAGTGCGGCGTGCTCGTCAGGCCTATCCATCGCTACCATACCATAACACGCAACATATGGATGATGTGGTACAAATGACAAAAGAACTGATACGCCTTGTACCTCAATATACATTCTCCGCTCAGCAGCAGAAGCTTCTCGTTATAGCGGCAGCCTGGCATGATGCAGGCTACGACCATGCCGCAGCCAAAGAATACTGGTGTAAAGAAGCATACTCGGTTGCATTGTTTGCACAAGACAGCCAAAGAGAAGGGCTTGAGCTAGATAGCGAGGCCTATGCCTTTGTGGAGCGGGCAATTCTTGGCACGATTGTCGTACCGCCACTACAGCGCAGCACCCTTGAGGCTAAGTTACTTCATCTGGCCGATATTGGGTTTCTCTTTGCAGATTGGCAGACATTTTGGCGGGGGAGTATGAATTATCGGGTAGAGGAGCAACCAGATACTCCATGGGTAGAGTTTTTGCAGAGGCAGCAGCGCTTCTTTGCAATGTGTTTAGCAGAGATGCAGACGGATGGTTTGTTATTAGGTATTGCTCCATCTGTTATTAGCCAGTATTGCGCGGCACTGCAGCAGCATATGGAGCAATTTGCGCGTATGCCAGAGCCAGTAGATCATACTGCACAATAATATTTCATGTAGTAGTAACAATGCAAAAAATATGAGATACTAGCACATGGTGTGAAAAATCCTGAACAGAAAAATTCGGAGAAACCTGATGTGCAGCATATATCTCGCCTAAGAGAAGTGGCGAGTGTGGGGCTGACAGCCCTGCGCTATAGTGGCGTAGAATATATTGCCCGGCAGGCCCGTGATGGTAAGCCGATTGGGCCTGCGCTTGCAGCTTTTATGGCGGCTGATGTTGCTGATGGGCAAATTCTTGATGATACGCCACTGCGCCGTGTGACTGACGGCGTGGTGGATACAGCTGCTGTGGTGCGTGTAATGTATGAGCTAGGCAAGCGCTATCCTGAGGCGCGAGCAGGAATTGCCGCCGTTGCCCTTGGGCAGGCAGCAACTGGCGCAGCCAATGCCTACCACCTAGCAAAAACTGGTGAGGTGACCAAGGGTGGGCGCTACAAACGTGCTGCTAATATTGCTACGGCGGCTTTTGCTATTGTAGCGGCACGTGGTAACCCCGGGCGGACGCGCCTCGCAGGCGGTATAGCGGCTGGCGTTGTTGTAGCTACAACAGTACCGCATCTGCGTGGAGTTGGTAAGCCGACCGGCAAACAGGTTCGTCGATTGTAATAAGCATGGGCGAGAGTTTAGATTATATTTTGCCTACGTTTCAAGCTTGGTTGAGTACTATTGTGAATCTATTGAGGACTAGCCCCTCTGTTGACAATAGATAAAATGGCTTGTATAATGGTGAAATTATGTGTAATAAAAACCACTACCTTGGGTCTACTCCTGAGCTTAAGGCGAAGAAAGACCCAGAGCATTATAACGATGCTTTTTGTAAGTCGGCAGATCGTGCCTGTAAGCGCTACCCCGAGCTACCTTACCACCACCCTGGACACATGAAAGATGTAATGCAAGCAGTTAGCGAGCTTGTGGAGCTTTTGCCTGGTGATGGCTATCAGCGGGTGATCGACCCATGGCAAGAATCCTTGCTTGTATTAGCAGCAGCCTGGCATGATGCTGGTTTTGATGAAAAGGCAGCTCAAGAATATCCGACAAAAGAAGAATATGCAAGTGCACTCCTACTAAAAGACATAGAGGATAACGGGATTGAACTAGACGATAGCGATAAGGCTTTTCTCGATCGAGCTATCAAGGGTACAATTATGACTGGCCCACCCCAGCGTGATACACCCGAGGCGAAGCTGCTCCATCACGCTGATATGGCCTATATGACAGCTGATTGGAAGACATTCTGGCGCGGTGCTGAGGCATTCCATCACGAGGAGCACCCGGACATGTCGTGGGAGAAATTCCAGAAGTTTGAGGCAAAATTCTTCCCAATATACATGGAGTCATTGAAAAACGACTTTCAATCACTTGGCATTGCTGAGGACGAAATCCAAAAACGATTGGATACTCTTGAATCCCATCTCGAGCAACTTGCGACAATGGACAACCCGTGGCCTGAGATGCAGAATAATCGGTAATGACAAGCATCATCTTCTCCTCTACAATAGAGCAAGAGAAGGAGGTGATAAAAATGAAAAACTGTGACATCTGCCCATTTGTGGCAGAACAAACAACTGATGACCCGGCGGTGGTCATGCAAACTGATCGATGGAATGTGGTGCTCGATCGTAATCAGCTGTATCTTGGCAAAGGGTTTGTGACGCTACGCGAACATAAATCGTCGCTTGGTGAGCTCGATGAGACCGATTGGCGCGAACTCCACGAGGTGATCCACAGCATGGAGCACGCAATTACCCAGGCATTTGGTGCAGACGTGTGCAACTGGGAATGCCTGATGAACAATGCCGTCAAGGCTGGGCAGTCGACTCATGTACACTGGCACCTCTATCCACGCTATCTTAACGGTGCACACTTTGCGGGGGAGGAATTTCCTGATCCAAAGTGGCCACGGCATCTAGAGAGTGGCGAGCACCGTGTGAGTGAGGAGCTGTTTGGCAAGATTGTCCTGGCGGTGCAAGAGAACTTACCCTAAGCAAGGAGCCACGCCGCTGCAAGGTATATAGCAGCCAATATAGCTGGTGCAATTACCATACCCCACTCTTGCTTTTTGAGCCCAATAACAACATCGCCAATTTGCGCTAAGCTTGCTGCAGCAAAGACAAGCTGCAGTGCAGAACCATTAAACGTAAATGGAGCAACTACCGTAAGTAACCCCAGTGGCAGTGCTCGAGAAGCATACATTGCTGCGTAGAATCGCTCGCCATGAGTGATGGTAGCTGAGCGGCTCATCATACCAGGCTTGATGAGTGCAATAATTGCAGCGATGATCGTTGCAATGGATGATAGGGTCGTGATGACAAGTGTGACAGTATGCATGAATATAGTAAACCATATGATGAGGTTGCTATGCAATCTATCCCCACTACCAATGCTATAATAAATCTATGGCGATAGAACGAATTGTTGATACCAGTAGCCACGCGGATGATAGCGAGGAGCAGCGCATTGAAGTGACGTTGCGACCACAGCGCTTTGCGGAGTATGTGGGGCAGGAGCGACTAAAGAAGAATTTGCAATTGGCAATTGCGGCGGCCAAGAAGCGCAGCGAGCCAATCGACCATGTCTTGCTCTATGGCCCACCTGGCCTCGGCAAGACAACGATGGCGGCGGTGATTGCCAACGAGATGGGGGCTGGCTTGCGAGTCACCAGTGGCCCGGCGATCGAGAAAGCGGGCGACTTAGCATCGATCTTGACCAACCTCAATGATGGTGATGTGTTGTTTATTGATGAGATCCATCGCTTGGGGCGGGCCGTGGAAGAGATTTTATACTCGGCGATGGAGGATTTTAAGCTCGATATTGTCATTGGCAAAGGGCCAGCGGCCCGCAGTGTCCGGCTCGATCTACCACGCTTTACAGTGATTGGCGCGACGACACGGACGGGGAGTCTTGCAGCACCACTGCGCGACCGATTTGGGCATATCTATCGTTTGGAATTTTACACTCCAGAGGAGATTGCGCAGATTATCACGCGGGCGGCGACTATCCTCGAGACGCGCATCAAGCCAGAAGCGTCACAATTACTCTCCACGAGGGCGCGCCTCACACCACGGATTGCTAATCGATTGCTCAAGCGGGTGCGTGACTACGCGGACGTGAATGGTGATGGTATTATTGATGTAACAACGACAACACAAGCGCTAACCCTGCTAGAAGTTGACGAGCTTGGCCTCGACCCAGCCGATCGTAACCTGCTACTCTCGATGCTCGATACCTATGGCGATAACCCGGTTGGCCTGACGACGATCGCTGCTCTGACAGGTGATGAGACAACGACGATCGAAGACTTTTATGAGCCATATCTCCTGCAAATTGGCTTTATTGAGCGAACGCCGCGAGGCCGACGGGTGACACCTCGAGCGCAGCAGCATCTTGGCCGCGCAATGGAGTAAGAGGCATGAGGTGATGAGCCCAAGATATGCTACAATATACCCATGAATTCACAACGATTGCAACGCAATGATCCACCACGGCCCGTCGCCTATGATGTCGATGGTAACCCACTCTACGCCGAGCCGCCCACGGCACCACGGGCGAGCAGCACACTCTACGATGTGAGCGGCAAAGAAGGCGCTCCCCACTACCATACGCCGCGCCCAGAAGCAAACCTACCACGGATGTCATCAGAGGTGCGCCGCCGCCATGATGAATCAGTCATGGCCTTCCCGAATCTCAATCTGAGCGAGCAAGAATACATCATTAGTGTGGTGCGTCGCCACCCAATCGGTATGCTGCCAGCGATTGTTATGTCGACCTTGATGACGAGCATTGTCTTAGCACTGATGTTTAATTACGACTATATTTTTGACCTCCTCCACCTACCAGCTTCTGCTTCTGGGTCATTTATGTTGCTATGTATGGCGCTCATCTTGGCCTTTGTTCTTGGTGGCTATGTGTCGGTCTGGGTTTATACGCGCAATATGTTTTATCTAACAAATGAGAGTGTTATTCAGGAGATCCAGACGAGTATTTTTTCACACACTGAGCAAACGGTCAGCCTGATGAATATCGAAGATGCTAGCTACAACCAGCATGGTGTCCTCCAAGCGATGTTTAATTATGGCTCTATCCGCCTCAGTACGGAGGGCGACGAGACGACTTATCGCTTCTCATTTGTGGCTAACCCCAAGCAAGAAATCGCGACGCTTAATAACGCAGTAGAGGACTTCAAGAATGGCCGACCAGTGGCAAATGACTAATGTGAGCAGCGTTGATGATAAAACACCGAGCAGACAAAGCTCGGTGTTTTTTTGTATACCTATATACAGACTTAGGTATTATTGCGATTAGTCTTGGTGTAGTCTGCTTCGCGCTCTAAGTTGGCGGTGAGTTTGTAGCCTTTACACTGGTTGTCGGTTGTGCAGTCGGTTCCGCTGTAGTGGTAGCTAGACTGGGCGCTGCCAAGCTTGTGGCCATTTGGATCGGTAAAGAGCGATGGGTCAACTGAGCGTAGCGTCTTGCTATCGATCGTGTTGGGGTAGTGGTTATTCTTTTCAAAATACACTTCTTCTAGGCTATAGTACATCGCGTTAATGGCGGTCTTGCGCTGGTTGTCGCGCTGCGTCGCTTCGGTCGCGATTTTCTCGCTGAAAAAGAGCCAGCTGCCCGTTGCAAGCAGAGCGATCACAACGATGAGCTCGATGACGGTAAATCCTTTACGTGCCTTCATGGTGTTATTATAGCATGTCTATCACGAAAAAATCTCCTTAGATAGGTCTGTTGCTGCTTAGCACTCCATATTGATCAGTTAGTGAGAAGTTGGAGGTTATAAAAAATAAATCAGTGATAGTCAAGGTGTTATTTTATTACTGCAAATCAATCTCCACGCGGACAATGGCAATAGATTCTGGTATAATAAATTCTTGAAGGAGAGGGGACGTATGACCAAACAATCGAATACGACACAAACCACAGACGACGGCAAGCTCAAAGCGCTTGGCCTCGCGATGGATCAGATTACAAAACAATTTGGCGACGGTGCCATTATGAAGCTTGGCGAATTTCATCAGGCAGATGTAGCAGTGATTCCGTCTGGCTCGCTGAGCCTCGATCTTGCGCTGGGCGGCGGCTATCCTAAGGGGCGCATTATCGAGATCTATGGGCCAGAGAGTAGCGGTAAGACGACGCTGACACTGCATGCTATTGCGGAGATTCAGAAACAGGGTGGCACGGCGGCCTTTGTTGATGCCGAGCATGCGCTCGACCCAAGCTATGCCAAGAAGCTTGGCGTCGATACAGACAACCTTTTGGTGTCGCAGCCAGATAATGGTGAGCAAGCGTTGGAGATTACGGAGACGCTAGTGCGGTCGAACGCCGTTGACCTTATTGTCGTAGACTCGGTGGCAGCACTAACACCTCAAGCTGAGATTGATGGCGATATGGGCGACTCGCATATGGGTCTCCAGGCTCGCTTGATGAGCCAAGCACTGCGTAAGCTAACGGGGATTATCAACAAGAGCAAAGCAACCGTTATTTTCATCAACCAGATCCGTATGAAGATCGGCGTGATGTTTGGCAACCCCGAGACGACAACAGGTGGTAATGCGCTCAAGTTCTATGCCTCGCAGCGGGTGGATATCCGCCGAATTGGGCAGATCAAAGTGGGTGATGACATTCGCGGTAACCGCACGAAGGTAAAGGTGGTAAAAAACAAGATTGCGCCGCCCTTCCGCGTTGCCGAGTTTGATATCATGTACAACGAAGGCATTTCCAAGACCGGGGATATTCTCGACCTAGCAGTGCAGCATGGCATTGTTGATAAGTCTGGCGCTTTCTTCAAATACGGTGGCGAGACAATTGGCCAAGGTCGCGACAAAACCAAAGAGTATCTCAAAGAGCATGCCGATACCTTGGCTGAAATTGATAGTAAAGTTCGTGAGGCAGTGAAGGCGGCGGAAGAATAGTTGATGGATGACGAGAGACGAGCACAGGAATTTACAGACAAATATCTGCAATCATGGGTAGAGCCTGACCAAGCCACCCGACATGAATGCATTCGCAAAATCTGGGCACCCGATGGCCAATTATGTGTATCTGATCCTGCTCAGATGATTGAAGGAGTAGCAGCAATTATTGCTCATGTCGATCAGCTATACGGGGCCTTGAGTCAATTAAGATTTGTTTACGATCAGCGCATTATCTGTGGTGACGCGCTATTGCTACGTTGGTCAATTTTTGATCAATCTGGCCAGCAGCGTATCAAACGCGGCGTTAACATTGTTTGGCGTGATGAGTTGGGCCGTGCTCAGCGAGTATATATGTTTATGAATGTTGAATAGAAACGAAGAAACAACTGTTAGGTTCATAGACACAACCCAACCTACTTACTGATAATAATAACGAGTGCAACGCATCAAAAGCAGTAACTGATATAAAGAACAATATACAGGAGTAAGTGATGCATAATGATCTATGGCAGAGTTATCGCCCAAATGGAGTGCCAAAACAGGGCGAAGGCCTTACCCGCAAAGATTTGATCAAGGATACTATTGTCGCGGCAGCGCATGTTTGGTTGTGGCGGCGTAACAGTGATGGTGGATGTGACATATTGCTCCAGCGCCGGGCTGATCAGGTCAAAAACTGGCCAGGCTATTGGGATATTTCGGCAGCAGGGCACGTGAGCCTTGGCGAAACACCGCTCGATGCGGCGCTGCGTGAGGCTCAAGAAGAGATTGGTATGACGCTTGATACTTCTCGAGTGAAGTTCATTGGAAGTTTACCAAAGCGTAAATCAGCGTATAGCGAGTTTCACTTTGTTTATATCTATGAATATCATGATGAGCCGCTCGATATGGTTGATGGTGAAGCGGCGGCACTGCGCTGGGTGCCGTATGACACATTCCGTCAGATGATCGAGCAGCCAGAAGATGCGATGCTTGTGCCGCATCGGCCACTCTATTTTGCACTATTAATGGAAGAACTAGGACGAATATCGCGCGAGTCATAAAATAGGGGTAGAGACCAAAGACCAAGGCAACGAGTCTAGAGTCTACACCAGAGGAGCAAAAATAAAGCATGGATATCGAAAACCACTACAGAAACGACACTCCGTTTACCCGGGCAATCATCCTCCATGGGCGGCGAAGCTTTGACAAATATCATAACCCTACGGTTGATAGTACAAGCAACTCTCATTGGCTGCCTTGGCTCCAGCAACAACTCTTGATACGTGGGATACTAACGCAAACACCCGAGATGCCTCGCCCATACGAGCCACGCTATGAGGTGTGGCGCCAAGAATTTACCCATCTGCCAGTGGATGAGCGTACGCTGCTAGTGGGCCATAGTTGTGGTGGTGGTTTTTTGCTTCGTTGGTTGAGTGAGGGAAATTACCGTGTTGGCCGGGTCGTACTGGTGGCACCGTGGCTGGATGTTGAGGGAGAGGCAGGAGATTTCTTTCGCTTTGCGCTCGACCGCCAGATAGACCGCAAAGCAGTGCACGGCATTGATGTGCTCTACTCTACCGACGACTACCCACATCTACAAAGCTCCACAGCAAAACTCCGCTGTGAGCTACCCCAGCTACGCTACCATCGATTTGTCGACCATGGTCACTTCACCTTCAGTGCAATGCAGACGCGAGCGTTTCCAGAGCTGGTAGAGATTTGCTTAAGAGAGGAGAAGAAATGACTGAAAATGATGACTTGAAAGACGAAAGTAACGTGCTAGATGCGCTTCCCACGACGCAGATTGATATAACGCGCGTAGCGAATCTGCGCGAGATACTCAAAGAGTACGGGCACAAGACGACAGAAATATGTAGCATGCAGCTTGGTTATGATAATCATCTCTATGTTTTGCTCTCGAGTAATATCCCAATGAGAGGCGGGATAGCTTGTTTTACAAAAATCAAGGTAGATAGTATCTTTTCGGTTCTTGAATTTGTCATTGATTGGGAGAAAGAGGCTGTTGAACAGGTAACATACCTTGACCTTGGCCAGCATTTTATTAATTTTTGCTACATTCAGCCGATTGGTGATAAGCTGCTTCTGGTCTGCCCACGGATGGACTATGAGGAGCCGTCTATGGGTAATAATGCAGAGATTGTTGATAGAACTGGCAAGGGGATCATGCTGGGGTGCTTGGGTGATGCGGTTGGCGGGGTGATTGTCACAGAGAATAGCGATATCATCACCAGTTATTTTGATGAAGGTGTGTATGTGAGTGGCCTTGGATTGAGAGCGTGGGATGATAAACTGCGAGAGAACTCTGATAAGATCCCAGCATTCACACAGGATGAAGTCATCTATATGTTCTTTGATGAATGCAAGAATTTTTGGTACAAAGATATATATGATTTTAAACTAAGAAAGGTTAGTCCAGCAGACATAGGCACAATATATGAACCATGTATTAATGGTATGAGAGTTTTTCTTGCCTATGATAATGCTAATAAATTGCTTGCTTATGAAGGGTATACTCAACGCAGTACGTTCTATGTTGTTGACGTATCTCCCGCTCGAGATGAGCAGACACGCCGGCCAACTGTTATGATTGGGGATATGGTACCAGTAGAGAAAATAGAGTTTGTTTCTGATGGCGAGAGGGTTGAGGACATAAATAGCGATCAATCAGCTTTTCGTACCAATAAAGCCGTCTTCATTGATGAAGCATATAACATCTATCTCAAAGCATTTCAGTAGTGGGGTTTGCATAGCTCATTTCTAGAGAGGTGAGCTGGGTGACATGACTAAATAAATTTGTATATAATACATACATGCCGACAGAAAAAACCTACACCATCACTGCGCTCACTGCGCAGGTGCGGAATGCCGATCGAGTGAATGTATTTATCGATGACACATATGATTTTAGCCTTGATGTGGCGCAGGTAGTGGATTGTGGTGTGAAGGTGGGGCGAATGCTGACCGAGGCCGAGCTGGCTGAACTGCGCCGTGAGGGGGAGTTTGGTAAGCTCTACGCGCGGGCGCTCGAATACACCCTGATGCGGCCGCACAGTGCGCGTGAAATCCGTGACTATCTCCAGCGCAAAACACTGCCACGCAAATATAAACAACGCAAAACTGGCACGCTGGTTGAGAAGCCTGGTGCTTCGCTAGCGGTTGTGCAGCGGGTGTTTGCGCGTCTTAGGCAGCGTGGTTATATCGATGATGTGACATTTGCCCAGTGGTGGGTGGAGAATCGCCACCAGAGTAAGGGTGTGTCGCGCCGCAAGCTGGAGGCAGAGCTACGTGCTAAGGGCGTTGCACCGGACGTGATAAACCAAGCATTAGCGCAGTCGAGGCGGACTGATGAAGACGAGCTAGCGAAGGTAATTGCCAAAAAACGCCCCCGCTACCCAGATGAGCAAAAACTTATCACGTATCTTTTGCGCCAAGGCTTTGCCTACGATGACATCCGGGCAGCGTTGGTGGGTGACGAGTACTGATGTGTTAGCGACGCTCGTCGGTCTTAATCGACTCTCGAGCTTGCGATGGCTTACGGAAGGGGTTGACGTATTCGCCACTACTCATGGCCGGTTGGGTGGCCTTTTGCTCGGACTTTTTGGTCTCAGCCTGCGATTGGACGATGATAGCATCGTTATTGATCTCGATAATTTGTGACCGATGGATAACCAGCTCGGCATCATTGAGGCGGTGGAGCCACGAGCGCCGGACGATGAGTTGCTGGATGACAAAATTACCTGTCTCGATCGTATAGTCACTAATCTTACCGAGGCGTCGCCCGCGCTTGTCTTGGACGGGCATGCCCAAGAGGTGAAACTTGAGCTCGTAGAGGCGCTGGATCTTGATAACGTCGGTGGGGGTGATGAGCTCGTCGACGGAGTCGATGATCATGCCGAGTTCGCTCATCTCACGCACATCAGCGAGGCGGAGCAGCATGGTTGTGTCGTTAGCAAATGAGTCATCTACGGTGTAGGCAACAATGGTTAAGGTTGCTGGATCGACAAGCGGCTGGGCGAGGCTGCCAACTTTACCGCCTATTTGTAAGCTCATCACGGGATAGTTGGCGAGTGCAGATCCGAGCAGTATCATATGTGTAGTATAGCATTGCGCCGCAAAAAGCTCCACTGCGGCTGTAAAAAATGTTACTCAACAAATGGGTTACGCGAGCTAATCGGTAGTTGGCTGGCGCTTTGGTCGGACTCGCTGGCGGTTTTGAGTTGCTCGATTTTTTTGATGGTGGTTTGGTCGATGCCATTGGTGGGCTGGGGTGGAGCAGCCTCTGACGCCTTGGAGATGGTGGTGTTGAGCAAGAAGGTAGTAACCGCTAGGCCGCCAAAGGCGATAATGACGAAGAGAATAATGTGGTAGCGGTGGAGAAATTTGCTACTGGCGCGCCCAAGCGCGGCGAGTGAGAGATCGCTGTTCATGATCGGAGATATACCTCGATGGTTAATGTGTTGCTAGTGATGCTATCGGGTGCCTGGCCCTGAGCGGTGCTGCGCGAGAGGTCGACATTGGCAATACGCATCTTCGTCAGGCTTTGCTCCACCAAGTACATGAAGGTAAGGAGCTTGCGATACTCGACGGGGTTCTTGACGGTGACAGAGGCGGTGGTGGCTTTGAGCCCGGCAATCGCAGGGAGGGATGTGCCCGTCTTGCTGCTGCTTGATGAACTACTCGACGAACTGCTCGATGAGCCACCCTTGGCATTGTCATCAGCAAAGGTGATGTCTGAGATCGTAATGCCAGCCTTGCGGGCAAAGTCGTTAAGGTCGTTGATGATCTGATCTTGGTACTGGTAGCTTTTACTTTCGGCGGCGATCTTGGAGGCGCGCTCGACGGCATGATGCTGCGTTTTGAGCATCTTTTCGGTCTGGGAGAGCTCTTGCAGCTCAGACTCACTGGCGGCAGCTTGCGAGGCAACGGTGCTGGCATCGGCCGCAAAGCCATCAAGCCAGTTGTAGGCCAGGGTAAAGCCACCAGCTCCAATTGCAGTAATGACCACGAGCGACACCGCAAGGATGATGCGGAGATTTGTCGCCGTTAGGGTAAATTTTTTGCTCATTGTTGGCCGATTCCTTTCTTGAATGTGACACTGTAGGTTGAGGTGTAGGGATAACTACCGGCGTCTTTGTCTTGCAGCGTGATAGATTGGAAGCTGACGCTGGAGAAGATGGCGGAGTCGTTGAGGCGGTTGCGTAGAGCAATGGCATCGTTGTAGCCTTTGGCGCGGATGCTTAGTGTGGTGGGGGTGCCAAAGGTGGTTGGGTCGATGCTGAGCTGCTCGATGATAACGTTGGGTGGGAGGCGGTCGGCAATGAGCTTGATGAGGCGGGTGTACGAGACCTGTTGATCGAGGATGGCTTTGGCAGTAGTGAGGTTGGCCTTGAATTCAGTAGCTTCGCGCTTGACGGTGGCGTACTCAGCAGTTTTGTTGTGGTTGCGCTCCACGGCGGCTTGGTTGCGACCGCGCTCGGTCGCGATGAAGAAATACACGCCGCCAATCTCAGCCAAAACGACAAAGACCAAGACAAACAGCAGTACAACATAGCGGCGCAGCAAGGTGTTGGTACGGCTCGCAGCGAGTTGTTTTTTATACGCTGGTGGCAATAGATTAATCATTTCCAAATCTCCCCACTACTAAGGCTGGCCAGGCCTGCAACACTGATATACCGCGGCCGAAACTGCTTTTGGGGCTGCTGGAGCTTGCCAAAATCGAGCTTTTGCCATGGATTGACGACGCGCACTGGCATGACGAGGTCGTTGGTGAAGAAGTCACCCATGCCTGGCACGTTGCTGCCGCCACCGACGATGACGATCTGCTCGATCTTGCGCTCATCACCAATCCGGTCGTTATAATAGCGGATCACCTTGCGAATTTCGGTGCTAATGCGCTTGAGGCTTGGTTTGAGCGCCTCGGTGATGCCAGCTTGGCGTGGCCCAGGCGAGAGGCCATTGAGCACCTTGAGCTGGTGGGCATTCTCGAGTGTGATGTTGAGATGCTTCGAGATGTCGATAGTGAAGGTATTACCGCCAATTGCCACCCCACCAGTAAGGCGGACGGCACTTTTATCTAGCACAGCGATATCGGTACTCGCTGGGCCAATATCGACGACGAGCGTGAGAAGGTTACCAGCATCAGCGCTGTCGAGCACGCGCGCAATAGCGTTGATATTAGGTTCAACAACCACCGGCACGAGTCCCACTGCTTCAGCTGCTTGCAAACAGGCGTCGACCAGCTGCTTGGGCACGGCAGACATCACAACGTTGAGTTGATCCTTTGTGTGCTCGATCACTTCATAATCAACATAGAGCGAATCAAGCGGCAAGGGGATGTACTGGTCTACCTCCACCTGGATAGCGCCATCGAGGTGCGCTGCTTCTTTGGCTGGGATCATGAAAGTGCGCGAGTAGGTGCGACTGGTCGGTACACCAATCACCACGTGGTCGCTACCGAGGTTGCCAATCAGATGCTCGTTGATGAGCGAGCTGAGGCGCTCGGCTAGGTAGGAGTCATCAGGGTTGTCGAGGGACGTTTGGACTTCCTTGGGGTCGAGGTCAAGCGAACCATAGCCTAGCACGAGCCAGCGCTTGGGGTCGATCGACATGATTTTGATGCCTGTCTGACTAATGTCGAGACCAATGATTGGTTTGTCGCGATAAAATAACTTTGCCATGATACGTTCGTTTCCGTCATTATAGCATAAGCGATATGATAAACGCTAGCGTTTTAAGGAGGATTGTCATGGATCGGTAGACTGTTGTTCGTGGTGTGATAATGGCAAAAAGACAGGTCGCTGGCCAGTGGCAGATCACGCTATCGGATAAAGAGCTGATGCGTGGTTGAAACGCTGACGGAGAATAGGGAATCCAGCCTTACTTAATCTGATTTGCCATATTCGAGATTGGCAACATCACCGAGGCGGCAATGAGCCCGACCATGCCGCCCATGATGACGATCATAACAGGCTCGATAATGGAGCTGATGCCATCAATCGCGACGTCCACTTCCTCCTCATAATAATCTGCCACCTTTACAAGCACGGTATCGGTCTGGCCAGTCTCTTCGCCAACAGAGAGCATTTGCGCCACGATGGGTGGGAAGAGGGGGTTCTTCTCGATGATACTCGAGAGGTTGCGCCCATTCTTGACTTGCTCGGCAGCATCATTGAGGGCATTTTCGTAGACTTTGTTGCCCACCGCTCGGGCAGTCACGCGGAGGGATTCGAGCACTGCTACCCCCGACCCCATCAACGCCGAGAACGTGCGAGCAAAGCGGGCAACGGCGATCTTGGTAATGATATCGTTGATTTTTGGTATCTTGAGAATGATGGTGTGGAGCCAGAGTTTGCCTGCTGGTGTCTTGATATAGCGACGGAAGAAGTATATCCCTGCACCGAGCGCAGCAATGATAAAGATCCCATATTGGATGATAAACGCGCTCAGTCCAAGCATAAACTCGGTAATGGCGGGCAGCTTTGCATCCGGCCCGCCGAGGCCGCGCACAATGCTGCCGATTTGTGGAATAACAAAGACCATCAAGCCAAAAAAGGCGGCAATGGTGATCACAATGAGCACGGTAGGGTATGTCATGGCGCTTTTGATTTTTTTGCGCATGCTGGCGTTTTTTTCTTGTTGCATGGCCAGGCGCTTGAGGATATCATCGAGAATACCAGCCGCCTCGCCCGCGCGCACCATGTTAATAAAAACGGTATTAAAGGTCTCTGGATGCTTTTCGAGTGCGTCGGCGAGTGCCATACCGCCCTCAACATCGCGTAGCAGGTCACCTGTCACCATTTGGAGGGCTTTACTACTGGTGTGGTCGTGCAGCGAACCCATGGCGCGCAGCAGTGGCACACCAGCCGACACCATGGCACTGAGCTGGCGGGTAAACATCACTAAATCCTCACTCTTGACCTTGTTGCCGCCAAAGAGAGCAAAGCTGGCGCGTTTTGGCTTGACCTCCTCAGCACTAATTGGTCGCAGGCCTTGACGACTCAAGCTGGCTAGGGCACTGGCACGATCGGGAGCGTCGATCGTTCCATTGATGGAGTCGTTTTTGTTCGTGATGGCGATGTAGCGAAATTGTGGCATGTTATTCCTTTGTGACGCGGAGCACTTCTTCTACAGTGGTGTTGCCGCGGATTGCTTTTATTAATCCATCGGTGAGCATAGTGGTCATCCCCTCGGCGACGGCTTGGTCTTGGATTTCGTTGCTGGTATTGCCGCCGATAATCATCTTTTGGATTTCGCGCGAAGTGCCGAGGACTTCGTAGATACCCACCCGACCCTTGAAGCCGGTGTGATTACACTCATCGCAGCCATTTGGACTTGGCCGCCAGAGCGCGGCAATGGTGGTGTCCGTTGTACCCCAGGGCGTCTCACCACCGACCTTTTGGACGATAGCCTGGGCTTCAAGTTGATGGATGTAATAGAAATTTTGCCCCGGCGCAAGGTGGAAGAGGCGAACGATTTCTGCGACTTCTGTTTGGTCGGGTTCATAGCTCTGGCGGCAGTTCATACAGAGGCGACGCACCAGGCGCTGGCCTACCACGGCCTTAACGGTACTGGCGATAAGGAAGGGCTCGATCCCCATATCGAGTAGGCGCGGCAAGCAGGTAGCGGCGTTATTGGTGTGGAGTGTGCTAAATACCAAGTGGCCGGTTAGGGCAGCCTGGACGCCAAGGTTAGCCGTCTCACCATCGCGGATCTCACCCACCATGATAATGTTTGGGTCTTGGCGCAGCAGGGCACGCAAACCACTGGCGAAAGTCATGCCAGCTTTGCTATTGGTTTGGGTTTGGTTGACGCCGGGGATCTTATACTCTACTGGATCCTCAATGGTTGAGATATTGACCTCAGGCGTATTAAGCATCGACAGGACGGAGAAAAGTGAGGTAGACTTGCCACTCCCGGTTGGACCTGTCACGAGGATCATCCCATTGGGCTCGGTCAGTGCTTGATTAATAACAGCCAGCGAATGACCCCAGTAGCCGAGCTGCTCGAGCGTCACTGCTTGGTTTGATTCGTCGAGGATACGCATCACCACCTTCTCACCATCAGCGATGGGTAGTGTGCTGACGCGCAGGGCATACTGTTTGCCTGCGACTTTGATCTTAAAGCGACCGTCTTGCGGTATGCGGCGTTCGTCTATCTTGAGGTTGGAGAGGATCTTAATGCGGCTTACGAGCGCACCAAGCACATTCTTGGGTAGGCGGTTTACCTCTTTAAGGACGCCATCAATCCGGTAACGTACTTGTACGAATTGCTCGCGGGGCTCGATGTGGATATCGCTGGCGTTGCTGCGGATGGCGTATTCCAGTAACAGATTAACCGTTTGGGCGATTGGTGAGTCTTCTGCTACCTCTGCTTCGGTCACTTTTTGGTTCGAGCCATCATCCTCGCGCTGGATGTCGATCACTTCCTTGAGCTCCTGCGTCACATCGCCGCGGTACCCCTCAAGGCACTCCAAGATATTGCTGCGTGGTGCAATATAGACACGGGTATTTGTGCCGATCTCCTTCTCGATAAAGTTGACAGCTTGCACATCGTCTGGGTCATCCATCGCGAGGTGAATGAGCCCATCAGGGTCGATCTTGAATATGACGGCATTATACTGGCGCGCGATTCGCTCAGGGATGCGCGTAAGGATATCGGAGGGGATATCGCGGGGGTCGAGCTCGATGTAAGGGATGTCGGCGTAGGTGGCATAGAGCTTGGTGAGGGCACGCTCGTCGATGAGGTTGTTTTGCAAGACAATATCTTGCAGCCGCAAATTAGACGACGCAGCCTCACTCACCAGTGGTTGGAGCTGCTGGCTGGTCGCAGCGCCACTGCGCTCGAGAAGTTTGACGATAGTAGAATCAGATATATGCATAGTACTTACGCTTATTGTAGCTCATTATGCTTATGCTGACTAGAGGATAGAGCGATATTTGTATCAACGGAGGTAAGGCTGTGCTATACTAGAGCCAGTATGCGTGTTATCTGTCAATCACTTGCTGATACGTTACAACTTGGGCAGCGCCTCGGCCAGGCATTGCGCGGTGGTGAGGTGATTGTGCTAGTAGGGGATATTGGCGCAGGCAAGACGACGCTTGTTAAGGGGGTCGCGCATGGCCTTGCTATTACCGATGATATCCAGAGCCCAACCTTTACGATTAGTCGGCTGTATCACGGGCGCGATGATATCCAGCTTGCACATTATGATTTTTATCGTTTAGGCGATGCAGGGGTGATGCAGCTTGAGCTGGCAGAGGCGATTGCCGAGCCCCGCACAGTGACTATCATCGAGTGGGCTCAGGCTGTAGCGGATGTCGTCCCACCTGACCACCTAACGATCATCATTACTGCACAGAGCGAGACAGTCCGCCAGCTGGATATTGAAGCTGGTGGCACCGTGTCGGCTCAGCTCCTCCAGGAGGTCTCGGCATGATTATTTTGTGGAATAGCGCGGGGATGGTCGTGGAGCTAACATTGGTGGATGACACTGGTACTCAGACGAGCTATGAGTGGTCAGCTGGCCGCACTCTGGCACGTGATATGCTGGCTTATCTGCGTGATCGCTTGGCCGAGCATGGCAAGACACTGGCGGATATAACTGGTATTGGGGCGCTGTCTGGGCCAGGGAGCTTTACGGGGCTGCGGATTGGCCTAACGGTGCTTAATACACTTGCGCACGAGCAGCATATCCCGATCGTTGGTGCGATGGGTGATGATTGGCGCGCTATCTGCCTTAAGCGGCTAGCACATGGCGAGGATGATAACATTGTCTTACCTCAGTACGGTGCAGCTGCACACATCACCCAACCAAAGAAGTAGCGAGTATAAAGCATAAGGGTAATAAATCGTTACCTCTGTAAATAGATAGACCGCTATATTGCCAGTTGCGCAAATTGGCCAAAACGCGATACAATATATTAGTCTGTAGATAGTTTTAATGTTTGATAATACCGGTGTGGGCTGACGTAAGTCTGATGTAATAAGAACAACACATATCCGGAGAAAGGAATACCATGATAGAAGTACTCTTCGCGGCGATTGGCGTGGCGCTTGGTTTTGGTGGCAAGTACGCCTACGATCGCCAGCAAACTACCAATGGTCAGCGGACAATTGACAAAGAATTGGCTCAGGCCAAACAGCAGGCGGGCGATATCGTCCTCAAGGCCAAGGACGAGGCGCTACGGATCGAGAACGAGCGCCGCCGCGCCATGCAAAAGACAGAGAATCGCTTGCTCGAGCGCGAGGCAAGCCTCGATCGCAAACTCGACGAGCTCGATCGCCGGAGCGAGAAGCTCCGCAAGAGTGAGACAGAGGTCGATGAGCTGAAGAATGAGATCCGCGAAATTCGGGGCCGGCAGCAGGCTAAGCTCGAGAAAATCGCTGGCCTCACCAAGCAAGACGCCGCCAGCAAGCTAATGCATATGACCGAGCGTGATATTCGCCAAGACCTGACTGGCCTGGTTGATAAATTGCAGCGCGAAGCGATGGATGATGCCGAGGAGAAGGCTCAGATGATCCTTGTGACTGCGATGGAGCGCATGAGTAGCGAAGTAACGGCCGAGCGCACAGTGACTGCCATTAAACTGCCCGACGACGATATGAAGGGCCGCATCATTGGTAAAGAAGGGCGCAATATCCAAGCTCTGCAGCGAGCTACTGGTGTTGACATCTTGGTAGATGACACACCAGGGATGATTGTCCTTAGTAGCTTTGATCCAGTGCGGCGCCAAGTGGCACGCCTGAGTCTCGAGATGCTAATGAAAGACGGGCGGATCCACCCTGGCCGCATCGAAGAGGTCGTGGCCAAGGCAAATAAGCAAATTGACAAAGAAGTCGTGCGTGCTGGTGAAGATGCGGCGCGTGAGATTGGCGTAGCTGGTATTCCAAAGGAGTTGCTCCACCTTGTGGGTGAGCTGAAGTTCCGGACGAGCTACGGCCAAAATGTCTTGAAGCACAGTACTGAAATGGCCCAGATTGCCGGGCTAATCGCAGCAGAGATTGGAGCAGATGTACGCACTGTGAAGATCGCTACACTACTTCACGATATGGGTAAGGCAGTGACGCACAAAATGGAAGGCAAGCACCACCACATTGGAGCAGAGCTAGCGCGCAAGGCAGGCTTGAGCGAGGCAATTTGCCACGCCATTGAGGCTCATCACGATGATATTGAAGCCACAACACCTGAGGCAATTGTTGTGCGAGTATGCGATGCAGCCAGTGCTGCTCGGCCTGGTGCGCGCAACATGAGCGCCGAGAATTTCGTCGAGCGAATGCGCGACCTCGAGAATGTTGCCACTAGCTTCCGCGGTATCGACAAAGCCTACGCGATTAGTGCTGGGCGCGAAGTACGTGTCATTGTTCGGCCAGAAGTAGTGGATGACCTGAGTGCCATCAAGCTCGCACGCGATATCGCCACCAAGATTGAGAGCACCATGCAGTATCCTGGCACAATCAAAGTTAACGTAATCCGCGAGACACGAGCGATCGAATTTGCCAAATAGAGTCTAATGACTCAACTCATTACAGACAAAACCCGGTCAAGTAAATTGGCCGGTTTTTTGCCGTGTGGGTGTGTAGTTCGAAGCGTGAATGCGCACATGAGCTCAAGTATATCCCCATTTCGTGACGTTGTGATGGCAATGAGATATGCATCTTTTAAAATCGCCTGAGAGTTAATTATCCTTCAGCTCCAGGCTTGACCATCAGCTTAGTAGGTGCTTATACGCTTCTTGCATGAAGGCAGGAGTATGAGTAGGTGTAAAAAAGTGATAGCCTTAGGTCTATAAAATCAACACCACAAAAGGGCTGGTGTGGACGAGACGCCCCCATTCTATAATGGATATAGGATAGAGTAGGATATAATACAAATCTTTTATTCTGTGACAAGCGGCCAAGAAGGAAGAAGAGAGGAGAAATGACTTTTGGAGTCCGCAAAAATATAGGATAGCACATAAGACCAAGATGACTGCAAAGGCAAAAAGAGTTGCCGCCCGAATAAGATCATTAATAGAGGAGGTTATCGTGTGAGCGATATATAAAATAAATTTGCTTTATCTAAGAATGATCTTGTAGCGTACAAGAACACCGATGCTACGATGCAACCTCACCCTGCTTCTCGGCAACGATGACGACTCGGCCAGTTTTGGCACCGCCTAAGTCGCAGCTGTAGAGCGTCAGGCGGGCGTCTTCTGTCGGGGCTTCGATCTCAACGCTGGTTGGTTTGACGTCAAATTTCTTGGTGATTTTGTAGTTGTAGCGTTTGCCTTGGTAGTCGGCGAGAATTTGATCGCCTAGGGCAAGCTTGTCGATATGAAAGAATGGTGATTTTTCTACTGTGCCGCCAGGCGTTGGCTGGATACTAAAGCGATGAGCTGCCACGACGAAGTTGCCACCCTTCTCAGGGTTGCCGTGGTCGGGGTAGCGCCACCACGCACCACGGTCGAGGGCGAGTTTGCCATTAGTACCGTACGGAATGTTAACGCCGATCTTGGGGATGATAATACGATTGTCTTTGGCTTCAGGCTTGGCAAGTGTCGCTACAGTAATTGGCTTCGTAAAGTGCGGTGCAATGATTGGTGAAGTAGTGAGCAGGAGTAGATACCCTCCCACTAACAAAAAGAGGATGGCGATAGTACCGAATATCCAGTTTGGTATCGAAATGCGCGGCAAGCGCATACGCGAACGACGTGGTGCAGATGGCTGTCGCTTTGCTTTATTCATTGCTAGCATAATAACTCCTCATCTCTGTCTATTATACGGCACGAGCAGCAGCACGCCAATAGCATGACCGGCATGGTATTGGTAGATGGCTCCATTAGGTAGCTTTGCTCTAGAGTAGAGTGGATAGAAAACGCTTGCATTTCATCTGCGGTTCCATTCGATAGAGTACAATATATCAATCACTAATTCGAACCTTGAGCTACTAGGTAGAGAATGGTGTCTTTTATAGTAATTTGAAAAATAACTCGCAAGTAGATAAGCCAGCATTGAAAAGGGTAGTGTGGAGACGTAACCTAAAAGCCATCCACCCAAGTAAGGGTGGATGGCGTATAAGTAGTGTTGTATGGCGAGGTAAGCTACTACTGCTTGAATGGCTGCGCGAGCGTGAGGCTCTCGTCTGCTTCGGCAATGCGGAGTAGCTCGTTGTACTTCGCCACGCGGTCGGTGCGCGAGAGTGAGCCGGTCTTGATCTGCCCACAGCCCAGGCCAACTGCCAAGTGGCTGATTGTGGTATCCTCAGTCTCGCCAGAGCGGTGACTCATCACGGTGCGCCAGCCAGCGTTTTGGGCAAGCTGCACGGCTTGGATTGTCTCGCTGAGAGAGCCGATTTGGTTAGGCTTGACGAGGAGTGCATTCGCCGCGTCTTGGTCGATCGCTTGCTGGATGAGGCTTGTGTTGGTGACGAGTAGGTCATCGCCCACCAGCTGGACGCGGTCGCCGAGGCGCTGGCGGAGCTGCTGCCAGCCTGCCCAGTCACCCTCGGCCAGGCCATCTTCGATGCTGACAATTGGGAATTCGTCGACAAGGGCAGCGAGCCAGTCGATCATTTCGCTACTGGTCAGGCTCTTGCCTTCGCACTTTAGCTCATAGCGGCCATCATGATAGAACTCGCTCGAGGCAGCATCCATCGCAAAGACGACGTCTGTGCCAACGGTATAGCCAGCATTGGTAATCGCCTCGCTCAGCAAGGCGAGTGGCTCGCGGTTGCCTTGGCGGACGCGTGGTGCATAGCCACCTTCGTCGCCAACAGTGGTGGGGTAGTCGTGTGCTTTGAGGACTTTGGCAAGAGCGTGGAAGATTTCGGTGCCCATGCGGAGCGTATCTGCAAAAGTTGCTGCACCTTTGCAAATGATCATAAACTCTTGGATATCAGTCGCAAAGGCGGCGTGCGCACCACCGTTGAGAACATTCATCATTGGCAAGGGGAGGCTTGGTGCGCTGCCAGTTTGCTCGGCAATGTAGCGCCAGAGTGGTTGCTGCTTGGCATTGGCGACGGCCTTGGCGGTGGCAAGGCTAACGCTGAGAACAGCATTAGCGCCGAGCTTAGACTTATTATCCGTCCCGTCAAGAGCAAGCATTGCATTATCAATCGCCTGCTGGTCGCTTGCATCGTGGCCCACTAATGCTGGGGCAATAATATCGTTGACGTGGGCAACTGCCTGGCTCACCCCTTTGCCAGTCCACTGGCTACCACCATCGCGCAGCTCCAGTGCTTCGCCCGCACCGGTACTTGCTCCGCTCGGGACGGCTGCTCGGCCTAGTGTGCCGTCAGCAAGGATGACGTCCGCTTCGACGGTGGGGTTGCCGCGGCTGTCTAAGATTTGTCGTGCTTTTATGGTTTGGATAGAGTAGTTGTTCATATCTTCTAGTATACCATCGAATGGAAAGTAGTCGCTATTACCGCTAAAATAGCATGAATCAACTGCGAAAATTTTCATGCCAGACAAGGATATTGACAAAAGGTCATTTTGTAGATTCAAGCATTGTATTTGTTAGCACACATGGTACAATATAATTACGGCAACGGTTAATGAAGCGGAGGGTTGCAGTGACCCTGCGCTCTTCGTTTCGCACCTACACAGTAAGGAGGGCTATTCCCATGACATTCAAAAAAGTAGGTATCCTTAGCGTATTGGCAGTTGGCTCAATGGCGGCGGGATCTTTGCTGTTTAATACAGCACCAGCGTCGGCAGAGAGTTTCGGGCCGACAGCCAATGACAACGGTACGTCCGTTGTCCAATACTACGATGGGACGAAACTGTTTTGCGTTTCTGATGCAAACTACCCCGATGGCACACCTGGCACGACAGCCTTTACGGTTGCGCCAACCCAAGGTAATGGTCCCAGTTATGGCCGAATCCTTGGCGCTGGCGAGACTGGCTGTGTCAGTCTTGAGACAGCACCGGAGGGAGCAGTATATCGCTACTGGCTGTTGTCTCGCACCGATGGATCGGTGTACCAAGGCGATTTCGTTCGCTAAATAACTACTCACTGAAATACCCGATATACCCAAAAAACGAAAATGAAAACCCCGTTGTCGCGGCCCCCTCCCGAGGGGGCTTTTGGGATCTCAAATACGGAATGATTGGTAGACATATATAGCACTCGCGCCAATAGTGCCGTATAATAGAGGCATGACAGGAACACTTATCATCAGCCGACACGGCGAAAGCGAATGGAATTTACAAGGTAAATGGACAGGCTGGACGGACGTAAGCCTCACCGAGAAGGGCAAAAGCGATACACGTCAGCTTGGTGAGTTCTTGCGTGGTCGCACCATCGATGCGGTATATACTTCGGCGCTCAAACGGACGCATGAGACGCTTAACGCGTTGATGGAAGGTGCAGACAACCCAATCCGCTCAAGTGATGCTGCGGTAGTGCACGCGTCTGAGCTTAACGAGCGTGACTATGGTGACCTAACTGGCAAGAACAAGTGGGAAGTCAAGGAAGAGATTGGTGAGAAGGCCTTTAATGGTATCCGGCGCGGCTGGGATTACCCTGTACCCGGTGGTGAGACACTGAAGGATGTGTATGAGCGCACGATCCCGTATTTTGAGACAGAGATCTTGCCACGGCTCCAGGCAGGCGAGACGGTATTGATTGTGGCGCATGGCAACACAATTCGTGCGCTTATGAAGTATCTCGACCGAATCCCCGAGGAAGACATGGGCACAGTAGAGATGCCCTTTGGCCAGTTACTTGTCTACACATTTGAGCCCGGCATGGCATATCCTACTGCGTGCGATGTGCTTAAAGCAGATATTGTACCACCCAAAGCGTAATAGCGTAATAGGGTCAGCACCTGTGTCTTCATGACAGGCCAGCATGGGCTGGGTTGGTTGGCGACTACTTATTTAACAGCTTCTTAGATAAAGACTGTAAGGTGACTTTGTGCTTGTAGTGTGAGTACACTGGCTTTGATGGTAAGAACAGTAGACAAGTTACTATATTGTGTGGTATGATGGCAAAGTCTTGTATCGCGGGGTGTGGCGCAGCTTGGTAGCGCGCACCGTTCGGGACGGTGAGGTCGCTGGTTCAAATCCAGTCACCCCGACCATATTTTGCTCCGGCAAAGAATGGTCGCCCGTGTGATATAAAACGTATCGGGGTGTGGCGCAGTTGATAGCGCGCGCGGTTTGGGACCGCGAGGTCGCTGGTTTGAGTCCAGTCACCCCGACCATTTTTGCTTTAAGTCTTACTCTCACGCTATGGATGTTTCGGACGTAAGGCTTTTTTATTTGCTTTGCTCTAGTCATCACTCACTATAATGCAAAATACTTGCATGAATATTACATAGATTGGTTGACTGTTTTATAATGGCAACCATTATGAGCGAAAAAAGCACCCCTGAAAACAAAGCAGATGAAATGATGTCAGTGCGGAGTGAAGTTCAACAGCAGGATGACACTTGGTTTCTGAGGGCTATCGCGAAAATAGGGATAGACGAACTTAGGAGTGCGCCGGTAACTATTCTGAAAACGAAGAAAAGGCCGATTACTACAAGCCAAACGGGTGCTTAGCCTGATAAAGCGAGTATCGAACGCTGGAATGAAGAGCAATCTTACGACTAACGGTTTCTGGGCGATAACGCCAGAACGTGCGGCCATCATGATAGGCGATCTTGAATCTGCGGGATTATCTCATCTAGCCATAAGTTATGACAACTTTCACGCACCATATGTTAAACCAGAACGCATACGCAATGCACTGGACGCTGCATCAAATAGCAGAATTCCAACAATACTCAACATGTGCGTCAGCAGAAGCCATGACTCTTTAGATCTTCTGAAGGAGCTTGGAGATTCCGCTCTATGCGTGAAGGTAACTCGATTCCCTGTACAGCAATGCGGAGCTGGGCTCTCGATCCCCAACGAAGATCTCATAGTGAAACCGTTGGACAAATTAAAGCTGAGATGCCCTGGATTTGAATTGATATACCATCATGATGGCAAGGTTTATCCGTGTTGCTCTCCACCTATATTCGACACAGATATGACCCTTGGAGATGCGGGGGCGCTTACTCATGAAGAATTCATAAAGAGAGGAGAAAGAAACGCGTTACTTGCAGTTATCAGATCGAGGGGAATAAAGTGGCTTTTAGATAGAGTCCGCGAGGCTAGCCCGCTCGCCCCTGCTGCACAGATGACTGAAGCAGTCTCGGTTTGTGACGTGTGTGTCGCCATCATGAAAGACAAGGACGCTTTAAATAAGCTTCGCCCTAAGATTCTGGAAGAAGCTCGGAAAGTTCATGAGTGACCTTGAGGAGCACTACCGTGTATACAATGACGACTATTATGAGGTGGCCATCACCAGCAAAAATGCTGTGATACATGATAAATCATCAAATAAGTACTATGGTACACGATCAACCAATGTTCCGACAGAAATCGCTCGATTGTCGCAAGAGCGCTCATCGGTATTTTCGGTCAAAATTTCATTGTTTGGCACCGCGTCCATGGTGGTGCTACTCATTATTAATATGATATTTAGTATGCGGTCCAGCACGGTAGTCACTCCTCATTTCTTCCTTTGGTTTGTGCCGTATATGATTTTCAGTGTGACCCTCCATGAGGGGGCCCATGTCATGGCACTCCGCATCTGCGGTCGGAAGCCTGACAAAATTGGCTTTAAAATGAACTATCTGATTTTTCCCGCATTCTACGTTAGGATGAACCAGATACTACTCCTTCCAGTCTCGGACAAGGTTCTGGTGCATATCGCCGGAATTTGGATCAATCTCGCAATAAATTTGCTCCTGTTTGCACTCAACGCGATGTGGGTTCACAGTTCAGATTTAGGTCATTCGCTAGCATTCGCGGTTGTAACGCTATCCGTAAACGCGCTGCTTGTACTGAACTCAGACGGCTATCGATGCTTGCTTGCATGGACTGATGTCAATGAACATATCGATAATCGACGGAACCCTCGATGGGTGTTTGGATTGAGAATCCTTAGTTGGATCATTGTAGTGGCCTACATTGCTCGATTTTTACTGAATTATGTGGTATGGTGAATATATGAATACGTTACTTGAACTAGAAGATCTGGTCGTTTCCAGGGGGAGGAGGTTCTCCCTCGCTCCGCTGACCATTCGTTTCGATCGCCCAGATATTGTGGGACTTTTTGGCCACAACGGAGCCGGAAAGACGACGTTACTGAAGGCATTGGCCGGATTGTTGCCCATTCAATCTGGCTCTGTGAAGCTCCGTGATGCGACGATCCCGACCCTACTTCCAGACGTACCATTCATTTATAAGTTCTTGAAGGTGGGATCGGTTCCCAATGTCCTAGCAGACTATTTCGAAGACTTTGATCTTGAGCGTGGCCACTCTATTATTAATGATCTATCGCTGGACAAATCGAAGAAGGTTAGTGACTTATCGAAAGGAATGGAAGAACAGTTGAATCTTGGCATGACCCTGGCTCGCCGATCGTCGGTCTATCTCTTTGACGAGCCACTAGCTGCTGTGGATCCTGTAACACGAGATCGCATGCTCGACCTTATTAAGCTACACAAGCCCGACGATGCGTTACTCATCATTAGCACTCATCTTATCGCCGGCCTCGAATCACTCTTCGACGAATGTGTTGTGCTCCATAATGGGAGAATGCTACTTCGGTTGCGGGCTTCAGATATTTCTCCGGGGCAGAGCCTGGAGATTAAGATCAAGGAGGCAATGCTTAATGCGTGATATTTACACCGAAGCGCGCAAACACTTTGGTTTCTTCTTAGCGTGTGCATCAATTCTTTTTGGTATTTTTGTCTTGAGGGAACTTGTAGACTCATACAAATCCGTGCTCGACGTGATCTGGGCTTTCGCTGTCGTGCTAGTGTCATCCGGTGCCACTTTTTATGTCGCTGCGCAGATCTTTATGTTTCTAGTGCTTAAACGCGACACGCTTCTTCATCTTTCTACCCACTCGACACTGCGTAAGTTCTTTGTCAAAACGGCCTCGCTCTCCTTCGGTTTTATAACGGTAGGTCTCGTGTCGCTTCTGGCAAGCACAACGATGTGGCCGAAAGATGACAGGTTAACGAAAGCGGTTGCTTACGCAGTTTGTGCTAAATTGGTATCGAGCATTACCTTGGTGTCTATGGCCTGGGTTCTCGGGGCAGTTACCGCCCACTTTAGGGGATTCTATTCGCGACTTCTTACCTATGCGGGTGGATTTGCTGTGCTAATTGGTTCACAGATTGCCGTATTGTGGCGTGTGGCAGATCTGGGCGGAACTACGTGGATGATCGGAGGCTCTACCTCATTTGCTGGTTATCCTGTATATTGTGGGCCGTTAGCGATCTCGATCGGAACTCCATTTTCCTTTAAATTAACGGAACCTTACGTTCTTGGTCTTGGCTTAAATCTGATTTGGATCGTGTTGGGCCTGTTTGTCATTCTGCTACAATCTCGTCGACACCGCGCGAGCCTTCGAGCCAGGTGGGTTAATCGTATCCCATGATTGGGACTTAACCTCTGTTGCTTGGACACCTTCCCGGTAGCCACACAGCAGTCCTCGGAATTCATGTTCATATACATTCTATGGATGTGTCTTAAGGGCTCACGCCGAGTCATACGCTGCGTCTGGCCTCAGTTCACCCATATCCTTACTGACGCCCAATAGCCGGGTGGTGTGCTTAACCATCCCGAGCTGTAAGCCTGCCGCACCCGCTCTTGGAAGGCAGGGTCGGCTGGGTTGGTGCGCAGCGTCTCTCCTGCCTGCTTGAGGTGCCGCGCCACCGTGGTGTGGTGAAAGCCAAAGCGCTTGGCGATCTGCGCCACCGTCTGTCCCGCCTGGTGGAGTACCACCATCTCTTCCACCAACTGTGGACGCAGGTAGCGGTTGATCCGCCGTGGCGCGGGGTGGTGGAAGACGTGGTAGCTGGCGCGCGGGTGTCCGCTCTGCCGGCCACGTCTAGCGAGCTGCCAGGATCCTCCGCCAGTGAAGAGCCTCGCCCCGTCGGCACTACTGCAAGGTCAACGACACCCATCACATACCGCCAACACGCCTCCCATTGTTTTGAGTGGGGTAGGGAGAGGGCGACCATGTTTGTGAATTATTTGATCTGGCTTGTGTAGCCAGATCATTTTTTGATAGGTGCACGATGCTTAGCGTGAGCAAGCGGCGTGTGTTGGGCTATCTTGACTAAACTAAGATTATATATAATTGATTTTTATATATGGAAACACGAAGACAATCTACATCAAACCAACAAGAGCAGTGTGAAGAGAAGACTGGGATGAGCGAGTATGATGTGCTCGATTTTGCAGCTAGAACTCTTAAATATGATTACCCTGCCACACAATACAGAACGCGGCATCCCGATACAGTTACCCCAGCTGAGATAGCGGCAATGGATCCGTATGAATTTTCAGATTTTGCAACTGCACAAAGTGTGATTGATGATTTTCACACTATTCCTCCCGCTTGTCGAAGGCCCGATTGATCTAAGTCGCTTTTTCATCTGCTTTACTAAAGATGAACTTTATAACTATAACAACAGCGATCAGTGTCGGTTAGAACAGTGGGAAAATTGCACACCATAGCATCGGTTTGTGCTGTCGTGTATAATGGCTAGTAATTATGGTAGCGCAGTCTTCTCAGCCAGCAAAGTCGAAGGAGCAGCCCAAGCAGCCACAGCCACGGCGGTTTGCGCTTTTGGTGACGCATTTCTGCGCGTCGATGGGATATCTCTTTTGCTTGCTACTGTGGGTGTGGTGCGCAATGCAACTGCTTTACCCATATATCACGCGAGATAAGGCGCTTTGGGTTATACCGGAGCCGCACGACCAGCCAGAGATCACGCTCCCGCAGGGTATGCCCTCAGGAGCGGACTTGCCGCAGCCAGTAGTAATTACACTAGTAGCAATCATCACTATCGGTATGATTGGATGCGGCCTCTATATGCTGGTCATGCTACCACGCAATATTGCCAAAACAGGCGAGCGCGTAGTAAAAAAGACAACGAAAGCAGTTGCACCCTTGGCGGCAAAAACCCACCAGCCAGTGAGTAAGAAGCAGCGCACTATTCTCAACGCGCGCATTGCGGCGGGCATTAAGGCGCTGGCTTGTGTGGTGCCGGTGATTGTCCTAATGATCTGGCCCGGCGCGGCACCACTGTCGCAGCATGTAGTGCGGATCGTTGCAGTGTTCTGCGCAGGCATGGCATCCTTGAGCTTTTTGCTCCAGTATGCGCTAGCACGGATGCTTGGTGTGCCCGATACACTTCTCAAATAATTATTATTTTCTCCTGATATAACAATACCTCTGCCAAAAGCAGAGGTATTGTGCATTTGAGTGCTATCCTTGCGGCGGGAAGGGGTCCTTCTTGGGTGGGACGGTATCGGCATCGCGATACTGGGCGGTGCCGTCGGCGCGCTGGATCCTGAGCTCGCCACCACCGTGTTGGCGCATGTAGCGCCTGGTTTGGTCGATGACTTCCTCCTGGGTGGCGCCCACAAAGTGGACGCGGCCAGTGCCGTCGGCGACTGCCTGGTAGCCTTTGAGTTTGTTACCGCTAATCGTAAAATTTTGTGCCATGGAGTACTCCTCGTGCGGCTTTAACGATATTGGTATGCAAGGTGCCAACCCTGCCTCCTTCTAGCCTAATACAAGATTGCTGATGACGCAAATTGGTGCTACGAGAGAATAACGAATTGAAGTTATTTAAAGTAGGAAAATAATAGCTTGATATATCACGGTTAGGATTAATGGTGATATCTGAGTACCTCTATGTAGTTGAAGTATAGCGCATAACATTAGTGGCTCATACCGATAGGTAAAATTGCTATGACATATATGCGATACGGCTAAAGTGTGCTATAAATATAAGCATAAGAGTATTTCGGAGGGGAAATAATGAAACGATGGGGATTGAGCGTCGTGCTGCTGTGCGGTGCACTCTATGGGCTGGCGATAGCTCCGCCAGTGCGGGCGAATACGTCGCTGTGTGGTACAAATGATCAGCTGTTCAGAGCGGTGCGTCGGCCACTAGCGACCGACGCAGCACCAGCAGCGCGTGCGATGGCATGGCTCAAACAGATGATGGAGCCAAAGCGTAACTCGGGTGATGGTAGCACCATCACGCCAGCACAAGCCTATAGCTTTGACTACCAAGCAAAAGTAAGCGGGCGCTTTACGCTTGCGCACCCACGACAAACCGAAAGTGCGACACCGCTCACAGTCCCTCATGCTGCGCACGCTGCCGAAGGTTACCGCGGCACAGTAAAAGGAACAGCACCAACTGGGGCTAATCCACGTGAAGTGCGGGCTTATCTCTACAGCGATGCTGAATATGAGCAAGCGGCCGCTGCGCCAGCGGTGGTGCAACCCGATGGCACATGGACGCTTGATCTCTCTCCCGTTAATCCGGCATTTGCGGGGTCATGGCACTTCCGGTTATACGACACAGTGACGGGGCAGCAGATTGGTGAGAGTTGGCCGCGACCTGTGACGTATAAGAATCTGGAGGTGCAGCTCTATGCGGTATCTGATAAAGAATACCTCCAAGCTACGCAGCCAGCCCGGGCAGATAATACTTTTAGCTTCGATGCGGTGGGTAAGGGGCACAAGCTGATTCGCCTCTATGACACAGCAACTAAAACTATCATTGCCGAGTATTTCAAGCCAGAGCTAGTGGGGCTCATTCGCTCGTATGAGTATGCATCAGGCCAAGATGGCTATGGTACACCACGTGAGTCGTATAGCTATGTGTATGATCAGTCGCTGGCACTGCTGGTGGCGATTGGTGCGGACGATCGGGCAATGGCAGATAAACTCGTGCATGGTCTGAGCGCCATCCAAGTCAAGACGGGTGAGCAGAAGGGGGCGTTTCCGGCGAGTGCGCACCAGCTCGACTATACAGGGATTCAGCAGCCGATTTATTATACTGGTGGCATTGCCTTTGTGCAGTATGCGCTTATTCGCTATATGGAAAAGTATGGTGACCAACAAGGGGTGCGCCAGATGATTCTTGATACCTTCCGTTGGCTTGAGACGATGAAGACGACGACTGGTGATGCTGCTGGGCTATTTCGTGGCGGGGTGAAGATTGATAATGGCATCAAGAAGGATATTGCGTGGCATGCTACTGAGCACAACACTGACATGTGGCATGTATACGAACGGGCAGCTCGCGTGCTGGGCGATAAGCAGTATGCCCAGAAGGCGGATGAACTTGCCAAAGCAACGGTAGCAAAACTATGGAATACACCCGAAGGGCGCTTTAACCAAGGATATAACGACAGCAGCAAGGCGCTTGATACAACAAGCTGGGGCTCAATTTTCCTTAATGCGATTGGCGAATACGACAAAGCTAAGCAAGCACTCGCTCATACTACTAGCTACAAAACAATCGATGGTGCGGCAAAAGGCTACACGCCGTATTTGACAGGTAATTACGTGCCAACCGTATGGTTTGAAGGGACGTATGGTGTAGCGCAGGCGCATACTATCGCTGGGGACACGGCCACGGCACGGGCAATCTTGGCAGATACCTATCCAGCGCAGCGGCCAAACGGTGCATGGCAGTACGCCTCCAAGGCAGATCTGCCAAATGAGCTAACTAATGCAAACTCAGTGGCATCGACAGCGTGGTATGTGTTGGCGGCTAGCTACCCGGAAGCGATTTGGTCGGAGTGCCGCGCGGCACTGGTGACAAATCCACTCGATCCAAATAAACCCAACCAGCCCACTCAGCTAGCCAAACCGAGCCAATTTCACGGTCTCTTGGCTGACACAGGTGTATCACTCTGGCAGTTTGTCCTTGTGACAGCGGCGTTGCTTGCTGGTGGGGTGCTACTGGCGCACTATGTGCGACGCGCATAACAGTCACTACTTCAATCCCCGAAAAGTACTTGATTTGACGTTATCATACATCTTGTTGTCTTGAAGGAGTTTCTTCATCGCTTTTACATCATCAGGCTGTCCAGCTAAGAGATACTGAGCTTTCTTGCCGTACGTATCTATCGACTTTTTAAAGCGTTCTTGACTCAGGGAAAGACTGGCATTGGTTTCATAGGTGACATTAGCTGTTTTATTTGCTAATTCCGAGAGCTCCTTGTCGAAAACCATTACTCCCTTGTCTAAATGGTAGAGAACGATAGGGCGCTTGCCAGCCCACTGCCTGACAATTGGTCGCATTGCCGAGATGCCGACATCAGATGCAAAACAAACTAACGGCTCGCTGCTGTCTGTAACTGACAAAGAAGAGTCTAGCCAACTCATCTCAACCTTGCTGCCTGCTGGTAGACTCGTCAAAGCTTTTTTATAGGGGCTGCCACTATTGTGGGTCACTATAACAATTTCATTGTCCTCGGGGCTGGAGGCAATGCTGAGCCAACGACTTTTTTGATCACCCGTATGATCATTCTTTCCACCACCAGATGCCGTACTGGGTAGCGTGATCTTGGCATAAGAGCCCGCCTTCCATGTCATATTGTCAGGCTTTGCCAGGCGAATGACATGAAGGTCTCCACTAGGGTTTTCGATGGATTTGACCGATAACGTTTGGCCTCTCCCTAAGTAGGCGATGATGCCCCAAGTAATAATGCCTATAACCACAAGAATAGCTATAACGATGATAACCATTTTGTTACTCCTTTTCATTATGTAAAATACCTTTCACAAAGTTAGTGGCAAGTATTTCCAGCGTCCTACCGATACCTGGAAAATCGCCTTCAGTGATATGTATATCCATGTAGTAAAACAAATTATAAACCTGTAAAATATCCTGAATCTTCTCCTCTGAATATCCTTCTGCCACCATATGATTAGTAAACGTTTCGACTAAAAACTGATGGAAGGTATTGGTGGCTTTGCCTTTACCTGAAGAATAATAGCTGCGCAGCGTACGAGAAATGGCTGGATTATGCCATTCCGCAAGAATTTTATTGGACGAAACGAGGCTACGTGACTGTTCAAAAATTTGCCTCACAAGTTTGACCAAATCTTGCTGCCAATCGATGTCGTCCATCATCGCTTGGCGAACGCGGTCATTCTCCTCAACGTACACATCGAGAAAGATAGCCTCCTTATTGTTGTAGTAATTATAAAAAGAACCAACTGCTACACCAGCTTGTTTTGCAATTTCTGAGATCCCGGCCGCCTTATAACCCTTTTTCGAGAAGACATCATAGGCGGCGGTTTTTAATGCTTGCTTCTTGTCCAATGCCCGTAATCTCCTTCATTGTCATGCTCTGAATGAATAAATTTTTATATTCATTCATAGTATATGAAAACAATAACAAATCTGTCAATAGAGAGGTTTGCTTGATTATCTTTTGCTTGGCAGCTCAATTGATGAGCTTACCTCATTAAGCGCCCTGTGGTGGGATTGAGTGTGATTCAGCAAAGATCGACACCTAAACTAACGAGAGTGTGTCATTGGCTCTGTACCTTATCCACCAGCTTCGTTAGCTTCACTCCACCGTACATCCAGTGGTCGGCGCCGCGGTATGCACCGGAGTTGTTGACTTCGCCGCGTTGGGTGTAGATCAGGCGGGTGAGGGCAGATAGGCGCCAGGTTTTGCCGCCGTAGGAGACTTCGCGTGGGCCGGCTACAACGGCGGTGATAGCTGGGTCTTTGATGAAGCAGATGGTTGCGCCCTTTTCGATACCTTTTTTGTAAAAGCTAAAGCGTTGGTCTTGCTGATGTGCGGTGGTAACGGCTTCGAACGAATCGGCCTTGCTGGTGGATTGAGCTGGTTTGGGGTAAATCTGCGTGCCATCAAGGGCGAGCAGCAACCGCTGGATAAGATACTCATCGAGCGCAAAGAACTCACTCCGGCCAATGCGGTGCTTGCTAAAGACTTCGTGCAGAAGCTGCTCCTTCTTGTGGTAATTATCTACCTCAATAGCAACCAGCCGCTGCAACCCAGTGATATTAGAATAGCCGTTGGATTCGAGGTATTGCATACGCGCCTCGAAGTGGTCGGTGCTGGTCTTGCCAATCTTGACCAAGCCATCAATGGCACTGGTCATAACATAAATTACTCCGCGCGGCTCGGACATGGTTTTATTGTAGCAGATTAGTCGCTGTATAACCACTCGCTCACGCCACCGTGGTGCGAGCAAGCACCGCGGCCGGTAGCGCTCGACTCCCAACCGTCTCGGCAGATAGCACCTGTGCGGTATGAGGCATGATGTTCGGGCTGTGAAATTGGCTGCGGTGCTGGCTTGGGTGTACGAACAATAATGTGAGTGACTGGTTGTGTAATGACTGTCGTTTTGTTCTCGTAGCCGGATTTGCTGGGCTTGCAGATTTGCTTGGTGCCAGGTTTACCTTGTTGTTTGATAGTATCGGTATAGCCATACGCACCTGATTTGCCTTCGTAATGTGTCTCGAAGGGGATTTCTTCAGTTGAGCAGTCTGTGTAGGTAACGACGGATGGCTTGGGTGGTGTAGTAACTGCGTGATGTTGCACAGAAGTAGCACCTGCCGATGCAAGCGCACCGACAACGAAGCAAATACTGGCGATAACACCAATAGTCTTTTTCGAAATGTTTGTGATCGATTTCATAATATAAGTCCTTTTGTAATGAGATTGACCTTACCAGTATAATACGCTCATGCTTATTTTCAATAGACAATTAATAACCAAATAAAATACATAGAGGATATAATAGATTAAAAAGGTATAAAGAAGTAGTATGAAAATCTCCGTCCATCTCAAACCCAACTCCCGCCACCGCGAAGAAGTCGTGGTGGGTAGCGACGGCGTGTATATCATCTACACTAAGGCACTGGCGATTGAGGGTCGGGCGAATGCGGCGGCTATTAAGCTGCTAGCTAAGCATTTTGGTGTGAGCAAAAGCCAGATTCGATTGCTGCACGGGGCGACATCGAAGCACAAGGTGTTTAATATCGATAGCGCAGTTCAATAAAATACATATCTGATTGGGCACAGAGTACCCAACAAAAATGACAATATAGCTTTTGTAAACAGTACATCGCCAAGAATTCTAGTGCGCATAATGTATACAAGAAAAGTGAGACGTTATAAAACGCTGGAACGTAAGTTGCCGAATAGCTGTTTCTTTCTTCTGCAACCTTGTCTTACCTCATTGGATAAAGCGATGACAACACCATAATTAATCCGGTAGGTTTTCATTACGATGCATTAATCTGCTTTTGCAATGCCGACGTGTATAAGCGTAAGAAAGAAGGGCAAGATACTAAAGGATCTTAATATTCAGGTGTATATTCCTACGGATAATTCACACCGGGTACAGTCTTGCCGAGTAGCGTCTGCACGGTGACGAAGCGATAGCCTTGCTGCTTGAGCGTGCTGAGGATGCAAGGCACGGCATTCACAGAGGTGGGGTGGATGTCGTGCATGAGGATGATAGCGCCTGGCCGCGCACCAGCAACGGCGCGATTGCAGACGATGGTGCTATTGCGATCGGCCCAGTCGCGCGTATCGACCGACCACAAGATAGAGGCCATACCGCGCTGGCGTAGCTGCTCGAGGACGACGCTATTCACTGCGCCATATGGTGGGCGCATGATAGTCGGTGCAACGCCTGTTGCTTGGGCAATAGCATTGTTGGTTCGGTCGATCTCGCTGCCGATTGCTTCTGCACTATACTGCGGCAGCACCGGATGGCTCCACGAGTGATTCCCAAGCTGGTGACCACTGGTATGGATACGGCGCGCGACGTTGGCACGAGCTGCAACTTTGCTGCCGATCATGAAGAATGTGCCTTTTGCACCATATTGGTCTAGGGTGTCAAGCAGCTCGTTGGTGTATGGCCCAGGTCCATCGTCGAAGGTGAGGGCAATGCAGGCTTGGGCACAAGATTCAGAAGGTGCTGGTGCGGCTGGCACGGGGGTGGCAATTGGTTTTGGCTGTGGTTTTGGCAGAGCAGGGATGGTCGCAATCTGCCGCGCCTGGGTGGTTTGCAATGCAGCGAGGATACTGGTGAAGGGGAGAGAGATCGTCATTGTGCCATACGATGACGGCACGAGCGCAGCTTGGCTAAAGGGCCAGGCAAGTGTATTGTCATTGGTGATAATGAAATTGGTGAGTGCGTCTTCTGTGACCATTTCGCCAAGATCGACGGCTGGCTGCTGGCGCTCGGCAATCGTGGCAGCAACAGAGCGCTGTGCCGCATCAATGATAGTGCGCAGGTATGTGGTATTGCCACCAACGAGATCGCGCAGAGTGATAGCCGCGCCCGTCTGCTTGTTGAATGTCCAAAATCGGGTGAAGCTGGCGGGATGAGCACCGTGGGTGTCTTGGTTAGCTTGGACAATAACGGATAGCGCAGCATTGGTATTGTGGGTAATTTGGTAGCTAATTGCCTCAGTCATTGGCCGGTGGAAGGTGCGGCCAGCTGCGACACTTTGGCGAAACTCGTGGTCGAGCTGGTCAATGGCGCTCGCGATAGTGGTGTCGATCGTGTTATTGCCTGTCAGTGGATATTCGAGCGAAGCTTTTTCTTTAGTAGAGGTGCGGCTGACCAGCTTTGAGCGGATGCCTTGGTAGTGCGAATCAACGAAGGAGTATTTCTCATCTGTTTTATCGGTTGTGCGCGCGGCTGGTGGGGAAGGCTGCGGTGTAGCAGGCCGCACCACATGGACGATAATAAGGGTAACAACGAGGCCACATAATGCACAAGCAAGTAGCGCAAGCAAGATAACCATGCGGCGTCGCGCTTGGGTGCAGCGTTTGTGGTGCCGCTGCAAGCGCGATGCTGGTGAGGGAGATTGACGCTCCATACCGCTAGTATAGCAAAATAATGAGCATAAGCGCCATAGATATGATGATTATGCTCACACCTATTGCACCAGCGCAGCCTATGGTATAATTTAGGCAGAATATGGGACCACAACAGCCGCGATTCAATAGTTTTCCCGAGCAGCCTCGGGTAAGCAACCAGAATATCTACCGTTCGCCGGCGCCTCAGGCGCACGAGCGGCTTCCTGCGTTGATGCCTGAGCGTCGGAGCGAGCAGCAGCCCGCTGACACGCATGAAATGATGCCGATGGTCCCGCAGAGCCTCACGCTGCCAGCTCTTCCTACTACGGTTATTGCTGCGCCACAGCCCGACCCAGATACAACCGTTACAGCTGCTCCTGCAACCGCCGCAGACGAAGACCTGATTGAAAAAGACTGGGTTATCAAGCTCAAGCAGATCATTAAGGATACCCAAGATGACCCTTACCAGCGCGAACAGCAGGTCAGTGCCCTGCAGCGCGACTATATCTACAAACGCTATGGGCGCAAAATTGGCGCAACGGAGAACTAGATGAATACCGTCACCACATTCATTATTGTTTTTGGCTCGGCTGGTCTTATTCTCATCATCTTGTTTGTTGCCTTTATCGTTTATCGCAACAGTATGCGCGAGGCTAAGAACTATGAGCGCGGTCTTAAGATGGTGCCGATTCTCATCCACTTGCCACCTGCTAGTGACGATATCGACGGTGGTGGGCGCGACAAGCGTGACCTCACGGAGGAGGTGCTATCGCAAGCCCAAGTGATGTACAACATCATTGCGAGTACTAGCACCAAGGGTTTTATGAGCCGGATCTATGGACAGCGCCATGTGTCATTTGAAATTGTGGCGCGCGAGGGTCTGGTATATTACTATGCGGTGGTGCCAACAGTGCTGACGGACACAGTGCGCCAGGCAATTGCTGCAGCCTACCCGTCGGCACGGTTAGAGGAGGTGTCGGAGCACTCAGTGTTTAGCAAGGTGGGCAAGGCGAGTGGAACGATTGGTGGTGAGTTTACTCTCCGCAAAGAATTTATTTATCCGATTTCCACCTATATGGAATCTAAGCGCGATGCGTCGCGGGCGCTGCTTAATGCAGTGTCTTCAGCTGGGCGCGAGGATGGGGTGGGAATCCAATTTTTGATCCGCCCAGCGTATGAGAAGTGGACGAAGCGCTCTATCTCAGCTGCCGAGCAGATCGTCAAGAACAAGGGTGAGAAAAAGAGTAGTGGTGGCAGTGGCCTCTCGGCGCGTGATGTTATGCAGGCACTATGGAAGCCGCCTGAGGCAAGCGACAAGAAGGAATTCCAAGCTGAGAAGCCGCTCAGTGCGGTGGAGCAGGCTAAGGTTGATGCTATCCAAGAGAAGATTCGCTACCCTGGCTATGAGGTAATGATCCGTGTGGTGGTGTCGTCCAACACAGCGGCGCGCTCACAGGTGTTGCTCAAGAATATTGTAGCGGCATTTGCACTGTTTGATTCGCCGAGCTTTAATGGCTTTAAGTTTAACCTTACTAAGAATGTCGATGAGCTCGCGACAGCCTTCATCTTCCGATTCTTCCCGCAGGCAAATAGTCGCGATATTCTCAACTCGGTGGAGCTTGCAACCCTCTTCCATTTGCCAGACCAAAATAGCATTCCTACCTCGCAAGTCAAGCGCCAGATGAGCAAGCAAGTCGACGGCCCAACAGAGGTGATGGAGACGGGGCTGTTGCTCGGTTACAATGAGTTCCGCGGCGTGCGCAAGCCGATTCGCCTGGCAGACAAAGACCGTCGGCGTCACATCCATATCATTGGTCAGACGGGTGTGGGTAAGTCGGTCTTGCAAGAGAACTTGGCCTACCAGGATATGCTGGCGGGGCGGGGTTTTGCTTTGGTTGATCCGCACGGTGACCTGGCTGAGGCATTGCTCGCCAAAGTACCACGTGATCGGGTAGAGGATATTGTCTACTTCGACCCAGGTGATATGAGTAACCCGATCGGTCTTAATATGTTTGAGTTTGATCACCCCGACCAAAAGGACTTCTTGGTGCAGGAGGCGATTAACATGCTCTATGGCTTGTACGACCCAGGCCACACTGGTATCGTTGGGCCACGCCTCGAGCACATCTTCCGTAACTGTGCGTTGCTGCTGATGGCTGATCCTGCGGGTGGAACGTTTGTTGATGTGCCAAAGCTGTTGGTGGATGAGCAATTCCGCAATGCCAAGCTCAAATACGTGACAGACCGGCAGGTGCTGGACTTTTGGACCAAAGAGTTCCCAGCCTCGCAGCGCTCCAACGAAGCTGGTGACCTGATTAGCTGGGTGATCTCCAAGTTTGGTCCATTTATTAGCAACGATGCGATGCGTAATATTATTGGTCAGACTAAGAGTGGCTTTAACTTCCCTGAGATTATGAATAACAACAAGATCCTACTTGTTAACCTCTCCAAAGGTAAGATGGGTGATCTCAACTCGAAGTTGCTTGGTATTATCTTTGTCATGAAGTTCCAGGCGGCTGCGATGGCTCGGGCTAATATCCCCGAGCACGAGCGCAAGGACTTTACACTCTACGTTGACGAGTTCCAGAACTTTGCCACCGATAGCTTTGAGACGATCCTCAGTGAGGCGCGTAAGTATCGCTTGAGTTTGGTCTTGGCTAACCAGTTTATGACGCAGCTCAAGGAAGAACTACGCGAGGCTATCCTTGGTAACGTTGGTACAACCATTACCGGCCGAATTGGTACGACTGATGCTGAGATTATGGTCAAGCGCTATACGCCTGTCTTTACTGCTGAGGATTTGACCAAGCTACCAAACTTCGAGTCGGTCTGTGTGGCGCAGATTAATGGCACGCCGTCAGCACCATTTAGTATGGCGTGGATTCCGCCAATGGGTGAACCAAACCAGCAGTTGAGCGATGCCCTCAAGAAGCTTTCGGCCGCGAAGTACGGCCGGCCGCGCGACCAAGTTGAGCGCGATATAGCTGCCCGCATTAGTGTGCAGCAGCCCAGCCAGCCAGCAGCCGGAGCAGGGCGCCCAGGAGGCGCGGCTGGAGCTGGTGGTGGGTCGTCCTTCCTCGATGAATGGCTTGCCAAGCGTAAGCAGATGAATGCAAAGAAACCGCAATCGGCGGCAGCACCATCAAGCGCACAAACATCTCGGCCCGGTAGCCCGGCTGCTCAACCAGCTCGGCCGCAAACTGCACCAGCTTCCTCAGCTCAACCATTGCGTGCTCAGCCAGCCGTGCCGCCAGCTTCTTCATCCTCTCAGGCGCCACGGCCACAGCCAGCTAGCACTCCCCGCACTATGCCAAATCCAAGCGCGTCATCTCCATCGTCGGCTCAGCCTGCTCCACCACCATCGCCAGTGGTGCAGGATGCGCTGGATAGAGCACGCCACGCTGCGCGGCCCAATATCCTTGGTGGCCAGCAGACCGAGACGCGTGCTCAGCCTACTCCACCGGTCGCACCACCACCCGCTCCCGAGCCAGCTATGCCATCACCAGAAGAGCTAGAGCGCGAAGCTCTGCGCCGCCAAGGTACCCTCAATACTCATGGCGACCTAAGCGGCGAGCCACAGGAAGTGTCGATTAAGTTACATTGATAAACGCTTAATACAGGTGATAGAGAACACAAGCGGCAAGTACGATATTTTTGTAGAAACCAAGCAGAGGACTGACATACAAACGTAATTTGCTAGTTAACAGAGTATTTGTAATTGGCATTTTCATCTGTTAGTATGATAGTTATATACTGATAAGACAGAAGGAGCACGCCCATGAACAACTTTGACGGATCATCATTCACGATCGGCATCTATGCAGACAAAGACAACGCTGTTACAATGTCTAAAATTATTAATGCGTTGAGTACCGCTGATCTTCACTTTGCCAACAAGATCTTCACAGCCACGACGGCCAGTGAGATGCCGCAGTTAATGAACTTTGATAAGCCAGTAGAACAAGTTAGTCACTATATCGATGAATCGCACAAGATCCTATACGGGCTCGCCTGCTGGCACCCTTATTTCGAAAATGTTGTTGTTGGATTGGATCAACATGCGAACGACAACAAGGGATATGCGATAAGACTGTCATTTGACTCTGATGTGCTAGGCATTCCAGTTGCGCTACGTGACGAGCAGGATAATGATGATGCGCTTCTATTTTGGAGTACAGCAACCACGATTATGACTAACTTATCTGCCAAGCTCAATGCATGCTATGCAGCGATGGGAGAAGAGATCGTATTTCCGACACCCAAAGAGATTATTGGTGACCACTCCTCTTGGGAAAACTACAAACCTACCACTTGGTGGTTCTCCGAGAAACTTGTATCGGAACATATTCTGCCAGATAAAGACCCAAGTCCTGATACATCACCAACACAGACTCCTAAGGAGGCAGGAAGTGTTGTGGTCTCTTACTGGGATCCACTAACTGCCAATGCACCGTTTTATCAAGCCGAGATGGATATGATGTTGGCGCGGCTTGGCGAGAGGCTAAAGTCTTAGAGCTTCGAACATACTTTAGTAGTAAACCAGAAGAAATATGATTATCTTATACGAGGATCTATCCAACTTAAGGTATCAATATGTTATGTAATACGTTAATCAAATAATTTTAAATACGTTATGGAGCACCTATGGCGATAAAAATAGATGGAGATATTAATCAATATATCAAATTGGTCGGACGAAACGACAAAACCGTCGAGAAGGACGTTCAACATATTATTAGTATCTCAGGTGACACCCCTGTCATTGATGAAATCGATAAAGATTTAATTGGCTTTGACTCTACAGAATCCTACTGCTCATTGTATAACTCTGGAACAGAGTTTCACTGGAAAGATGGAGTACTTAGAGCAGTCACCTTGTACACTCAACAAGATTCAGAATACAAACCGTATGCCACTCCCCTGTTTGCGGAATTCTCCAATACGGCGACGCGTGGTGAGATTATTCACAATCTTGGGACTCCCGCTAATGAAGCAGATCAAAACACAACGTGGGTGCGCTCAGCTTGGATCCAATATGACGAGCAAGGCGGTAATTGGGTGCACTTCGAATTTGATAGCGATATGCATCTGAAGATGGTGACAATCTGTGTGCCTGTAGGCTAGTCGACTCAACAGTGTTTTCCGCCAAATAATCACATAGACGCTCAAGGCGCTCGTTAGTAACTCTGACAGTGGTATCGTTCGCTCATGACATACGTAGCCACTGTTGTTCAGGTACTTCTCTCTAGTCCGAGTGATCTTCCTCTAGAATAGTGAAGCTTGATCAATAGGACACTGACACTATTTCACATGAGAAGTGTAAGCTATCAGTGATTGAATCATGTTGTTGAGCGAGCAGTGATTTGCAGAGGTGAGCTACACATTCCGCCGACCGAGCATCATCATGCGCACAAAGTCGAAGGCGAGACCGCAGAGCCAGCCGAGGGCGAAAGCAGCGATGGATTCGGCACCGGAGAGTGGGTAGCCGTTGAAGCGGGCGATGAGGTAGATGGCTAGGGTGAGTACGAAGGCGGCAATGGCACCAGATAGCAGTGCATTAGGCCGGGCAACGGTATTGCCAGTGACTTCGCTTGCTTTTTCGATGGCTGGGTTGTGGATGACTTTGCTAAAGGCGCGGCTTGAGGGTGAGAGTTGAGATTGGACGGCTGCCATGGTTTTATCGAAGCGTTCTTGTTGAGCGGCTGGGCTGGTTTGGCGTTGGCGTTCGGCGCGCTGTTGTTCGCGGGTTTCGCGCTGGCGGCGCTCAGCTTCGGCAGTGGCTCGTTCTTGCTCGGCAGCTTGCTCGTAGACTTGCTCGGCTTCGTGGCGAGCGGCCCTAAGGGTTTCGTGTCGCTGACGCGTTTCGCCCTGGAGGCTGGGGTGTTCTAACTGGCGATGCTCGCCAGATTGGCGTAGGGCGGTTAGCTGCTCGGCGCGTGATTGCTCGATGGTTTGCTCGGTGCGGTGCTCGGGTTGGCGCTTGGTGGTAAATCGTTCTGCCATTGCTTTCTCCTTGGTTAGATTGTTCCAGCGTTAAAGTTGCGGCGCACGAGGCGGATCTCGGTGCTAAGTTGGCGTGAGCGGGCGTAGAAGAAGACCACTACCGCAAGGACGATGCCAGCAAAGATGATATTCTCGCTGCTACCAGTGTGGGGTAGCTCGGTTACCACTTGCTCAACGACGCGCTTCTCGGCGGGGCAATCTACCTTAGTGCTGAGTGTGTTGCCAAAGGTGTTATCGATGCGGCAATCGTAGGAGGTTGCGTTGCTGGTACCAGTGCCCATCGAAGGAATCTGATCTTTAAGCTGGACGGTAAATTGTCGCTCCTGGCTCTCGCCTGGTTTGATCTCCACAGCTGGCCAACTGAGGATGGTTGCATCAGTGCTGGCGCTTTGGTTGGTGTCTTTGCCAAGAGTACCACCGCCAGCGTCGACAACTGTAGCGTATTGAAGGACGTCACCGAGGTTGTCGCTAAAGGTGAATTTCTCGGCATTGAGACCTTTGTTGGTGGCGCTGAGCTTGTAGGTAATGCGGTCGTGGGCTTTGGCGGTGACGGTGGTTGTCTCAGCACTGTTTTGGGTGAGGTTGTGGCCACTCTTGGTCTGGACGAATTTGGCAGCACAGGTCTTGTCCTCTAACCAGAGGGTGTTGTTGCCTGGGCAGGGCTGACAGCGAGCATCATCTTTGAGCAGGGTAGGATTGACCGGGCAGCGGGCGGGTGCAGCGATGACGAAGGTCTTGGCACAGGCCTCGCTAGTGCGATCGCCCAGAGAGGTTTTGACAGTGAGGACGATGCGGTACGAACCGGGCGTTTTCTCGCTGTAGCTGACGGTAGGCGTACTGCTCTCGAGTGTTTTGGCGAGCTTGCCATCGCGGTAGACGTGGAAGACATAGCCGGTGATGGTAGCGCCATGCTGGGCAGATGCTGCAGCGGTGAATTGGTAGGTGGTGTCGTTCTTGTTGATGACAAGGCCACTACAGCTTGCTACTGGTGTTGGCTTGATGACGGATGGCGGCGTGCTGCAGTTTGGATAGGTACCGACTTGGCCGGGTGGGCAAACAGGTGCGGGTGGCACTGTCTGGGTAATGAGGTTACCACAGTTGAGCATAATGGCGAACCAGCCAAACTTTGCTGAGTGGCCAACGAATGCCCGGTAGGTGAAGTTCCCCCACAAGCGGTGTGGCCGGTAGTAGAAGTTGCGCATTCCACCTTGCGCTGCCTTCACAGAATACACGCCTTCGCCCTGAGCGGCACTAAAGTGCGGCGTCATTCCCCACGAGTAGGTGCTCTCGGTGCTGCGCCGGGTCTCCAGGCGAGTTGTCGCTTGCTGTAGCTCAGCACGAGTAATGCCGATGGTGCTGTAGAGGTCACGGATGTTGTTGGTGTTGGCGTCGTAGTGTGCCATGAGCTGCGAGCCGTTGCTAATCCCACCATAGATCATATCGCTTGGGTCGGCGGCGTTAGCCGATTCTGGTGGTGCAAGCAGCGTGAACGATTGCACGACGAGTGCCAGCGCGGTAAATATCAGCCCCAAGCGACGCGTTGCTTCTTCTTTGCGCAAACGCTTCGCATAAAAGCCCAGCTGGCCGACGATCGCCGGGCTGAGCGATAAGTTTGATACGAGTTTCCGAAACATGATGTACCCCCATAGACCATCGATGTTAGCTAAATGTTCTATGTATATTCTAGCAATGTGTTGCACGAAATGCAATTGTTTATTGGTTGTGCTTACTGATACATGATGTAGAAGCTGTGGCGCAGCTCGTCTTATTTGACAATAAGCGCCAATTTAGAGAATAATATGGAATATGGCTCGCTCTGCTCGCTCACACCATCCCGATGACTTCGCGCTCGATATTGCGCATGATGAGCTCGATCTCTTTCGCTGGTTTCTCTTGGTGTATCTGCTGGGTAAGCCAATTCAATCACCGGTGGCGGTGCAGACCTGGCGTCTCTTGGTGGAGCACCAGCTTGATACGCCGTGGGCTCTGCTTGCGGTGGAGCGCAAACGCCTCGTGCGGCTGCTGGATGAAGGCAAATACACGCGCTATGATGAGAAAACAGCGACGGCGCTGCGGCTCTGCGCACAGCAGCTGATTGACTGGTATGATGGCTCGCTGATGTTGTTCATCGGCAGTAGCTCGGACGAAGCTGAGTGCGCCAAACGTCTGCAAAAATTCTATGGCGTCGGGCCAAAGACGGCGGAGATTTTTCTGCGCGGCGTGGCTGAGCTATTTGCTCAGCGTGTGGAATAAGCGGTTGTTGGATAATAAAAATAAAGGAGTAATAAATGCTCGATACATTTCGGAAAATAGGACAGAGCGGAGCGCAGTGGAGTCAGCATCACTGGCGAGGGTTGACAGTAATTGTAGTGATTATCATAGGGCTGTGGCTCAATAATACGAGTCTCTTTATGCCGACGCAGCACCCACGGATACTCGCTCACCGAGGCCTGGCGCAGACATTTGATTACAGTAAGGTTGGCAATGACACCAACACTGCAGCCATTATGGATAAACCCGAGCACCCCTATCTTGAGAATACAATCCCGTCAATGCGCGCTGCCTTTGATCATGGTGCGGATGTGGTAGAACTTGACCTCAAGCTCACGAAAGATCAGCAACTCGCGGTCTTTCATGATGCAACGCTGGAATACCGCACAGAGGCCAAGGGCGAAATTGGCAAGTACACGATGGCTGAGCTCAAGCAGCTCGACATTGGTTATGGCTACACGGCGGACGGTGGCAAAACCTTTCCATTCCGCAGCAAAGGGGTGGGCCTGATGCCCACGTTAGATGAGGTGCTGGCAGCCTTTCCGCACAAAGATCTTCTTTTGCATGTTAAGGACGGCAACCACCAGACATACGAAGTGCTGTGGGGAAAGCTCCGGGCAATGAACCCTGAACGCTTCAAACAAATTACAGTCTACGGTAATGACGATGGCATTGCTTGGCTGCGCCAACAAAGTGATACGCTGCGTCTCTGCTCCAAGGCAATGATGAAGGCCGGATTGCTGCGTTACTTGGCGGTTGGCTGGACAGGTTATGTGCCGCACGAGCTGCACAATATGGAGCTGCACATTCCGCGGCGCTATGCACCACTACTATGGGGCTGGCCAGGTAAGTTTGTTGACCGGATGGCGGCGGTAAACACGCGAGTAATGTTGGTCGAAGGCGATGGACAGTGGTCAGCTGGGTTTGATACAGCGGAGAGTGTGACGCAGATACCGCCACAGTTTGGCGGGTATGTCTGGACGAACCGGATTGACCGGGTGCAGCCAGTGCTGGCACGACGGCGCTGAGTGTTGTGCTTCAGTACAAAGCGTGTCATAAGTAGGCGGCGTACTCATTCTGCTCTTCACTAGTATGGAGAGAAGAGCGAATCATTATTGTAATCTATTTACATTAGGAATAATGTGTGCAATACTTTTGAGGAAGGAGAAGCATAATGCACACACAATTCGATGCACTGATTATTGGTTTTGGTAAGGCGGGCAAGACGCTGGCGGTAGCACTCGCTGGGGCAGGCCAGCGGGTAGCGCTGGTGGAGCAATCGCCGCAGATGTATGGTGGGACGTGTATTAATATTGCGTGCATTCCAACCAAGACGCTCGTGAGTGCGGCAGCGGCTGGCCAGTCGATCGACGAAGCGTTTGCCCGCAAAACAGCAGTCGTGACCAAGCTTAATAATAAGAACTACCACATGCTCGCGGATAACCCGGGTGTTATGGTTATTGATGGCGTTGCGTCGTTTGTTGATACGCACACAGTGAGCGTCCAAGCGGGTGAGCAGCGCATTGAGCTGCAGGCAGATCGGTTGTTCATTAATACCGGTGCGGTGCCGGTGATGCCAGCGATTGCCGGCCTTGAGCAATCGACCCATGTCTATACCAGTACGGAGGCGCTCAACCAGCAGCTCAAGCCGCAGCGGCTGGCGGTGATTGGTGCTGGGCCGATTGGCTTGGAGTTTGCCTCTACCTATGCAGCCCTTGGCGTGGAGGTCACGCTCTACCATCGCCGGCCGCAGCTGCTTCCGCACGAGGAGCCATCTGTTGCCCAAGCAGTTGCTCAGGCTCTGGAAGAGCAGGGTATAACACTTGTGTTTGCATCAGACATACAGCAGGTGCGCGATACAGACCTCGGCGTTGCTGTGATACGTGGCGGTGATGAACAAGTATATGATGCTGTGCTCGTGGCCGCTGGCCGCCGGCCTAATACCAGCCAGCTTGGTCTTGCCGCTGCTGGGGTGAAGACTGATGAGCGCGGCGCTGTTGTCGTTAATAGCCATTTGCAAACCACTCAGCCGCATATCTGGGCACTGGGCGATGTTAATGGCGGGCCACAGTATACCTATGTGTCGCTCGACGACTTTCGTATTGTCAAGAGCCAGCTCCTTGGTGATGGTAGCTATACGCGGGCTCAGCGTGCAGTATTGCCTCATGTGATATTTATGCAGACACCACTGGCGCGTGTTGGCCTAACTGAAGCAGCAGCTCGCGCCCAGTATGGTGATGATGTGAAGGTTAAAGAGTTGCCAGCAATGGCGGTGCCGCGCATGCATGTTGATAATAAAACAACGGGGTTACTCAAAGCAGTGGTGCAGCCATCGACAGGCCGCATTCTTGGCGCGACGCTCTTTTGCCAGCAGGCGCCGGAGGTGATTAATACTATCAAAACCGTAATGGATGCTGGCCTGCCCTACACCACGCTGCGCGACCAGATATTCACTCACCCAACGGTGAGTGAGGCGTTGAATGATTTGTTTGCGCTGTAAATTGACCTGCTATCTTAGAGGTTAATTTCTTATATGAGAGTTAACCTTTGCTACTAGTGTAATAGTATACATCCTTTCAAATATGGAGGTGCGACGAAAGTAGAATGTGCTACGCCGCCCGAAACTCATACACAAACGCACCTGTTTTTTGTGAGAGGCAGATGATGTCTAGGTCGGGTGAGCTGTGTTTGTCTGGGAGTGTTTGTCCAAGATAATGGAAGCGAATGATACACGAGCTATCTGGGGCAGCGGCCGAGCTCAGCAGAGCACGCGCGTGGCCAGACACGTGTTCTGAAGGTTCAAGAGGCAATGTGCGCTCAAGCCGCGAATATGCCATCCACCCCGTGCAACCAAACGCACAATCGCGAAACGGCTGGCTAGCGAGCAGACGCTGACGTGCGGCGTGGTCGGTGATAGTGCCGATGACGATGCCGCCTGGCCCATCAATATTGATAAATTCACCGCGGCTCAGAGTAATGTCGAGTGACTGCGTGGCCTCGCTTTTCACTCGCTGCGCGAGCTCCTTTGTCGCATTCGTCCAGAGTGGTTCGGGTCGCACTGCGTGTAAGGTAGCGCTTATGCCAACGCCTGCCACGATGAGCAGGATCATTACCATAAGGGGCAGCCACATATGGCGGAGAAGAGTGAGAAGCTTGGCGAGTGTATTGCGCATGTATTTCATGCATATAGTATATAGCAGGCGCTGGATGCTTGCAATGAGAGCAAAACGATGTAATAGCTAAAGATATGTTGTCGCGCTGTGTGCGTTATTTTGTGCCAGCGAGGTAGATTTCTTGCACCTGGGTATCACTCAGCGCGGTGGTGTGGACAGCCCCAAACTGCATCATGCCAGTGAAGAATGTGTTTGTGCTGTTGATAGGTGTGCCATCACCATTACGCCACTCGCTAAAACGCCCACAGCCAAACTTCCAGTAGCCGCGGAAGTTTTGGGCCTGCGTGACGCTTGGGTCATGAGCAACCAGTGCGCCATCGGCATAGAGCCGTATGCCTTGTGGTGAGAGTGAGGCGGCGACGTGGTGCCATTTGCCATCGGCGTAGTTTTTGCCGGCTGGTGAGAAGATTGAGCGCGTGGCATTGGGCCACACCGCAAAGGCAATGCGCCCTTGCTTGTCGAGAAAGAGGACGCGGTCTAAGCTTGGGTCGGCACCATTGTCTGGTGTACTGGCAAAGCCAGCAATGCGCCCATTATTGAGCCCGTATTGATTGGTATTGAACCAGACAGAGAGGGTAAAAGGGTTGGGGTTATCGACAAGTGTGGGGTAGGCAAGGCAGGTATCTTTGAAGAGGGTACTGCGCACACGGTCGCGGCGACAGGCGTATGATTGTGAACCATGAGCAGCGGCCGTGCGTGTGAGCCAGGCACCCTTATTGTTATTACCAGATAGGTCGCGCTCGGTAGTGCCAGTATCGAAGAATGTCATGCCGTAAATGAAGAGCGCCTGCGAGGGGGCAGTGAGCTTGGTGGCATCAGTGCAGTTATAGAGCACGGGGCGCGCAGTATTGGCACTGTTGTGGATTGTGCCCGAAAACGCCCCGCTTGTTAGATAAAAGTTATGAAAGATAATGAAGCATATACCTACTAGCGTAATAATTGCTGCGACGATGACAGAAGTGATGGGTAATGGTTGCGGTGCGCTATCGGCTGCGACAGGCCGAGATAGCTGGCGAAGGCCATAGAGCATCAGCCCAAAGGGGATAAGACAAATGAGCATAATGCACAGGATAACCCATGCCGTGTAATGAATCGTTGGTGTGAAGAAATACTGCCCGTGGCTGTTTTGTACTGAGACAGTAATGGTGGCATCTTGGCCGGGGTAGAGCACCGTACCGACTGCGTCGATTGGGAAAACGCCGGTATTGACGATGTGCATAAGGGCGCCTTTGTCTGAAGGAAGAACGCTGAGCACGCTAAAGTTGATCCATGGATGAAACCACAGCGACACAGCGCAGAGTACCAGTGTCATGCCAATAATCCGATAATACCAGCGCCATGTTGGGCGAGCTCGGCGGGTGGCTAGATGGATGATGAGCCAGCCTATCACCACCCATGGCAGCATTAGCCATACCCAGCCAAGCCAAGGGTTGATGAAAATTGCCTTGCCAATGATGGCACTGTGCTCGATGGGGAGCGGATCAGCCGCGTGGTTGAGGTCACCCTTGGTTAGGATACGCTGGTTGGTGATAGATTGAATCCGATGGGTGTATGTCCGGCCATGGCGCTGAAAGGTAATGATGTCGCCGGGGTGATAGTTGCTAGCTGGCTGCGTGACAACGAGCGAGCCAACTGGAGCGGCAGTGGCCATACTCGGTGTTGTGACAAAAAAGATACGCATGCCAAGCGTCATCATCACGGCAACGAAGCCTCCAAGACAGAGGCTCAGGATGGTGATGATAATCATTCGTTGCCGAGGCATGCGTATCGTCCTACTCCAGAGGAATTACGCGCCAAATGTCCACGTCAGTGGTTGCGAGACCTGCAGGCCTTGGTAGGTTGGGCCAGCACTGGCGTCAAGCGATACCTCAAAGGTGATCGGCACGCTCTCACTAGCATTGATAGTTGCCTTGCTGAGCTTAGCGAGCAGATCAATTGCACCGCCTGCTTGCAATTGTGCGGCAGTGCCGGTAAAGAATGTGCTGCTACCTGACTTGATAGCTACCTTGACTTTGCTACACAAGTCTGTTGCCGAACCCGCCATTGAAGCACCAGCGACAGACGATTGGCTACATGTGCCAGGGTTGAGGCTAAAGGATGTTGCGGCCACGCTTCCGGTGTTTTGCAGGGTGATGTTGGTTGTTTGGGCTGGCCCACCAGCAACAAGTGGTGTGCTTGTACCACCATACTTGTTAATAGTAGAACAGGTAGCCGAGTTCGTCGTTGCGCCAGCGCCGTCTGTGCTGTTGCAGGTGTAGGTGCCTGATGTTTCCTTCATGGTGAGTGTACCGGTTGAGGCGCTGTTGATGGTGTTTTGGATGCTTGCCGCAAAGCCTGCGAAGGTTGGTGTAAAGGTAAAGGCGACCAGCAGCGCACCGACAATCCCCGTTGAGATAAGGCCAATTCGCTTTTTGCCCTGGCCGGTTTGAGTTGCAATCATAAAAATCCCCCTTATGGTTATATTAACTATAAGTGTATCAAAACCATGAGCGTTATACAAGAGAGTCGTTATCGGATATATAGAGTGAATGCACAACGATTGCTGGCAAAAGCCTGATGAAGCAGGCAACAGATTTTTCTCGATGTATAGCAGAGCAGCGAGAGAAAGATTACTGCACCAGATCGTGCTCGTATGGATATGGCATGGCTGTACCTCTGTTTTTATTATAGGCTAATGCGAGAGAGCTGGTTGTTATACACTATATTACCAGTCTCGCTGCGCAGCCGTTTCCAAACCTGCTATAATAGAATATGAGTAGAAAGTAAAGAGGCGCTATCGGGCAGGGTAGCGCGAGCGGAGGTCGGAGCGGATATGGCAATCAGTCAGGCGAAACTAATTCAGGCAGCGCGGCGGGTCTTTGCCCAGGATGGCTACAAGGCGGCGTCGATTGTGGAGATTGCTCAGGTGGCAGGTATTGCGGTTGGCGGCGTGTATTTGCTCTATCCGTCTAAGCTGGAGCTCTTCCTTGCGGTGTATCGTGCGGAGGACGAAAAGACAAAGAACCGGATTGTTGGGCGGATCGATTGGTCGCAGCCCCGGGCGGCTTTTGCAGCCTATCTACGCGCCACAACGCAAGCAACGCGGCGTAATAAAATCCTGGCTGAGTGGCAAAGTGATGTGCCTGGCGAGCAGGTGCGTCAAGCTTACTATGATGATGTGAAGCAAGTAGGAGCAGGCAATAGCCTAGCGCTGCGTGGCGAATTCTTTGCCGAGCAGGTGCAGCAGTGGCGACGCGATGGCATGCTGCGGCCAGGCGCGACCGACCAGATAATCAGCGAGCTCTTTACGGTAGTGGCAGCGATTGACGCACGAGAGGATATCGCACCAAAGACAATGCGGTTTATGGTTGATGCGGTGCTTGAGCAGCTGTTTGTGAGTGAGTAGCTGCTGCGATACGCCACTATGACTTCATATGCGACGCAGAACGCGGGAGCAAAGTTGGCGTATTATTTGCAATTATGACTGCTTCATCGTATACTTATCACTAGTATGTTGCAATATCTTCGTTCGAGTGAGGCAGATCAGACGATTACGCCGCGTGATACGCTGCGGGTTGGGTCGTGGCTGCGCTGCGAGAAGCCCAGCAGTGAGGAGATCGACAAGCTCCTGGCGCTTGGTATGGACGAGAATATCATCAAAGATGCACTGGACCCACACGAGGTGCCGCGGGTTGATTTTGAGGATGAGTGGACGTATTTGATTGCCCGCTTGCCTGATACAGACGATGACTTTAACGACTTTACGACGCCGATACTATTTGGTATTCACAAAAACTACGTGGTGACACTTTCGCGTGATAGCCTGGGCCGGCTCTGGCAGCCTTTTGTTGACAAAACGCGGATGAATACGGCGCGGCGGATTGAGCTCGTGGTGGCAATGATCGAGGCGGTGTCGCTGCAGTACCAGCGGCGAGTGGCAACGATCAACCGGCAGATGCGGGCAGCAACGGACGACCTCCATACGCTGCGGGCACGCGATATCGTGACGCTGACCGAGTATGAACGCAAGCTCAACGACTATCTCAATGCACTAGTGCCAATGAACTGGGCGATTGAGCGCTTGATGGCAAACCGGAGTCTCCGCCTCAAAGAGGATGATAAGGATGATGTGGAGGATATCTCGATTGACTTGGAGCAGGTGATTGCACGTTGTAAATCGCTCCTGCGCACCATCACTAATGTGCGTGATAGCTACCGCGCCGTGATGGACACGCGCCTGAACGAGACGATCCGCTTACTAACGGTGATCACGGTAGCCCTGACTATCCCAACGATGATCGCTGGGCTCTATGGCATGAATGTGCCTGTGCCAGGGGCGGATGACCCAACGATGTTTTGGAAGATTACTACCGTGAGTGTGATAGCTGCCATGGCAACCGGGTATTATTTCTTACGCCGGCGGTAGGGGCTATTGCACCCCACCTGCTTTAAGCAATGTCTTTAGCCCGTGCTCGCCGCCACCAAAGCCGCTGGTGGTGTAGTCGTTGACGATCATGTAGGGGAGGCCAGTGACGCCGAGTTTGAGAGCGCGGCTGGTGTTTGTGGCGATGTCGTCTTTGTGTTTCTCGTTTGTCACGCAGTTGCGGAAGGTCTCGACATTCAGCCCAATCGCTTCGGCTGATGTTTCAAAATAGCTGACGGGGAGGAGTGGAATTTCTTTGGGCACGGCAACGCCTTTGACGCCAATACCTTTGTCAAAGTAGTCAGCTTTGATGCGGGGTACAATGTGATGCGTGTATTCCCAATATTTATGCTGGTCGGCCGCGCAAAATGCTGCTTCGGCACCACGCTCGGTGTTGGGCACGATATCTTTGAGAACGGCAACAATCCGGTGCTCATAGCGCAGTTTGCCCGATTTGATATACTGCTGGAAGTCTGCAATGTTTGTGGCAGCCTCGACCTGGGCGCAGAATGAGCAGAAGTAGTCGGTGTAGTCGACGAAGACATTGGGCGCAGTGTGGCTGCCCTGCGACATCGCGCTCTGCCAGGGCTCACCTTTGCCAATGTGCTTGTTGGGTGGGCGGTTGATGAGATTGTAGGCGAAGAGGCTGATGATTGTGACGACGACAACCCCAAGCATGATATGGATCAAGCTAACCCCTGTTTGTTGTGACTGCATGATACTCCTCCTGCTGAGCTAATGTTATGTAGATGGCGGCAATCTGGCCCGATCGATAGAGCGAAAAGAGGCTGAGCCCAAGGGCGATGACAAGCACAATGGTGCTGGCAACTGTCGCGGCTGAAGCAGCGGCTGCTCCCGAGAAAAACACTGCCACGATGGGGAGAATGAGCGATGTGCCACAGGGCACGCAGCCTAGGCCAATTGCCGCAGCGACAGAAGCAATACCGCTGAGGCTGAGCTGCTGGGTGGTTTGCTGGTTGCGCTTGTTGTGCCGGGCGGTGAAGATAATAAGCGTGAGCGATATTCCTTGTAGCATTGAGACAAGCACGAGCAGCGTGCCCGTCAGCGACGTCGCCGCTTGCCGAGCAATCTCTATAAACATCGTCCCAATGACGCCAAGTTTATCGATAAGCGGCAGACGAGACATGAGCAGCGCGCCATAGAATCCACCATTAGTTAAGAGAAAAATCAGCCAGGCAAAGCCCAGTGCGCCAACAAGCGCCCCTGCCGCATAGCGTGGCTGGCGCAGCACCTGACCAATGCCACTCAAGGTAGTGGGGATAGTATGGCGTAGCGAAGCAAGGTGATGTTTCATCAGTATCTTTATTATACCACTGAGCACTGCAATCCTCTGTGGTTGTCCTAGTGATGGCTACTCTGTAACGCCATAGCCAAGTAGGCCAGTATAGTTGCGCTGCTGATTGGCAAAAACACGTATCTTGTTATTCTCGTTGCCGCCAACAGTGGTGAGCATGCCATCGTCGTTGCGCAGGACAATGTGCGTATGGTCGCCAAAGACGGGCGAAGCGCGGTAGATTGCTACGTCGCCAGGGCGGGGCTGGTAGCCACTATCGGCTGGCTTGAAACGGCCTGCTGACTCATAATACTCACGCAGCGTGAAGGTGCCTGGGATGCGCCAGCTACCAGTGTGTGGGTTCTTGAGCGGCGCACCAGCTTGCTGCATCGTCCAGCTGACGAAGTCGGCACACCATGCCTCGTGCGCTCCTTGGCTATATTTCGTACCAGCGGGCTGAGCGGCAAACTCTGCCTGGGTAAGCTGGATGACCTTGCGGCGAGTAGGGCTGAGGGCTTGCGTGTTGATCTCAGGAAACTGGGCTAGCCCTGGCGAACGATCGAGCGTAGCCACATGCGACGTGCCCTGGAGCTTGTAAAGGATCTTACACCAGCCAATCGCTGTGCCAACAATGCCGCCAATAACAAGAAGGAGGGCAAGGCAGATGGTGATGATGGTTGCTCGGTGGCTAAGAGGGAATGATTGTTTCATACGTATAGTATACACCGCATGGTGATGAGATGCTTGTTGGTTAGTTGCTGTTTGGATGGCAGGAGAGGTGTTTCGAGCTATTGATGATGTGTGTTTATTTGCACACTACTTATAACTTGGATAAATCAGTAAGTTCTTGCGCATTACGATATCCAAGCAACCGAGAAACTTCCTCATCCTTGAGCTCTGCGTAGGCCTTATCAGTTTCTCGCTGTGCTGTTTCCTGTGCCTTTGCTGCTGCTTCTGCCGTTGCTTTGTCTTCTATTTGTTTTTCAGTACGAAATCGTTGTTCGGCGTAGATTGCGGCAAGAGGAAGGTCAATCGCCTTTCCCAGTCTTGCTTCAAGTGATTTCGCAAGAGGATACGATAGCCTTCTATTCTCTGGGGATGTTTGATTTTTTTGGTAGGCGAGAGTAATATCACGGTCATTATCCATAAGGTAGTCAAGAATTGTAGCAATAGCTCGCTCTCTTTCATCGCTAGAGAGTCGATATGGAGGGGTTGTTGCTTGGTTCTGCTTATCGATATATCTATATATTTCATAATATGTGCTGGTAACGGATTCGTGATTTGTTCCAATCAACTTCTTGAGCTGGTGGGTTTGATGGCGAGCTTGCATACGAATAATAGGGTCATATCCTTTGGATGTATCTCGTGCGATTCCTGCAAAGAAACCACCGAAGCCCCCAGGGATTGTGCTGAGTAGACTAGCCGCAAAAATAGTAGGAGCTCCTGCCTCTATACTGCTTACACTACTGTAGGCAAGGCCACCTGCGACACACATACTAAGTGCTATTGATCCGAGTGTTATCTCACCAGCGGCGTCATGCTTGAATAATTTTGTAGCCTCTGGCGAAACCTTCCCATTAACAATATAGCTTGCGACAGCATCTGGGCCAAATTTAGCAACATCTTCCTGAGTACAATCCACCCAATAGTAGTCAGTGTCTGTCATGTAATCTTCGAGATCGCTGTCGAAATGGGTGTATCTGTGTGGTACAAGTGCCATAGTGGTTTCCTTTGATAATGTGAGATAACGTTATTATCTATCGTAGAAGGTGGTTGTGCTACTGTCAAGGTTATATATTGTTCATCTTTCGCTTTCCTCTCCTCTATGCTATAATTCAGCCCAACGGATGGTTGGTTGGCTTATAACAATATAATGCCCTGGGAGTGATTTAAGCAGAGGCCCGTTTGGGTGTGGGGCTCGTAGCATAAGAAAGGAGTTGTATGACTCAAACCAAACCAATCATAACGGTGGATGGCCTAACCAAAGCCTATGCTGGCACACCAGTGGTGGATGGGATATCCTTCACGGTTAAGGCGGGCGAGATTTTTGGCTTGCTGGGGCCCAACGGCGCTGGTAAGACCACGACGCTCGAGATGCTGGAGGCGCTGCGGTCGATTGACGCTGGCCGGGCTACCATTGACGGCATTGATGTCGCCAAGCAGCCCAAGCAGATTAAGCAGATTATCGGCATTCAGCTGCAGTCGACCACCTTTTACGATAAGCTGACTCTGCGCGAGCAGCTGCGTATGTTTGCCAGCCTCTACGGCCAGCGGGTTGATGCTGATGCGTTGCTAGAGAAGGTGCAGCTCAGTGCCAAGGCCGGTAGCTATGTGGAGCAGCTAAGCGGTGGGCAAAAGCAGCGCTTTGCGATTGCCGCAACGCTTGTCAATCAGCCCAAGGTGCTCTTTTTGGATGAGCCGACCACCGGCCTAGACCCGCAAGCGCGGCGCAATCTGTGGGAGCTGATTAAGACGATTCGCGATGAAGGCATTACCATTGTGCTGACCACCCACTATATGGATGAGGCCGAGCTGCTGTGCGACCGCCTGGCGATTATGGATGCGGGCAAAATCATCACCATTGATACGCCGCAGCATCTCATCGAGCAGCTGCTGGCGCGTGGCTTTACTAAGCAGCAAACGGTCGAGCCCGCCAACCTCGAGGATGTATTTATTGATTTAACCGGCAAGGCCATTCGGGAGTAGATGATGCGAGTCAAGTCATATTGGATTGGCGTATATGGGCAGGTGCGCGCCCTACAAAAGCGCTTTATGCGCGATGGCACGTCGCTGTTTTTTACCTTTTTGTTCCCGCTGATATTCCTGCTGGTGTTTGGTGCGATTTTTAATAACCAGACCACCAGCTTTGATGTGGCGATTATTAACCACTCGCAGAGCGAATTTGCCAAGCAATTTGTGGAGCAAGCCAAGGCAAACAAAGATACGACGCTCAAAGTAAAGGACGTCAAGGATATGCACGAAGCGCGCGAGAAGCTAAAGCACTCGGAGCTCAGTGGCATCATCGAGCTACCAGCAGATTTTGGCGAAGCGAAGCCAGCCCAAGCGGGTGCCCCTGGCCAGGGTAGCAGCCAAGCGGTGCATAGCGAAGCCCAGCAATCTGGCGCCCCGCAGCCCGGGCAGGGCAGTGCCACTGGCCAAACCCAAGCGCGTCCGAGCGGTACTTTGCGTGTGCTTTACGCCAAGGGCTCGGAGCAGTCTGGCAACACGCTGACGGCTATTATGGGGCAGATTGTTAACGGTATCAACAGGGGTATGGGCCAGCCCGAGCCACCGCTAAAGGTTGCGGGCCAGGCTGTGGGCGATGAGCAGCTCAAGACCTTCGACTATACCTTTACTGGCCTGCTGGCCTTTAGTTTGTTGAGTATGGGGATCTTTGGCCTGGCTAACCAGATGCCGACGGAGAAGCAAAAGGGCTCCTACCGGCGCCTGCGGGCATCACCCTTTACGGCGGGGCAGCTGATCCTGGCAATGGGCATCCACTACACGATTGTCTCGCTGCTGAGTGCCGCTATGATGCTGGCGGTGGGGATGAGTGTCTTCCACTTCAACATGCGTGGTGACTGGCTACTGGCCGTGCCGTTTATCACCCTGGCGGCGCTACTGATGGTGGGCTTTGGCCTGCTGATTGGCGGCTGGGCCAAGAACGAGAACCAGTCGGCGCCGCTGGGCAACCTGGTGGCCTTCCCCATGATGTTTCTCTCTGGTACCTTCTTCCCGTCCTTTATGTTCCCGGAGTGGCTGCGCACGCTGAGCCAATTCATCCCCATGACACCTGTGACCGATGGCCTGCGCCTGATTATGACCGAGCACGCCAGCCTAGGCGAGGTGCTGCCGTATGCTGGCGCCATTGGCCTATGGATGCTGGTGGTGTACATCGCAGCGATCAAGCTGTTCCGGTGGGAATAGCGAAATAACGAACAAGAGGAGGGGGAGATGCGCCGAAGCACGCAGGTGATAATAACAGGGGTGGTTATTGCTATAATCATCAGCCTGGTTGGCGCGGCGTGGTATCTTCAGCAGTATCGCCCCCAGCCTGCAAGGCAGACAGACGCTGCAAGGTTTCAGGCAGAGTATCCACGAGTTGCGGCGGATAACCACTTTATCTACGCACGTGATGTTGCTGTGCTGGATGTACTAGAGCATGGCACAGGCGTGGTGTTTCTTGGCTACCCGCAGTGCCCGTGGTGCCAGCAGCTGAGCGAGTATGTTGACCAAGCCGCTCGTGCTGAGGGTATTGCTACGATTCACTATCTCAACATTCGTCAGGCACGCGCTAGTAAGAACGAGACATACCAAAAGCTGGTGGCGCGTCTTGCGCCTTATCTCAGTAAGGATGAGAACGGTCAACCGCGGATTTTTGTGCCTGATGTGACGATCGTAAAGCGCGGGTCGATCATGTGGCGCTACAAAGAAGAGCCGACTGGCGATAGTGCTATCACCCCTGATCGGTATTGGACCGCAGAGCGGGCTCAGCGAGCCGTTGCGCAGCTGCGGCGTGCGATGCAGACAATGAAGCACTAGATGAGAGTAATGAGTGCAGATAACAAAGCGGAAATACTACTGCTATGACAGAGGAGATAATATGACGTATCAATTCATTCAAGATGCATACCAAGCGTGGCGAGGTGGGTCGTCGCGGGTGCTTGATGTGTGCTGCGAAGGCTGCGCCAAGCACGTGACGTTTTACCAAAAGGATGGTCCAGGTTCGCTGCGGCGCATGTATGTCGACCGTTTTATCGATATGACTCCAGCTGGTGATGAGCTATGCTGCCCGCACTGCCAGCGCGTCCTTGGTATTCTCATCACGTATGCCAAGGAAAACCGCCTGGCCTATCGGCTTTTTGTCGATGCGGTGACGAAGCGGATTGTGCCGCGTCGGCAGGTAGGGTGATATAACTATACCTACGCCCAGTTGTTGGCTAGTTTGTATACTTGCTACAATATAAAAAGAATTGCAAACTAGAGAAAGGGGCATTCTATGAGCGACTATACACCAGATTTTCGTGCTTACCCGGCCGACCAGGCAATTGACATTATTCGAGCGATTGCCGAGCATCGATGGCCCATGACCGTCGAAGAGGCTTTCTCGCTGCGAGACCAGTTCGGCTGGACACCCGCTCCCGACGATGGAAGATTTTTCGTTACCCCCGTCAGCAACGGAGAAGAAGACGGACACATAAGCCTGGCCGTCAACAACAATAAGTATATATCCAGAATCGCTTTCCGCTTGACCAGCCTTGCCCCCCCGGACCCAGGCCCGGAAATTAGGGCATTGATACAGTCGGCCCGCTCAGAGTACGTTGCTGGACTTACATCACTGTACGGGACTGCAACCCCCGGCCTTAGCAGCAAAGTGGAAACTTTGTCTTGGTATTTGCCGTCACGCGCGAGTGTCGGTTTAGGAGTCGGCAAAAGACTTGTGTCCGCGACAATTGAATCGCCAGCGATGACTGATCTTACTGAAGCTGAAGAGAAGTATTTTGCTCAGTAGACAAACCCAAACTGCATAACATCGAGAGCGTCGAGCACTGTCTCTGGGATAATCATTCTCTACTGTCTAATCATCCGCATGCTTGGTGGTGAGGGTGCGCTGAGGCAAGAAGAGGGCAACAAGGAAGCCCGTGGCCATGAGTGCTGCGCTGATGATGAAAATCTGGTGCAAGGAGTCGCTAAAGGCATTGAGAATACGAGTGTTGTAGTCGTCTTGCTGCTGGCTCAGCTGCTGCTGGGCACGTGCGCGAGCTGGAGCAGGCAGGCGGGCCATGCCTTTGGCTGCACCCTGGCTGATGGTGTCGCGCTGGCTGTTGATACGGAGCAGAGTATCGGCATTGAGCTCGCCATCAAGCTGCCGAGCGGCTTGTGGTGTGTGGCGCAGCGTCTGGATGTAGGGAATCTGATTGACATCGCCAAGGCTGTGCAAGATACCACTGGTGAGCACGCCCGCGAATATGGCAGTCCCCACCGTCGAGCCAAGCCCGCGGAAGAGCTGTACGCTTGAGGTGGCAGCGCCAAGATCCTGCTGGCGGAATTCATTTTGCACGGCGAGGGTGAGGATGGGCATGCACATCCCCATGCCAAAGCCAGCTATAGCCATGATGATTGCCTCGTGCCAGTAAGGCGAGGTGGGCTGGAGCGTGATAAGAGAGAGAATACTTGCTGCGGTGATGGCGCAGCCGATGACGATATAGCGCTTGTATACACCCGTCCGGCTGATGAGTTGCCCTACGCCAATAGAGCTAATCATCATTCCGCCCACCATTGGCAAGAGCATCAGGCCAGCCTGCGAGGCGGTTGCACCAAAGACTTGCTGATTAAACTGCGTGAGGTAGAGAATTGCTCCGAGAAAAGCGGCACCGAAGAGCAGACCAATGAGCATAATCAGGCGGTAGGTAGGGTTGCGGAAGAAGCGGAGAGGGAGGATAGGCTGGGCGGCGTTGCGCTCAAGCCAGAGGAAGACACCACTTGCAAGGGCGGCAATAGCGAGCAGCACACTTTTGACGAGAGTAAGGCTCGTGCCACGGTCGATGACGCTCTTAAAGACCATCTCCGTATTGTCTACTGCCAAGACAAGCGCCGCCAGGGCAATGGTGATGAAAAGAGCGCCGAGGTAGTCTGGCTTGTGCTTGCTGTCGTGCTTGATTTGTGGGCAATAGCGGATGATGAGAGCAGTGGCGATGATACCAATTGGCACATTGATAAAGAAGGTCCAGCGCCAGTTGGTTGTGACACCAAAGATGGTCGCACCATCGGTTAGCCAGCCACCAAGCAATGGCCCCGCTACCGAGCTCATGCCAAAGGTCGCACCGATGAGCCCTTGCCAGCGGCCCCGCTCCTTAGGTGTAAAGAGATCACCGACAATAGTAAAGGCGTTGGCGGTGATAATGCCGCCACCAATTCCTTGCAGCGCCCGCCACGCAATGAGCCATTCCACGGTTGGTGCGATACCGCTGAGCAAGGAGCCAATAGTAAAGACCGCTACTCCACTCAGCAAAAGCGGCTTGCGGCCATACATATCACTGAGCTTACCTGCTAGCGGTACCGTTACAGTGGTGGTGAGCATATAGGCAGTAACGATAAAGCCAAGAGAGGAGAAGCTATTGAATTCCTTGACGATTGCGCCCAGTGCTGTCGCCACGATGGTTTGGTCGAGCGCCACAAGGAAGAGGGCGCTCATCACGGCAAGCATGACGATGAGTTTGTGGCGTTGGGGTAGATGATGGAGCATAGAATTCCTTGGTTTAGTGATTTAATATTTCCAGTGTGAAACAAGGCAATGACGAGCTTACGTTTGATGCTGAGAGAACCACTGGCCAAATATGCTATGATACGCCGAATAGAACTGTTTGTCAATTTTATGCCAAGGAGCTTAGGCACTGCACTGGCTGATTGTGGGCGATGAGCTGCGCCAGATCAACCTCGGCAAGGAAGTGAGGCAAGATTGGGTACTGCTGCGGGGCGATAAAGCCGCATTCGGCGACTTCCGCTAAGCCGTGCGTTGTAGCGGCAAGGTCAATCGACTGGTAGTCGTGCCAGTTGGTGATGTGGAACAAAAACTCAAGCTGCTCCCGTGGCTCGTTAGCTGCTGGCGCTGCGATAGCAAACTGCTGGACGAAGAGTAGCCGGCCAATCACTGGCTCGACGCCAGTTTCTTCGATCATCTCTCGCCGCAAACCATCCAATACGCTCTCGCCCAGCTCTAGCCCACCGCCCGGTGTGCACCAAAAATCTCGGCCGTCGCCAGTGCGTGCTGTTAAGCGCTGGCAAAAGAGCTCGCCCTTGTCGTTAATGATAATTCCGCGTACGTTGATGCGTCTGTGCATAGTGCCTCCGGTGATTGATATGACTTATGGATGATGTCCTGTATTTATTTTACGCTAAAAATGATATATTGCGTGCTTAGGTAGCAGGCTTACTCACTTCTCTTGATTTTCCCATTAGCACTCGCTATACTAGAGTGCTAGAAGCGCCTTGATTGATGCTGGGCGCGGCGATAAGTAGATAAGTATTAAGAAAGGGGTAACCAATGAGTTCACCAATCAAGCCAATGGCGCATTTTGTCGTGGCGGTTAAGGAGAAAAAGCCAGAGAAGACTGCCAGCGGGATCTTTTTGCCCGAGTCGGCTCAGGAGAAGTCGGAAGCTGCCAAGGTGATTGCTGTTGGATCGGCAGTAGAAGATGTCGTAGTCGACGCGCGGGTGGTCTACAAGAACTACGCAGCTACCACTATTAAGCTCGACAAAGAAGAATATTTGATTATCAAGGACGAGGATATCCTCGCGACGGTAGAATAGGAGAACTAGTCTATGGCAAAAAAAGTATTTTATGATGAAGATGCGCGCCGCCGAATTTTGGGCGGAGCAGAGATTCTCTACAACGCAGTGAAGACAACGATGGGGCCAAAGGGCCGTAATGTCGTCATTGGCAAAAGCTACGGTGGCCCAAGTGTGACACACGATGGTGTAACAGTAGCCAAGGGTATTGATATCGAGGATGTCGACGACGAGACGCTGGGCTTTAAAGTTGGGGCAGAGCTCATCAAGCAGGCCGCCAACAAAATGAACGACGTAGCTGGTGACGGCACCACTACCGTGACGGTTTTGACCTACCACATTCTCAGTGAGGCAAACAAGCTGATTGCTGCGGGTCACAACCCAATGCTACTGCGCAAGGGTCTCGAGCGCGCTGCGGCAGAGGTCACAGCGGCTTTGAGCGAGCAGGCAGAAGACATTCGCAATGATGAAACACGCGTCGCAGAGGTGGCAACTATCTCGGCGGGTGATGACGCAATTGGCCGGCTGATTGCTGATGTGATGGAGAAGATCGGGCCCAATGGTGTGGTGACGGTTGAGGAAGGCCGCGGCCTCGAGCTAGAGAGCGAAGTGGTTGAAGGCTTTACCGTTCAGCGCGGCTTCGTTAGCCCGTACATGGCAACGGATACCAAGCGGATGGAAGCGGTGTACGACAAGCCAGCCATCGTTATTACCGACAAGAAGATTTCTTCGGCGCAGGAGTTTGTCCCACTGCTTGAGATGATTGCTCAGAGTGGGAAGAAAGATCTCGTCTTGATTGCTGACGATGTGGATGGCGAAGCGCTTGGCCTGCTTGTGCTCAACCGCCTCAAGGGTGCCTTTAATACCCTGGCTATTAAAGCGCCGAGCGATAAGGATGTCCTCTACGATATTGCTGCTCTGGTGGGCGCAACGGTCATTACTGAGGATACTGGTATGAGCTTTGATACGGTTGGCCCTGATGTGGTGGGCTCAGCTCGCAAGGTGATTGCCACCAAGGATTTGACAACGATCGTCGAAGGGGCTGGTGCGAAGTCGGCAGTTGATGCCCGGATTGACCAGATTGCCGTTGAAATTGCCAACAGTACAAGCGACTACACCAAGAACAATCTCGTTAAGCGCCAAGCTGCCCTGACTGGCCAAGTGGCGGTGATTAAGGTCGGTGGGGCAACCGAGACCGAGATCGAAGAGAAGAAGTACCGCGTTGATGATGCGGTGGCTGCTGTCAAGGCCGCTTTGGCTGAGGGTGTTGTACCTGGTGGTGGGGTGACGCTGGTCAATCTTGCGACGAGCTACACCCACGCTGGTGATGCCGATGCGTCGGTGACTGCTGGTGAGGACTTGCTCATTCACGCGCTGGAGCAACCATTCCGTATTCTGCTGACCAACTCTGGCCTCAATGCCGATGAGTGGCTGCCACAGGTGAAGGCAGCGCAGCCTGGCTTTGGTATTAACGTTAACACACCAGGTGAGCTGATCGATCTCAAAGCAGCTGGCGTGGTTGATCCTGTTCGCGTTACCAAGGAAGCACTGCAAAATGCGGCGTCTATCGCTGGCACCGCAATGACGATGGGTGCGCTCGTCGTCGACTTGCCTGAGAAGGAAGCGGCAAGCCCAGCTGGCATGCCTGGCATGGGCGGCGGTATGGGTATGTACTAAGCCTCGTCCTGCCTCGTTCTCCAAAACCCACCACGTCTGTGGTGGGTTTTTAATTCGGGAGAGAATCAGTTGACAGATACCCCTAGGGGGTATACCATAGGAACATGAGCAAAGATATTACCAGACGAGCATTACATCGTATCAAAATTATGAAGGGCCAGCTGGAGGGGCTAGAGAAGCGTGTGGCCGATGATGCCTACTGCATGGATATCATCATCCAAAGTCTGTCGATCCAGAAGTCGCTGGCATCACTGAATAAGCTAATGGTCAAGCAGCATCTCGAGATGCATGTGGCTGAGATGCTGGCGTCAAGCGATACGAAGCAGCGCGATAAGGCGCTCAAAGAGCTCGATCAGCTCTATGACCTGACGAACATTCGCTAGCAGCAAGCGGATATAAGAATAGAAAGGATAATGCGGTGCGCAGCACCGAGGAGTTTGTTATGGATAAAAAACAGTCACAGCACCATCATATGACTCATGGTGAGTATACTCACCATGAGGGGCATGGACAGGGTGGCCATTGCGGGCATGATGCGGCGCAATTTCGGCAGCGGTTTTGGCTATCGCTGCTCATAACGATTAGTGTATTGGTGTGTTCACCACTACTTCAGCAGTGGCTCGGGTATACACTACCTGAGGTGGTGAGCCGGTATGTGCCGGCCATAAGCGGGACGATATTGCTGTGGTATGGTGGCCGAGTCTTTATCCGGGCGGGGTGGCAGGAGCTACGCCAGCGTCAGCCCGGTATGATGCTGCTGATTGCTCTGGCGATCAGTGTGGCGTATGGCTACAGCCTGCTGGTGACCAGTGGCGTGGTAGCAGGGATGGATTTTTGGTGGGAGCTCGCGTCGCTCATTACCATTATGCTTCTCGGGCACTGGCTTGAAATGGCAGCGATTAAGCGGGCAACGGATGCCGCTCATACCTTAGCCCAGCTCTTACCCGAGACGGCAGAGGTTGTGACGGAGCAATCGATTGATACAGTGCCGCTTGATCATCTGGCTGTGGGGATGACCGTGCTGGTGCGCCCGGGTGGGCGTGTGCCAGTGGATGGCCAGGTGATATCTGGTGCGTCACAGGTCGATGAGTCGATGCTCACGGGTGAGTCGCGCCCTGTTGCTAAGCAGCCAGGGAGTCTTGTGACGGCAGGCACGATCAATGGCACTGGTGCGCTTCATGTTATGGCCCAGCACATTGGTAATGATACAACATTGTCGCATATTATGGAGCTGGTGCGCCAGGCTGAGCAGCGTCGGTCGCGAACGCAGGTGCTGGCAGATCGGGCAGCGGGCTATCTTTTCTATGCAGCGCTTGCTACTGCGCTGCTGGCGGGCGCTGGCTGGGCGCTGGCTGGTGCATCGCTGGGTGAAGTGTTGCAGCGAGTGGTGACAGTGCTGGTGGTGGCGTGCCCGCACGCCTTGGGCTTAGCGGTGCCGCTGGTTGTATCGATCTCGACTGGGCTTGCGGCGCAGCGCGGTATTGTGGTGCGTGATCGCCGCGCCTTTGAGGCCGCGCGGCAAGTCGATGTGGTGTTATTTGATAAAACGGGTACACTGACAACTGGCCACCTGGCAGTAGTTGCAGTCCATGGTGGGGACGAGGCGGCTATTCTGGGATTAGCGGCGGCGGCTGAGCATGAAGCAGAACACCCGATTGCAGCAGCAATTCGCCGCGCGGCAGCCGATCGCCATGTGGCGATACCTGCTGTGCGTGACCTCCAGACGGTGCCAGGTTATGGCGTGCAGGCTGTGGTTGATGGCGTACCGACGTTAGTTGGCAATGCAGCCTTTATGCAGCAGCATCAGATTGATCGAGACGAGATAACGACGGATCATACAGTGGTCTACGTTGCCCAGGCTGGGCGCGTCTGTGGTGCGATTGAGCTTGGTGATGCGCCGCGCCCTGGTGCGGCAGCGGCAGTCGCAGCGCTCCAACGCCGCGGTATAACAGTCGCCATGGTAACAGGGGATGGTGTGAGGCCAGCCAATGCGATTGCTCGCCTCGTTGGTATCACTGAGGTTCACGCTGAGGTAACACCAGCTAAGAAGGCGGCGATTGTCATGGCGTACCAGCAGCAGGGGAAGCGAGTGTGTTTTGTTGGTGATGGCGTGAATGATGCACCAGCGCTTGCCCAGGCCGAGAGTGGTGTCGCGATTGGGACGGGGACTGATGTTGCCGCAGCGTCTGCTGGGATTATGCTGGTTGGTGATGATCCGCAGGCGGTTGTCCGGGTGATCACGCTGGCCCAGGCGACGTACCGCAAAATGGTGCAAAACCTCTGCTGGGGAGCGGGTTACAATGTGCTGATGCTTCCCCTCGCAGCTGGGGTGCTTGCGCCAGTCGGGGTGGTTATTTCGCCCGCGATTGGTGCGGTGGTGATGTCACTTTCGACGATCATTGTTGCAGCAAATGCACAACTCTTACGCCGCACGGTGGTGTAAGTCGCGAGCTCCGTTATTGACAGACTTGCGCTATCTATGTCATACTAGCGCGCAGTATGCTTTCATTCTTAGGGAATTTTACCGCGTCGTTTCGGGTGGCGCTTGTGATGTGGCCATTTGCTGCACTTGTGTTGACGTTGCCGCTGTTATTGGTGCACTATATGCGCTTTCGCCGGGTGGCGTTTGGCCGGGTAGTCATGACGTATTTGGTGGTACTCTATGGCTTGGCGCTAGCTGCCTTTACGCTTTACCCGATGCCAGATGATGCGGCGCGCTTTTGCGGGAGTCACCATATCCAGCCGCAATTAGTGCCACTGGCGTCGATTTTCGATATCTCACACGAGGGTGTGCGGGCGTTGCTACAGGTGGTGCTTAATATTATTTTCTTTGTGCCACTGGGGGCGTTTTTGCGGGCGATGTATCGGGTGCGCTGGTGGACGGTGGTGATGATTGGCCTTATAACGTCGGTAGTGATTGAACTGACGCAGCTCACGGGAGTGTTTGGCGTGTATCCGTGTAGCTATCGGTTGTTTGATGTTGATGATTTGCTGCTCAATACGAGTGGGGCACTGCTGGGCTTTTGGTCGGGTTGGTTGCTGCCAAATCTTCGTGATACTGAGCGTGGGGCAACGACGATTCTTCGGCCAGGCCTCGTGCGGCGTATTGTTGCCTTTGTTGTTGATATGACTGGAGTGGCGATTGGCTCAACGATTGTGATGGTAGCATTCACACTCTTCAATGTATTGCATTCACGGCAGTGGACTGAACAGATGCAGATGCTGACGCAGATCGTTCCGTATGGCTTTATTGCGCTCGTGCATGCCATCCTCCCATTGGTGGCGCAGGGGCGGACGCTTGGTGGCTGGCTAACGGGTATTTCGCTCGATGATCGGCCGCGGGGGTGGTTCCACCGCGTGGTGTACTATGCGGTGCGGCTGCTCTATATTGCGACTCTATGTATGATCCATCTGCCATTTGTGCCATTGATTATGCTGATTGTCACGATCGTGCTATGGCGTCGATATACGCAGCTGCCGTATGCAGTGCTTGATCGGTATTGGCCGACCACTGATGACGAGTAATCTATACCACCTCACACTTTACCTATTCTGGCAAACGATATAGACTAGAAGGAGACAGCTAGCAAAAGCAAGGAGGCGATATGCGGACGGCAATGGTGAAAAGTGTGCTCAGTGTCATGATGATAGCAGTCGGATGCCAGCTGATGGCTCCAGTGCCAGCTCAGGCTGCGGAGCGGGGGACAATCTCGGTCTATGTTAGTGACGAGAATCTCCCAAAGGTGGCTGACGACCATCTGAAGATGATCGATCGGCTCATTGTTCATTTTGGGCGTATTGCGGCCGATGGGCGCGTGACACTTGATACACTGCCACACCTCACGCAAGCAGCTACGCTGCAGCGGATTCGGGCGGTTAATCCGCGTATTTCCCTTATTCTCTCAATTGGTGGTGGTAATGATGCTGCGCGGAGTGAGTTCGATGCGATGGTGCGCCAAGCCAGCACCCGGCAGGCCTTTGTGAGCTCTGTGAAGGAGGCGCTGCAGGCTCATCAGTTAGATGGGGTGGATATCGACTGGGAATTTCCAAAAGGGAGCCAGCAGACTGACCTAGTTGCTCTCTTACGCGAACTGCGCGCGGCAACGACCACCAGCGGGCGCCAGCCGAGTATTTCGATGACGGGTGCACCAGCCAAGTGGTATGCTGAGCAAAATAAGTTTGCTGAGTACCAGCAGTATCTTGACCAGATTGCGATCATGACATATGACATGCGGGGGTTTGGCTCGTTTAAATCGCACGCTGGGCACCATGCTGGGCTCTATACCGCGCCGGATGACCCGCTCGACCAGAGTGCCAACTCGGCAGTGCAGCACTATCAAGCTCATGGCGCACCAACAAACAAATTAACGATCGGGGCGGGGTGGTATAGCCGGCGGTTTACCTCAGTTCCTGGGGTGAATCATGGACTGCACCAGCCCGTTGGCGATGCTCAAAAGGCTGGCGAGTACCACACCACGTATGACCGGCTCGAGCGAGAGTATATTAATAAGAATGGCTATACTCGCTACTGGGATGATGCAAGCAAAGCGCCGTATCTCTATAATGCCACGCGGCGTGAGTTTATTAGCTACGACGATGCGGAGTCGATGAAGTATAAGGCAGAGTATGTCCAGCAGCATAACCTGCAAGGGATTATTGTGTGGCGTTATCTCTCCGACCCGCAAAGTAATGATGCGTTACTGCGGCAGCTCGATCACACGCTGCATGGTAGCGCTGCGCCATCGTCGGCTCAGCCGCAATCGAATCAGTCACAGAATACCACGCTGCCACCAAAGGTGATGCATATCTCGCAGGCCGAACAGCCACAACCAAGCCAGCCACCGCACGAGGGAGCATTGGCAGCTGCTGGTGATAATGTTCCGCTGCTCTATTATGGCGGCGCGGCGCTGGTTGTGCTGGGTGGAGTTGGCGCGGCAGTGTCTGCCAGGCGTCGTCGGCGCACCGTGCGGCGTTGACAAGAAATAGTTTAGACAGTAAACTATTTGAGAATGACGACAGAAGTAACCTCGGGCGTGCAGCCGCAGCGCCAAGAATGGATTGAGCATATTACGAGCTGCGTGTTTCAGTTCAAGCAGCGCCTAGCCCATGCCGCGCGCCAGACCGACCAGCAGTTTGGTTTGACGCCAGTCCACTGGTACGTGCTGAGTCTGCTGCATCGTGGAGCTATCGAGACAATGGGTGATGTCGCGGCAAAGCTGTGTGTTTCTAAGGGCGCGGCGACGCAGATTCTTGATGTGCTGGTGGCAAAAAAGCTTGTTCGACGCACGCTTGATCCGCACGATCGACGGGTGGTGCGTCTGCAGTTGACGACGCAGAGCCAGCTAATGACCGATCACTTCCAGCAGTATATGACGGAGACGATTGCCGATCTCTTTGCGGTGCTGAGCGATGCTGAGCTGGCGCAGCTTGGCCAGCTGATTGATAAAGTGGCTCAGGGCTACCGGGCGGAGCAAGCATGACGTATATCTGGCGATTACTCTGGGGATATTGGTGGCAGCTCGGACTGCTGGTTGCTGCAACGTATGGTTCGGTGATGGCAACGCTCAGTTTGCCAGACTTTATGGCGGCGATTATTAATAATGGTATCGTTGGCACTGATATGGCCGTTATATGGCATAATGGCTGGCAGATGATTGCCGTGACGCTGGCGGGCGCAGCGGGGACGATTATCTCAGTTTTCTTTGCGACGCGGATTGCGACAGGCCTCAGCCAGCAGCTGCGCGACCAGGTGTTTGCTCGGGTGGAGGATTATGCTGTGGCGGACTTTAACCGTTTCTCGACAGCGTCGCTTATAACTCGCTCGACCAACGATATCCAGCAGATCCAATCGACGGCGATTATGCTGCTGCGCATTGCCTTGATGGCACCGATTATGGCTGTGGCTGGCCTGCACAAGGCGCTGGCCAATGCACCAAGCCTGAGCTGGATTATTGCCCTGGCGGTTGCCGTGCTTTTGGTGGTCATTATTGGCTTGTTTATTGCGGCGATGCCCCGCTTTCAGCGCTTGCAGAACATGGTGGATAAGCTGAACTTAGTCGCCCGCGAGAACTTAACGGGTCTGCGCGTAGTGCGCGCTTTTCACACCGAGGCAGTCGAAGAAGCAAAGTTTGATGCCGTCAACCACGAGCTGACCAGGCTCAACTTGGTAGTCAATCGTCTGATGATGGTGATGGAGCCAGTGATGATGTTAATAATGAATCTCGCGAGTGTGGCAGTGGTGTGGTATGGCGCGCTGGCAATTGGTGATGGGCGCCTGGCGATTGGCAATATGATGGCCTTTTTGCAATATGCCTTGCAGGTGATTATGTCGTTCTTGATGATCTCGATGGTGTTTATTATGGCACCGCGCGCGGCTGTGTCGGTGCGGCGAGTGGCAGAGGTGCTCGATACTAAGCCATCGATTACTGACCCGGCTGATCCTCAGCCACTCATGCCGGGTGGCATGGGGCGGATTGAATTTCGCAACGTTACTTTTGCTTATCCAGGGGCAGACGAGCCAGTGCTCAGTAATATTAGCTTTGTGGCGGAGCCTGGCCAGACGACGGCGTTTATTGGTAGCACAGGCTCGGGCAAGTCGACATTAGTCAATCTGATTCCGCGGTTTTATGATGTGTCGGCCGGGCAGATTTTGCTTGATGGGGTGGATATTCGTCACCTCAGGCTGACTGACTTAGCCAGCCAGATTGGTTATGTCCCACAAAAGGGTGTGCTGTTTCGGGGCAGTATTGCCAGTAATATTGCCTATGGTGAGCCTGAGGCAGATAAGGCGGTGATTGCTCATGCGGCAGAGGTGGCCCAGGCAAGCGACTTTATTGCTCAGCTCGATGATGGTATGGCAAGTGAGGTCGCGCAAGGCGGCACAAATGTCTCGGGTGGGCAGCGCCAGCGCCTCGCGATCGCCCGGGTCTTGGCCGTGCAGCCTCAGGTGTATATCTTCGATGATTCGTTCTCGGCACTTGATGCGCGGACGGATGCCGCGCTGCGCCGCCGCCTCACGCAGGAGGTGGCGGGCAAGACGGTGCTGATTGTCGGGCAGCGGATTAATACGATTGCCCAGGCGGATAACATTATTGTGCTAGATGAAGGGAAGATCGTTGGCCAGGGGCAGCACCAGGAGCTGATGAAAACCTGTGCGGTGTACCAAGAGATCGCCGCGTCGCAGCTCAGTGAGCGCGAGTTGGCCGCGTTCGAGCGGCCTGCTCCGCTTGGCAGTGCGCAAGGAGGGGTGTGATGAGCCAGCAGTCATCTCCAAAGTCGCGCTCATCAGGAGTGCGCCGCGGCCCAATGGGTGGGCCGGTCGCTGGCGGCGGGACAGAGCGAGCCAAGGATTTCCGTGGGACGGTGCGCACACTGCTGCAGTATCTGCGCGCCTTTCGTTGGCAATTGGCCTTAGTTGTTGGCTTCACGATAATGAGCACGCTGTTTGCAATTGTTAGCCCCAAGCTGCTTGGCAATGCGACCAACCAGATTGTCGATGACTACACGCGCCTGCGTACCTACGACGCTATCCATGAGAAGCTTCCCGTCGGCGCAGTGATCCCCGCGGGTATGACGGGTGAGCAATTTATGGCATCGCCCCAGGGCAGGCAGCTGGCGCAGGCGCTACCTGCCTCGGCTCAAGAAGCCGCCAAGACGCTCGATCTTGGTACGCGTCCCACCTTCCATTACGATGCGATCTTGCAGATTATCCTCTGGCTCGTTGGGCTCTATGTGATTAGTGCGCTGTTTCGCTATGGGCAGGCCTGGCTGATGACGAATATTACCCAGAAGCTCACATACCAGCTGCGCCGTGATATCTCAGAGAAGATCAATCGTTTGCCGCTGCGCTACTTCGACACACAAACCCACGGCGAAGTCCTTAGCCGCATTACCAACGATGTCGATACGGTAAGCCAAACGCTTACCCAAAGCCTGTCGCAAATGATGAGTGCGGTGGTGATGCTAGTGGGGATCCTCGCGATGATGCTGTCGATTAGTTGGCTGCTGACGGTGGTGGCGCTCTTGGTTGTGCCACTGTCGATGGGGTTGATTGTTGTGATTACCAAGCGCTCACAGACGCAGTTTATCCGCCAGCAAGATGAGCTAGGCGAGCTCAATGGTCATATTGAAGAGATGTATGCTGGCCACCAGGTGATGCGTGCTTTTCGCGGGCAGGAGCGTTCGCTGAAGACGTTTCGGCAGATTAACCAGCGGCTTTTCTCGAGCGCGTGGCAGTCGCAGTTCCTCTCTGGCTTGATGTATCCAGTGATGAATGTGGTGGGGAATATTGGTTATGTTGGCGTGGCGGTGCTTGGTGGATGGCTGGCAATCGAGGGGCGGATTAAGATTGGCGATATTCAGGCTTTCATCCAGTATATGCAGCAGTTTAACCAGCCGATTGCCCAAACGGCGAATATTGCCAATGTGCTGCAATCGACGGCGGCTGCAGCTGAGCGGGTTTTTGAATTTCTCAAAGAGCCAGCCGAAGCGCCCGACCCAGTGCCTGCTACGACGCTGCCAGTAGTGCGCGGCGAGGTGGAGTTTCGCGATGTTGTCTTTGGCTACGACACAAAGACGCCAGTTATTAAGCACCTCTCAGCTCATATTCGCCCTGGCCAGCGGGTGGCGATTGTTGGGCCAACGGGTGCAGGTAAGACGACGCTGGTTAATCTGTTGATGCGATTTTATGATATTGATAGTGGCCAGATCCTGATCGATGGGGTGGATATTGCCCAGATGACGCGCAGTAGTGTCCGGCAACTCTTTGGTATGGTGCTGCAAGATACGTGGCTCTTCCATGGGACGATCCGCGACAACCTGCGCTATGGCAACCCCGAGGCGAGTGAGGCTGAACTGCTGGCGGTGGCGCGTGAGGCGCATGTTGACCACTTTGTCCGGTCGCTGCCGGGTGGCTACGACATGGTGCTCGACGAAGCGGCGACTAATATTTCACAAGGGGAGAAGCAGCTGCTAACGATTGCCCGCGCCATGCTGGCCAAGACGCCGATGCTCATCTTGGACGAAGCGACCAGCTCGGTTGACACCCGCACTGAGGTGCTGATCCAGCAGGCGATGGATACACTGATGCAGCACAAGACAAGCTTTGTCATTGCCCATCGCCTGAGCACGATTCGTGACGCCGATCTCATCCTTGTGGTGAAGGATGGTAATGTTATCGAGCAGGGCACGCATGATGAGCTACTTGCCCAGAACGGTTTTTATGCGGAATTGTACCAGAGCCAGTTTGCGGAAGACGTCGATAAACCGACGCAGTAAGCCGTCTAGAGCTAACTGCGTGTGAGTCGCTTGATGCGGGCAAGCAGGACAGCCCAATCGCCATCCGTTCTTTCGAGGATTTCAAGGATTGTATAGTGACCGGTGTTTAATTTCTTATTAAGCTCTGGCAAGCCTCGACCATCCTGATCGTCGCGTGTGCCGTTAATTTTACGGATACCTCATTCCTCGATTTCGTAGATGACGCGACTTTTGCGCTAGGATACCACGGTAAGTATGGCAGAGGCGATTGATATAAGTAGAGATAGGAGTGCGATGCTATCGAGTAGAGACATTGGTTTGTAAGGTTAATTAAGTCGCTTGTTAGCGCAAATCGAATATATCCAGTGCGCCAAATTTTCCTGTCAGCATGGTGCGCTCGATGATGTGCGGGGCGATTGCTTTGGAGAATTTTTTAGGGCGTGTTTTGGCGGGGAGGTCGAGCACGGTATTGAGTGCATAGACAAAGAATTGGTAGCGGTGTGTGCCAAAGGTAGGGTGTGGGCCACCCCAGCCTGGCTTACCCCAGGTGGTGGTGCCTTCAATCGCGCCGTGAGGGAGGTAGTCGCTGCCGATTTCTGTGGTAGTAGGTGGGAGATTCCAGACAATCCAGTGGTAGAAGCCACCAATGAAGGGTGCGTCGGGGCTATAGCACACCACGGCGAGGCTCTGTGTGCCGTCAGGGACGTCGCTGATGGCGAGAGGCGGCCGCTGGTTGCCGCCGAAGCGCGAATAGATCTTTGGTATTTTGGCGTTGTTTTTGAAGGCGGGGCTGGTGACTTTCATGGTTATAGTATACCGTATACTGGTCATGCTCGCCAGAATAATTTCGATCAAATGGCATACAAATGGGATTCGTATATGAGAAAGCGCCAAAATGAACCAGGTCATAGCATCGTAGGCAATTATTTGCTATAGTGGGCAAATAATGATCACTGACCGACTTCTTCGCTCTTATCCAATTATCTCCGACCAAGTAGATGAGCGTGAGCTGCGGGTTTTGCTGTGTGAGCTCGAGCGGCTTCTGGAAGCTGGCTGCCGGGGGTCGGTTGTTGAATTTGGCTGCTATGTAGGGACGACGAGTTTGTTTATTCGGCGCTTGCTTGATGCGTATCAGCACGCGGGAGCATTTCATGTCTATGATTCATTCGCTGGTTTGCCAGAGAAGACGGCGCAGGATGCGAGCGCGGCTGGTGAGCAGTTTGTGGCAGGGGAGCTTGCTGCAACGCGCAAGGGGTTCCTCCAGCAGTTCAAGAAAGCTGGCCTGCGCCCGCCAGTGGTGCACAAGGCGTGGTTTGCCGAGCTTACCCCGCAGGATGTGCCGGAGGACATTATGTTTGCCTTTCTCGATGGCGACTATTACCAGTCGATTATGGACTCACTCCGGCTCGTAACACCCAAGCTCACTACTGATGCGGTGCTGGTGGTGGATGATTATGCTAACGAAGCGTTGCCTGGCGCGGCTCGGGCGGCCGATGCGTGGCTGCAGGCGCACCCTGGATTCCGCTGCCGGGTGGAGGCGAGTTTGGCAGTTATGACTCAAGCGTCGTAGCAGCAAGCAATCGATAGAGTGATTGGCGATATAAGACTATATGTTTGTTTTTGCTATACTATACCCATGGAACATACACAAAAGATTCCAAAAGTATATGCCTTTATAGACAGTCAAAACCTCAATCTTGGCATTAGGTCACAGGGTTGGGAACTTGATTTTAAGAAATTCCGCCTCTATTTAAAGAATAAATACCATGTTGAAAAAGCCTACTTGTTTATCGGTTTAGTACCGGGTAATGAGCAGCTATACACAAGCCTGCTTGAGATGGGATATGTACTCGTCTTTAAGCCAACTGTTGAATACCGTGAAGACGGTAAGAAAACGTACAAAGGGAATGTTGACGCTGAGCTAGTCCTCTACGCATCCGCCAAATGTTTTCATGAATACGACAAGGCGGTTATCGTCTCTGGTGACGGTGATTTTACCTGCTTAATAGACTATTTGGATCAAAATGACAAGCTTCGCGCAGTCATCTGCCCGAATAAACGATACTCCAGCTTGCTCAGAAAATACCGCGGATATATCAATACAATCGGCAACACTCGCAATAAATTAGCATACAAAAAGGCCAGAAACAGCGGTCGGTCGAAACCTTAGACTTGTCTGGCCATGGTGATATTTTTTAGTATAAGGCATGACAGTGGGTGGTGTCAACATAGTTTGTTTGAGCCAATGTGACACCTGTTATCCATTGCACTTACCTCAGAACATGCTACAATGAAAGCATCAACTATAAGCCACACAGGGGGAAAAGGTGGACGATCCAATTCATATTACATCAGAGATTGGCCGGTTGAAGACAGTGCTCTTGCATCGGCCGGGTGAGGAGCTCGAGCATCTCACGCCAGAACATTTGCAGCGCCTATTGTTTGACGATATTCCGTATCTCAAGGTTGCGCAGGAGGAGCATGACCGCTTTGCGGAGCTGCTCCGCTCGCGTGGGGTTGAAGTGTTGTACTTAGATGAACTTGCCGCCGAGGCACTCGCTGACGAAGCGGTGCGGCGGCAATTTGTTGTTGAGATGCTGGTGGCGTCAAAACAAGACAACCAGCGGGCGTCGCGGACGCTTGCCGAGTATTTGCTGAGCATGGAGCCGCGCCAGATGGTGCGCAAGCTGATGGCGGGGGTGCGCAAAGATGAGATTAGCCTGCCACCTGAGCAGCAGCAACTTCACACGATGGTGGCGCATGAGCAATATCCGTTTTATCTTGACCCAATGCCGAACCTCTACTTTACGCGCGACCCAGCAGCAGCGATTGGCCAAGGTTTGACGATCAATAAGATGCACTGGCCAGCTCGGCGGCGTGAGTCGCTCTTTATGCGCTATATTATCGATTTCCATCCGCGCTTTGCTGGCAAGAATGTACCGGTTTGGTATGATCGCAGCCAACCATTCTCGATTGAGGGTGGTGATGAGCTGGTGCTTAATAACCACACGATGGCGATTGGTATTAGTGAGCGCACCTCACCAGAGGCGATTGAGCTGATGGCGACGAAGCTCTTTGCGGGGTCGAATTTTGACACGGTGATTGCCCTTGAGATTCCCAAGAGTCATGCCTTTATGCACCTGGATACTGTCTTTACGATGATTGACCATGACAAATTTACTATCCACCCCGAGATTCGAGGCTTTGAGGGGCGGATGAATATCTTCGTCTTGCATAAAGCAGATGGGCAGGCCTACCCAACTATTACCAAAGAACATAATCTTGAGCAGGTGCTCAGCCAAGCCCTTGGCGTGCCGTCGATTACCTTGATCGAATGCGGTGGCGGTGATGATATCGCTGCAGCGCGTGAGCAGTGGAATGACGGGAGCAATACCTTGGCGATTGCTCCTGGGGTGGTGGTCACCTACGACCGCAACTACGTCACCAACCAAAAACTGCGTGAGGCAGGTGTCGAAGTGCTGGAGATTACTGGCTCGGAGCTTGGCCGGGGCCGTGGCGGGCCACGCTGCATGAGTATGCCATTAATACGAGAGGATGTGTAAATGAATCTACCAACCAATCTAAAAAACCGCTCATTCTTAGCCCTCAAGGACTTTTCATCAGAGGAGATCCGGCAGATGCTCGACGTGGCGCACGAGCTCAAGAAGCTCAAGCGTGAGGGTGTGCCGCACCGCTTACACGAGGGTAAGCAAGTCGCCCTCTTGTTTGAGAAGAATTCGACCCGTACACGCTGCGCCTTTACGGTAGCGGCCAATGATCTTGGCGTTGCGCCGGAGTTTCTCGGCAAAGATGACATCCAGCTAGGCAAAAAGGAGTCGGTTGAGGACACCGCGAAGGTACTGGGCCGGATGTTTGATGGGATTGAATTCCGCGGCTTTAAGCACTCGACGGTGGAAGACTTGGCCAAACACGCTGGCGTACCAGTGTGGAATGGCCTGACCGATCAATTCCACCCGACGCAGATTTTGGCCGACTTCATGACACTCGAGGAGCATGTTGGGCCGCTGGCTGGCACGAAGCTGGTCTTTGTCGGTGATGGGCGCAATAATATGGCCAATAGCCTGATGATTGGCTCGGCCAAGATGGGCGTTGACTTCCGCATCTTAGCGCCAGCTGAGCTGCACCCCAGTAACGAGCTGGTTGATCTCGCCCGGGCAATTGCTGCCGAGACTGGTGCGCAGATTACCGTGACGGATGATCGCGCCGCGGCTCTGGAGGGAGCTGACGCGATCTATACCGACGTGTGGGTGTCGATGGGTGAGGAGGCGCAGTTTGCTGAGCGGATTGCTTTACTCAAACCCTACCAGGTGAACCGCGCGATGCTTGATGAAACACACAATCCACACGTTAAGTTCTTGCACTGCTTGCCAGCCTTCCACGATCTCAACACCGAGACGGGGCTGAAGATCTACCAAGACTATGGCCTTGAGAGTATGGAGGTGACGGACGAGGTGTTCCGGAGCGAGCACAGTGTGGTCTTCGACGAAGCGGAGAACCGCATGCACACGATTAAGGCAGTGATGGCACTGACGTTATAACAAAGTAACTGAGGCATAGGGGGCCTCACATATGACAACACAACAAACACAACAAGAGAGCAAGCTGGGGTGGCGATCACTCACCGGGCTTGTTATCGGCAGTATGATTGGGGCTGGTATCTTCAATCTTGTCCGTAATACTGCAGAGTCGGCTGGGCCACTGGCGACCATTATCGCGTGGCTCGTTACTGGGGTGGGGATGGTGTTCCTCGTCCTGAGTTTTCGCAACCTTGCCGAAAAGCGTCCCGACCTTGACGCCGGCATCTATAGCTATGCCGAGGCAGGGTTTGGCAAATATGTTGGGTTCAACTCGGCTTGGGGGTATTGGATCTCGGCCTGGATTGGCAACATCGCCTATGCGGTAACGGCCTTTTCAGCACTCGGCTATTTCTTCCCGCAGCTGTTTGCTGATGGCCAAAACTGGGCTTCGGCGATTGGTATGTCGATCCTGCTCTGGGGCGTGCACTGCCTGATTCTCAGAGGTGTGCGCACGGCGAGTGCAGTGAACTTGCTTATCACGATTGCCAAGATCGTCCCACTGATGGTCTTCCTTGTGGCGATTATTGCCGCCTTTAAGCTTGATATCTTCTCGAAGGATCTCTGGGGCTTGGCTGGTAGCAATCTGAGCCTTGGGGCGATTCTCCATCAGGTCAAGGAGATGATGATCGTTACTGTCTGGGTGTTTATTGGTATCGAGGGTGCAGTTGTGTTCTCGGGCCGGGCTAAGCAGCGCAGTGACGTCGTCAAGGCGACCTTCATTGGTTTTGCTGCCGTGCTTGCGCTCTATGTCTTGATGACCGTCCTGGCCTTTGGTGTGGCAACGCAGCCGGAGCTGGCTGGCCTCAAAGACCCAGCGATGGCGCTCTTGCTCGAGAAGGTGGTTGGGCCGTGGGGTGCCTGGCTGGTCAATAGTGGCTTGATCATTGCGGTGCTTGGTGGCTGGCTGGCCTGGACGATGTTTGCAGCTGAGCTACCCTACCAAGCGGCAAAGGTTGGCACTTTTCCGACGTTTTTTGCCAAAGAGAACAAGGTTGGCGTGCCAAAGAACTCGCTGCTGGTGACCAACGCTTTGGTGCAGTTCTTTATCCTGACGATACCGCTGACAAGTGGCTCGGTGTATAACATTGGTATTGCGATTGCGACATCGGCAATTCTTGTGCCCTATGCCTTGACGGCCTTTTACCAGCTGAAGTACTCGGCTCTCGAGAAGCCAGAGACGAAGGGTCGGGCGGCCAATATCTTTGTTGGTGTGATGGCTAGTGTGTATAGCGTCTGGCTGGTCTATGCCGCGGGAGTGGAAAACTTACTGGTGACGGTGTTCTTGTATGTGCCGGGTATTGTGGTCTATGGCCTGATGCGCAAGCAGCAAGGCAAGAAGCCATTTACGACGCTTGAGTGGCTGCTCGTCGCAGCACTACTGGTAGCGCTCGCCTATGCGCTATTCCAGCTGCTGACTGGTGGGCTGGATAAAACACTTGGTATTACGATGCCGAAGCTGTTTAATTAATGAGTAATCATGCGGTGCGCCGAGAAAGGCGCACCGCATTGATAATAAGAGAAAGGAGTGTGATGTTTCGCTACGCAATTACCCGCCGGCCAAGCCGTAGCTTGATCAACGGCATTAGCCAAACACCGGAGAAGGGGAAGCCAGACTATGAGCGGGCAATGCAGCAGTACGATCAGTACGTTGCACTGCTCCGTCAGTGCGGTCTTGAGGTGACGGTCTTGGAGCCCAATGAGGAGTATCCGGATAGTGTCTTTATTGAGGATAACGCTCTGTGTACGCCGCATGGGGTGGCGATTTTGTCGCGGCCTGGGGCGGAGAGTCGGCGCGGTGAGGCGAGCTTGCCCGATTTGCGCCAGGCGCTCAGCCAGCATTATGATATTATCGAGCAGGTCGAAGCACCCGGCACCGTCGACCCCGGCGATATTATGATGGTGGGCGACCACTACTACATTGGCCTGAGCCACCGCACAAACCAAGCGGCGGCCGAGCAGATCACCGCTATCCTTGAGCGCTACGGCATGACGGCCGAGACAGTTGAGGTGACAGGGATTCTGCACCTCAAGGATGATGTGGTTTACTTGGATAATAACAACCTGATCGTTGCCAAGGCCTATGAGCACCACCCAGCCTTTGCACCATTTAACAAGCTGGTGGTGGATGACGATGAGTACTATGCGGTGAATAGCTTGTGGATTAATGGTACGGTGATTGTGCCGCAGGGCTTTCCCAAGATTGAGCAGCAGATCCGCGACTGTGGCTACCACGTAGAACTAATTGATACCAGTGAATTTGAAAAAATAACCGGCAGTTTGACCTGCATGTCGTTGAGGTTTTAGGATGAGTACAATTGTGATTGCATTGGGCGGTAACGCCCTCCAAAGACAAGGTGAAGCAAGTGCGGCTGCGCAGCAGCGAGTGGCGAGTGAGACGGCAGCTCAGCTAGTGCCGCTGATTGCAGCTGGGCATCGGTTGGTGATCGTTCACGGCAATGGGCCACAGGTGGGGAATATTGTGCTCCACGAGGAGGCAATTAATACTCCTGAGGTGCCAACAATGCCGCTTGATACGTGCGGGGCAATGAGCCAGGGGGAGATTGGCTACTGGCTGCAGCAAGCGCTGACGAATGAGTTTGCCCGCCGTGGTATGCCAAACCACGCCGTGACGATGGTGACACAAACGGTGGTGGATGCGAATGACCCAGCGTTTGCAAATCCTACGAAGCCAATCGGGGTCTTTTATGCTTCCGAGGCTGAGGCGCAGCAGTCGGCGGCGGGGCGTGATTTTGTCTTTAAAGAAGATGCAGGGCGAGGCTGGCGCCGCGTTGTGCCATCACCTCGACCGCAGCGCGTAGTGGAAGAAGGCGCGGTGCGTGCCTTGCTTGATGCTGGCTTGACCGTTGTGACGGCTGGCGGCGGCGGGATTCCGGTGGTTGAAAATGAGGCGCAGGGTATGGCCGGGGTCGAGGCGGTGATTGATAAGGACTTTACCGCTGCAGTGGTGGCTGATGCGATTGATGCCGAAGCCTTGGTGATCCTCACGGCCGTCGATAACGCGATGGTCGACTATGGTACGCCGCAGGCCCGTGCGATTGGCCGGACGACCAGCCAGGAGATGCAGGCTTATGCCGAGCAGGGGCAGTTTGCATCGGGTAGTATGCTACCGAAGGTGCAGGCTGCGCTCAATTTTGTGGCAAAGCCTGGTCGGCGCGCCATTATTGCTAACTTAGAGCATGCCGCTGCCGCTGTGGCAGGCGAGCAAGGGACGATTATTGTGTCATAGGATCTCGCAAGAGAAGAAGTAGATAGACACTGGTGCAAAGAGCGCTGGTGTCTATTTTTGATGGCATTGTCTGTGGTAAGTATGATATAACCAGTACTTTATTTCTCAAACTACTTGACATTTCAATATACCTTGTATAGCATAGTACCAGGCAATAACAATAATATAGTAAGGAGTATCGAATGAGGAGAATCGATATAATCAAGCGAGCAGGGCGGAACCTACGCCAAGCCAAGGCTCGCACAGCACTAACAGCACTGGCGATGTCAGTGGGAGCATTTACAATTGGTCTGGCGTTGATGCTGGGCAATGGCGGCCGGGCTTTCTTGACCTCGGTGATTGATAGTGCCGGTAGTGCCTCGACGGTGTATGTGACGCACGCCCGTAACGAGAAGAAGTTGCCTGAATATGGGAAAAATAAGGCGGTGAATGAGAGCGGCACCCTCGTGCTGAGCGATGATGATGTCGCCAAGCTCAGCAAACTGGATCACGTTAAGACGGTGCGGCCGTACGCGAATGTGACCCAAGTGGTGCGCTATGTAGAGAGCCCAGCTAACCACAAGCGGTTGATTGCCTCCATTAACGTCAAAAATGAAGGCAAAACATCGAAAATTGTGGCCGGTGAGCTGACGAAGACTGATGATGGTACAGACCTCGTGCCTGGCCAAGCCATCCTTGCCAAGGAATATCTGGCAGACTTTGGCTTTGACTCGGCCCAGGATGCAGTCGGCAAGACGGTTACGCTCCATGCTCAGGGGCCGGGCGGGACGCATGATACCCAGCTGACTATTGTGGCGGTCGAAACAGCCGGTATGGCCTCAATTGGCTACCAGCCTGGTGTGACGATTGCGACTGATGATGCACTGCTTATCAACCAAAAGACCAAAGCTCCCGGCGCAGCTAACCAGTACCCAAGCGTCGTGATACGAGCAGATAGCGATGATCATGCTGCTGCTGTGAAAGACGCCGTCGTGAAGCTCGGTGGTGGTACCTACCAAGCCCAGACCTTTACTGAAGCAAAGGAAGGTATGCTCAGTCTTATCAATGGGGCGCAATATGCTCTGCTCGCCTTTGGTGCCCTCGCCTTGCTGGCCAGTATGTTTGGGATTATTAACACTATGTACATCTCGGTGCTGGAGCGGACGCAGCAGATTGGCCTGATGAAGGCGCTGGGGATGCGTAGCCGTGATGTTGGTAAGCTCTTCCGCTACGAGGCTGCGTTGATCGGCGTCATTGGTGGTGCGATTGGTGCGGGCGGGGCCAGCCTACTGAGCTTGCTCAACCCCTGGATCGTTGAGAAGCTCAAGTTTGAGGAGGGTATGCAGCTGCTTCTACCGGAAGCCTGGCAGATGGTTGCCCTCGTGGCACTACTGGCCATCCTCGGCATTATTGCCAGCTACTTACCGAGCCGCAAAGCAACCAAGCTTGACCCAATCGAGGCATTAAGGACAGAATAGAATAAGGAGAAGGACATGATTGAACTACGGCATATTACCAAAACCTATGGCAAAAAGCACAACCAATTTAAGGCACTCAATGATATCAACCTCACCATCCCCGGAGGCGCGAGTGTAGCTATCCTCGGCAAGTCCGGCTCGGGTAAGTCCACCTTGATGCACGCGATCTCTGGCCTCGACCGGCCGCAGACAGGGCAGGTAGTGATCGGCGGGCGAGATATCCTGCAGATGAAGCCGCGGCAGGTTGATGCCTTCCGGGCACGGACGATTAGCTTCATCTTCCAGAGTTTCTTTGTCGAGGGTAACGATAGCGTGGTGAGCAACGTGATGCTACCACTAGAGATCGCTGGTGTGCCGCGAGCGCAGCGCAGCGCCAAGGTAAACCAAGCGCTCGAGGCGGTCGGCCTGGCCAGCAAAAAGCACAATAAGGCCAAGGATCTGTCCGGTGGGCAGAAGCAGCGTCTGGCGATTGCCCGGGCAATCGTGGGTGAGCCGAAGATCCTGTTTGCTGATGAGCCAACCGGCAACCTGGACAGCGAGACGGGTACCCAGATCGAGGAGCTGCTCTTTCGCCAGCAGCGCGAGCACGGCACAACGCTCATCATCGTAACGCACGATGCGGATCTGGCTAAGCAATGTGATTACCAAGTGGTGATCAAAGACGGGCGTGTCACACGCCATAACATCCCAGGGGGGCACTGATGAATGCAACTGACTATGCCGAGGCGCTGACGACGCAGCTGCGCAAAGGCTTCTTATCGTACTGCGTGCTGGTGGTGTGTGCCAAGGAGCCACGCTATACCAGCGAGATCATCCAGCAGCTCCGTCAGGCTGACCTGATGGTGGTGGAGGGAACGATCTACCCATTACTGAGTCGCTTGCAAAAGGACGGGCTCTTGCAACACGAATGGAAAGAAAGTGAGCAAGGGCCACCACGCAAATACTATACGGCCACACCATTTGGTGCAGAGGTAACCAAGCAGCTCAAACACAATATTGCGGCACTAAGTAGTACAATAGAGAAGTTGTAAGGAGGATATGCAATGAAGGAAATTACCAATATCCACCTCGCCAAGACACCGTTTCGTGTTGAGGTGGAGGCGAAGCACGCGCTGGGAGAGTATCTGGCGTCGATTCAGCAGCGGATGCATGCCGAGCCAGAAGCAATGCGCGAGATCGAAGCGCGGATGGTCGAGCTGCTGGCCGAGCGCGGTGTGACGCGCGATGGTGTGGTGACTACTGAGGATGTCACAGCACTGCGCGGTCAGATGGGCGAACCTCGGGAGTTTGCCAGTGAAGCCGAGGCAGGAGATGACGATGCTGCGCTGCGAGATGCAGCTGAGGCAGCTCTCGCGGATGGGGCACCCAAGCAGCTGATGCGCGATACAGATCATGCGTTGATCGGTGGGGTGTGTGCTGGGGTAGCGGCATACTTTGGAATTAGCCCGCTGTGGATTCGTCTGCTGGCGATTGTCTCACCTTTTATGACGTTTGGGACGGCGCTGCTGATCTATATCGTGATGTGGCTTTCTATTCCACCAGCAGTGACTGCGTCGGATAAGCTGCGCATGGCGGGCAAGCCAGTGACGTTTGATAGCTTAAAAAAAGCCGCTGCCGAGCCTGCCGGCGGTAGCCAAGCGGCTCAGACCGCAGCGAAGGTGCTGCGCATTGTGATTGGCTGTGGCGTCTTGCTGATGGCGCTGGGCGCACTTGTCGCGCTGATGGTCGGTGGCGTAATGAGCGCGACTATGGTCTCAAACATGGGCGACTTTGCTGCGCAGAGCTGGCTGTGGCTGGCGTATGGCTGTGCAGTGCTCGGTGGCGTGGCGCTGACTGCTTTGCTCTCACTCGGTGCATGGAGTATCTTTGCCTGGCGGCTGAAGCGGCCAGTTGGTATTGCGATGCTAGCGATGCTCCTCGTTGGGGCAGTTGCTATCTCTGGCCTAGCGGTTGGTGGCATGAATGCGGGGATGAGCCTCGACCGCCAGATGCGCGACGTGCAGCGCACCAAGGTAGTTGACGTAGCCGATGCCACTACAGTGCGTGTCGATGGGACAACTCGGGCGAGCTATGGCGGCTATGCCGAGAAGCCACGCGTTGAGGTAGATTACCTGCAGATGAAGGGTGTCAAAGAGCCAACGACAAAAATTACCAAAGAAGGCAACCGAGCTATTGTGATGGTGCAGCACGATGCTTGCCGCGACCGGCACGACTTTTTCTCGACGTGTACTTACTCGCCCAAGGATTATGTGAACGTCCGGGTCTATGGGCCATCGCCGCAGATAATGGAGGCTGACCATCGCCCTGATGTGGTGACCGATCGGCCATAGGCTAGGGGTAGCTAGTGTCAACGTCAAAGACCCGCTTGCATGGCGGGTTTTTGCATTTTTTGCTTGCGGGGAGGCGGAGCGTGAGAGATGGGCCACGTCTTGGTCGGTATGGCGATTTATCTCACCTTTGCTATACTAGAGGTATGAGTCAGTCGTCGTCTCCCCAGGTTTTGAGCCCATCGGCGCTTGCGATGGTAGCGCAGCATTGCAAGGTGGCGCGCGATCAGGTGCGGGTGGTGCCGATTGAGGGCGCGTCAACCGGGTGTCGACGAGCTGTTGCACTGGCTGGGACGCAGTCGGTGTTTGTCAAGGAAGCTGATCCAGAAGCTTCGAACCACGCTGCACTGGCAGCGGCCCTGAGCAAAGATGATGCAGTTATTCGGGCGCTGCAGCAGGCCGGTTCGCCTCTGGTGACGGAGTTTGTTCAGTATGATGATGAGCGGGTGATTATGCTCAGCCAGGCGTATATTGCCAAGGATGGCTGGCAGTGGCAGCCGCCTGATGTAGCGGATACGCCGGCGAGCCAGCGCTATATAGCGGCGGTGCTGCGCGCGATTACCCAGCTTGAGCAGACGCAGCTGCCCAAGGCGGCGGATGAGACGCTTGGGCTGCATGCTACGGCGTTTGACCGAGTGGTGCAGTGCCAGGGGCTTATGCTACTGCGTGATGATGCCACGCGGCGCGAGGAGCTCCAGCAGACGTACCGCTCCTGGGCCGAGCAAGCCAGTAAGCCAGTGATTCGTCGGCGCTACGAGCAGTTTTGCGCTGTGCTTGATAATACCGAGCGCTTAGCTGATCTTGCGGCGCTGGCTCAGCAGGTGGCCGACCAGCCATGCGATCGCTTGAGCCATGGCGATGTGCGGAGTGAGACGATTGCCTACCATGCCGCCCAGGATATGGTGAAGCTGATTGATTGGCAGTGGGCAGCTTATGTGCCCAAGCGGTGGAGTGCAACCGAGTTCTTGCTCGATATGGCGCGCCGCGGCTACGATGTGCAGGCCTGGCAGGTCGAGCTGAACCGGCCGCTGCTTGCTGGCCTAGTGGGATATTATGCCGTATGCAGCGCTCAGCCTGCTCCTGAGGCAGCGCAAGCAGTGCGGCGGCTCCAGGCGTATATGGCGGCCACGGCGTATGATATGCTTACGCAAGCATAGCCGCTGCATGTGTAATAGGTGGCATCTGTGGAAGACAGTTCTAGTGCACTATCTAATTGTGGTAAAAATGTCCACAGTGCCGGGTGGTGGTGTTGCTGTAGCACGGTTGGCTAATTAGAGAACCTTCCCAAGGAACAAAGTAAATATACTCATATGAATATTGTGTAGATTGGTTGACTGTTTTATAATAAATAACCATTATGAGCGAAAGACTACAATTCACAAATGAACTACAATCCCCTGATGTGTCGGAAAAAATCATGAGCCTTCAGCTCCAAAACATGAACGTGTAAATCTATTCAAAAGGCCGATAGAAATGTTGAAGAAACTGGGTAATGCAGCACTCGGGAGTCGCATTAATTCGGAAAAAGGCAAGTACAGCCATTTGCGGGCTCGCATTATCATCAAACCTATGTCCACTACCCCAGATTCAATTACTGAACTGAAGGTTGCCTACAGAGAGGAGCGAGAAAAAGAGAAAGCAGCTCGTTATCTAGGAAAAGGAGTAGAGGAGTCTGTATAGATTCAGCTGGTAACTCCTGACACTCTGCTTCTAAGATAATCTTATGCCGCTTCCTTGCATGATTCTACAGCAAGAGCAATACTTTTGGTTTACTCTCATTGGTCTCGTAGAGAGGTATAGCTAGACAAGAGATAGTGATATACAGATCTCCATAAGTAAGTCGTATGAGATGATTTATAAAGCATACGAGAAAGACTGAAGAACGTTACAAAAGACATGAAATGTCACAAATCTTCAGTAAGAGAAATAAGATAGTTGTTATTTCGCCCAACTCAGCTCCTCCCAATCAGCCCTTACCAGTGTGTACACCCTCCATTTCACTGCCTCGCCCGCAACTTCACCTTGCTCGATTCCCGTGTACCGATAGCCAAGCCTCTCGAGCGCACTCCAGCTGCGGATATTTTGCGCGTATGCTTTTGCCTCAATTATTGCAAAACCACCTTCAGAAAACGCCCAATTGCAAGCTGCTTGCTTGGCAGAACTCCCAAGGCCTTGACCCCAGTTTTTCGGATCGCCAATCAGTGTACAAAATGCCCCCGCTGTGACGCCGTATTTGCGGCTTAGTTTTCTTATATCGTTGATTTCAATATTGCCAACGATTTCGCCATCACGCTCAATCATCCAGCTATACCGATCGTCATCGTCAAGCATATTCTGGAGATGCGCCACTTCGTCTTCCTCAGTCATGTGCGAAAAATCCGCACCCAAATATTGCGTCACCTCTGGTCGACGAATCCACTGCACGGTAATCGGCGCATAAGCCGGGCTTGGCGCTACCAAGCGCAGCGTCTGGGTTTGGCTATAGGATGGTATGGTGATGGTGCGGGTGTACATACTAGTAATATCTTATCACCTATCGATGATAGTAAGGTTGAAAGATGACTGTATGAAGGCAAGACCACTCTTATACATTATTCATCTTGCCGTAGTAGACATATAATACCAGTTTTCCGCATCATGCTATTGATTTGGGTGCAAGGCTACCTTGAGGGTGTGTTTCTTACCAACACGCAAAATGTCACCGTTAGCAAGTGGTGTATCTTCGCTGGAAATTTTGGAGTCATTGATCTTCACGGCATGTTGCTTGATGAGCCGTCTGGCCTCGCCGCGACTTTTTGTGATGCCCAGTCGAACAATGATATCGATAATTGACTCATGGGCATCTACCTGAATGATATCAATATCCTTGGCAAGATTCTTCTGACTCACCTCAGAGACCCATTGCTGCTCAGCATCAACGGCGGCGCTCGCTCCGTGGTACATTGACACTATCTCTCGAGCAAGGTCCTTTTTGATATCGCGTGGGTTTTCTCCGTCGTTGAGCCGATTTTTAATTACAGCAATCTCACTCATAGGCAGGCGCGTACAATCCACAAAACACTGGTAAATACCCGCATCCGCCAGCTGCATGATTTTAAAGAACATATCTTTGGCATTCAGATCGAGACCCACACCGGTGCCAAGGCTTTTGCTCATTAATTTTTCGCCAGTTTCTGGGTTTTCGAGCAGTGTGGTTGTCATGACAAACTTTTCTTTTTGCTTGTAGCGCTTGAGCAATGTACGGCCAGCCAGCATATTGAATGTTTGGTCGGTGCCACCAATCTCTACATCAACATCCATTGCCACAGAATCGTAGCCCTGCATCAGCGGATAGAAGAACTCATGGACGAAGAGTGGCTTCTCGGCAGCGACTCGCTTTTTGAATGCATCGCGCTCTAGCATCTGCTGCACGGTAAAGTTGGAGGCAAGCTCCACAGAATCTTCAAATGTTAGCTTGGAGAGCCACTCCGAATTGAACTGGAATTCTATCGGGTTGTCGATATCGCTAAAGTCTAGAATCTTGCCAATTTGTGCCTTAAATGTCTGCAGGTTCTCCAGCACTTGTTCGCGTGTTAGCTGCACACGCATCGAAGTTTTATCGCTCGGATCACCGATCATCGCGGTAAAGTCGCCAATTAGCACAATAATCCGGTGACCAAGAGCGTGGAACCGTTCGAGTATCAGATAATTTGTTGAGTGCCCAAGATGAACATAGTTCGCAGTTGGGTCAATACCAAGATAGAATGTGAGGCGGCGGCCACTTTGTAGCTCCTTTTTGAGACTATCTTTGCTCGGAAGAATTTCGGCAACTGAGCGAGATAGCGCTTCATCGATCAAGTGTTCGTCGGTAATAACGTGGTGCGCTTGAGTATTCATGTATAGTATTTTACTACATACGAGAAAAGATAAAAAACTGAAAGGTGCCTTGAGATCACTTGTTATGTGCCGCTGGAGCCCTATGATGTACGGTGTATCATAACGTGAAAGGGAGCTGTGAGTGTGCAAATGTCTTGTTTATACATAGATGTATGACACCGCTTATACTACTTATGCTACAGTTGATGGTAGTGCTAGATCTGAAGATACACTACAATAATACTATGAATCAAGAATGGAACGTTATAAGTCAAAAGAAGTTGGTCGACTCACCGTGGTATAAGCTCAATGTTGAGACTGTCAGACTTCCGTCAGGCAAAGTCCTCGATGATTATTACGTGCGAGAGGGTATGAACGCCGTTTTGATCGTTCCACGCACTCATGAAGGCAAATTTTTATTGGTGCGTCAGTATAAACACGGAGCGCAGCAAAGTGTTATAGAATTTCCTGCGGGTAAGATCGACGCGGGTGAATCTGCTTTAATTGCTGCAAAAAGGGAATTATATGAAGAGACTGGAGGCACCTCCAGTCTTTTTGTAGAGGGACCTACATTTTTTGAGGACCCTACGAATAGCCGTGTCAAGATAGCGATCGTCTTTGCTGATAATGTCACTATAAAGCATAGGCAACATCTTGACGATAATGAGGATATTGAAGTAATACAGCTAACAACTGACGAGCTACGAGCTATGCTCATGAACAATGAGCTATCTGTGGCAGCATCCGTAGCAGCAGGTTGGATAGCGCTAGAGAGGAGATGGTAACATGAAGAGACATAAGTCCGGGACAGTAAACCAGGTATTGAAAAAAGCAAACTGATGATTGAGGTGATTGATAAGGAATGAGGAGTAGGATGGAGACTGTTTATCGATGTGGTATCTAGACAGGTATAGCATATAAAAGGGAAAATCAGAAGTTCTATATTCGTGCTAGAATAGTCACAGAGCAGAAAGTAGGGGATGAGGGTAGAAAATATGCGCAAGAAGAAACTAAGTGACAACGGCACACTAAGCTTTCCCACTATCATCTTCCGTGGCATCCTCTATGTCATCATTATTCCAACGACTGTTATGCTTCTCCTCGTTGGTGGATTTTATCTTAAGTTAGATATCGAGGCTGGCCAAGCTCAAGCGACAATGAAGACGTATTTACGTAACAAGTATAAAGAAGAATTTGTTGTCGAGAAACCAATACGAAACGGAAGTGGGTTCGCGGTGCGGGGGTGGTTTGAGGCGGTAGCTTATCCTGTGGCGAACAAAAAACTTCCCTTTAAGGTGATGATGTCACTTTCAGACTCATGGGATGATTATGTAGATGCACTATGGGGTATGCAAGAAATGGCAAGAATAAAACCGATGGTCGATAAAATAATGGCTGGATCGTACGCGTCTACTGTGGATATAGCAACGGGCGAAATTGGCAATGCTGTTACAGACACTAAGGCTTTGCCATTATTCCAAGAGGTAGCACATAAGCATAGCCAAAGTATACTCTATAAGCTAGAAGTAACTGCGCAAAACGATGCTTCTTCGTTGATGCACTATGAGCGAGTCAAGCAATTGTTACAGATTATTAAGGATGTTCCGGCTGAGACTAAACTGATATACCGATGGTACGAAAATGGTACTAAACACGTCATAGTGCTCTTAGAAGATGAAATAGCAAAAATACTTCACAAAAACCAAGATATTCATATATATGATAAAGAAATAGTTAAGGAGAAAAAATGAATTTGAAAGTTGAGCAGTATCTTGCATTGTCATCGCTTGCTTATCAAGTAATACCAAATAGTTTGTTAGATGATGCGTCAAAACAAACCCTTGAAGAGATTGTCTCTCACTTAACCGCAAGAACTGACTTGCTTGAACTTAAACCCCCTCTCCTCATGGCGCTTTATCAATTAAACAACTTTCAGAAGAGGAACAACCTGAAAGTTCTATATTAATGTAAGAATAGTCACAGAGTAGAAAGTAGGGGAAGGGTAGAAAACATGCGCAAGAAAGAGCCAGACGAGAATAATAAGCTAAACTTCCGCACCATTCTTTTCCGTGGCATTCTCTATGTAATTGTTGTACCAACAGCCATCATGCTTCTCCTTGTTGGCGGATTCTATCTCAAATTGTGTGCTGAAGCTGGCCAAGCTCAAGCAGCAATGAAAACATATCTACATAGTAAATATGGTGAAGAATTTATCGTCGAACGACCAGAAAAGAATGGAAGCGGGCTTGGTGTAGAAGGATGGTTTGAAGCAATAGCCTACCCGAAGAATCATACAGACATCCGCTTCATTGTTATGCTGTCATCCTCAGGGAAGCATGATGGCTATGCTGGTGCTGTATGGTCAAAAGAAGAGACTGATCGACTTAAACCTATTATTCAGCGTATCTTTAGTAAAGATGTAGTGTATAGTGTAACCATCCAATCATCTATGACGCTACAAACGAAAGATATACAAGTTGATGGTGTGATACCACGTTTTGCACAAGCGGCAGCACAATATAAGCAGCAAATTCCATATAATATCACCATTCAAAAAACACACCAAACACGAGAATATCAGGAAAAAATGCGCATCGTCGATAATCTTAAAGAGCTTGCAAAGGATCTGCCAGATACCGTTGATACTACTATTCGCTACCAAGCGCAAACATCTGGAGGTAAGAAGTTTGATTTGGATATAACAATCATGGCATTAAAATCCACACCACAAGAAACATTAGTCACAATGTTTCAAGAAAAGGAGAGTCTATAAATATGAGCATAACAATAGAGCAGTATCTTGCACTAAGTGCACTTGCCTATAAAATACAACCTTCAAAAGAATAACTAGAAAGTTCCATAATTACACTACTAATAGTCGCGTAGCTAAAATAGGGATCTTGAGAGCAGAAAATATGTCCAATAAAAAACCAAACGATAACAGCAAACTAAGCTTCCGCACCATCCTCTTCCGTAGTATTCTCTACGTGATTATCATTCCGACAGGTATCATGTTGGTAATATTTGGTATATTTTACACAAAATCTACCATTGATGATCATATTGCTCAATCACATATGCAGTCATACCTCAAACGTAAGTATGGTCAAGAATTTATAGTAGAGAATTATCGAATCGAGGGAGCTGGCCTTGGAGTAGATGGTGTTGCTAAGGCTGAGGCGTATGCTAAAAGTGACCACACGATTCGATTTATAGTGAAGGGTTTTCCGGGGGACAGCCCATACAGTAATAACTATTGGGATGGATACCCCGATATGATATGGGCAAAACACCTCAAAAAGGATATTGATCCTATGATAAAAAACGTATTTGGTGCCGACACATCGCTCGCATCGATAGAAGTTTACAGTATACCTGCAGTGAACCAAAGGATAGGAAAAGAAATACCATTGTATCGTGATTCCTTTCAGCGATTTGGTAAAGATATACATGTCGCTGTGCGTATAAAGAGTAGGGTTGTCCATAATGATATAGCCGCACAGATATACCAGATAATCGTCAAGCTGCGAGAGTTCGGTGTGTCGCTATCTATTAATTATGAGAACCCCACGGTATATGTTGCATTAGTCGAAGAAACAAGTATACGTGGTATACACTCACCGCAGGATGTAAGGAAATATATAGAAATGAAGGGAGAAAAGCTATGAAAATAGAACAGTACTTGGCATTAAGCATATTATCTTACAGTAAATCCCTAAGTAGTTTTGCCTCTAGTAGCGGGGAGCTATCTATTGAGGCGCTGATAAAACAGGGAAAAATTGACAATTATCGCCATAACGATGGATCTATTTCTCTCGAATGCAACCCCCTCCTCTCTCACACCTTGACAACTCATCAACGCTACAACTTGCAGAATAAGAAGAATAACTCAATAGTTCTGCATTTGTGCTATAATAGTCACGTAGCCAAAAAATAGGGGTTGTTGGGAGAAGAGAATATGTCCAAGAAGGAACTAAATAATAACACCAAACTAAGCTTCCGTACCATTCTTCTCCGTGGTATTCTCTATGTCATCATTATTCCAACGGCTGTTATGATTCTCCTTATTGGTGGATTCTATCTCAAGGCCGATATTGAGGCGAATCAAGCTCAAGCAACAATGAAAACTTATTTACAAAACAAATATAATGAGGAATTCATCGTTGAGAAACCAGAGCGGAAGAGCAGTGGCCTCGGCGTAGAGGGAGTACTAGCTGCCAATGCTTACCCTATACGGGATCCTCATATACGATTTTCTGTAAACACCTCATCGAATGGCAATCAAGATAACTATCCAGGTGTAATATGGTCCCGCTCTCAGAATGATAAGTTAATAAAGGATCATATCATAAATAACTCATGGGCGCAGACCGACATCACTGTCAGTCTTGCAGACAATACAGCACAGTCGCTGAGCGGTACACCTAAAACATACGAAGAAGCGATAGCGTCTTATGGAAAAGATATTCACTACATAATAAGTGTTAATCGTAATACAAATCAATTGGCTGTCGATAACCGGGATCGGTACTATCTCATAAGCCTTATTAGATATATCAATCAGCAAAAAGTTGGCTACCGTATTATACATTACAGCATACATGATACGAAGATGGACGCAGACATAGTGTGCAATATACAGGTAGAAGGTACGCGTCTATTAGATGAAAAACAAGCCAATGAATGCTTTAGAAAGGAAGGGGTGTCAGATGAACGCTATTAATACAAATCAGCCATTAAAGGCTGAGCAATATCTAGCCTTAAGCTCGCTTGTATATTTTGAGGGGATAAGGCAATATGAAGATGAAACAATTTCGACTATACAGAATAAGGTTAGTAGTAAAGAGATAAACTTTTCAGCTCTTGAACTTAAGCCCCTCTCCTCCCTCGCATCCTGGCACCTCATTAACGCCACAACCACTTCATCTGGTATGTCGGCTATTGCTGTGCAAGATCCAGCCACCAAAGACATTGTCTTTGCCTATCGCGGAACGGATATTGATAAAAATATCTGGGAAGCGATGAAAGATATTGAGTCGGATATTGCGATTGCATCGAGTGGGAATGTTTTTGTACAGGATGGGCTGAACCAATTCCACGATGCCTACACCTTCTATACCGAGACGATCAAGAAAGTTGGTGGCGGTGCTCATGTGGGCACCAAGAGCTTCACCGGTCATTCACTCGGTGGTGGACTGGCACAGTATATGGCGTATAAAACTGGTGGTGCATATAAGACGGTCACCTTCGACGCGGTAGGGATTGGCCAAGTGCTGAAGAATGTCAACCCGCGGGACTATGATACCTCAGTAACGGACTACACCAATGAGCACGATATCATTGGTATGTATGGTGTGCAGCTGGGCCGCACAGTGTACATTAAGGATATGAACAGTGATGAGCTGCGTAAGAAGGACCGTGACTATGTGACAATACTGCAGTATGCGCAGGGTGCCATTGCTGTGGCGGCACGCAATGGCGAGCATGCCTCAGCTATGGGGTGGATGGCAGCTGCAAGCATAGCATCGCTCGGGTATGCAGTGAATCGCACTAGCCAAGAGCTAGCTTTTGATGCGCATCGCCCAAGTAGTTTATTAACTGATGATGGTACGCTAGCAGCCACTGTACCGCAGGGAGACTCCATCACGAATACATTGGCTGGCGCACTTCGTACAACACTGGAAGTATATACCGGTATTGCCAATGGTGTTCATTTCATCGTTGTTGAGATTCCAAGTGCTGCAGCTGAAGAGCTTGTGCGAATAACGCTCTCTGTCGCTGAAAGTGGTAAGAAGATCATAGTCGATGTAGCACAGGTGATTCGCGATCAGGTGAATATCCTTACCTCTAGTGTATATGAAACAAGCCGGATTATGGGTGAGCAAGCTGATGCCTTTGCTCGTGTGCTAATGGCACAACTTGCTGGGGCTACGCAATGGACAACTTCGCTCCGTCTCGACATTGCCGTGCTGAGTGCACTGAGTGGTGCAGCTAGAATAACGCGCGATACACTTGCTGCTATAGTAGAGATGCCTGATGCGATGGCGCGTTGGCTGCAGATAGTCTTTGGTGCAAGTGCACATGTCGTTGGTACAGCAGCAGACGATTCTATTGATGGTTATGATCACGTCCCAGACTATGGCGTGACGAAGCGTGCGGTCTATGTAGAGGGCCGAGAAGGGAATGATTACGTAACAGGAACGAATTCTGATGATACATTGATGGGTGATGCAGGGAATGACACCATCATGGGCAAAGGTGGTAATGATATGATTTTTGGCGGCGATGGTGACGATTCTCTATATGGTGATGGTGGTAGTGATACAATTTTTGGCGGTGCTGGCGATGACAACCTTAATGGTTCAGAAGGTGATTCTAATAAGCTCTATGGTGGCGCAGGTGATGATGGAATAAATGGTTCCGGGTTGATTGTTGGTGGTGCAGGTGATGACCGGATCAATTCTCAATTTGGGGACGATACATATATCTATAACCGTGGTGATGGTGATGACACGATTAGCGACTTTGGTGGCATTGACACTGTACGGTTTGGTGCGGGTATCGTGCCAAGCGATGTAACGGCACGCTATGAGAGCCGCCCGTATGGCGCGCCAGGCAATGACTATGATCTTGTCTTAGACATAAAGGGCTCTGGTAGTATTCGCATCAAAGACTATTATGGTTCGAGTGACTGGACAGGACGGAACCGTCCCGTACCGGGTCATCGTGTCGAGCGCTTTGTCTTTGCAGATGGCACTGTGTGGAATGAGCAAGCAATTCGCACTATGACGCATCACTTACAAGGCACAGCTGACGATGATTCTATTGACGCCTTTGATGATGATGGTATCACGGTACATAGTGGAGCTGGTAACGACACGGTGCGTGGCGCGAGGCAAGACGCAAATGTGCTCTATGGGGACGACGGTGATGACAGCCTCATTGGTGGTGGGAAAGATGATATGCTGACTGGTGGGCAGGGTAATGATGTGTTGTATGGTGCAGGTGGCAACGATATCTATACCTTCAAGCGAGGGGATGGTGTTGACACGATAAGTGATGATGACGGCGTTGACACACTGCAGTTTAGCGAAGGCATTAATCCGCGTGATGTGACTGTTCGACGCATCAACCTTTCATCATATGAAAGTCTCGAGCTTGCTATCACGGGTACAGGTGATAAAATCATTATCCAAGGATATTTTGGCTCGTACTCATACGACGGACTGCATGAGAGCACAAGCCAGCAGATCGAAAAAGTGGTTTTTGCTGATGGTACGGTATGGACACCGGAGATAATCGCGCAAATGCTTGTAGAGCACACGAGTGAATAGCGTATAACCTCTGTCTTGGCTCCATCTCATCTGTTGTATTAGCTTTATTCTCTTTATATTGGTAGGCTAGATGGTTTGGGCTACTTTCTCAATATTAGTTAGGTAGCATACTAGCTTTTATAATTTCCTAGAGGAAGAATAAGACAGCGAGAAATAATAAATGGGCTGATACGCGCACGTCACTTCTGCAGGAGTCTCTTTAAGCTAGCTTTCATCTCTCTCCTGCACAATACCACACATGAAAACAGCAACCATGACCCAATCAGCCGCAGTGGTAGAGACGCCCGCTGCGCCGGTGCTGCGTGCGCTTAATCCGCGGACGCTTAGTATCGATATTGTGTTGCCGGTGCTTAATGAGGCGCATGTTATTGCGCGCTCGGTGAGCACGTTGCACGCGTATTTATCACAACATATGTCTCATCGCTGGCGCATTATCATTGCCGACAATGGTAGTACAGACGGCACGGCAGAGGCGGCGCACCAATTGGCAGTGCGTTATCCCGAGGTACAGCTCACTCAGCTTGCCGAGAAAGGCCGTGGCCGAGCTCTCAAGCAAGCGTGGCTACAGAGCTCGGCCGATATTCTGGCCTATATGGATATTGACCTCTCTACCAACTTAGACAGCTTCGTCCCAATGATCACCCCGCTGATTATGGGTGAGGCAGCTGTGGCGACGGGCTCGCGCCTAATGAAGCAGTCGCGCACAACCCGCGGCTTCAAGCGTGACACTATCTCGCGTTGCTACAACTGGATTATTCGCCGGACGATGAAGACAAAATTTGTCGATGCCCAGTGCGGTTTCAAGGCGATTCGGCGCGATGCGGCACGCAAGATTCTGCCTCGCATCAAGGATACTGGCTGGTTCTTTGATACCGAGCTGCTCGTCAAGGCAGAGTACGCTGGCTACACCATCCACGAGGAGCCAGCCTTTGGGTCTGGCTCTCTATTATTTCTGTTATCTCAACTAACGCAAAGCCTACTTGTGGCGCATTGCCAGGCCAGCGCGAAGCGTCTCATGATAAAACGGTAACAGCGGCAGAGCATCGATCTCGGTGAGTGGATACCACGCTGCTGCGCTATTTTCGGCATTGAGCCGAGGCGTTATGCGCTGCGCACATTCAACGAGCACCGGATACACATACCACTGGCGGCTATGCGCTGCATCGATCTGCATCAGGGGCTGCTGCGCCGCCACGATAGTCGTATCTCGCGGGTCAATGCCTAGTTCCTCGGCCAATTCTTGCCCGGCCAGTACCGTAATGCTTGTATCGGTTCGGTCGATGAAGCCGGAGACGCCATTGAGCATACGCGGCTGCTCAACTTCTTGCTGGCTACGCCGCGCCAGTAAAATCTCATCACCGTAGCATACCACACAATTGAAGACAAAGCAGATGGGCTGGCCAGTGTAGTCGATCCTTCCATCAGGCAGGCGTGGATAGTCTTTGGTCTGGTAGGCAATCATCGCAAGCGGACTCATATGATTAGTATAGCATAAGAGGAATGAACAGAGGTAGAAAATACTAATGCGTAAGTCATAATATACCCTGATATATTTGCCTTTTTGTCTATACAAACCCTTGAGGAATGGCGTAATGAAGTAAAAAATCGAATTTTTAAGACTGCCCTAAGCCACGTCGTGCATACTACAGATACAATCATAAACAAGGAGTATACGACAATGGCACAGCAACCAACTCTCACCACAGATGAAGCGCTTGTTTTGCAGCAGATCAACGAGCATGGCGAAGACGATGTGATTGGCCTAGAGCAGAGCTTGCGCATGAGCCGCCCAAAGCTTATGGCGCAACTCACTCACCTTAAGAACAAAGGGCTTATTACAGTCAAGATGACGACTGGTGATTGGTGGATCACCGTCAGCCGCCGCGGCCAACAGATGATGCGCCGCCTATGGCCCGAGGCAGCACTGGGGTACTAGCTCGCAATACGAAGGATGAGCATCGCCACTATGACACTAAGAAGGTGAGATAATGTGACTGACACGGTTTGCGCAATATGTAATGATAAACTTGAACATTCTTGGAAAATATTCATTTTAGCACGCCATCGGATATCTGAAAAGAGAAGTTTAGGGCGGTGCAATAAAGATTTATAATGACGAATAACACGGTATAATAAGGATATGAAACTACTAGTCGTTGATGATGAGCGGCGTATTGCCGAGTCGATAAAACAGGGGTTAGAGCAAGAAGGCTACGCCGTCGATGTCGCCTTTGATGGTGAGGATGGTTACAATGCTGCATGGGCCGATGAGTATGACGCGATTATTCTTGATGTAATGATGCCAGTGATGAATGGCTTCGAAGTAGTGCAGAAGCTTCGCAGCAGGGGCAACCACACACCAGTGCTGATGCTCACAGCTAAGGACCAGACGCAGGATATTGTGGCGGGGCTCGACCATGGCGCAGACGACTATTTGCCCAAGCCTTTCTCCTTTGATGTATTAGCAGTACGTGTGCGTGCTCTGTTGCGACGTCCTCAAGAGGCGCTCGGAACTGTGCTGCGCGTGGCTGATATCGAGCTTGACACCGTCAAGCAGAACGTGACGCGAGCTGGCCAGCCTATTGCGCTCTCGGCTAAAGAATTTGCCATCTTCGAGCACCTCCTGCGCAACAAGAATCAAATCTTAAGCAAGAATAACATCATGACTCACGTTTGGGACTTCGATGCTGATATCTTGCCAAATAATGTCGAGGTTTTTATCAACTATCTCCGGGGCAAACTCGAGAAGCCATTCCCAGATAGCCGCCCGATTATCGAGACAGTGCGGGGCTTTGGCTACATCATCAAGGACGACCCAGCATGAGGCAGTACCAATGAGCTTTCGCACCACAACACTCCGGCTAGCTGGCACCTATCTTGCGATTATTATGGTAATGAGCCTCGGGTTTAGCCTGGTATTTTATCAGACGTCGGCTGCGCAATTGGAGCGGCAGCGCCCACCGAGTGAGGCCGGCAGGGAGCAAGAATTTCATTTTACCGATCATACCGTCAATCGCTTCCTTGAGCGGCGAGCGGCTGAGGCACGGCAAGAGCTGATCGCTCAGCTGGTGCTCGTGAATCTCGCGGCGCTAGCGATTGGCAGTGTGGTGAGCTATCTCCTCGCGGAGCACACCCTGCGGCCGATCCGCGCCAATATGCACGCTCAGACGCAGTTCGTTAGTGATGCCAGTCATGAGCTGCGCACGCCGCTGACCGCGCTGCGTACTGCGAACGAAGTAGCGCTGCGCAACCCCAAGCTCACCCTCGCTGAGGCTCGCGTCGTCATAGAAGCGAATGTGACCGATGCGACGCGGTTACAAACGCTGGCCAATACAATGCTTGGCTTGCTTCGGCACGACCACTCGGCGGTGCAGCTGCAGCCAGTTGCTTTACAAACTGTGGTGAGCGAAGCGATGAACTTGGTGGTGGCACCTGCCCAAGCGAAGTCGATTGCCATTAACGACACCACGCCACCTTTGATGGTGCGGGCTCATCAGCAGCGTCTTGTTCAGCTCCTTACCATTTTGCTCGACAATGCCATCAAGTACAGCCCGGAGCATACCACCATCACCATCACCGCCACGAGTACCAATCGCTGGGCTAGGGTGCAGATCATTGACCGAGGCATCGGGATGGACGCCGCCACGCAGCGTCGGATATTCCTGCGCTTCTACCGAGCCGACCAAGCTCGCACTGGTGGCTTAGGCCAGGGCTATGGCCTAGGGCTTGCGATTGCCCAGCAGATCATCACCGAACATGGCGGCAAAATTACTGTCGACAGTACGCCTGGTAGTGGCACGACCTTTACGGTGAGCTTGCGCCTTGTGGGCAAGCAAAGTACGCGGTAGATCGCATACTTGCAGGGGAGTTTGTGTAAAATCGTGTACTGAAAAAGCGTGCGGCGATGAATGGAACTGCGAGATTATTCTTTTAAGCTTCTTTTAACACCCGCTCTCTATACTCTAACTATACTAAGAAAAGGTGTATGGACATAGAAGATGGCTTTGCGGCGGAGAAGCGTAGTACATCGCCGACATCCTCATCATCCACGCAAGTGCAGGCCAAGGGCACGGCTCACTCTGGTTTGATCGCGGCGGTGATCGGTGGTGTGATCGTGGCGGCAGCGCTCGGATTTCTTGGTGGTATGCAGGTCAATAGCCGCAGCACATCGAGCCAACGTGGCCCTGGTGGCCATGGTATGATGGGTAGTCAAACCAGCCAGGGAAACATGTCGCCACCAGGCCAAGCAGGGCAGTCGGCGGGCAGTGGTGCTCAGCCAGGTGCACCATCAAACGGAGCAAATACCACTACCCAAACCCAGCAAGGCACTGCCCAGCAAACTATGCAAGATACAACCAAGAATAACTAACACAAACAAAACCACCTCTGATACGAGGTGGTTTTTGGCTTACTGGAGTAAGGATTATTGTGGCAAGGAGACACCCTTTTCTTTGAGGGCTGGCTCGATGACGAGCTTGCCAAAGGCATCGGCGTTGGCCCACACTTGGCGCGCATCTGAACTGCCTGAGGTGGTGAGCTTGCCGTCCTTGACGTATTGATTGGTTACATTCTTGCCATTGACAAGAATAGCTGGTGTGGCGCTGGCAGCATTTTGAGCGCCAGCCAGGGATTTATCGAAGGCGATCTTTTTCTTAATCCGGGCACCTGAGCGGTCGGCCTCAGCGAGGTCGGTCTTGAAGCGGTTGACATCAAGGCCAAGCCCCTGTGCAGTGGTGGCGAAGTAGTTGGTGCGTTCTGTGCCATCGAGTGACTGCCACGAATTTTGTTCGGTGTAGAGCTTATCGTGCATTTCCCAATATTTGCCTTGGAAGCCAGCTGATTCGGCTGCTGCTGCTGCTGCGAGTGCGTTGGGGTGGATGGACGAGAGAGGGTTGTTGCGGAAGATGAGCTGCACGTGATCCTTGTATTTCTCAGTGACTGCCTTGAGTGCAGGCGAGGCCTGCGAACAGCCAGGGCACTGGAAGTCTCCATATTCGATGATTGTTACCTTGGGTGATTTGCTCCCGTGGGTATGGTCGGCGATGTCACCATTTTGGCTACTGGCGCTTTGTACCTGCAATGGGTCGACGCCCGATAGATTGATCGACTCACCTTGGCGCGACAGCCACACGAGCCCACCTAAGATTGCGAGGCAGAGCACTGCAAAGATCAGCCATGATTTTTTTGTCATAAACGAAACATTCCTCCTTATTCTTGCATATTATATCGTGCTCGAGTGGCCGAATCAAGCTGACAGAGGTGTTGCGCACGCTAAAGCATTGAGCCGATCAGGGGAGTGCGCTACAATGATGGCATGGAAATGCTCATGATCATCATCTTTGGTATCTTTGTGGTTGCCCTCATCCTGGCTGGCAGTGCATGGCCCGATATACCGCCGGTGAGCCAATACGAGCTCGAGCGTCGTCGCCAGCAGAATAATCGCACAGCGATCCACCAGTTGCGGCGCATTGCTGTCTACGACGACCTCGTCTCGCTTCAGCGCTGCGTGGTGGCGCTATTGCTGGTGCTGATGGTGATGGCAAGCATTGGGGCGTTTGACTTTGGTGGTGGTGTGCTGGTTGCGCTTGCGGTGGCGCTGCTCTATGGTGGTGTGGGGCGGATTAGTTGGGTGCACGCGATTGCCCAGCGCCTCTATAATGCAGTTGAGCCGAGCTTCGTTAGCTTTGCCGGGCGGTTCCCGCGAGTGGTGCGCATTGTCCGTTCGTTTGTGCCGCCAGTAGAGACGAACCTTCGCCTGGGGTCGCGGGCTGAGCTTGAACATCTGGTGCGTCATGCTCGGCCATCAGTCTTGCCACCAGTCGAGCGCGAGCAAGCACTGGGGAGCTTGACCTTTGCGCGTAAGACGGTCGAGACAGTCATGGTGCCGCGCAATGCTATCAAGACAGTTGAGCAAGATGCCATGGTAGGGCCGCTGTTGCTTGATGAATTGCACCGCACCGGGCATAGTCGTTTCCCAGTGGTGGATGGCGATATTGATCATATTATTGGTGTACTGCATACCCGCGACTTTATGTCGCTTAAGGAGGCTGTGTCGGCTCAGGTGCAAACGGTGATGGACCCAAACGTGTACTACATCGACGGGGCACAGTCGCTCGAGCAAGCCTTGGGTGCGTTTATTAAGACGCGCCAACAGGTCTTCATTGTCGTCAATACGTATCGTGAGACGGTGGGGATGGTGACGTTGGACGATTGTATCGAAGCCTTGCTTGGCCATGCTCCCACAGCGGATGATGACGAGGTGTATAGTCAGCCAGTGGGATTGCCCGAACCCACGCAGCCGCGCGCCCTCCCCATGGGCGAGCAGAATGATGCCTGAAATTGTGGTATAATCTAACAGATATGACACAACGAATACTTGCCAACCAAACGCCGGATTACACCGGCCAAACCATCACTGTGGCCGGCTGGGTACACGCACGGCGCGACCATGGTGGCCTGATTTTCATCGACCTGCGCGACCATACTGGCCTGGTGCAACTGGTCGTCAGCCCTGAGCAAACTGCGGCCTTTGCCCTGGCGGAGCATGCCCGCGACGAGTATGTCCTGCGAGCCCGTGGCGAGGTCCGCCAGCGTGGTGAGGGCCTGGCCAACCCCAATATTGCCAGCGGCAGCATCGAGCTAGCCGTTAGTGAGCTAGAGGTGCTGAACAAAGCCGAGACGCTGCCTATCCAGCCCTTTAGCGAGACTAACCAAGCGAATGAAGATCTGCGCTTTGCCTACCGCTACCTAGACCTGCGCCGCCCCAAGCTGCAAACGATGCTGCGCCGCCGCGCCGATATGTACCGCCGCATGCGCCAGTATATGGACGAGCATGATTTCATCGAAATCCAAACGCCGATTTTGGCGAATTCCAGCCCCGAGGGTGCGCGTGACTTCCTGATCCCCAGCCGCTTGCAAGAGGGTAAATTCTACGCCCTGCCACAAGCACCGCAGCAGTTTAAGCAGCTGCTGATGGTTGGTGGTGTGCCGCGCTACTACCAGCTGGCTGCGTGCTTCCGCGACGAAGACCCGCGCGCCGATCGCCTGTATGGTGAGTTTTACCAGCTGGATCTCGAGATGAGCTTTGTGGAGGATGGTGAGCAAGTCCGCCAGATGATGGAGCCACTGATGCAGCAGCTTGTGACGGACTTTGCTGGCAAAACACTGCTGGACCTCAGCAACCTCCCAGCCGGTGATGGCCAGCCTATCCCGCGCATCCCGTACCAAATCGCCATGGAAACCTATGGTAGCGACAAGCCAGATTTGCGCTTTGGTATGGAGCTGATTGAGCTAACGGACGTGTTTGCCGGGACGAACTTTGGCGTCTTCCAGAATGCAGCGTGTATTAAGGCAATCTGCGTCAAGAATGGCGCGTCCCTGAGCCGCAAGCAGATCGATGGCTTTACCCACATCGCCAAAGCCGAGGGTGCGGGTGGTCTTGCTTACATTACCTACCAAGATGGCGCAGCCAAGAGCCCAATTGCCAAGTTCCTGCGTGAGGAAGAGCTGGCCGCTATCGAAGCCAAAACGGGGGCTAAGGACGGCGATGCAGTTTTCTTTGGGGCCGATACGCGCCCAGTGGTCAATGCAGTGCTCGGGCGGCTGCGCAGTGAGTTTGCCGAGCACTTTGGGCTGAAGGATCCGCAGGTGGTGGCGCTGGCCTGGATTATCGATTTCCCATTCTACGAGTGGGATGAGCATGCGCGTAAGCTCGACTTTGGCCATAATCCCTTTAGTATGCCAAAGGGCGGGCTCAGCACGCTGCAAGCCGCCCAGACGGACGATGAGAAGTTAGCTATTCTGGCCGACCAGTTCGATATGGTGATGAACGGCTACGAAATCTGCAGCGGCGGTGTGCGTAACCATAATCCAGCCGTACTGTATGAAGTATTCGGGCTGCTGGGCTATAGCCGGCAGTATGTGGAAGAGAAGTTTGGCGCCATGCTGCGGGCCTTTACCTACGGCGCGCCGCCACACGCGGGCTGCGCCTTTGGCATTGACCGCATCCTGATGGAGCTAATCGGCGAGCATAACGTCCGCGAAACCCTCGCCTTCCCCAAAAATGGCAGCGGTGTCGACGTCATGATGGACTCACCCGCGCAGGTAGAACCTGGGCAGCTGAAGGAGTTGGGGTTGTCGTGACAGCTTACCTCGTCACTGGCGTTGCAGGCTCTGGCAAGACAACATTACGTAACATATTTCGCAGTCGAGGATACCAGACATACGATATCGACGAAGGCTTCGCAGGGTGGGTACACAAAGAGACGAATATTCCAGCGGTAGAGACCGATGAGCCAGTAGAGCCGCTTAATTTACATCATGAATGGCGAATTATCAGTGGTAGACTGGAGAATATTATACGGCAGTCTCATGGACTGACGGGCGTCTTTGGCTCGGCCCATGATTTGTATCAGTATGCATATTTGTTTGACGCTATTTTTCTCCTTGAGTATCCGAGCGAGGAAGTCTTGCGGCAGCGAATTGCTCAGCGTCCAGCCGGTAGCTACGGTCAGGAACCTGGCGAGCTAGAAAATATCATTCGCTATTGGCCAATATACGAAGATAACTTTCGGAAGATTGGCGCAACGACCATAGATTGCACACAGCCGATTGACATAGTGTTGCGGACAATCCTCACGCAAGTAGATTCACAAGCAAAGGACACTCTATGAGCTGGGATCTCACCGCAATCAAAACAAAACGTCATGTCCAGTCGGTTAGTGACCTGACAGAGGAAGACTGCGTGCCACTCGAGCGTCAGCAGATGATCGCCGAGCTAGAAAAGGCTGCTAAAACATGTGATGCACATCTAGATACAAGCGATCCGTCGTGGCTTGTTATGCAGAAGAAGGAGTGGCTGATTGAATTTAGCTTGAGCAAACAGCCTAGGGAGGAGCTCATCACCATGGGGCTCCGCGTCAGAGGCGGCAAGGAGCCAACGGAAGTGTTTGCTTATCTCATCCAGGAGCTTGGCATGCGGCTGGTAGAATGGAGCACTGGCGAGTTCCTGGATCTATCAAAGCAGAGCAGCTTCGGGCACTGGCAGGAGTGGAGTGATCGGGTGCTGCGAGACCTTGCAAAGTCACGAAAATCATAAGTGTGTTGCGCGTGTAATAAGAATAAAATAGAGGCAGGCTAGCTAGTTACGATAGCTCTATTGTTTCTATCCGCTGATACTTCACTCCAACCTCAGTTGCCGCTGCTGTGCAAAGTGTATCAATCAATCCCTTGCCAGCGTCACTCAAGATAGCGTCATGAACAGGGAAGGCCAGGCGTGGCGCGACAGCCTGTAGGAAGCTGCGCACCTCGGAGAACTTGAGCCATGGTGCAGCTACAGGCAGGGCGAGGACGTCGATGGGGCGCTGAGGCAAAGCGAAGGAATCGCCAGGGTAGTAGATACGATTGTTGATTAGCGCAGCAAGGTTGTGGAGGCGCGGAATGTCTGGGCTTACCACAGCGTGCTCACCGCCAAAAAACTCAAGCGTGAATGGCCCGACCTGGTGTGTGTCACCAGGCACCGCGGCTATTGCATGGCGGACAGAGAGTATGCCTTCTGGCAAAGATATCGTTGTACTATCTACAATGATATTATGAACACTTATAATCTCTGCTTCAGGAAATGCCTGTATAATACGCTTGATGAGCGCAGGGCTACGATGGTCGGGATGCGCATGGGTAATGAGAACTGCCACTACCTGCTGCGGCATGGCAAAATCGTCGGTGTATACACCTGGGTCGACGACCAAGCTCTGGCCGTCAATTGTAATAGTAAAGCAAGAGTGGGCGAATTTCGTCAGCGTTGTCATATATCTAGTATAGCGGAGAAGAGGATGAAGCGATAGGTTGCTTCTTGCTGTGGTACTGGTTGAGAATATTTGACAGGTGTCAGTAATTATAGGGCTCCCTATAGTAAAGATACATATGTACGCTCAAAAATCGCTTCCCAGTGCGAGAGCTGAAAAGCTTAACTATGGCGTAGTAGCAATTTCTGACAGTTCACCAGACAAAACAGTAGATAGGAGAGACATAGTCCTGAAAGTAAGCTAGGAAATCATTGTGCTACCACCAGAAATGTGGCATTATAGCTGTATGAATAAAACGATTCTCTTTGTGCCGGGCTTCCAAGAAGGGCGCACCGACCGCGATTACGATACACTTATGAACCGCTGGCGAACAATGGGCTACGCGGTGGAATTTGTACCAATTCAATGGCATCGCACTATGCAAAAACAGTGGTTGCAGACGCTACACGAGCGGTATCGGCAGTATGATCCAGCCGAGACTATCCTGGCTGGTTTCTCATTTGGGGCGTGCATTGCATTCTTAGCGGCGTGTGAGCAAGCGCCAAGTGAGCTGTGGCTCTTCTCGCTGTCACCATCATTTGCAGAGTGTGCGCAGTATTGGTCTAAGCGTGACTGGCGCGTGATCGGTAAGCGGCGACTCGAATATGCCAAGCAGGTGAGCTTGGTAGCGGCTGCGCAGCGTATCGCGTGCCCTGTGCAGATTTTCGTTGGCTCCGAGGAGTTTATTAAGTGGCCAGAGATGAAACTTGTCTTTGATACTGCCGTGCAACATATCCCTACCGTCCATGGCACAGTGGTAGAAGGCGCTGGGCATGCAGTAGATGATCCGCGGTATGTGGCGGCAGTGTGCGACGCAATAGAGCGATAGTTATGGAACTACGCTAGCCGTTTCCTGGCTAGCGTGAGCTCTAGCTTTATCGTATGTGCTTTGTCTCTACATCCTGCCAGTCGCTGTTGTGCCGGAGCTCGGCGTTGTCGCCAGCGAAGACTGCTTTTGCTTCGGTATTGTCACTCAGCGTCCAGAGGAACCAGGCAGTCATGTAGGCATCGCCATATTCCAGTACATCTTTGTGACCAACGGTCTTGCGCCGCGCGATGACGCTCGGCTTGTCTGTATTAAGAGCGCGGAAGTTCTGCTGTAAGTCGCCCAGTGGGCTAATGGCGAGGTTGTCGCTTGGGCCGGTGCCGGCCATCATGTAGGTGGCTGTCTTGAGCTTGCTGGTGTCGTAGTGCCAGTTGTTGCCGTTTGCGGTGCCATGGCCAACAGCGCTAGCGGTGTAGAGAGAGGTGTAGTGGTTACTATTGCCGTATTTTGTCGCGGCATTGATAGCACCGGCGCCGCCTTGGGAGTGCCCAGCAATGCCAATCTTGCTCGTATTGACAAATCCCTTGATGGGGCTGCTCTCGGCAGTGTTGAGCTCTAGCGCAGCATCAAGCATGATCGATGTCGTTGCACCAGTGCCTGGCCAGCCATCCTCATTACCAATGACAACAAAACCCCAGCTGGCCAAATGCTCGAAGATTGGCGCATAAGTAGACGCGTAGGTGGCGGTGCCATTGACCATCAGCACAAGCGGGAAGGTTTGGTTTGGAGTAGTGCGCTGCGGGGTGTAGATGTGATACTCTTTGATGGCTGTGCTATCGCTGCGATGAGTGTGGTGCGCAACGCGGTAGGGGCCAGGCTTAGTATAACGCTGCTCTAATGTACCACTGGGGCTCAATTTCGCAGCGTAACCCTTTGCTACGCCGTCATCGCCAGTGATACTTTGGTTGAGATAGTTCATATAAAGCACAAGCAGCACGAAGCACACGAAGAGTATTGTTATGATGATACCTAGAATTTTCAGAAGCTTTTTCGCCATCGGTATGTCCTTAATGTCCTTATTCGGTTCAATAATACTAGTAATATTATCTACTATACACCGGGTGCATAGTAATGGCAAGGGAGAGTGATTTCTTTTTTACACGGTACATTTTGGCTCTGTTAGTAAGAGATTAAGTGGCTTTATCCCTCAGTTATAGCAATGAAGCGCCTAAGCATTGCACTCACAAGAGCCAACGGTATATACTGATGAGCATGTACGAACAAGAACTTCATACCGCGCAGCGGATTGCTCGCGAGGCGGGCGATATTATGCGCCGCTATTTTGATGGCGACCAACAGCGCCAGACCAAGGCGGATGGCACGCCAGTGACAATTGCCGATACAACAATCAACTCGCTGGTGATCCAGCGCCTCTACGAAACCTTCCCGGACGATGGCGTCATTGGCGAAGAGGAGAGCACGACGGGCTATGGCCTCGGGCGGAAGTGGCTGTGCGACCCGGTCGACGGCACAAAGGCCTTTACCTGGGGTGTGCCCACAGCAATGTTTTCGCTTGCGTTAGTGGTTGATGGTGTGCCAACCGTCGGCGTTGGCTATGAACCAATGACAGATCGGCTCTACTGGGCAGTGCGTGGCCATGGTGCCTTTTGCAACGGTACGCGGCTGCAGGTGAACCACCAGACGCTTGCAGAGGGGGTCTTTGCTGCGTCGTGTAGCTATGCAAATATCCGTCGCCATAAGTATTATGATGAGCTGATTGAACGCAAGGTGAGCACAGCAAGCATTAGTGGCGCAGTAGCCAAGAGTGTTCGCGTGGCTGAGGGGCGCTTCGTTGGGTATTATGCCGAGAAGGTGAATGCGTATGATATGGCAGCAGTGCACGTTATTGTTGAGGAGGCTGGTGGTAAGATGACGAGTGTATCGGGCCAGCCACTTGACTATACGCAGCCATTTTGTGGTGCGCTTGTGTCTAATGGCGCTGTGCACGATGAGCTGATAGCAATAGTGTGCAGTGAGTGCTCATAAATACCGCACGCTACCAAATGGTATTTTGCGCTTCATCTGCGTGGCAATGCCGAGAGTATCGGCTGGCTGGACGGTGTGTGGGCCGTAGAATTGGTTGATCTCGTCGATTGCAGCAGTGAGAGCGTGGCGAGCTGATGGGTCGTCGAAGAGTGCGAGCTGTGCGTCTGTCTCGCTTGTAAGAAGATAACACGACATGCCAATCTCATAGGCGGGCAGTGGCATCGACTGGGTGAGTCGCTTGACGATATGAAAGAGCGTGGTGCCATCACACAGTGGATGCTCGCGGCGCTCGTGGTTGTGCCAGCGGCCTGTTTGATAGCTTTTGGCATAGAGGCGCACACCACGGGCGCGCACGTATTGCTGCCGGAGCGCAGCCGCGATGTCTTCGCAGAGGACGTGGAAGCGGCGCAAGACTTGATCGTAATTGAGGTTTGGCTGATCAAGGACAAACTGTCGCCCGACTGTCTTGAGTGGGCGCTCATCACTATCTACCTCCCAACCGCGCAGCCGCTTATACCAGTCGCGTCCTGGCTTGCCATGAAACACCATGCGCTCGAGCGTTGCTTCGTCTGCGGCCAGAAAGTCGAGTGGTGTCTGGATACCAACCTGGTGGAGGCGCTTGCTGTAGCCAGTGGCAATACCAGTGAGGTCTTCGAGCGATAGTGTAGCGAGTACTGCGTGGAGATTATCTGCAGTGATGCAAGTCAGGCCATCGGGTTTATTGATGCCGGCAGCAATCTTGGCTAGCCAGCGGTTGGTGCCAATGCCAACATTGCAGCGCATGTAGTCGCCAACCTCGCTGCGGAGGCGCTGCTTGATCTCCTGGCCGATTGCCAGCGCGCCGCGTGCTCGGATGTCGGGCGGGCTTTGGCTGAGGTCGACTACCCCTTCGTCGATGCTTTTCATGGTGGCACTGGGCGAGTAGTCGCTGAGGATGGTTGCAAGTCGGTGGTAGACATAGCGATACTTGGGTGGATCGCTTTCTAGTGGAACAATATCGGGGCAAAGTAGCCGCGCTGCAGGCAGGCGCATGCCAGTATGGACACCACGTGCTTTGGCTTCGTAGCTTGCAGTGACGATAGTCGCATGTGGGTTGCGCCGATTAACAATAACGACTGGCCGGTGGCGGAGCAATGGCCGAGATTGCTGCTCGATCGTGGCAAAGCAGCTATTGAGATCAATATGCATCATCAGTGGTGGGGCGGGATTGATATTGCTATGAGACATGATCGGCCTCGCGTGTGAGCCGCCATACTAGTGTGATACTGTCAAACTCGAGGCGGTAATCAGCCTGCTCATCTGTCACATCGAAGATATGCACCGTGCGTGCACCGCGCTGATGCTCGAAGCCTAGGCCAATTCGCCTGATCGTCACTTCCTGGCCATTGCCCCGCCGAAATTTGACTGGCTGACATGGCTGGTGCCCACGCCGAAAAATCGCTACCACCTCCACGACTTCATCAAGATATAGTTCATCATCCATTGTTCTTAGTATAGCGCATGAGCTAGACATGGTCGACGAGTGGGAACATAGTAACAGAGGTAGAGTGTGCTTATAGCTAAGCGATGCATTGTGTATTGCTTGGCTGGTGTTTCATGTGACTTGCTTCTACTTCGCAAGAAAACATCTGCGGAGGCGAATAGAAGCTAACCTTTTACATAGGGCTAAAGGAAAAATGACGCATAGTTCTTACACACTGTATTGCCTCGCACAAGAGCATAGCGAAGACGAAGAAGGGGATATTTACAAAATGAACAGCGCCAGCTGTTCTTGGCTAAGTTGCCAAAATAAAGCTAATATAACAGAGCAGCGCAGCTCAGAAAATTATTTCTGCTTACGGCTCTCGATGAACATCATAATAAGCCAGATAATGACGACGATTGCTGCGAGCGAGAGCAGCCCATTGATGATCCATGCAGCTAACTTTAGTACGGCACCAAGCAGCCATGCGGCAATAATGACGATAGCGATTGTGAGAATAAGTCGAGATAGTTTCATCCTTCTAGTATACTATACTCTATGGACACAGCGCAATTTCAGGCCATGATATGGCACAAAGCCAAGCAGCTCTACCGCCCTATGCCGTGGCGCAGCCAGCCGACGCTGTACTATGTGCTGGTGAGCGAGCTCATGCTGCAGCAGACGCAGGTAGCGCGGGTTCTACCTAAGTTTGCCGAGTTTACCGTGCAGTTCCCGACCATCGAGGCCTTGGCGGCCGCTCAGCTGCCAGCGGTGCTGCAGGCATGGCAGGGTTTGGGGTATAATCGCCGGGCCAAGTACCTCCACAGCGCGGCGCAGGCGATTGCTGCTAGTGCACCTGTTGCGACGCAGGCCGACCTTGTGGCATTGCCTGGTATTGGTGTCAATACGGCTGGGGCCATCATGAATTATGTGCATCAAATCCCAACCGCCTTTGTGGAGACCAATATCCGCACGGTGTATTTTAATCACTTTTTTGCTGGGCAAGAGCGCGTGGCAGATAAGGAGGTGCTGGCGCTGGTGGAGCAGACGATGGATACAGCTCGCCCACGTCAGTGGTTCTGGGCGCTGATGGACTACGGTGCTGAGCTGAAGGCGGTGGGCAAGGGCCAGCTCGGTACCAGCCAGCACTACACGCGGCAGTCGCGCTTTGCTGGCAGCCTGCGCCAGATGCGGGGTGAAATTGTGCGGCGCATGGCGCAGGGGCAACTACTGAGCGCCATTACCCAGGAGCTGCACGGTGACCCGCGTTTTGCTGCTGCGCTTAGTGGGCTGCAGAAGGATGGGCTTGTATGAGTGAGCTAGTTCTCGCGCGGGCAGAAGCCATCGCGCTGTGCCAGAAGTGGGCGCGGATGCTTCGCCGAGAGTATACGATCGACACGCTGGTGAATGATTATGGCGATGGGGTGCTTATGTCTGACCAGCTAGCCTATCCGCTCGAGATGCAGCCATGGATCACGCCAGAGGCAGAGCCGCTCCTCTGGGCGATTCGCGACCATGCAGTAGACGTCGATATTGACCACACCCGGCGAGCTGATTGGGAGAAGCTACTGGAGCTGATCGATCAGCTACCAAAGAGTGAGTCATAAGATACTTGACCACTCCTACAGCTGCACGCCAAGCCATCCAGCGAGCACTGTTCCAGCGCCATAGGCCAGGGCAGCAGCGATAGCACCGAGGGCGAGAGTTTGCAGGGCGGCAACAAGTGGATTCTCACCACCAACTTTGCCCTTGATATAGCCAATTGCTACAAAGGTGAGTGCCGTAGCTCCCGAGCTGATATAAAACAGCAGAGGATGAGCCGCGCTCGAGCCGCGTGCCAGCACATGGGCAAGATAGGGGATAACAGGCACACTACCAACAACGACAAAGGCAGCAAAGGTCATGAAGCCGATGATTTTTGGTGAGGCGCGTTTGCTTGTACTCCGCGCCGACTCATCGTGCTCGGCACTGGCCGCGAGGTAGGCGCTAGCACCCATCGAGAAGCCATCGGCAATAAGGTTAGCTGCGCCCAGCACCAAGATAATTGCACTCGAGATACCCGCGCCAGCACTGGCTGCTACCACAGCAAAGGTTGTGACGGTACCATCGACTGCACCATAGACAAATTCAGAAATATAACGTTTGAGGACAGGTTTCATATTCATAACTTGGTTAGTATAGCATAGTGTGGTGCAAATGCAAAAAATTGTGCTATGGGTAGGTGAATGCTTTGGTGTTACAGCCTCCCGTACTATAGATTCTTCGTGCTATAAAATTGGTGATTGCTGAAGGTAGCTCCCTTGGAATGAGTGCGAAAATCATCAGTACAATTGAATGAATAGTTAAAAAATATATCCAGCGTAATAAATACACAGAAAAAGAATTTAGCAAGAGATGAGATAGGAAACCGCTAGGGTCCAGCTGCTCACTCGTTTGGTTGCTTAGACTTGAGGAGAAGCTGATTGCGCTCGGCAGTGCGCGTCCGCGCCTCATCTAGCAGAGTGGTACCTTCTTGCGAGCTAAGGCTAACGATCCGCACATACTCACCATCGGTCTTGTCGTAGCCCGAGGCAGCAACAAAGCCGAGTTGTTCGTCGGCATAAATGACGTTCTCTTTCTCGCCGCTGTAGTCGATTTTGTTAAATAAGCTTACATCTAGCAGCGCCGTACCGCGGCCATTGTCCCACGTGGCAAAGACACCAATGCGGCGCTGTACTGCATCTAGATCGGTTGAGTCAAATGGCGTGTCTTTATCGATATACTCGATGATTGGCGCAAAGACCAGCGTATCGGCCTTGGGGAGGATCGTCTTGAGCGCGTGGTCGGCAGGTAGTGAGTATGCTAGAGCGAAACGTTTGCGGAAGTCATACGAGAGCGGGTAGCGTCCATCGGTCGACGTGGTACACTCGACTTGGAGGCGCGAATCGAGGAAGGTAAGCTCAGCGGGTGAGTAGATTGGTTTGTGCTCCTCTGTTGCGGTGACTTCATTCGTTATTTGGCTCACCTTCGTATCGGCATCGGTGTAGACCGTAGAATTACCCATAACAGTGACGGGGGAGGCGTATTCATTCACAGCGTCAGACTTATCGCGCTTGCTGAGGCCGCAGCCCATAGCAAGCAGCTGCTGGATGGTGTCGACAGCACAATACTGCGTTATATTGCCCTCGGCATCAGTAATGAGGCAGTCCATCACCATCTCATGCCCCATGCCTTTGCCGAACTGCTTTTCCTTGCTGGGGTCGCTGTTTTTCTCATCTCTCGAGAGTAGGTGTCCAATCTCATGACTGTATACGTTGCCACCAGTCTTATTGCTCAGCACAAGCACCATCGGGCCGTTGCCACCCTTGGCTTTGTCTTCGTCGGTGCTCTGGAAGGCAAGGCCGAGTACATTATTCTCCACGCCTGCTGTGTTAACGGCCATCAGTATGAGTGAATGCTCACCATCCTGCACGTCTAGCTGCTCACGGTATTCTTCGGCAATTTTTTTGATTTGGTCGTTGGAGTAATAGTATTCGGTCGTGCCGTCTTCCTTGGTGCGAGTGCTGTCTGGCGCAGTGTTGCAGGCGAACTCGGTTATGTGAAACTGATATGCATCGCGAGTTGTGTGAGTGATGCGGCCAGTGTGGACGCGCACTTCTTCGTATATTTCTTCGTTGGTCTTGCCAGGCTCGAAGCCAGCCGCATTAAGAGCAACAACGCCAAGCCGGACAACGACCGGCTGGAATGAATCATTCTCGTGGTTTTGGCACTGCTCTGCAGAAGACTGAGGGGTGTCGCCGCTAGGGAGTAATGCACTAAACACTCCCAGGCCAGCCATCATCAATACCTTGCGGCGTGGTAAACCTTCTGGTGTTTGGGCTGAGCCATCTGGCGCAGCTTCTGGTTTCGAGCGAGTCATATTAGCTACTTTATATCACTAAAGGGTTAAAAATGTCAAACTATGTCGGCTTGCGCTGTGTAGTTCTAGCTATCTGCAGCTTAAGATCCTTCTTTTGCAATGTTAGCTCATTCTCTTATTTTGTTATTTTCTCTTTTGTAAGCATAAATAAAGCTGAGCCACAGAGGTAAAAGTAGATTAGTAGAAAAATAGAACTCGCTTATTACTTAAAGCGAGTTTTAGGCGCGCTGCCAGCATGAGGTGCTATTGCTGCTCGGCTGGCGCTTGTGTTTGTTGCTGGTTCTCGGTGTCGCTATTGGTGGAGAAGAGCTGGAGTGATTCGTCACTCAGGACATTTGGGTTAAAGGTATCATCGGCGATCTTGCTGCGGCGCTGTTGATACATTTTTTTGAACTCGTCGAGCGATTGCTTCGTGATACTACCTTCGGTTTTGTATGTCTCGGGCTCAGCATCGCGAGCGGCTTGCTTGCGCACCTCCTGAAAGCCAGGCCGACTGAGATCAACCTGCGCTGCGCCACTGGTATTGTACATATCCATAGCGATCCACACCATGACGCCTGCAATAGCGATCACCCCACAGATCATCACCAAAAAACGGTGCTCGCGCATGGTGGTTAGCTGGTGCTCGAAGTCGATCTTATTGGGCTGGCTGCTGGGCACTCGGCACCTCCTTCTTGGCAGGGAATTGCTTGCTATAAAATACGTCGAACTGTGAGCCATACTGGCTCAGTAGCTGGTTGAGCCGCAAAGCGACATCAGCTACTCGTTTGCGTTGCTCGCGCACGGGCTTGATGCGGTAGTAAAACTCGACCGGTTGGTCGGTGCAGTCGATACGTAGTAGCTCAGATAACTTCTCTTCGTACTGGCGGTATTCGCTGCGGAAAGCGGTAAGCTGGGTGTTGTATTCTACCGTCGTCTTGGCCAACTCCACACCATCGAGTCGGTTGAGAGCAATGCGGCTATTAAGTGGTGCCATCAGACGGGTGGCAATCACCTCGTACTGCTGCCCTTGGTTGACCCGGACAAGCCCATCGTTGGCGTGGATACGCCGCAGGGTAGACTTGACGCGGACGCAGTTTTGTTTTATTTGAGTGAGTTGATCGTTGCTGAGCGGTGCAGCAGGCTCGGCATAGGCCGGAGAGCCAAGTGCAGCAGTAGCAATCATAACAACAGCAAGAAAAGTGCGCTTCATAGCTCCCCATTATGACGCATCAGAGGAGATTGGTCAAATAGTTTGCCTAGATTGAATTAAATTCTTGTGTCGCTCCGGTTGGCCACTATCTTACGCAGATTTTGCGTTAGTACCTTCAAGCTCAGCACAAAACCCGGGAGTTCTTTAAGGGTGGTGTGATGCCATCTGTATAATAACTACAATAACTGCAAGAACAAAAGCCATGAAAGGTATTGCAAGACCAATAGCAACGCCAATCTTGAGCCCTTGGTCGTCACCATCAACGAATTTGGCAGATGGTGCGTATGTCTGAATGTTCCACCACCACCAGTTGTAGTGGTTATTGAGAGCATCTTGAACGGTATGGGAATAATAAAGGATTCCCATACCAGGTGACACACCGGCGCTCAAGGCGTTGAGTAATCGCGTGTTCGCTCCGGCAAAGTTAAATTGGTTGCGTTGACCGTTGACCCAGATAATAATAAAGCTTGACTCAGTTCTTGCTTTGGTAATCTGCTGTGGGTCGATGTCAAAGATAACACCGATTGATTGACCCATCGAAGCATCTACATCAATAGCACGGATACGGTTGGTGCTCGTCCATTCGAGAACACAGGGTGTCTCATTGAAATAACCAGTGCTATACCAGACAAATGTTGCTGCAATGAGTGGTGTGCCATCAAAGACGCTGCTATAACTAGCCTCAATAGTAGGTTGCAATGATTGGGCAGTAGGTAACTGCATTGGCTGCATAATGGGCTGAGGGAGAGGGTTTGCTGCAACAGGAGTCCGGCCAATTGGTGGTGCGGGTTGCATAGTTGGTGTTGGTGGGTAGTATAAGGTGGTTTGCGGGTATACAGGTGTCGTGGGCTGCTGATTCATGGAAGTATTATACTATATAACTTGAGATCGGCAAGTACGAATATGTTTTGCGGTATATATTTTTGGTTGTAGACTTCCTATAGAAGTAACAATGCAGGAGCATGCCTGCATTTGCTGTATCTATTATATGGTGTCTTGGATACTGTTGTTTATTAGAAAATACGTCAATCAGCTTGCTGGAGTCATCTGGTTTTATGATAATAATGCCATAATAAAGGCGATAAGTACTACTATGATTGGTGTCACAAAAGCCATGATGAGGCCAATGTTGACGCCATTGTTGATAATCATCGCGTCGCGCTCGAAGCCGTCAATAATTTTAGCATAGGGTGCGTAGGCTTGAATGGCAGCCCACCACCAGTCGTAGTCGTTGTCGAGTGCACGCTCGACATTGTGCCCATAGAGAACACCACCAATACCTGGCGATACTGCAGCGCCAAGGCCAGCCAGCAGCTGGGCATGTGCTCCAGCAAAGTCGAACTGGATGCGCTGGCCATTGACCCACATAATGATAAAGCTCGCCTCGACCGCCGCTTTGGTAATCTGCTGTGGATCGATGTCGAGCACCACACCGACCATTTGGTTTGTTTGGGGGTCAAAGTCGATGGCACGGATACGATTGGCTGTTGTCCATTCGAGTACACAGGGCACTTGGCTAAAGACGGTGCGATTGCGATAGTGTGAGACGGGCGTTGCCATAACCAGTGGTGTACCGTCGAAAACACTACTGTAGTTGGTGTCCATCACTGCTGATGTAGACTGCTCAGCTGGCTGTGTTAATGCTGGCTGCGCGAGGTTGCTCTGCGGTGCTGGGACTACTGGCTGTGGTGCCGAAGCTGATACTGGTGGCTGTTGCGACTGTGTTTGCATTGGCTGCGGCGGATAATATTGTGTTGGCGGCACAGGCTGAGCCTGAAGTGGAGCTGCCGGCTGTGATTGATAAGGATAAGAGGGAAATTGCTGATTCATGAGTGTATTATACTATACTGGGAAATACGCGATGTGTCTTGACAGAGGTCATATACCTTGAGATCAGGACTTCATTAAAGCATAATAGCTCAGCAGGAGTATCCGTTACGCAGAATGAATTTTTGTTGTGGCGGGAGCAATGCATACGCAATAGAGGTTACTTGTGCTTGCCTGGCGAGGCTGCGCCGAGCTCGATGTGCTCCTTCTCGAACTCACGCAGAATTCGTCGCCGCATCTCGGCCGTGAGGGCCCACTGGTCGGATGGTTGGGTCTTGCCGGAGACAACAAGGCTAATCGACGACGCATTGAAGTCGCCAAGGATGTCGAAGTGCGGTGGCTCGATTACCTTGTGCTGCCATTTCTCCTCGCTAGAGATTTCTTCGCCAATCCGATTAATAATATCGCTAGCGGTACTAATGTTTGTATCAGGCGCAACGGTAATGGTGAAGTATACTTTACTATAGCCCATCGTCTTGTTGATGACATGCTGCACCACACCATTGGGGAAGAAGTGGACGTTGCCCTCGACGTCGCGGATCACTGTGGAGCGTACACCGATCCGCTCGACTGTCCCGCCAAAGCCATCAATCTCGATAATATCTCCTACCCGATACTGGTTTTCGCTAATAATAAATACCCCGGAGAGAAAATCCTTAACGAGTGACTGCGCGCCAAAACCGAAGGCGACACCAATAATCCCTGCGCTCGCAAACAGCGGCGCAAGAGCTGCACTATTGAAAAAATGAGTAAAGATAGCATAGCCTGCAATCACCACGACAATAATGCGCCATACATTAGCAAAGAGCCCGCCCAGCGTCTTGTGTCGCTTCTCGAGATCCTTCTTAGGCAGCGTACGCTGATATGTGGTAACGAAGGCATGCCGCGTCAGCCACATCACCACGCGTGGTCCCAGCCAATACAGTGCAATCGCCACGATAATAATAATGATAATCTCTAGTGCAGTGATCTCAGGTGAGGTAATTGGCTTCATAGTATGGTAGTATAACAGATGTGAATGATGAATTAAACCAGCTTGTGCTTACCTTGCAGCGTGGTGGCGTGGCAGTACTCCGGACTGATACGCTGTATGGCATTGTTGCCCGGGCAGATGACGAAGCGGCAGTAGCGCGGGTATATCGCCTTAAGCAGCGTGATAGTAATAAATCATCCATCATCCTTGTGGCTGATGCCAGCCAAACGTATGCCGATATACCCACCTTACCGTCGCTTGATACCTCTCAGCCCACGAGTATCTTGCTCGATTCGCCCCATGCTCCGCAGTGGTTACGCCGCGCTAATGATATGCTGGCCTATCGCCAGCCGCAGCTGCCGTGGCTCCAGGCGGTCTTGCACCAGACTGGCCCGTTGATCGCCCCCAGTGCCAATCTCGAAGGGCAGCCGCCCGCCCGCACTATTGCTGAGGCTCGTGCGTATTTTGGTAATGGTGTCGATTACTATTATGATGGCGGTACTGTGCCAACTGATACACCGCCATCACGCTTGGTGCGAGTGTTGCCGGGTGGGGGAGTGGAGCGGCTCAGGTAGGGCATAATAACCTGAGAAAAAGTTAGAAGCTTACCTAGTGATGTAAGTATTACAACATTTTTTAGAGAGATTCTCTTTACTCGAGTGAAAAACATGCTAGACAAATAGTGAATTCTCATACCTCACCCAAATAACGTGGAGCGTGGGGTCACCCGCGAAAGAGACCGTGTGATTCAGGTATAATAGACTCATGACCTATCTTGACCCTCAGCAATTTATCATCACTCGCAAACGCAAGAAATATCGCTTTGCTAAGTTCCATAACGCCACCAACTGCTACGAGTACGACGAATGGTGCCAGGCAGCACCAGAGGTGCGGCAGAGTGCGACGGTGCTCGAGGTTGGCGCTGGTACCGGGATGTTTAGTGTGGAACTAGCGGCGCAGCACCCGGATGAGGTGTTTGTGGCACTGGATGTTAAGGGTGATCGCTTGCAAAAAGGTGCATACACGGCGCTCGAGCGTGGCATCACTAATGTGCTGTTTGTGCGGGCTCGGGCCGATCAGATTGGCGAGCTCTTTGCTGCTTACTCACTCAAGCAGTTGTGGGTGACTTTTCCTGATCCATTCCCTAAGCGGCGCAGCGCTGGCCGGCGTCTTACCCACCCAACATTCTTGCGCCAGTACGAGCAGCTGCTACGGCCGGGTGGCTCGCTTTTGCTCAAGCATGACGATCGTGATTTCTTTTGCTGGAGCCTGGAGCAGCTCGTTGCCTGTCAGTGGTCGATTCGTGAATTATCTTTCGATCTCCACGAGTCGTCACTACCTGATGAATACAAGACGCTCACCGCCTACGAACAGCGCTGGATGAGTGAGGGGAAGGCGATTGGCTGTGTGCGAGCGACACCTCACTGCTCGTAAAAAACCGGTATTGTACTGCTAGTGGCAAGTCGCTTGTTCTTGAAGCGCCCATCTGCAGTGACATCGTGCTGAGCCCAGGCAGGAGTACCAAATGCGTCTGCTGCAGCTCGTGCTGCTGTTTCATCTTCGCCAGAAAACTCAACCTCGCCGACGCAAACCAGCAAGTTGGCCATGGTAGATATCAAGCTCAAGTACAACTCCTTGATAGGGAATTTGATAGCGTGTCTTTTCGACTCGTGCTCCTGCAGTGCGAGGCCACAGTGCTGCGAAATCCTCGCAGCTGAGAGGAGTGTTTTTCTCATCGCGGACGAGATCACCACCAGATTTCATTGTGTGCTCAAAATACATATCACCAAAGCTTCGGATGCGTTCTTCGCTCCCATCATCGCGAATCGCCAGATAACCTTGACGGAGAGTAGTATGGTCAAAATTATCAAGACTCTTTCCGGCTAAGACTTCTCTTGCGAAGGTGTCTGATGTTGGGTCGATAATGAACTTGCGTTCGATTTCTTTTGGAGGCTTTGCGTACTCTTGCTGCTGCGATGGGATACCTTCACTTTGCGCTCGTGCGGCGTATCTGATAGATTTTACAGTGGTAGGATGAGGTGAGCTGCTGGTTTCTGCTGCGTTGTTATATCCTCTATGCTCGCTATTTCGTTGACATTGTGGTATATTTCTCTCCCGGCTAAAGGTTGACCCAGCTCTAGTATAGCGTGCTAAACTAGATATGTCAGTTATGATAATTTGAGTCAAATATGTTTGAGCAAGATACGATTAACCACCACATCCAAAGGCGTATTTTAAGTGTGCTGTGCTATCGTAAGATGGCTCGCTTTCGTGATCTGCGCCCACTGCGGGTGGATACCAATCTCTTTAGCTATCATCTCAAGGTGCTGATTCGTCACCAGCTTGTCCAAAAAGCGCCGGGTGGCTATAGCCTGGCGCCGCGTGGTTTGGCGTATGTCGATCGGGTGAGCACAGACACTATGCTGGTTCGGACCCAACCTAAAATCGTAACTATGCTAGTGGTGCAAAATAGTAATGGTGACGTCTTACTCCAACAGCGCACTAAGCAGCCCTACATTGATACCTGGACGCTCCCTTACGGCAAACTCCACATCGATGACAGATCTATCCAAGCGGCAGCTCAGCGCGAAGCGGCGGAAAAAATTGGTGCTGTGGACCTAGTACTGCAGCATGCGGGCGAATGCTATATTCGTGTTTGGGCAGACAAGGCAATTCTCTCGACCACACTTGCTCATGTGTTTTATGGGGCGACTGATGATATCACTCCGCACGAACGGCTCATTTGGGCACGCCCACACAAACTGGCGCAGTACACGCTTGCACCAGCAGTGGAGCAGATTGTCGCGCGGGTATTCTTTCGCGATCCATACTTTTTTGAGGAGTTTGATGACGTTTTAGATCAATAACAAGGAGGATATATGAAGATCGACGACTACGCACAGCAAGCAATCACTACCCTGAGCAGTGACTATGCCTATGGTGATGCCAATGCCCAACTAATGGGTATGGTACTGGGTCTGGGTGGTGAATCGGGCGAGGTGCTCGAGAAGTTCAAGAAGCTCCTGCGCGACCATCAGGGCACAATAACCGAGGAAGATAAGCAGGCAATCATTAAGGAACTGGGTGATGTTTTGTGGTATGTAACGGTAGTGGCACACTTGCTTGGTTCGAGTCTCGAGGAGGTCGCTCAGCGCAACAACGCCAAGCTCGCCAGCCGCCAACAGCGTGGTCAGCTGCGGGGTAGTGGGGATGACCGGTAGGTTGTGTGGTTTGAGGGTGCTGTAATTCATTGTAGCCACTACGTACAGGCAATAACAGCAGGCGAACGCTTGTAAGAGAGCTTCTACCTACCTACCTACTTACTTACCCTTCTTGCGCGAGCCGCTGTCGTACCCAGCCATCAATTGTGCCTGCTCCCATACAGAGCACAAGCTTGCCCTCAGCGCGGGCGGTTTGGATGGCGTGCCACAGGGCATCATCGAGCTCGGCATAGTGAACGCTGCTACGGTTTGTTAGTTGCTCAGTAAGTTGCTGCGAGGTGAGGATGGGTAGAGTTGGGTCTTCGCGGCTGAGGTAGGTTGGCAGCCAATAGATTTGTTCAGCGCGCTCCATACAGTCGGTGTATTGCTGACGGATCTCATGCTGGCGGACGTTTTGATGTGGCTGATACACCAGCACAACGTGGTCGGACAATTCTCGTGCCATTTGCAATGTTGCGGCAATTTCTACCGGGTGGTGGCCATAATCGCTATACAGCCCAGGCCCAAGCCGCTCAAAGCGTCGCTGCACTCCCGGGAAGGTATTGATAGCCGCTCGAATGTGCTCAGGTGAGCCAAGCCTGAGCTGCTTGCATGCCGTTGCCACTAGTGTTGCGTTTGCGCGGTTGTGGGCCCCTGCGAGGGTAAATTGCTGCACATCCTCATCTTCCAAGACACGCGCCCGCCGCCGTGGTGGCACAACGCCTGCATCGGCATCGCGCTGCCACATGATAGTATATTCGCTCTGCTCAAGGAAGCGGCTAAAGGCATCGGTGTAATCCTGCTTGGTAGGGTAGGTATCCGGGTGGTCGTAGTCAACAGAGGTCAGTAGCGTGAGATAAGGGTGGAATTGCAAAAAGTTGCGGTCAAACTCATCACACTCATACACAAAGTAGCGGCTGCCTGGCACATAGTGGCCACTGGGACCAAAACTCAATGTTGTACCCACCGAGTAACTCACTGGCTCACCCAGCTGACGCAGCGCCCACACCATCAGGCCAGTTGTCGTCGTCTTGCCGTGGGTGCCCGCGATGGCAATGAGCTGGAGGTCTTTTTCGTTGATGAGATAAGTGAGGAGCTCATCACGCTTAGCGGTATAGATGCCAAGTCGGCGTGCCAAGACGAGCTCGGGGTGATCGGGCGGCAAAGCTGCTGTATAGATAAACCAATCGATGGGGGTTTGCTTGTGGCGATAGGCCAGGTATTCGCCTGTTTGGTCTTGTGAGACGGAAATGCCACGCTGCTCGAGCTCTTGTGTTTCAAGCCCAATGTGGCTATCCGAGCCAAGCACATGGTGCCCTGCATCGTGTGCCAACTCAGCTAGTGGCCCCAGGCCCACGCCGCCGATTCCAGAGAAGTAGATGTTCATACCTTCCATTGTACCGCCTCTGGCACAAAACCACCAGAGGTAGCTAAGGAGTGTGATCGCTCCACTTCGCGCTACTGGGTTCAATATTGAGGTTATGCTATACTAGAGCCAAAGCATAAGTGGGCATACGTAGGGTACATAGCATGGCAAACAAACAGCAAGTCAAGCGGTCGATGAAGCGACTCCGGCGCATCAAGATGTGGCACCTGGTGCTACTGCTTATGGTGCTACTCGTGCTGTCGGCAACCTTTTTGCGGCTCAATAATGTGGGGATGACTGAGCGGCGACGGGCAGTTCTCTCGGCAGATAAGGCGGGTAATATGGAGCAGATTCGCCAGCGCATCGCCGACCTTCAGCAGTATTCCTCTGCCCATATGAATGCCGATACTGGCCCAATCTACCTACAAGAGCAGTACAATCGCGACGCTAAGGCTGCGCTCAACGCCTCGATGAGCACCACCAACCGCGCCGGCCAAACCGCCAATGCTAAGGCCGATGCAGTGTGTAAGCCACGCTTCCATAGCTGGTCGATCGACTATGTACGCTGCGTCTACGAAGAGCTGGGTAAGCTCAGTAGCACCAATGCTAGCCTCCAAACTGCCAAGATGCCCGACACCAGCCTCTACCACTACAACTTTAGTGCACCGCTATGGTCGCCCGACTTTGCCGGTTGGACGATTCTCCTTACTGGCGTGGTCATCTCAGCCATTCTTGGGCGTATTGTGGGGATGATTATTTTGCGGATTATGCTACGCATTCAGTATCGAGCAGCAAAATAAATAGCCAAAAAATAAAAAACTACAACATAATTTACAACACGTACAACACGCAAGATGGCCGTGAGCGAGCGTTCGCTCGGTGCTCCATAAAATTTATGCTTGACCCCTGTTTATCGTACAAAAATAGTACCAACATCTATCATACATAATAACCATAAGCAAAAAACAAAATCGCGCATCTATGGTCGCCATCTCTGTAAAAAATCGTTACCAAAGTGTTGACATCCATTTTGTGAGCATGTAGGCTAGGTTTTGTAAGATCAAATAGGAGGAGCACTATGGCTTACGAATATACTAGTTCGAATGGTACTACATACTACTTGCACACGCAAAAAGATGCGGTATTGCGCGGTGGCGTAAAGCGGACGATTTACTATTTTTGCAAATCACCAAACAACGGCAAGGGTGAGCCGTGTGACATGCCTGAGGGCTACTATGTGAAGGAACACTCACGCAACAAATTCCCCTTTGCTGCCAAGAAAGACGCAGCAAAGCCCGCCAAGAAGGCTGCTAAAGCAACCAAATAACCCGGACACTTGTATATAGAAAAAAAGACCTTTCTGTAACAGAAGGGTCTTTTTTGTTGAACTTAGTGCAAGAGAGGGCTACACAGCAAGTAGAGTATGAGATGAAGTAAGCCGCGAGCCTATACCGCGTGACGATAACTAAGTTTGTATAGAGAAGTACGCTCTCGCACCACTCAGAGCACCAGAGAGCGGCGCTCAGTGTGAGCTGCGGTTTTCTCTCGTTTTGCGCCGTTCGCAGCGAGAGGAGTATGAGAGGAGGTGTGAGCGCATAAGCTGCGTATTAGCAATTAGCTATATGACATGTTATGCATTGGTGCAGCGCTCCCCACATGCAGTGCCGGACGAACGCGCATTGGCGAACTACCACGAGTGGCTTTGCCGAGACGTTGGCGCACTTGGCCATGCAAGACTGTCCCGGAGACAGCGCTGCCATCAGTCAATGCTTCACCGGCAAAGAGCGTACTCGTCCAGCGCTTGCGTTGTTCGCAGTCTGGTGCTTGGAGATTCTGCAAGACGAGCGCACACCATAGTTGCCGGGTCATCAGTTGGCGCGTGTCGGAGCCGTTTACGGTGTATATATTCCCGGGCTGTGCGGTTATATCGTTGTAACTGCCCATTGCTAGGCCAGCATCAGAGATAATGGTGACAAATAGTGTCCAAGGAGCTGCAAGGTCAGTATGGTCAGCGCCAAGAGGAAGACGCTCGTCGACGAAGTCTGGCTTGGTTATCTCAGGTTGGCTGCTGCGGATATGTCTGCTTTGAGATCGGCGCACATCAAATAAACGAGCGTTCGGCACTAGGAGTGGGCCATAGATAGCCTCCTCAGCAAAGGGGTAACTCTGAAAGTGTCGTGACAGATCGCTAGATAGCGTTGCAACCGTATCCCAGACCGATATGTCAAAGGCGCTCCGTAGATAAGCTTCAGTTGGTACAGGAATACCAGCTTCGGTTAAGGCACGGGCAATTGATGGGCACTGGGTCCAGCCACTATTGGCGAGTTGAGCGAGTATGACTGAATGAGGCATATTCCTCCTTTGCTGGCTAAATATTATAACGACGACATATCCACGACTGCTATGCCTGGTACGAAGTTGCGCTTGTCTTCTATGAGATGACGGTGCATGGTGGTTATTTCTGCTGACTCTTTTGATTAAGCTGCACCTGAAGGTCAAACACTTGCTTACCAAGCGAGTCGACTGCGCTGTGGTAGTTGTTTTGCAGTGCTACGGCCCAGCCGATAAGCGACAGGAGGCCGATGGTAAGCACTGCCAGCCATGCAATGATGATCTTGTCGGATAATTTTTTGTTCTTCATAGCCGTAGTATAGCAGAAGGTAACGACTATATGAAATGAAGTTTTGCAATAAGCAATAGTATGATGTTGCTAATATAATCGTAAAATTCCTGGCAATTACTCCAACCAAGCTGCAGGAATATTGCCTGCTGGGTCTTGAAGGTAAAAGCGCTTTTACTGTAGCCAACTTCGTAGCATATCGGGCCGGAAACTCGATATAGTCTATGCGGTCAGCTGCGTTACTCATAGTCCTATTAATACCGTTTGCGCGTACTAAAAACACGCCACTACGGGCGTGCTACGACTAATCTTTGCAATGGTGGGGGCGGCTGGACTTGAACCAGCGACCAACAGGTTATGAGCCCGCTGCTCTGACCACTGAGCTACGCCCCCAGATCCACTTGCCACATTATACCGTATTGTTGGCGTATATGCTACTAGTAGTCGAGTTTACTAAGGCTCCGGACGCCTTCGCCGGCAGCAGCGGAGCGCGGATCAACATACTCTTCTGACTCCTCTGATTCATCTCGCTGTGGTCTGTTGCTGCGCTGAGCAGCGGTTTGAGAAGGGTGAGAGGCTTTAGTAGTATCACGTACTTTTCGGCGATATGCAACGATTGCATAGAATTGCTCCGTCGCTTCAGTGCGGCACTTTTCATATTCTTGTGGTGACATGCCAAAGAGATGGTTGGCAATGGCGTGATCGAGCTCTCGCCAAGCATTGACAAGTTCGGGGGTGGGATGACGAGTGCGTTTGCGCTCAAGCGCATTAACAGAGCGTTGTCGGGCAAGGAGATCATCGAATGTAGGCCTCTTTAGCTGCGTTTCAGAGGTAGAGCCACCTGTGGTATGAGTGTTGGGGTGTATTGCGGGTATAGGCTCGGTTTGTTCATGATCGGCCGAATGAGGAATAATGCTGTCATCAAATAACTTGTCTTGTATCGCTAGTTTGCCTACCTGTGCTGTTGCCTGTGTCGCAGCACGAATTACTGTTTCTGGTGTTACTAATAACACTGGACTGCTCTCAAGCACAGCCCTATGAGAGGGTTGTTTGTATGTCATCTTGCATTGGTTATAGCACAGAGGTCGACACCTGGCAAGTCTATGAGCGATTTTTGACCAAAATTGTGGTGCGCAGCGTGTTTTTTGCTGGCCCGCAGCTTTTGCAGCAACTGCGTGGTCTACGGTATAATAGAAGCCTATGAAGTTTGTGCTCAGCGACACTACCAAGCGCCACATCATCTACAAGATCAAGCATGATTATCTCCAGCTCAATACCATTGTGCTGGCGCTTGCGCTTGTGATTGCGACATACCTTGCCTGGCAGTCGGTGGCACGTCTCCAGCAGAACTATACGCAGCAGCGCGAGCTAGAGACGAAACGGCGGCAGCTTGTCCTCACCGAGCTTGAGACGCAAACGCTGCAATACCAAAAGAATTTCCGCGAGAGCGACGAATATAAAGAGCTTGCTGCCCGTGAGAAGCTCGGCCTCGTGGCACCTGGCGAGAAGGTGATTGTGCTGCCCAAGAACAGCCCCGAAGCGCACGACCCACCAACCGATAAGCCTACCAACCCCGATGCACAGAGTAGCAACTTCGAGCAGTGGGTAACCTTCCTCTTTGGTGGTGCAGCCGAGCAGGCCCAGCAAAAGGATAAATAACAAGCGGGGGAGCGGAAATCTTGACATTCAGGTGGTAAATCCTTGACAATCGGCACTCATCACTGGTAGAATAAGAATCGTAACGCGGGGTGGAGCAGCCCGGTTAGCTCGGTTGGCTCATAACCAACAGGTCGCAGGTTCAAATCCTGCCCCCGCAACCAAGGTAAGAACCCTACCACATGGTAGGGTTTTTGCTTTGGTGTCTTGGGAAGGTGGAAAGAAGAATAAGTTTGGCGCTGGTCTCAGCACCCTATTAGCTCCGCTACCACTGATGGTTAGCAGTATGCCATGAGTGCTATGCGAGTTGGTGGAGTCTCACCTCAGGCATGAACCGGTGAGCGCTGTTCACGCCTCCGATGTAGCCAGCAACGGCTCGTGCCATCTTGGCGAATGACTTAGGGGTAAGCGCGTGGCAGAGGTAATAAAAATAACCTGAGAGGTGGCATATAACACAACAAGCAAAGGGCTGCCCTAGAATGGTGAGGGATACCGAGATAGCAGGGATAATTAAGAAAAACTAAAATAAGAAACAATTTGTTTGCATTTTGTTCGCATATATGCTAGGATCGAGGTAGGTCGATAATGACAACACAAAAAGAGGGTAGATATGCGAAAAAAGACGAAAGAAACCATACTCGCCACCTGGAATCGGTCGCGTAGTATGGCAGAGCTGCGGGCATTCATTGCCGCGCGCCACAGCAAATTAGCAAAGGTAGAGCTCTAAAAAGACCAAAAAGCACCTTGGGCGATGTACCTGAGGTGCTTTTGATTATAGAGGATGATGCACGTGATGAGTGATTAGGCACTCCATACTCCATTGCACCCTATCCTCGCATGCTTTTTGTCTTGATCCCAAGACTGAATATTTCTTTATAGTATTCACTTATATACTGGATCTAGGCAGCAATTATAAGCAAAAAACAAAAAACGGCGCACTTATCGCACGCCGCCTATCATATCTGGTAGCACCGACTGGGATCGAACCAGTGACCTCAGGCTTATGAGTCCTGCGCTCTAACCGGCTGAGCTACGGTGCCAAACATGACGCATTATAGCAGAGAATTGGCAAGAAGGCTAGGGCTCAGGTGAGTGTTTTGGCGTTCTTTTTTGCCTAGGCCAGTGGTATAATAGAGAAAACGCCCAATCAGGAGTTAAGGAGAACCACCACATGATACGACGACCACGCTACGATTATGATTTGTTGGTGCTGGGTAGTGGTGCAGCTGGTAGTACTGCAGCGTTGGTGGCGGCCCGGGCAGATAAGAAGGTGGGGCTGGTTGAGGCAGATACATTTGGTGGTGAAACGCCCAATTGGGGAGATATCCCCGTTAAGACATTGCTGGGTGTGGCACAGCTCTACAATCGCATCCAACGCGGTCACCAGTTTGGGCTCGATACATCACGAGTGGATTTTGACTATCCGGCCATCCAGCACTGGAAAAATACAGTGGTAGAGCGGACTGGTGCGGGTGATAATGAGCACTATTATAACCAACAAGGGATTGACACATTCTATGGCAAAGGTGTTTTACGCGACCAGCACACCGTGACGATTGGCGACCATGAAGTAACAGCGGGGCATATTTTGATCGCAACAGGGGCGCATGTGACCCAGCCAGCGATTGCGGGCATTGAGACAATCGACTGGCTCACACCACGCACCGCCCTCAAGCTGAGCCGTCCGCCACGTAGTCTGTTGATCATTGGTGCGACGACGGTGGCGATTGAGCTAGCACATTTCTTTGCGACCTTTGGTAGCACAGTATCGGTGGCAGAGCAGTCATCGCGCATTTTGCCGACCGAGGACGAAGAGGTTAGTGAGGCAGTGAGCAGCCTCCTGCAGCGCGACCAACCACTGTCGGTCTTGACGCAAACGACGATTCGCTCCCTCATGCGTGGCCCAAGTGGTAATGTGATCGTCCAATATATCCGTGGTGGTATTGAGCGGACGATGGAGGTAGAGCGTGTCCTGGTGGCAACCAAGCCAGAGCCAACCATTGATATTGGGCTAGATAATGCTGAGGTGGCGTATTCGCCCGATGATGGTATTGAAGTGAACCAATTCTTCCAGACCAATGTGCGGCATATCTATGCGGCGGGCCATGTGCTAGGCAATGATGTGCCAACCCACACCGTCTTGAGCGAGGGCCGGCTAACGGCGCACAACATCCTCCACCCTAAATCGCAAATGACGCTCGACTACGAGCTAGTGCCGCGCGCTACCTTCATTTATCCAGAGGTAGCTAGTGTAGGCTTTAATGAAGATGACTGTATTAAGCGCGATCTCAAGATCAATAAGGTGTTGGTGCCGCTGGGGATGATTGCTCGCAGCAATACAAGTGACTTCCGTGAGGGGTTCGTCAAGCTGATTAGCGACAAACAAGGGGTATTGCTCGGCGGGACGATCGTCGCGCCGCGTGCTAGTGAGCTCATCCAAGAGGTCACGCTCGCCATCAAGCACGACCTCACTGCTGAGCAGTTAGCAGAGCTCCCGCACGTTTTCTTAACGTGGAGCGAAGCAGTGCGAACGGCGGCAAGTAAGCTGTCGCGTAAGTAGAGAGATCTGTTTTGTAGCTGAGGTATCTTTGCTTTCTTGTTTTATTCTTACATAGCGTAGAAGTTTGTGTTCCGACTTATTATTGGCATTGATCTTTTCTCCTCTCTACTGCTTCTGAGAGTAGAACGGCATAGAGGAAAAGAGTGAAAATTGCTAGAGCTTGAGCAATGAGGAGAAAAAGAAAAATTGAATATACTGCCGTATTCTTCATAAAAACAGAGAAGAATATAGTACAAATTATATAAATGCAGTCTATTACGAAGAAGTTTGCAAGACTCTAGAGCTTACAAGAAGCTCGTTGGTGAGGGCTCTGTCATGCTGGCTTACCGTGCTATGAGACGCGGCGTATTGCTAAAAATAGCAAAAGTATCCACTTTCAGCTCTATTTAAGTATGGTAGGGCATACTACCCGTAGTAGCACACGCTACCACCTCCCTTACCACGCAAGCCGCCATTCCTCCTCCCGGGCGGCTTGTTTTGTGTCTTGCGCCTAGCATATTGCGCATAATAAAACTAGTATTTACTCCTCTTGGCAAAATGAATATACTATTGCCATGGCATATCTTGTTGCAGTGTCTGGTGGTGTGGATAGTGTAGTGCTCTTGGATGTGATGGCGGCGCAGGCAGCGGAGCCGCTGATTGTGGCGCATGTCGATCATGGCATCCGGGGCGAAGCATCGGCAGCAGATGCGCGCTTTGTGGCAGCACTGGCGGCGCGCTATGGACTACCCTTTGTGTCTACCCGGCTAGAGCTTGGGCCGAATGCGAGCGAAGCAGCAGCGCGAGAGGCTCGGTATGATTTTTTGCTCGATACAGCAGCGCAGTACCAAGCACCAGTGGTAACAGCACATCACTTGGACGATTTGGTAGAAACAGTGGCGCTTAACGTAGTACGTGGAACGGGCTGGCGTGGGCTGGCCGTGCTGAACCGCCCCGGGGTGGAGCGGCCACTACTGGGCTGGCGCAAGGCAGATATCCGCGCCTATGCACTGGCTCATCGCCTGGAATGGGTAGAGGATGAGACAAATGCGAGTGACCGCTACACGCGCAACCGGCTGCGGCGCTGCATTCAGCGGCTCCTCACGGCAGAGCAGGCGGCGCAGATTACCTCGTTGCGACATCGGCAACTTGCGCTGCGCCATACGATTAATGATGAAGTGCAGCACCTCTTGCCACAGTTTGCGGCTGAGCGCCATGGATTTATTATGATCGACGAAGCAAGCGCTCAGGAACTATTGGGTGCGATGATCATGTGGGCGGGTGCGCCGCGCCCAACCCGTCCGCGGCTTGAGCGTGCGGTGCTAGCCATCAAGACTGCTCGTCCAGGCAGCCGCCATGTGGTGGGCGATGGAGTGTATTTGCAGTTTAGCCCTCGGCAATTCACTGTAGAAGTGGTACAATAGATCAGATTACTGTGTGAGAATGCAAGCGAACGAAAGGAGTGAGTTCCCTGATGAATAAAAAACCGTCGAAAGCGACCAATGCCCTGCGTCTAGGGCTGTTTTGGGCGATTGTAGTGCTGGGTGTGCTGGCATTTTGGGCGATTAATTCGCCGCAGGCCAACCTTAAGGAGGTGCCGCTCTCGGACGTGGTGAACCGGGCAAATAATGGCAAAATTGCCAAGATCGAGATCCAAGGCAATGAGCTGACTGTTACACCCAAAGGCCAGTCCAAGCCGACCGAGCGCAGCCTCAAAGAAAATGGCACCATCTACACCCAAGGGCTTAAGCACGACAAAACAGAGGTAAAGGTGCAAAATGAATCACAGACAGGGCTGCTGTTTTGGAATCTCGCACCAATTGTCCTATCGGTCGTATTGTTTGGTGTTCTCTTTATGTTTATGATGCGCCAAGCTCAGGGGCAGAATAGCCAAGCGATGGGCTTTGGCAAGAGTAAGGCCAAGCTGTATGGCCTTGATAAAGAGCGGGTAGTATTTGATGACATTGCGGGTAATGAAAACGCCAAGCAAGATTTGCAAGAGGTGGTGGACTTCCTCAAGCACCCCAAGAAGTATCAGAGCCTCGGCGCTAAGATTCCTAAAGGGATTCTCCTTGTCGGTAACCCCGGTACTGGTAAGACAATGCTAGCGCGCGCGGTTGCAGGCGAGGCTAATGTACCGTTCTTTTCCATTAGTGGCTCAGAGTTTGTGGAGATGTTTGTTGGTGTGGGGGCAAGCCGGGTACGCGACCTCTTTGCTAAGGCCAAGAAGAATGCGCCAGCCATTATCTTCATTGATGAGATTGACGCTGTGGGGCGCAAGCGTGGTTCTGGCATGGGTGGCGGTCACGACGAGCGCGAGCAGACGCTGAACCAGATTTTGGTAGAGATGGACGGCTTTGAGGCTGATACAAACGTGATTATCCTAGCGGCAACCAACCGGGCCGATGTGCTCGACCCAGCACTGTTGCGCCCAGGCCGCTTTGACCGCCATACGACGATTAGCCTGCCCGAGCGCAAAGACCGTGAGGCAATCCTCAAGGTGCACTTCAAGAACAAACCAACCGATGCGTCAGTCGACCTCGACAAGCTTGCCGCCAAGACAGCCGGTAGCAGTGGTGCCGACCTCGCAAATATGGCCAACGAAGCAGCAATTATCGCCGCACGCCGTGGCAAGAAGACGATCACCAATCAAGATCTGACCGAGGCCTTTGAGAAGGTGGCGATTGGCCCCGAGCGCAAAGCTAAGGTAATGACCGACCACGAGAAGGAACTCACGGCGTACCACGAGGCAGGTCACGCTATTGTGGGGCATGTCTTACCGGATAGCGATCCGGTACATAAGGTGACCATCATCCCGCGTGGTGGTACGGGCGGCGTGACATGGTTCTTACCCCCAGAAGACAAAAGCTACACGAATGTATACGAGTTTAAGGATATTCTGGCCCGAGCAATGGGTGGGCGGATTGCCGAGAAGCTGATCTATGGCGATGATGGTATTACGACGGGAGCGGGCAGTGACCTACGCAAAGCGACGGAGATTGCCCGTGATATGGTGATTGAGCAGGGCATGGGTGCAAAGCTCCGCGACCAGGTCTTCCATGAAGATAACGGTGGTATGGTGTTTGACAAGATCACTCACGAGCGGCCATATAGTGATGCGACTGCTGAGGCGATTGACCACGAGGTGGAGGCGCTTATCAAAGAAGCTTCTCGCCGTGCTGAGATAGTCCTCTCGCACAACCGTCTAGCGCTTGAGAAGCTCAAAGATGAGCTGCTTGTTCACGAAACACTAGAAGAAGACGAAGCTAAGGCTGCAATGGCAGATGCCACTTTGCCAACGGAGGCCAAGCTCCACTAGGAGCAGGGAGGTATCAGTGGCACATGGAGCAAATCGTCGGCGTGTCCGCTCAGTCGTCGCCAAAGCAAATAGCAAATTAAACATCAAGAATGCTGCCGCCCTCCTGGCAGGCTCAACACTGCTGTCGAGCGTCTTGGGGATGTACCGTGAACGGCTCATCAACGGCATGTACTACGACACCTACAAAGTGGGTGCTGATGCCTATACCGTAGCCTTTACTATCCCCGACTTCATGTTCTTTGTGCTAGTGTCTGGGGCGCTGAGTGTGTCCTTTATACCGGTATTTAACCAGCGCTTGGCGTCGGGCAACAAGCAGTCAGCGTGGGATTTGAGCTCGAGCTTGATCAATTTCTTAGCGCTCACGACTTTAGCGGCGAGTATTTTGATTATGATCTTTGCTGAGCCGCTGGTGAATGTCGTGGTCGGGCCGGGGCTCAGCGAGTCGGGGCGGAGCCTGGCAGTGAGTATGATGCGCGTGATTGCGGTCAATCCATTCCTCTTTTCTATCTCCACCGTCATTGCGAGCATGCAGCAGGCAATTGGGCGCTTTACCTTCTATGCGCTGGCGCCAACGATCTACAATATTGGTATCATCATTGGTGCAACCTTCTTTACGAACGGCATCAATATCTTTGGCTGGCAAGTGTTTGAGGGTGGCATTATGGGCGTGGCGCTGGGTGTGGTGCTAGGCTCGGTGCTGCAGCTGATTGTGAGCTCGATTGGTCTGCTTGGCTTAGACTTTGACTATCGCTTTATGATCAAGCGCAAGAACAAGAGCTTTCGCCAGGTGCTGCGCTTGCTGCGGACGCGTTCACTCGACCAAGGGATTGACTATCTCAATGGCCTTGTGGAGACAAACCTCGCTTCGCGCATGGCTGATGGGACGGTGCGGGCCTATCAACAGGCTTCGGCACTGTCGTTGATGCCAGTGAACTTGATTGGTGTAGCAATTAGCAACGCAGCCTTTCCGCAAATGACGGAGCACCTGGGGGCAGGGCGCGAGGATCTCTTCCGCAAGGAGTTGCAGGTGATGATCCGGGTGATTATTTGGCTGGCATTGCCAGTGGCAGTCATTACTTACTTTGCACGGGGCTATGTGGTGAGCTTTATCCATAACGGGGGCGACCCGGTGATATCGGGCTTTCTTGGTGTGCTGGTTTTGACGATATTTTTCCGCACGATTTATCATATTGCAGCCCGTAGCTTTTACGCGCAGCAGGATACCAAGACACCGCTTTATATCTCGTTCTTTGCGATTGGGTTTAATATCATCTTGGCGATTATCTTGGTGAATCTCTGGTCGAAGAACCAAAATCCAGGCTACGGCCTAGCTTGGGCGCAGTCTATCACCGCCGTGGTGGAGGTGATTGTCCTCTTCTTCTTCATGGGGCGGCGCATGCCGAGGCTGTTTGACCGCAGCTTCGTTAATAGCATCTACAAGATGGTCATTGCTGCAGTGCCAACTGGTTTGGCTGCTTATCTGAGTGTGGTGATGATCCCCTTTGGTACGAACGATAAGAGTTTCTTCCTTGCCTTCCCGAAGTTTATTATGATCACAGTGGTGAGCTTTGCGGTTTATATATGGTTCAGCCGGCGACTGCGGCTTAAAGAGGCCGAGCCAGTGCTCAATCGGCTGCGGCAGATCTTCTTTGGGCGGATTAACCTTGGCTGGAACTGGAAACGCTAGCGTATGGAACATATCCGTAATTTCTGCATCATCGCCCATATCGACCATGGCAAGAGTACCTTAGCCGACCGCATGATGGAGCTGACGGGCACTGTTACCAAGCGGGATATGAAGCAGCAGTTGCTCGATAGCATGGATCTAGAGCGCGAGAAGGGGATTACCATCAAGCTCGCTCCGGTGCGGATGAAGTATGAGTACGATGCGGAGGGTGCAAACTCTACCAGTACGCAGGCACAGAGCGGGCCAGCACCGCAACGAAGCCAAAGTGGTATTACCACACCCCAACCCGGCGCCTACGACCTCAACCTGATCGACACCCCCGGTCATGTGGATTTTAGCTACGAAGTATCGCGTAGCTTGCAGGCCTGCGAGGGCGCAGTGCTGGTGGTGGATGCCAGCCAGGGGATCCAGGCGCAGACGCTCGCCAATGTGTATCTGGCGATGGAGCAGGATCTCACCATCATCCCGGTGCTTAATAAAGTCGACCTGCCAGCGGCCGATGTACCGCGCGTGTCTAAGCAGGTGATTAATCTGCTGGGCTGTGACGAGAGCGACATTATTCATATTTCGGCCAAGACTGGGCAGAATGTACCGCAGGTACTGCGGGCTATCGTTGAGCGCATCCCGGCACCAATATCGCCACTAGCGGTGCAGGCTGAGCGCATGGCCGCGCAAGATGGCAAGACGCCGAGTATACCAACCCGCGCCCTGATCTTTGATAGCTACTACGATGACTACCGGGGGGTTATCCTCTACGTGCGTGTGGTAGACGGCACGATACCGAAAGGTGCGGACATCACCATGATGGCCACCGGCGCCCGCGGCCTCGCCCTGGAAGTAGGGCACCTGAGCCCAACCATGCAGCCCGACCCACTGCTTGGCACCGGCGAAATCGGCTACATCGTCACCAACCTCAAAACCACGCGCGAGGCACGAGTGGGCGATACAGTGACACTCAAGAAATACTTTGAGTAGTTATAACATGTGCTATAGTTTACTGTATGATGGCTGCGATAAAAAAGTACGACACATTCATCGCTGTCTTATTTGCTGGCCTGATTATGCTATTCATCGCCGTGGCATTTACTGTTCCGAGTTTTTGGGATTGGCTGTGGCAGCGGCACCACAACCAGCTGAGCTGGTATATCCGTCCGTTATTCTTGATACCGTTTTGTTGGTTCGCCTATCGGCGGAGCTGGGCGGGGATAATGATGGTGATATTCTTGACCTTGACCAGCATGGGGTGGTTTGCCCCGCCTAGTGAAACGAATTCACAGGTGCAACAGTTTTTGCAAGTTGAGCAGCAGTATTTACGGGGTGAATGGACATTAAGTAAGATTTTCCTCACATTGCTTATACCATTGTCTTTTACTACTTTAGCCATGGCATTGTGGTGGCGAAATATCTGGCTAGGTGTGATAGTCATGGCGTTAATGGCTGCCGGTAAATTGTTCTGGAGTATAACTTTTTCTGGTGAAGCTGGTCTGGCGGTGATTGCCCCTGCGACAATTGGATTTGTCCTATGTAGTGGCTGTTTGTGGCTGGTTACAGTGTTGTCTCGTCGCTGTATCCCTAGGGTTAAGAAAATGAATTTCATCAAGAAAGGGTCAAATAGGTAAAGCTATTATCCGTATTTTACCAACCATGTCATCACATCAGCTGCAAAAATGGCGCATGCTGTCGTCGCGGACGCTCTTCGAGAGCCCTCGACTCACTGTCGCAGAAGATACAGTAGAGCTGCCAGATGGAAAGATAATCCGCTATATCCATTATCCCTACCATGGGCATGGTGGGGTAATCGTGGTGTGTCGCCGAGGTGATAATATTTTGGTGCAGCAGGAGTATTCGTACCCGGTGGATGAGGTGTTGTATCAGTTCCCGGGCGGGAAGATCGAGGCGGGTGAGGATGTGTGTGCGGCGGCGCAGCGAGAGCTGGCTGAAGAGTCGGGCATTGCCATGACAGGTGTGCGAGCGTGTGGTTGGCTCTATGCTGATAATCGTCGCACCAGTGCGAAGCTCCACGTGGTCTACGGCGAATATGCTGGGACAAACCACCAACACCGGCCGGATGACACCGAGCAAATTATCTCTGAGTGGCTGCCAATTGCCACCATCCACCACATGGTCGCTACTGGTGCAATCACCAACTACGCCATGCTCGCTGCCTGGGCCTTGCTCGCCAGCACCCTCCAGCAAGCAGGAGACTCTCGTGCGAACGAGTAGTGTGGAGTTAGCCGCCTCATCCTCAACGAATATGCTAAAATCATAATAGAAAGTGCCATTGATCATCTGCTGGCGGCAGAGAAGGGAGTGTGAATATGGGGTACGTTGGCTCGTATGTGTGGCAGTTGCGCCAGAAGGTTGGGGATAAGAAATTACTCACGACAACTGTTGATGTCTTGCCTGTTGATGAAGCAGGGCGCGTCAAACTCATCTACGCCAAATCCTTTGATCGCTGGAGTACAGTGGGAGGCCACGTCGAGGAGGGCGATAGTTATGCCAGCGCGGCACTACATGAGCTGCATGAAGAAGCAGGAATCATTGCGCACGCCAGCGACCTTGAGCTCTTTGCAACGCAGTCTGGCCCAGGACGGGTGTATCATTATCCTGATGGTGACACACAAGCCTTTACTGTAGTGTTTTACCTCAAGCAATGGCAAAGCGAGGCATCGCATACTGATATTGAGGAAGTAGCGACAGGCCAGTGGTTCTCGCTAGACGAAGCATTGCAGCTCAATACGAATGATGCTACACGCCAGATTCTCACTGCCTACCAGCGGTATAGCGAGACGGGTAAGGTGCAGATGATAGAGGAACGGTAATACTCCTTGTACGCAGATATTCTGTAGGCCTAACCTCTGTGCCACCATAGTGGCTTAGACAATACCATAGTGATTCATCCTCTGCGGCTACCGCAGAAAACGCTGATGGAGCAACTATTACCACTGATACTGTATCGTGACCTTGGGTTTGGGCTCCTTGTAGATTTCCTCCTAAAGTATCATAAGAACACTGAACAAAGAACTCTCGTAACTCTGCTGGTGGTATCTCCACTCCGTACGCAGCTGGGTGCGGAATGTCGATTATCATCAAGCTTCCATTAACTGAGTTATTTGGTTGACCATCACAGAGGTTATATCGTTCACGGTGTTGTTGGCGTAGGGTTCTTGCTGCTCTTCGTAGAGTGCTATATGGTTCTGCGTGTGACGATTCTGGATATCCATCTGGTAAAAACATTTCTTCGGCATTGAATAAAAACGCTTTGCGTTCACAATCCTCTGTAGACGTGCCTTCCCAGTCGCTGGCAATTCGGTTGATTACAGCTTCGTGTGGCATTTTATCTGGTGTTAAGATCATACTAATACCAGCTAAGTCTGGGGTAGAAAACTCAAAATACATCCGTAGAAGATCGAGGGCTTCATTAACAATCTCGTCGTCCCGATCGGTATATTCGTGACCAATGTCCAGTTTGCCGCTTTTGGGTAGAAACTCGTTCATACTGTTATTATGCATGCTTAGTTATATGTGTCAAGTTCTAATGGTGAGATCAGGAATACATCAAGCATATTACAGTAATTATTGAGTGGTACACCTCACTTTGCGACTTTCGAATACAATTTCCAATCAATATACAGTACCTTATAGGTAGGACACGAGACGATGACGATGGAGAATAAGTATATATCTTGGCAAAAATTTGATAAGGAAAGAGCATGCTTTTTGACATCATGACGTCACGCTAGTATAGCATAAGTACTTACGCAGTAACCCATCATATCATTTAGAAGTTATAGTATAGTACTACCAAAACAACTAACTTGATTGGTGAGCTAACAGAGATTAAAGAGCCAATGGTGGATGATACCACGAGCAAACTATCTAGATCCCCGGCGAAGCCAAACAGATGATTATAAATCAATAGGCCGGGCAGCGCGTGACCTTGGTGTACAGAAGGTGGTTGATTATGCGCTTAAATATCTTGGAGAAGAGCGAGTAGGTGATATATAACTGATTCGCGTGGCACATTACTGACACGTGAGCAAATAGCACTCGTGCGACAAAGCCTAACGGAGCGGGGGTACTTTCGTTTACCACCGACAGATTACCACGTTTCGTATAATATTGCTCGCGCGATTGGTATTAGTCCTCGAACAACGATTCAAGTCATCGAAGAGCTAAAGCAAGAGCAGCTAATCACTGGTATGCACTGCCGGCAGAGGGGTGTAAAGTTGGGGGAATATTACTCGCCTGCTGAGCAGGAGACTATTCAGCAGCGGGTGATCGATCATGGCTATATTGTGCCAAAAGCACCAGAAGGCTATATGACTATCATGGAAGCAAGCGAACGCTTGGGTATTCGTTTTGATAGTGTGCAGTATACTGCAAAAAAGCTTGGAATTGCGACGAAGAAGTATAGAGCGATCGATGGCTATAGGCCAATGTTTTGCCTCTCGCCCGAGCAGTTCTCGCAGATTCAGTACTACCACGAAAAGCATCTTAATCCATCTGCAGAGCATAAGGGTTTCTCGCAAGAAGGGTAATTCTCCTCTGTCGCAAAACTTGCTATAATATCAAATATGACAGCAATAACCGTCCAGCCTCTCCCTGGCTACAAAGAAGTCAAGCCCTTCGTCTATGCAGGGTTCTTTCCAGTGTCTAATGAAGATTATAATGACCTGAAGGAGGCGATTGAGCGGTTGAGCCTGAGCGATAGTGCGCTGCAGTTTGAGCCAGAGAATTCGCCGGTGTTGGGTTATGGCGTGCGGATTGGCTTCCTTGGCCTCTTGCATATGGATATCATTCGTGAGCGGCTTGAGCGCGAGTATAATTTGGATCTTATCGTCACCAACCCAAGTACCGACTACCAAGTGAGTTTGACCAATGGCGATGAGCTAGATATCAAGTCTGCCAGCGAATTGCCCGACCCAGCTCAGATAAAGGAGATTCGCGAGCCGTGGATTGATGGTGAGATCGTCGTGCCCCAAGATTACATCGGCGCAGTAATCCAGCTCATCGTTAGCAAGCGCGGTCGGCAAAAGAACCTCAGTTACATCGACGAGCGTGCCCTCATTTCCTTTGCGGCACCACTGGCTAATCTCCTGACGGATTTTTATGACCAGCTCAAGTCGGTCACCAGTGGCTATGGCTCATTTAATTATGAACTACGGGGCTACCAAGCAGAGGATTTGGTACGCGTGGATTTCTACGTGGCAGGTGAGATGGTTGATGCGCTCAGCGTTATGTGTCATCGCTCGGAGTCGCAGCGGCTGGGGCGCGAGGTGGTGAAGAAACTCAAGGATGTCGTGCCGCGCCAGAGCTTTGAGGTGGCACTGCAGGCGGCGATTGGTGGAAAGTTTATTGCCCGCGAAAATATTGGTGCCTACCGCAAAGATGTCACTGGCTATCTCTACGGTGGTGATGTGAGCCGCAAAAAGAAACTCCTTGCCAAGCAAGCTCGTGGCAAGAAGCGCATGAAACGCTTTGGCAAGGTCGATATCCCTAGCGAAGCCTTTACGGTAATGCTCAAGCGAGATTAGCAACTAACAGGAGTGGTGTTACGAGTGCAGATACGTTATGACCGATTGGTGGCTGATATAGGCAGAGCACCAGTGTATGACAATGTGCCACCTGCAGAGAGAGAGCGATTATCAGTATTGGCGAGCAGTGAGCTTAGCGCGGCTTGCGCTAGAACTGAGCAATGGCAACGATGCGCTTACTCTTGATGGCATGCCAGTGCATTTTACTCGTCACTATGCGGACGCACGACGCACGGCACAGTCAATTGCCCGTGGCTAGTGGGCATACCAAACGCGCGGTAGAGAAGAGGAGATTGCAGCAATGATTCATCATGAGTTTCGACCTGAGCAGCAGCTCCAACCAGCATTGATTATTGCGCACAGGCAATATCACGCTGCAACGAAGCCAGATTATATGGGGATGCCTGATTGTGTGCGTATCGGAGGACATATGACAGATATCGATCAGTACTCCCAAGAGTTTCTGGAAGACTACTTTCAGATAGACCTAGACAATATCAAGAATAATAGCTAGCTTCTTACGCCACGGGTGAGAAACCACTCTCTATGATGTGCTATCATAAATATGATATGACTATGACGAATCTTCAATCACTTATCGAACAGTATCAGCCAACTGAGGCAGTACGCCAGCTTGTGTGCGACACAAGGATTGTGCTGCTCGTTGGCATTTCTGGGGCCGGCAAGGATACGACGAAGCAGCGGTTGCTCGCGAGTACCGAGTTCGCCGATATAGTCTCGTACACCACCCGTCAGCCTCGCCAAAACAAAGGTGTGTGGGAGCAAAAGGGAGTCGACTACCATTATATCGATGAAGCAACTGCTGCAGAGCTATTGCAAAGCCGTGCCTTTGTAGAGGCGAAGTTTGTCCATGGAACACTCTATGGTACAGGGGTCAGGCAGATTCAGGATATTCGCGATGCAGGTAAGATTGCGGTGACGGATATTGATGTGCAGGGTGTTGATGAGTACAAGAAGCTCTCCCCAGGCGTGGTCGCGATATTCCTCTTGCCGCCCAACTTCCAAGAGTGGCAGCGGCGCCTCAGTGTGCGCTATACCTCGCAAGCGGAGTTTGATCGTGAGTGGCCTAAGCGCTACAGCAGTGCGATCCGCGAGATCACCCACGCACTCGAAGTCCCATACTACCACTTCGTCATCAACGATAATATCGACGAGACGGCGCGCATTGTGCGGGCGATTGCCTCCAAGCCAGATGTGTATAATCGCAAGGACGACGAAGCTCGCTTGGCGGCGCGAGACTTACTCGATAGCCTCTTGCGCGAGCACCCGGAGCATGTATGAGTAAGCCAGCCACGCATGCTGCCGTTGAGCCAGGTGATGTAGAGCATAAGCAACGTTCATCTCTGGCGCTGCGTCGACCAGTGTGGTCGCCCACAGCGTTGGTCGATCAAGGGTTCTTTATTTTTGCGGGGGTGGCATCGTTTTGGTTTGTGTGGCTGGTGTGGCGCGAGGGCTGGCACACTGGTGGCTGGTGGCTGGTAGGGTTCTTTGCTGTGGTGTGGGTGATTACGGCATATTTTGCATTGCCACGCTTGCACCGTATCTTAAGCAGTATTTATGTGCCTAATTATTTTATTGGCCGGACGCGCACCACAGATGGTCTCCTCGGAGATCCGGTTAACCTCGCCTTTCGCGGTAGCGAGGCCCAGCTACACCGTGCCATGACGGCCGCTGGCTGGGCGCTGGCTGATGACGTGACGGTGCGCTCGTCGTGGCGGATCATCCTTGCCACACTGACTCGCCGCAGCTATCCTAATGCACCAGTCTCGCCCCTAGTGCTGTTTGGCAGGCAGCAGGACTTTGCCTACCAGCAGGAGATTGATGGCAACCCGGGTAAGCGCCACCACGTGCGCTTTTGGCGCTGCCCCCAGGGGTGGTTGTTGCCCGGTGGGCATCAGGTGGACTGGCTCGCGGCTGGTACGTACGACAAGAGTGTGGGGCTATCAATCTTTACGTTGCAAGTGACGCACAAGATCGATGAGAACACCGACATCGAGCGTGACTATGTCGTCAAGACGGTTACGCGTGCCCTTCGTTCGATTGAGCTCACGGTGCTGGAGGATTTCTCGACGGGCTACCACTCGCGCAACGGGGGTGGAGATAACATTATTACCGATGGCGATCTGCCCGTTATTGAGCTTGGCCGTGTCCGCGCCAAAGCAAGCGAAGACGAGGATGTGCCTTCCGATCTGATTCTCGACGCAACGACGCATGAGACTATGCCTGATGAACACGCTACCCTCATGTCGCAATTTTTGAGCCGCCGCCCACCACAGATCGCCCTTGGGATTATTATGATTGGCCTGGCGATTGCTGTGGCCACGATGAGCACCTTCTTCGAGATTCTCAACTTCAGCCACTTGCGCATGGAGGTGGTGCGGATTTTTCACGAGAGTGGCCTGCCGCTGCAGAGTATTGAGAGTGCGACGCATATCGTGGTGACTATCTCAGCCATTGTATCGACGACATGGATTGGCATCGTGATTTTTCTTGCGGGGCTGACCTTCCGCGGCAGCGACCGCTCGCGGATTTTGCTGATGAGCATTGCTAGCCTTGCAGCGGTGATTAGTTCATTTGGGCTGACCATTGGCAGAGTCACATGGTCGGCCGCTGGTACATTGCTCTTCATTGGTGTCAACATTATCATTGTGCTCATGTTCTCCACCGATGCTGCCCGGCGCTTCACACGAGCACGCAGTGGGAAGTAATGGCCGCAGATTTATAGGCTATGCTCATCAGTGCTATTGCGCTGTTTCTACTCTGATGCGGGCGAGTGGAGATAGGTTACTCCATCTTCTGATAGAGCTACTATCGATCGTAATAATTAGTTTTAGCCTCAGAGTTAGGAGCTGAATAATCACGAATAATATTCATCCTTACCAATCTTCCAGGAAAGGGGCGATAACAACGAGAGGTGTGAGAGCTGCCAGAGTTTTGGCAGCTCAAATTTACTCAGATTGACAACAGGGCAAAAAATCGCTACACTACCTGATATTGTGAAAGATCAGTTTGATTATATTGCCAGACAGATTGATGCTGGCTCAAATTATGATGATGTAATTCCTAGGCAGTGCCGGGACTGTCTGCAGTACCAGGAGATAAGAGATGCAATTAAGCTTTTAGAAATAGCTCGTAAGGCACTTGCTAACACAGGGTTTCGGGCAAATCAGGAAGATATAACCGAATACTTACAAGCGCACGGAAAAACTGAAGATGAGATAGGTGAGATTCTTAAAAACTCAGAACACATGGAAAAAATTCGAAGTAAGATGCGAAAGGAATTAGCGGCAAAACATGCCTTTTATAGCAGTACACTTGATATACTTTGCGCGCGGCAGTTGGTGCAAGAAAAAGATGACTGCCCTGGGCCTGTAGAATGTACGAGTGAAGATAAAACTATAGTCGTAAAGGTGTGCGGCTCACCCACTATGCCTGACGGAGATAGTAACGAATTAGCGATAGTCCATCGTACTGGCGGAGATGAGCAGGACCCATCCGAATCAGACACCTCCGACCAATAGCAGTCTATTTACGCCAATAAGTAACTACAGAGGGATATACGTAACACGCTAATGGCATCAGACAAAGAACGAGAATTTTATGGTATTGTGGAGGGGCTTGATGAGCCAGAGATATCTGCGGCTTCTTATATCCCCAAGCAGTGCTATGCTGCCCGCGAGCGGCCGAGTTGCGCCGCAGGATAGCGATGACAGCCTGGACGTATAGTGATCTCTGGAAAAATTGCTTTGACATTGCAGATGGTGACCCCGAGCTAGGCAAGGCTATCGTGCGTGCAATGGATCGGCTCAAGCGGGAGAATCAGTAGGCAAGAGATGAACTGAGCCAGCTAATTGCTCGGTGTAAGGAGCGCTAGTCTTGATAGGCAAAATAGTGAAAAGAAATGGCAAAGTGACAGAGGTGGCAACTACTGCATGTATGTTGCCATCACCTCCCGCGTTGTAAAAGATCGAGAATGCAATGGTCGAGCAGTGGCGTGATCTCGACGACCAAGGAGTGGAAGGATAGATCGTTGTGACACGTCTCGCTAACAGACGAGGCTTAGCAGCAAGAAATAGACTACATCTTCTACTAGCTCATTAGCACTCTATTGACGAGAGTGCCAACTCTGCGCTATAATGCGATCATGACAGAACGGCAACAAGCGATTCTTTCTGCCATCATCGAGCAATACGCCGAGATCGCTGCCCCTGTGGGGAGTGTGACGCTGGCGAAGCTATTTGGGGTGTCTAGTGCAACCATTCGTAGCGAGATGGCCAAGCTCGAGGAGATGGGCTTCGTTAAAGCGCCGCACACTAGTGCTGGGCGTATCCCTACCAGCAAGGGCTACCGCTTCTACGTCAATGGCATCACTAACGCTCAGATGAGTGAGCTCCCCAGCGGGATTGACCGTAGTACCAAGGCTATCGAAGCGCACGTCAACTCACATCTCGATGCAGCCGATCGAGCCATTCGCAGTGCGGTGGATAGCCTCGTTGAGCTCACGGGCAACCTAGGCTTTGCTACCATCGGCAGTGAGCTCTACATGAATGGCATTAGCCGGCTCTTTAGCCAGCCAGAATTTCTTGAGGGCAAGCATGTCCAATCAGTAGCGCATTTGATTGACAATATCGAGCCGTGGCTGCGCGAAGCTCGGCCCAACGAGCCACTCAATGTCTTCATTGGCAGCGAGAACCCCATTGGCAAGAGCAGTGATGCGACGCTCATTATTAGCAAATTTCGCTCACCCTATAGCGATCGCAGCTACATTGGTGTGATTGGCCCAATGCGCCAGCACTACCGCCGCACCATCGAGCTGGTCAAGCGCACCGGGGTGATGCTGGAGGAGATATTATGATGACACGACCACTGTTATTTGCGTTGCAGCCGTGCTATACTATGAAGGATAATGACGACTGAGCAGCCTGCTCAGCACTACAGGCAACACCACTAGGCAGGAGGAATGATATCGATGACAAAACATAAGAAAGCGCCAGATACAGCCGAGCTCGAGCAGCAGATTGGTGAGCTCACGCAGGATTTGCAGCGCACTAGAGCAGACTTTGAGAATTATCGCAAACGCGTTGATGTAGAGAAGGCCCAGGCTAAGGCAGCGGGCACTCAGCAAGCAATTCGCAAGCTCCTACCCGTGATTGATACGATCGAGCGCGCCACTGCCAACGTCCCCAAGAAGCTCCAGAATGATACCTGGGCAAGTGGAGTGGTGGCAATGTCGAAGAAGCTCGATGGCTTGATGGCAGAGTTCAAGCTTGAGCCGATCGTGGTTGAGCTTGGCACGACCGAGTTTGATCCAGACCTCCACGAAGCCGTCTCGATGGATGATGAAGGTGGCGACAAAGAAATTATTAGTGAAGAGCTGCAGCGTGGCTATAAGCTTGATGGCCACGTCCTGCGCCATGCTATGGTGCGGGTCAGCCGGCAGCCGTAGGGGTGAGCGAGATGAGGCGTTGGCTGCTTGCAGGAACACTCATCATTATAGCAACACTTGGTGTTGGCAGTGCTCAGGCTCATGCAACGCCACTGGCTAACCAAGCCGACATTACAGTGGTTAAGCGAGCGAGCACAGCCTATCAAGCCTTTACACGTGAGCTTTATGCCACTCAGCCCAAGAAGGACTCTATTGATGAACGAGCCAAGCAGGCTGCAACAGCCTTTGCAGTGGTGGCAGAGCACTCATTTTCGGCGCAGCTTGGCGATGAGTATAGCCGTCATGCGGCAGCTGTGAAGGAAAAAGCCTCAGCCGTCAAGACGCTTCTTGGGCGTGCTCCGCAGGCCTTTGCGAGCAAAGATACGCAGGCTGCAGCAGTCTATTTGACAGATGTAGAAACAGCGGTGAGTCAGTACGACTCAGCCGTTGGTGTGCTTAATACAACAGTAGACGATGCTAACCAAGCGACGAATCGCCTCTACTTGTTTATGGTGATTGGTGCTGGGCTCGTGGCGGCAGTCGCTGCAGTCTGGGCGCGACGCCAGCATACCCGGACATTTGCTAGTAAGCGTGTAGTGCGGGCACGCTGGGCGGTGGCTGCAGCAGCGGCAGCACCACTGGTGGGTGCAGTTTCGCTCTATGTGATATTTATCCAGGGGAGCGACACGCGAGTTGTGCGCGGCGTGGGCTACGCGGTGCTGACTGGTGGTGTAGCGGTTCTTATCTATGCAGTAATGGCGTACTGGCGTCTCCGGCGGGCTGAGACGCTCGCGGCGGCAATTACTGCGGGCGATGAGATCTATCAGTGGTGAGCAAAATCTATTAGCACTCTTGACAGCCGAGTGCTAGCTCGCTATACTAAACCTATTGGCACTCGACTCCAAAGAGTGCTAGAATAGACAAGATGTTAATAACCGAAACAATAAACTAACAACGTTGCGTCGCTGCCAGCAGGGCAGGCGCACAGGAGGAAACTATATGGGTAAAACTATCGGTATCGACCTCGGTACGACCAACAGTGCCTTTGCGTACTTAATCGCGGGCAAGCCAGAAGTTATCACTAATGCTGAGGGCAACCGCACGACGCCATCAGTGGTGGCAATCAACAAAAAAGGTGAGCGCCTTGTGGGGCAGGTGGCGCAGCGCCAGCGTGTGACCAACCCGAAGAATACAATCTATGGCGTCAAGCGCTTGATCGGCCGCAAATTCACCGACAAAGAAGTCCAGAAAGATCTCGACATCATGCCATACGAGATCGTCAAGAAGGGTAATGCCGTTGCCGTCAAGCTGGGCGATAAAGAATATACACCAGAAGAAGTCAGTGCCATGATCCTCAGCAAGATCAAGGCTGATGCTGAAGCCTTCTTGGGCGAGAAGGTGACGAAGGCGGTCATTACTGTGCCGGCGTACTTCGATGACTCGCAGCGCCAGGCTACCAAGGATGCGGGCAAGATTGCTGGTCTAGAAGTCGAGCGTATCATCAATGAGCCCACAGCGGCTGCTCTCGCCTATGGTTTAGATAAGGAGAAAGACGAAAAGATCGTTGTTTTCGACCTTGGTGGCGGTACCTTCGACGTGTCAGTGCTAGAAATCACCGGTGAGATTTTCCAGGTGCAGTCGACCAATGGCGACACCCACCTTGGTGGTGAGGACTTCGACAACGCCATCGTCAACTACTTCCTCGACGACTTCAAGGCCAAAGAAGGTATTGATCTGCGCAAAGACAACGCTGCTATGCAGCGCCTCAAGGACGAAGCCGAGAAGGCAAAGAAAGAGCTCTCGACTGTTACTGAGTATGATGTCAATATTCCATTCATCACCGCTGATGCTGATGGGCCAAAGCACTTTGAGATGAGCCTGACGCGAGCTAAGCTCGAGGACTTGGTGAAGGATCTACTCGACCGCCTCGATGGGCCAGTAGAAAAAGCGCTCAAAGATGCAAAGCTGAGCAAGTCTGATATCAGCAACATCGTCATGGTTGGTGGTATGACCCGCATGCCAGCAGTGGTTGAGCGGGTGAAGAAGCTGTTTGGCAAAGACCCGATGCAAGGCGTCAACCCAGACGAAGTAGTGGCTGTTGGTGCGGCCATCCAGGGCGGTGTGCTAGCTGGTGATGTTAAGAGTGTGCTACTGCTGGATGTAACACCGCTAAGCCTCGGCATTGAGACAATGGGCGGCGTATCAACCAAGCTAATTGAGCGCAATACCACTGTGCCAACCAGCAAGAGTGAAGTATTCTCAACCGCAGCAGACAACCAGCCACAAGTGGAGATCCATGTTTTGCAGGGCGAGCGCGAGTTTGCCAACGACAACAAGAGCCTGGGCCGTTTCGTGCTTGACGGTATTGCACCAGCACCACGCGGTGTGCCACAGATTGAAGTGACCTTTAACATTGACGCCAATGGTATCCTCAGTGTCACCGCTAAGGACAAAGGCACAGGCAAAGAGCAGTCGATCACCATCCAAAACTCTGGCAACATGAGCAAGGAAGATATTGAGAAGGCGCAGAAGGAAGCTGAGCTCCACGCCGATGAAGATAAGAAGAAGCGTGAAGCAATCGACGCCAAGAACCACCTCGAGAATGCCATCTACCAGGCAAAGAAAATGCCCGATGAGTTTAAGGACAAGATCTCGAGCGACGATAAGAAGACGCTGGAAGATGCCATTGCCGAAGCTGAGAAGCACAAGAACGCAGAAGACAAAGACGAGCTCGAGGCTGCCACCAAGGCGCTGGGCGACGTGACGATGTCTATCGGTGCTAAGCTCTATCAGCAGCAAGCTGAGGACAAAAAAGCCGAAGAAGAAGCTGACGCCAAGGCGAAAGCTACCGACAAGAAGCCTGACAAAGACGAACCCGTCGAAGGCGAAGTTGTCGACGACAAAAGCAGCGACAAAAAGTAGCATCGCGTTATAGCTACAGCTGCATTGCGAATGGCCACCTGGAAAGGGTGGCTATTTGTATTTTTAGAGGTATATAATAGAGACTGTGAGTAAACAAAAGAAGCCTATTAAGTATAGCAAGACCCAGATAGATAAGGCGGGTAATATTCTCCGTTCTCACAAAACAAATACTCTTGAATATACAGAGGCACGTGCATTTGTCGACCAGTGGCGTATGAGCCACGAGCGTCCAATGCAAAGGTTTAATGTCACATTGCGTAAAAAACGAAAAATGATTTATCAAGATGCAGTGGTAGCGCGCCGACTCAAGAGGTTACAGACAATCATTGATAAGATTAGTAATCGTCAACAGGATATGAATCTGAGTCGCATGCAAGACGTCGGTGGTGTCCGAATAGTTATGCAGAATATTGAACAAGTTTATCGAATGAAAAGAGTATACCAAGAGGGATCTTTTTCTTATAAACTCAAAAATAAGTTAACTAGAGATTACATAGAAAAACCACAAAAAAGTGGTTACAGAGGTATACACTTAGTATTTGAGTTTTATAACGTACCAGTAAGTAACGAAAATGATCAGTATTGGAAGAGTCTTCAGATCGAGATGCAGATTCGCACAGAGTTACAACACGCATGGGCAACTGGTGTTGAGATCGTAAGTGTTATGAGAGGAGAGAATTTGAAGGCTGGGCAGGGCGACAAGGGATGGTTGGAACTCTTTCGATACATATCGTCTATTATTGCACTCGTTGAGAATAAGCCTACTCTATTGCAGCACCGAAATTTGAATCCTCAAGATCTGTTTAAGCAAACGACAGAGCTTGCAAAGAGACTCGAAGCTGTCGATAAGATCAGTGCATGGGTCAGCACAATAAGTCAAGTTGAAGGCTTGGAACAGAGTAAGAGGCGGAAGTTTCACTATGCCATCTTAGCTATAGACACGAAAGAGAAAAAGATACTTTTGTTTGGTTTTGCAAAAAATAAATTCACTGAAGCAACAAAAAAACTAAAGGAGCTTGAAAATGAACACCCTGAGTATTATCCTGTGCTTGTTGCAGCTGGGGATATAAATAATCTGAGACATGCATATCCGAATTATTTACCCAGTGCAATTCGGCTAGTAGAGATTATTCAGCGTATTGAAAAATCTCAACATTAAGCTATAATAGTTAATATCATGGATAACGACGAACTCCTCAAACGCCTTAGGCAAATCTACAAAGAAAATAAGAAGCTCACGTAGTATGAGCTTCTTGTTGCGCACTGACCTCTGTTATTTAATATCCACTAGCTCAATGTCAAACACGAGATCGCTATTGGGTGGGATGTTGGCGGCGGCGCGGACGGAGCCATAGGCCATGTCGCTTGGGATGATAAGCCGGCGCATGCCACCGACCTTCATGCCGGGCACGCCTTCTGTCCAGCCACGGATGACTTGGTCGAGGCCAAAGGTAACGGGCTGACCAAAGTCGTGGCTACTCTGGAAGATGATGCCATTTTTACACAGTGCACCAGTATAGTGTGCGGTGATAGTCGCGCCAGCTGATACCTCGGCACCAGTGCCAGGGATGATGTCGATGATTTGCAATGTGTCGACCTTGGCGATAGGTGTAAAGTCGGCGAGTTTGGTTCCTTCGTATTGTGTCATGACCCTATTATACCATTATGCGTCTTCCGCCGCGCCACGCAGTTGAGCGGTGGGATGGCTGTGCTGGGTGGAGTGCGATCGACGACCACGACCTGCTGTAGCTGTGGATAGCGTGCGAAGAGACGACCAAGCGTGTGCGTCATGGCGCCGGTATAGCGTTTTTCATCTGGCGCTGTGGCATAGCGAGCTCCCTCCTCGAGCGGTGTCGCCCAGCAGCAGCTGGCGTGGATGGCACGAGTGTCTTGGGGGAGTTTGGGGTATTGGGGGTATCGCATGCCATAACCCACTAGATCGGCACACACAGCAGATAATGTGCGAGTATACCGTTGCTGCAATGTGTTGCTTGCGGTGAATGTCCCCTGCTCGGCTGAGCTAAAAATCGTGCGTTTGCGCTCAAGTATGCGGCGTGTACCATTTTTGATAATAACAAGTGAGTTGTAAATTCCATCCGGGTGGTACTCTGGTGTGCCTACCACAAGCTCCGCTGCGGGCATAGAGGTAGAAAGCTTCTCCAGCTCGGTGAGACGGCCATTTACCGCTTCACATTGGTTTGGGATTTCAAGCAGATCTATGTCTGCCGTCGTCATGAGTTCGGGGCTGATGAAGCGATCGGCAGGGTGATCAGCAGGGTGATCGGCAGCTGCTTGGCGTATCAGATTTATGTACTCGCACCAGGTATTGGCAGATACACCAGCGGTTGGCGTACCTGATAGTTGCTCAGGGTAAAACACACCTGTTTGGCGGTGCCACTGGATGTCATAATGGTGGGCTTGTTCGCGTGGTCGTTTATGATACATGAATATATCATACGATATACCAGCCTGCAGAGCAAACATACGCAAAGTATCCCAATAGTATAGAAGAATTGGTGGGTGTTGATGAGTAAAGTAAGGAATGTGGCAGCTCTGACGGATTAGTTTTGGCTAGACTATATACCTGCACATAATGAATTGTGATTATAGATTGATATCAGGAAGAGGTTAGGCTCCACACAAAGTGTTCTTTATTGATACCGCCACTGCGCCATGTCGCGGTTATAGGCATCGATGATCCGCGGCGTTAGCAGGGTCGAGGTGCCCGCTGAGGGTAGGCTAGCGGGGCGCTGGCGCAGGGCGTAGTCGAGCAGTTTGGTGTCGGTGTAGCTGAGCCCGGGCGGCAGCGGCTGGCTCAGCAGGCTGGCTGTATCCTTGGTCGACAGCACAAAACCCCACTCGCCAAAGGAGGGTACATTAATGCTAAAGGGTGTGATATGCCGCTGGGGCTGGGCGGATGCGACGGTGCTAGCCACCATTGCGAAGGCGTGTGGCGAGAAGTACGACGACGTCGCTTGGGTGATCATCACGCCGCTGGGGCTGAGGATGCGCGCAGCCTGGCGGTAGAATTGCTGCGAGTAGAGCTTGGCCAGGCGGTCGTTCGATGGGTCGACCAGGTCGATCAGAATGGCGTCGTAGGCTTGGTGCGTCTTGAAGGCAAATAAAAACGCGTCCTCATTCACGACGCGCACCTTGGGGTTAGCAAGCGAGCGCCTGTTTTGCTCGGCCAGCAGGGGACTAGTGCGCGCCAGCTGCGTCATAGCTGGGTCGATATCCACCAGAGTGATATGCTCCACACTGGGGTACTTCAGGATCTCGCGCGCCAGCAGCCCGTCGCCACCGCCCATAATCAACACGTTTTTGGGCTGCTTGACGGCCGTCATCGCCGCACCAGCCAGCGTTTCGTGGTAGCGGGCTTCGTCTAGGCTCGAAAACTGCAGGTTATTATTCAGATATAGGCGTAAATCCTGCTTGTACTTGGTGAGGACGATCTTTTGGTAAGCCGACTGTTGGTAGAGGATAACCGGGTCTTTGTAGGCCTTGGTATCAATACGGTGCTCCAGCCAGCTGGCGCCAAAGAACAGCCCTAGCAGCAGGATGGTCGCCACCACACTGGCAGCTAGGAACCTACGCGAAGTCTTCAGCTGCAGCAGAATCAGTACCGCCACGGCGATATTAAGCGTAGCAATCAGGTAGGTGCTGCGCATCAAGCCAAGACTTGGTAATAGGAAGAGCGGGAAGATCAGTGAGGCCACCAGCGCGCCAAAGTAGTCGATCGCCAGCACCTTGCTGAGGAGTTCCACCGAAGACGGCCGGCCGTAGCGGGTAAACATCTTCACCAGCAGCGGGATCTCCAGGCCGATCAGCACACCAATCACCAGGCTAATCAGCGCAAAGACCGGCCAGTGCAGCTTGCTTAAGCTAAAGGCGCTGTAGAGCAGCAGCACCGAATTACCACCCACCAGCCCCAGCAGGATTTCATTAACGGCGAAGCTGGTGGCCGGGTGCCAGCGAATATGCCGCACCAGCAGCGACCCCACCCCCATGCCGAAGAGGGTTATACCAGTTGCCAGGCTAAAGCTCAGGATTGAATCGCCCACCAGGTACGAGGCAGCCGTGCCCAGGATGAGCTCGTAGATAAGCCCGCCAATTGCCACGAGGAGCGCTGCCGCAAACAGCGCGATATTTTCCTTGTTGGTGATACGCTTGGTGCCTGGTGGCGTGACGCGAGTATGTGCCATAGTGTCTTTCGTCTACCTTTCGCGCCCAGGTTACTTGCCTACGCCGCCACTGCCGCCGCCATAGACGCTGCGCCCATGGTACGTGCCGGTGCCGTGCGAATCATCGTGGCCAAAGAACTCATCGTAAATAGCAAATAGCAGCGCGCCAACAAAGCTGATGATCATCACCCAGCGCCAAAATAGCGGCCAGTTGCGCGGGCGAATAAGCCGGCCAAATAATTCCTTTTGCTGCGCATCGGACAGCGGTGTTTTGCGGTAAACATCGTACTCACGCCGGTTGTATTTTTCTACCGTGTAGGTGGTGGTAGCGCCGGTCTCGGCATCGGTGTAGTGCAGGCTAGCGTAGGCCATTGGTTCACCCTCGAAGACCTGGTAGGCGTTCTTGCCGTGGATGGCCATAATGGTGCCTTCGCCGGCCTCGGCAACGGTAATGGTTTGCACCGTGCCATCCTCGAGCGTGATGCTAAACTCATTACCCGCCGCGAGCGTCTCTGGCTCAAGCCGCTGGGCAAACCGCACCGGCTCGTAGAGCGACACAACCTTGCTATCGTGGTCGTACTCCACCCAGCTATCATAATTTTCGAGGCCCGTTAGCTCCCACTCTTCCCAATAGGAGGTTTGCTTGGTCTCGGGGTTTTCTTCTTTAAATAGCAAGCAACCCACCGCGCGGAAGTTGGTTCGCTTGCCGCGCAGGACATCATTAATCTTGAGGCGAGCTTTGGTGCGTTTGGTCATAAGATAGCGCTTTCGATCGTTATAGTGTTGGTATAAAATGCGTCTGCAATGGCTTGGCGGAGAGTCTCAATTGTATCCTCGCTCAGTGGTCGGCACGTGGCAATACTGAGGTACGCTCCGTGGCTCTCGGGCCAGGTGTGGATAGTGGCGTGCGACTCCGCGAGCAGCAACGACACACTCACGCCTTGCGGCGAGAACTGATGCGAGACAGACTCCAGTGCGTGCAGGCCAGCTACCTTGGCAAGCATGCGCACTGTTTTCTCGGCATATGCGAGATCATTGAGCCGCGTGGCATCCGCCTGGCGAATCGTAAAAATCAGTGCTTGTACCTGCTCCATTTGCATCGCATGCGTTATTATACCACTTATGATGCTAAAGAGCGAGCCCACCTTGCTTATAGCAAAACCAGCCAGGTTGGCTGGCTGGTCTGCTGTAGCGTGCAAATAGTTATGGCTCGAGAGTGTGCAGTGATGTACTTGAGCTCGATTCATCTGGGTTGATTGCCAGCGGTACAACAAAACCCTGGTATTGCGCGAGTGTCACGACGTCTCCAGGCTGTAGCTCGTAGTGGGTGTCGCCATCGGTCAGGCAGAGCTCCGCAACGCGGGCCGATGCAGCATTAGTCACGCCATCTTGCTCGGGCTTGGTATGGAATGCATCTGCTTCGGCGAGTGTGGCGATGTGCCGGTCTACCACAGTACCGATGCTGTCGCCAGCCTCGACGGCTAGAGTAGTAATACCATCCAGGTTGGCTGGTAGCCGAGGCTTTTTTGTGGTTTTGCCTGCCTCGTAGGCTTCGCACTGGCTGAGGTAAGCGCTATAGGCATCGACTAGCCGGGTAGCTTGCTCTTCGGGGGTGGGTTGGTGCTCGGCTTGTGTGTTTGAGTCCTCCTTTCCACCTAAATGGAGATACCCAACAAGCGCAGCAGTAAAGCTAACACCTAAGGCACCTAGCATAGCGCGCCGTGGAATTGTTGGTAGCTCGGTAACTTCATACTTGCCATCACCACATTTGGATGTTGATGAAGAATCTAGGGCTTCATGACCCCTGTTTGTTCTCTGTTGTGTACTCATAGTTCATTCACTATACAACAGAGGTCGCAAAAAGGGAAGAGGAAAATAGCAAAATAACGCACAATATTGCATAATGTGCCAAAAAACAGGGGTAATAACATATAATACACAATATTATACATAATTATGCAATAATATATCTTGTTACACATACCTGAGTGTCTATATTTTCATAGCAAATGGTTCACTTCGTCTGCTTCTTGCTGCTGGCTTGGCTGCATAAAATGAATGCTTTTCTAGAACATTCATCCCTTTCGTGCGAGAGCGCGGCGCTTAGTATAGAGACGAATCATCATATCTCATCGAATAAAACGGCGGGCATAAATGAGAGTATACCAGAGGTCATAAGCCAAAAATAGAACAAATACCATAAATTTGCTGTTTTTGAGGTATTTCTGCCGCAGATGCCATGCTACAATAGAGGGTATGAGATCTACTCGAACCATCCAAATTGTGAATATTACTGGGCGAGAACTCGCCGGCAAATCATCAACAATTCGTGAGCTAATGCCGCGGCTGGGTGCCGGGGTTGTTTTGTTTCGTCCGAGCGATGTCTTGCGCGAATATGCCGCGAGCCATCATATGACACTGCGCAAGCGGAGCGATTATTTGCGCGTGCTGCAGATTATGACGGAGTCTGCGCCGAGCTTACTGGCCGACCGGGCACTGGAGCTGCTTGAGCGGCCTGGTGTGGAGCTGGTGGTGCTCGATGGCCTGCGCGACTACCGCAGTGCTTGTCGCCTTAAGGAGCGACTGGGCGATCGCTACCGGACGGTGGTGCTCACAGCGCCAGATGAACTCCGCTACGAGCGCTTTAAGGGAGTGGCCGAGGCGAGGCGGCGTGCTGGGCGCGATGCAGCGGTGATTCAGAGTTTCGAAGAATTTATGCGCGATGGCGAGGATGACATGGATAGCATGCAGCAGTTCCCAGCGGTGCTGGCTAGCCACGACCTAACACCCGGTGGCCCGATTGACACGAGCACCTATCCGTCGGCTATTGCAGTGGCAGATGAGATTATCAGCTACTTGGTGTAGAGTAACCCAGATCAGGCAGTGAATGCGGGTGGGCGATCATGTATCGACAAAACACAATAATACCATCTGTACTCTCCAAGACGCTTATGTTATGATGAAGGCATGAATAAGCGAGGGTTTACGCTAGTTGAGATTCTGGTCGTGGTGGCAGTGTTGGCTATTTTGGTGTCGGCTTCGGTCGTAGGATATGGTGCGTGGCGCCAGCGTGCAGCCCAGACGGAGCTCGTGAGTGATCTGCGGGCTGCAGGGGCGGCTATGACGGCCTACCGGACGTTTTATAATGGCTACCCAACCTCGCTCCCGGCTGATTATCATAAGAGTGAGAATATTACGGCGACGCTCAAATACGTCGCATCGGCAACATACTGCATAGAGGCAACGACGCGTACCACCCGGGGGCTTGTCTATCATATAAAGGGCTCAGAGAGTGAGCCCAAAGAGGGCGGGTGTGATGCCTACCAGGCACAATCTGGCGAAAATGAGTCGCGAGCGACCGATGGCGTGTTGCGCTACTGTCATGTGATTCGTGCCGTTGAGCCAACCCAACCGGCAGTGTGTGAGCCGGAGTTGCAGAGGTAAAATTTTAGCATCAATAAAGATCTAAACCAAATTATTCTCCGCGAGCCGTATACTCTGCCGGCTAAGGTAACGATGAATAGGGCAGGGCTACGATGTTGTAACCTAAAGCTTAGCCTTTTTCTATACTAGCTTCATTCTCTCGCTGCTTTACAAAAAATTCGCTGCGGCAATCCGACTTGCAGCACTAATGCTGAGAGATTAGTATTCGTAAGACGTCGATCCTGAGAATGGTTGAGGAGGGGAAACAACACAAGTTTTGAGGTGTAAGTATTGTAATATATGCTACAGATCAATCACCTCACCCCGGTCGATTGGTTTATGAACTGTGCGATGCCCATGCATACGACGGCGCACGGTGCGGCGCAGCTCGATGGCATTGGCGAGGAGAATGATACCATTAACCAGTGCATAGCCACCAACGATTTGGACAAAAAGCTGAGCGCTGCCCACTGGGAAGAGCCAGAGGACGAAGCTCACGACCACACCGATCACGCCAGACATGAGCCAGAGCGCTCGCGTGCGGCTCCCGGCAGGGAAGATACGGCTCAGTACAAGGTCGATGAGGCTGCGGAGCATCACCACCCAGCCAAGCACAAAGCTGAGCGTCGCCACACTAACCCGAGGGTTGGCAAGCATCACCGCGCCAAGCAGAATAAGCAGCGCACCTGCCACCACAAGAAATGTCTTAGCTTGGCCGTCTGCTACCTGCAGACCACGCACCAGCTGAGACAATCCCCAGACGATAATCAAAATTGCGAGAACTGTCATCAAAACAGTGAGCGTCACTGCTGGCATTGCAAGCGAGACGCCACCAAAGATAATCAACGACAGGCTTATGATAATAATTACCCACCACGCACCAATAATATGTCTTTTGAGTTGTTCGATCATACATGCCTCCTTATCCTTCTAGTGTAGATGATGGCGGGGTAATCTGCAATTAATAGGTGAGGCTATGAACTATCCACCACTGTATAGATGGTATAATGCTCGAGCACTAGTCGCGGGCAAACTGCATCAGTACCAGTGGGTCGCCGGTGACGGAGCGCAGTGTGTAGGCGCTGGGTAGTGTTGGGGTGGTGGTTGCGGTTGAGCTGCTATAGTAGAGAACGTTGATTTTTTTGGCATCGGTAAAGGGCTGGGTGGTATCGGCCACTTTGCGGTAGGTGGTACTCCCTTCGAGCGGTGCGTAGCCGCCCATCAGCGGGCCACCCACATAGGCCATGTAGATGGGGCAATGTGACTGCGCTTGCTCGAGATAATAGCTTATCTCTATGGCGATATACGGGTCGGCTGCAAGGATGACACTCCCATCGCGGCAGGTGCCGAGCTGGGTGGCAATTTGCTTTACATTGGGTCGCTCATCGCGCTGGAAGTTGAAATTACCCTGCAATGATAACTGCACCATGCCATAAACCATAACTACTGGCAGAAGTGCCAAGAGGGCGGTCGATACGGCCTTGTGCCAGCGCAATGGCGAACGGTGCAGGGCTACGCAGGCTGTATAGAGGACGACGCTTGCAATAGCAACACCACTGATTGCTACGTGAGCAAGATAGCGCTCGACATACATTGGGGCGGATAGCGACACGACGACTAGTGCCGCAACAGGCACGCCCACATGAGCAAGCAATAGCCAAGCAAGCTCGGGATGCGGCAACGAACGCATGGCACGAGGCCACGCCCACGCAACGGCACAGATAATAATCAGGACAAGTTGCGACGACACAACGCCCAGCAACCAAGATGGCTTATAAATCATATTGAAGGATGCGATGCCGAGCAAATTCTGCAGATTCATCGGTTGGCCAATCTCGGCTAAGGCACCATTGCCAATCTGCCCCAAGAAGGTCGGTAGCCACGGCAAAAACAGCATAAAGCTCACGACATATGCCCAAAGCCACGGCAACTTCCACCACTGTTGCAAGCCTTGGCGGCGGTAGGTCATAACCATCAGCCAGAGCAGCTGAGCCAGCCAGAGTAGGGCGCTATAATACAGCGTCCCCATACCAAAGGCGACAAGCACTGCATAGAGCATCCAGTCGCGCCAACGGTCGTCGTGCCAGGCGCGCGCCAGTACAGCGGTGGCACTCACACCGATGAGTGACCCCAAAGCATACATCCGTATCTCAAAGCCGTAGCGCATGAGCAGGGGTGTGCTAATTAGGGTGAGGAGTGTATACCCCGCGGCGCGCGTGCCAAACCAACGCCGCACAAAGCACCCCATAATAACCATCGCACCGCCATAGCAGAGGATGCTAAGGGCACGCAGGGCAGGCTCGCTATAGCCCCACACACTGGCCCAGAGCTTAAGGATAAGATAGTAGAGCGGTGGGTGCGTATCGATACTGGTGAGGCGGATGAGCTCACTGATTGGCTGCTTGGCCAGCCACACCGAATACGCCTCATCAAACCACACACTCTGCTGGCTACCAATCCACCAGCACAATGCCATTGCCACCAGCGGCGCTGCCACAATGGCAATGCAAAACCAATGGCGCCGCATCTTACAGACAAAGGGAAATAGTCGATTAGCGAGAATAAGGGCGGAATTCTTGACCCGAGCGGCAGATTGTTGCCGCGCTAGTTGTTTACTCATATCTTTTATAGTACCGATTTGTTGGCAAAAAATCCACTAGCAAAGCCATAATCATCCGTGGTACAATACCACTATACGTACCCGTAGCTCAGCTGGATAGAGCGTTGGTTTCCGGAACCAAAGGTCGCAGGTTCGAACCCTGCCGGGTATACCATAGATAATTGAGGCTCGCGCGGCCTCTGTTTTTATGGATATGTATAGAAGACGTACTAATTGATGGGATAGACCAATTAAAAAAAGAAGGTCTATCTCTCTAGCTGATCCCTGTTAGCGTGGAATAATCTTCATCAAAAACTTTGTCTTGACGGCAAGGTAGATAAGCGCAAGTGCACTGACAGATAAGGCGAAGTTGGCTGGGATCTCGTGGAAACGATCGACCGACGTAAAATAAAAATCGCTAATATAATAATCTGGTGCCACAAAGAGATGTATGATGAGAATAACGAATGCATGCACCGTGTACACATAGAGTGAATTATGACCAAATGGCAGCAAAATCCAGCCTAGCCACCGCTTGATGCGATCCTCGAACCGCCGAAACAACATAAAGAACCCAGCAAACCAAAGCCACGATAGGGTAAGGCGAGGCAGTGGTAGGTCGAGCTTGAGGAACTGATTGTCGAGTGCGGTATCGGCCGCGGCAAGCGCTTGATGAAAGCCGTCACCTAGCCCATGTGCCACAAAGGTGACGTATGCGTCGGCAAAGAGTGTGAGGACGAAGAGCGTTGCAATACTGCGCTTGATGATGCGTCGACGACCGAGCGGCCACGATTGCCAGCGTGCAGTAATCTCTGGTAGGTGGTAGCCCAGGGTAAAGGCCATGAAGAATAGCACCTGCCAGGTGAGCGGCTGGTATAGTTCGCTGACGGGCCGTGGTGTTAGCGCCCACACCAGTAGGCTGAGCCCTAGTACGATATACCACTTGCCGTGCCGCAGTAGCCAGAGCGCGCCTGGTGCTACCGCAATAAACAGTGCATACAGGCGCAGATAGTCCGCCCAGCCGTAGAATTGCTGTAAGGTGATAATATCCCACGCCAGGCCAAGCCAATTACCGTCGGGCAGCGGCAAGGGCAACTTGACACCTTTATTATCAATAAAGAACCAGCTAATCAGGAGCGATAGTATCGTCACGATAATGCTCGTGAGGTAGAGCGTACCGGCTCGCTTCCAGAGCAAGCGCGTCGCTGCCATGAGGGGCTGCGTGCGGAGCTTGGCACCGCGCACAATGCCCAGGACAAGGCCGGATATAATGAAGAACCCTTCGGCTGCCGAGACAGCGAGGCGACTGTCGCCAGTGAGGAAGGTGAGGCCATTAGGAAAGTAGGTGAGATGGTCAAGAATAATGATAACCAAAAACCACCCGCGCATCAGGTCGAGACTAACGATGCGCCCAACAGAGGACGCGCTGGCTTTTGGTTGGGTTGTCACAATGATCTAGTATAGCAGGTTTGCTAAAAGTATGCTTAAGATTGTCTAAATGTTGTGATGAGGAAATATGGACCCGAGGTCTGGATATCCAACACTGATGACTCTATGGTCTAAAAAACTGAGGGGCATAGCGACACGCTAGCGTGGTCGCTTGCTTGCAACAGTGCGTGCCTTGGTGGCAAAGGTGTCATCGATGAGGACAGAGGGCGCAAATTCACCATAGCGCCGCGCTACCGCTTGCTCGATCAGGAAGTCGGCAATGCGTGGATTTTTGGGTAGGAGCGAGCCATGGAGGTAGGTGCCGATCACATTGCGGTAGCGCGCACCTTCGGTTTGGTCGGTACCATTGTTGCCCGCCCCGCGCGATACGATACCCAGGGGTGGCACGCTGTGCCCAAGGGTTGTGAGGCCGCTGTGGTTTTCGTAGCCAATAATCTCGCCAAAGTCGCTGCTGGCAGTAACGATATTGCCAATCAGGCGCTGCTCACCAGCGATTGTCTCAATGTCAAAGAGCCCAATTCCACGAATGATCGCTCCCTGAGTGGTCTTAAAGAATCGCCCAAATAGCTGGTAGAGCCCACACACCACCAGCATTGGCACGCCATTATCAGCGAGGCGCTGCAGAGTGGGGCCAATCGCGAGTAAATCGTCCTGGATGGTAGCTTGGCCAGAGTCTTGGCCACCACCACCCACGATGATATCGATATCAGCTGGGAAGGTGTCGCCTGGGTTATATTCAACGAGCCGCACGCTGTAGCCATACCATTCAAGCCGTCGCTTGAGTGTGAGGGTGTTACCCCAGTCGCCATAGATATTCATGGCGTGAGGGTAGAGTTGGAGGATGGTGATAGTGTTGTCTTTCATACAGCATTTACCTCTGTGTAATGAGCTAATTCGCGCCGCAAGGCAAGCATGGCGGTATAGGTGCAGTAGATGCGTAAGGGGGTGCCGCGGTTGGCCTGGACAAACTCTGCCAGAGCTTGCTTAAGGCCAGGTACAACGCGCCGAGCTTCTACTTCATCATACTGGAGGCGCAGCGCCATATCGTAGGCGCGCACACCACTTACCATTGCCACGCCAGTGGGCCGAAGTGTGTCGAAGTCGACATCCCATAGCCAACTCATATCGCGGCCATCGGCGTACTGGTCGTTGATGGCAATCATTGTAGCAGTCTTGTGTGGGTCAAACGATGCCAGGCTCAGGCGGAAACCGCTCGGGTTCTTGACGAGGACAAGCTCGCAGGGCTGGCCATTGACGGTCAGAGCTTCGCCGCGACCAAAGGCTGGCTCGACCTGAGCTAGGGCAGCGAGCATGGCGGGCGTATCGAGTTTATCTTGCAGAATAGTACGGACGAGAGTAAGTGCTCCTGCGGCATTTTGGGCATTGTAGCTGCCCTTGAGCTTGAGTGAGACAGGGTGGTTGGCACCGTCGAAGCGGAAGGTGGCAGCTTGGTCGGATAACTGGCATAGCGTCACATCAGCATTGGTGGTGGCTGCAGCCTGGGCTGGGGCGCTCCGCATGGTGTCGTCGCTTGGGAAGAGGTGGGCAAGTGATGGATCGACGCCGTAGCGGCTTATTGGTGCTGTGAGGTCGGCGGTAAATTCTTGCCGCGTCAGCCGTGGGTCGTCACCATTGAGGACAATGCCATTTGTAGTGCGCATGGCGATGGTGTGAAGCAGCTGCGCTGTATAGTCGATCTCGCCAAAGCGATCGAGCTGGTCGCGCAGGACGTTGAGTAGTAAACAATAGCGTGGGGCAACTTGCTGCACGAAGTGTACCGCATGCGCTTCGTCGAGCTCCAGTACAGCAATATCCGCTGGCAAAACACCATGGGTATCAACCGCCTCAAGCAATGCTGCTGCCACACCACGAGTAAAGTTGCTCCCTGTGCGATTAGTAAAGACACGGAGGCCTTGGCTCTCCAGTAGGGTCACGACCATCTTGGTAGTGGTTGTCTTACCATTAGTGCCACTTACTACCACTACACCATGGGGTAGAGCATCAAGCGTACGGGCAAGAAAGTGCCGATCGAGTTTCTCGACGACGAGGCCTGGCAATGCCGAACCACCACCGCGCAACCGAGCTGCGCGCTGCACCCCTTTGCCTACAAGAGTTGTAATACGAATCATGGTGTTTATTATAGCATGAGCATACATACCTGACACGATGAGATTGAGGTGGATTCCAAAACTGTACCTAGTTTGCTATTATATGTCATATGCGTAGTTATGAAGATCTAGCAGGCCATAATAAACCTTCTGCTATACGTGAACCTAGTATCCAGAATCGTATCACTAAGGAGTATAAAGAGATTGTTGGAGAAGATGGTGTACGAAAAGTATATGTTCCACGGAGTGATATCCAGTCTGGTGTATATGATCCCGATTTCCACAGCCTAATGATAGAAAACAACTTGAGCAGTGCATCAATAAAGAAACATGATGATGAGGTAGAGCTTTCATATCCATCAAGTCTTGATACTGTGCGGCTGGATGGGGTGTTGGCGGCGTGTCGAGCACAGGGTGACTATACTGATTTTATACGTTCGGTTGTCATTGCTGCCCATCAAATTGCTGATACAATATTAGCGACTGATAAGATTCCCCAATTGAATTCTGTAGAAAATATTCTAATTAAGCGTAACAGCCAGGTACTGGGTAGTGCAGAGTTTACCCCACCCTTTTATGCAGAGGAGTTTGTAGTCGATACTGATACTGTACAAATACAGCAAGAAGACGAAAGGGAATTAACGGCTGAAGAATTAGATCTCCAGCGCGATATCGCTATTAGCGACACAACAAGTCGAGTTGTTGTCCAGATGCTAGAGTCGACTCTGTCTCGAAAAGATATAGATGCCGACAGTGCCTCTGTGATTAAACAAATAATTGAAAGTATAGAAAAGAGATAGAGCTGTATGTACAAACATGAAGAGCAGATAGTGCATCCTGAACTCGATAAGCCTACAGAGGTAGAAAAAGTACTTACCGTCGATGCTCTCGCTAAAGCGATCGGTCGACCGCTCGAGCTAAGTCACGCTGGGGAGATAGGTGCATCTGATAGTGGGCATGGTGTGTTTTTTGCATTGGATACTCAAGATAATACCCAGTCATATGCAATTAAACGGTTTGGTAATAGTCAAAAAGCACAGAGAGAGATTGACCTATTACATGAAGCTGCTAACCGCGGCCTAAAGACTCTCCAGACGGTGCTTGACAAACCACTAGCGGTTTCTGGTGTGAAGGGTGTGGATGTTGTAACTCGGCGAATTCCATCGCTTGGTACGATGAACTCCATAGCGTGGTCTGAGTACTATGCGGGGCAGCCCTCATATGAGTCAGAGATTGTTCCTGTTATGAAGTCAATTGGCCAATATATTGGGAATCTGCATGCGAATGGGATGCATCATGGCGATATGCAATTGAAGAATATCGCAACTATACCTTCTGGTGAGTTTGTTACATTTGATTTGGAAAACGCTTACTTCCATGCAGACAAAAAAAGTGCTCTGCAGCAAGTGGATTTTCAGGATGATTGTATGAAGGATATCACTACAGTAATTGAGTCCTTTGCGCGGAGTGGTTTCATGGCCTCATCGAGTGACGAGATTTTCTGGCAGGAGATTCAAGAAAATCTACTGCAGCCATATATAGAAGAGAGTGACAGTTTATTCTTGCTTGACGATGACAGACATAAAGCGCTCATGCATTGCATCGATAGATGCAAAAGAATTCGTAATGAGTCAAACAAAGCACATTTGACAATCGATCGACTCGTTGCTCATTTGTAACAAGATATGGATTTGCAGGGTGCGACATCTGTATATCCTAGGTAGAGTCGCTTTGTGACAATATGAGTAGCACAAATCACGCTAGTGCGCTACAATGCATAGTATGATAGTGGTTGGATTTTTTGCGTGGTGGTATGGCGCTGGGTGGTGGCAGCGGATCACGATGGTATGGGGGAAGCTGGTGAGTGTATTTGACTATTTTTCAATTGATCTCCTGGTGCGAACATGGTTTGCGCCGTTTCGACAGATATCGGCAGGAGCGGTGGATGGGCCGATTGGCGTGCAAATTCGGGCGTTTTTTGACCGCCTCATCTCGCGGACGATTGGCGGCATCGTGCGGAGCTTTATGATTATCTTTGGCATTGTCGCGCTCGCAGTAACTGCTGTGGTGGGGCTTGTCTTTATTGTTGCTTGGGCGCTTGTGCCCGTGTTGCCACTGCTGGGGGTGGGGCTTGCGATAGTGGGGTGGCTGCCATGGTAAGCGACTTTCATTACGATAGCTTGCGTGCTAAGAAGGCTCGCTTGGGTGTACAGATGGGCCGCTTCGATCACTGGTGGTGGGTACCATTTTTGCTATTCTTAGCAGGGGCGGGAGCATTGCTGGCGATTGAGCTGCCTCTGGGGTGGTTTATCGCGAGCCTTGCTGTGGTGCCATATGGGCTCCACCGGTGGTATCAGGGTGAGATTGCCCATTTGCCCACCAGTGGTAGCACAGCTGACGGTTTGCTTACAGGTGATGTCCTGGGTCGGTTGCCCGCTACGCCAACACCACGCGATATTGCATGGGCATTGCGCTCAGTTAATGATGGGCTGTTTATGGCATTGCGGCTCGGCCTCAGCCCGGCGCTTATACAGGATCTCGTGAGTGACGACCCGAGCATTATGCCTGAGTTTTGGCAATTTGCTGATCGCATCCGCCAGTACAATCAGCTCGAGCAGATCACTGGTAGTGTGCTTATGGTGGCTTTGGTGCGCAGTGTGCCTGGCTATCAAAATATCTTGGCGGAGCTCCAGCTTGACGACGAAGATCTCGATGGCGTGGTGCAGTGGCAGCACCACTTGCGCCAGTTGGTGGCACAGATTCATCAGCCGCGGCGCACTGGCGGGGTGGCACGCGATTGGTCGTTTGGTTATATTCCGCTACTGCGCCGCTTCGGGCAGAATATTAGTGAGCAAATTAGCCGTGGTGGTGGGATGTTCTCTGTTGATGTTGCGTCGCATACCAAGGCAATCGATCAGCTCATCGACATCTTCGGCACTCGTGGCCGGCAAAATGCTGTGCTGGTGGGGCAGGCTGGCACGGGTAAGACGACCATCATCCACGCCTTTGCCGAGCGGCTCCTCGATGCCTCGGCACGTTTGCCGAGTAGCCTCAAGTTTCGGCAGGTGTTTATTCTCGACTCATCATCACTCATCGCTGCGGCACCAGGCCGAGGTGAGCTCGAGAACCTTGTTATGCGCGTCCTTGGTGAGGCGTATACTGCCAAGAATATCATCATTTGCCTGGATAATGCTCAGCTGTTCTTTGAGGAAGGGATTGGCGCGGTGGATCTTACTAATGTACTGCTGCCTATTCTCGAGGCAGGGCGCCTGAGGGTTATTCTGAGTATGGATGAGCAGCGGTTTTTGCAGATTGGCCGGCGCAATCCATCGCTTGCCAATGCGCTCAATCGCATCTCCATAGCACCCACAAGCGAAGCTGAGACACTGCGCGTCTTGCAAGAGCAAGCCGTCATCACTGAGGGGCAGCGCCATGTGGCTTACCGCTATCAAGCGCTGCGCGAGGCGTATCGGCTCAGTGCGCGCTATATTCATGACCTTGCCATGCCGGGCCAAGCCATCAAGCTGCTCGAGTCGGCCGCGAGCTACCACGAGGATGGTATTGTGACAAAGCAATCGGTGCAGCAAGCTATTGAGCAGACGATGGATGTGAAAATAAGTGTGGCGAGTACTGCTGATGATCGTGAGCGACTGCTCAATATGGAGGCGCTCATCCACCAGCGAATGGTCAACCAAACGCGAGCGGTCAGCGTGGTAAGTGATGCTTTGCGCCGGGCACGAGCTGGTGTACGCAACCAAAATCGGCCAATTGGCACCTTTCTCTTTCTTGGGCCAACAGGGGTGGGTAAGACGGAGCTGAGTAAGGCTTTGGCGGATGTGTACTTTGGTGGTGAGAGTAAGATTGTCCGGATTGACCTCAACGAATACGTCCGGCCTGAGGATGTGTCGCGCCTGATTGCCGATGGCGCTGATGACCCAGCCAGCTTAACCGCCCAGGTAATGAAACAGCCCTTTAGTGTGGTGCTTCTCGATGAGATTGAGAAGGCCGCGCCAGAGGTATTGGCAACCTTACTACAGCTGCTGGATGAGGGGATTCTGCGCGATATCAAGAACCGTGAGGTGAGCTTCCGTGATGCAATTGTCATTGCTACGAGCAACGCTGGGGCCGACCGCATCCGCGAATACATCGAGCATGGCTATAAGCTTGAGCAATTCGAACAGCAGTTTACCGACGAGCTCATTAACAGTGGTCAGTTCCGCCCCGAGTTCCTCAACCGTTTTGACGAAATCGTCCTCTTCCGGCCGTTTACTAAGGAAGAGCTGGTGCAAGTGCTTGACCTTATCCTCGAGGGGGTCAATGCCACGCTCGCCCAGCAAAAGGTCTCGGTCGCGGTAGAGTATGATGCTAAGCTCTTTCTCGTCGAACGTGGCTATGATCCACGGCTTGGTGCTCGCCCAATGCGCCGCGTGGTGCAAAAAGCGGTGGAGAACACTGTGGCGCGCCAGATGCTTAGCGGTAGTGTGACACCTGGCAGCACTATTACTGTTACGCTTGAGCAAGCCCGCCAAGCTTTCCAGGGAGATGGTACACCAGAGGTTGTGACAGCAGATGAAATTATCCCACCAGAGTATAAACGGTAAAAGTGTGGCACTTTTGAGTAATTCGCTTTAGCTCTACAAAGAAATGATATTGAGAAAAGTGCCCATTCTATTACGCACACATTAGATAAGAAGAGCGAAGGTATGAAGGGGTTCTCAAGTAGACTTGAAAGCACAAATTTTCTACTCTTGAAAGAATGTAAGAGCGAGAAATAATACCTCTTTTTGTGACATATACTTCTAGCGGTACGAGCCAAAGCCGCGTGATTGCTGGCCTTGGTTTGGTTGCATAAATCCTGGGCGGAAGTTTGGCTTCGTGGCTGGTTTACTATAGGCTGGTTGTGATTGTCGCGGCGAGTGTACTGTGTTATCGTGCCGGCGGGCGTAGGTGGCGGTACCTGGCCGCGATCCTGATGGGTCGCGTGGCCCACCGCAAGCACCTCGGAGGCGCTCGTTGTTCATATAAGGTGCTTCGTCATCAGCGCTACTATCGGCTGCGACTGGCCGGCAGCCCATCATAGTGTGCGAGCTTTGGTAGCGCAAGTGGTTAGCGCGGCGTTCTTGGATGGATTGATGTTGGCGCTGGTCAACACGTAGCGACGACGTCTTAGCGCCGTTGACGATGGTGCGGGTATTGCGCGCGACACCATTGGTGTGTATGTTCGATCCGCGCAAGCGATGGAGTCCTCGGGTCATACCTTTATTATACATAAAAAAGTGATATAATGGATAGCGCATGCGGGTGTCGTACAGCGGCTAGTATACAAGTTTTCCAAACTTGGGATCGGAGTTCGATTCTCCGCACCCGCACCATTTCGGAACAAAATTGGAAACAGTCGCCCTGTAGGGCGGCTTTTTCTAGACTTTGGCGGAGCCAAAGCTCGAACCTAAAGCTGAACCTGTGCAGGCTCGGCTGCTGGTCAAGTAGACCCGCGTCGAATCGCTGAGTCTATACTACCTTGGTATCTTATGCGGGCTGTTACATACCTGGAGGATAATAGTAACGCAGATGAAGCTACCGACGAAGTACAGCAACAATTTACGTTAGCCATGAGACAATGGAACCATGAAGCTTCTTATCACTAGGCATGGCCAAGCTGATGGTAATGCCTGCGGCATTACCATGGGTCAACGCGATAGCAAGCTGACTGTTCTTGGCGTTCGGCAGGCGGAGCGTAAGGCTCTAAAAATTAAGAAGCTATCTCAGAAAATTGATCGTGTCTACACATCTGATCTTGGAAGGTCTGTGCAGACTGCGCAGATCATCTCGGACACACTTGGTCTACAGAAGGCTACTTCTGACAAGGATCTACGAGAAATTAGTTTTGGAAAATACGAGGGGTTGCCCTACGATGCCATTCCGCATATAGAGGGTGGTTATATGAAAGTGCGATTTCCTGATGGAGAATCAAACGAGATAATGGCCACACGAGTTATCAATGCGGTAAATCGTATATACGAAGCCGGCAAGGACGCATGCGTATTAATCGTAACGCACTCGGGTCCGATCACTGTAATTCTCGCGAGCTATTATGGTAGGGACTTACAGGCGATGTTAGATGACAAGATTGGGAACGAAGAGATAGTTGAGCTGCAAGTTGATAGAAAATTAGCCAATCCTATTGGCAACAAGGAGTAAAACAAGATGGAAAAGGCGCATATCGCAGAATTTGAATATGATAAGCACGAGATAGAGCGAGCCTTATTCTTCCTGTCGAATGCTTTGCAAGACTCTGGACATAACACCAAACCAGTATTGCTTCATTCGATTCAAGTTGCAGAGATGCTTTGGGAGAGAGGTTTCCCGCAAGATGTCGTGATTGCTGCGGTTCTTCATGATGTTGTTGAAGATACAGATATTACTATCGACGATGTCGGGCAAAGCTTTGGACATCAGGTTGCAGTGTACGTCGATGCTCTCACAGTTTCAGATACTCAAGACATCATGCAGTCTTTTGCTCGCACGGCTGAGCTTGGTAGCGAGGCCCTATCAATCCGCGCAGCAGACCTCATTCAGAATAGTTACTACTATCACTTGGCTTCGACTGATATGCAAAAGCGACTCCGTGATAAGTTTGTATATTTTATGGAGCTATCTGGTGAGCTACTGGATGAAGCTCTAGTAAGTGAACTTAGCAAAGCTTATAGGCGGAATGTTGAAACTATTTGATCTAGAGCTTTCTGTGAAATACGGTTTATAAGGCTAGCTTTGGGTCGAGGGCTGAGCCTGCACGGGTTCAGCTTTTACGTTCGAAATAGGTTCGAGCTTTGGCGTATATTGCCACCACAGATGCAAGAAAATGAGCATTACTTCGCAAACGGAGCGATGTTTTTGTTGAGAGCAGCGAATCAGACTGGATGAAGAGAGGTCGTAGCCTCTTCTTTGGTTTGGCGTGGCCCTAAAGGGTGCAATACTTTATAACAATTACACTAAATCAAGTGAAAAAGGAAGGATTAGGCACGATACTGTTGACAAATATGCAACATTGTGCTACCATCGAACGGATGTCACAAAAAAATAGAACAAAACACGGCAAAGCCTATAACGAAAGTCCTGAGAAGCGCTGGTTTGACCGAGTAGTGGCGGTTCCTTTGCTGGTTTGTATGGGCTCGGCTGCTCTCGTTGCCGCTGCGGCGATGCATAAGGAGCTCGGCGATGGCCCAACGCTCTTCGTGCAGGAGCGCTATGGCAGTGATCTTGATAACCTCGTTAAGGTGCCAAAGTTGCGGACACTCCGTGGTGCAGTGCGCAACACTGCCTCGGCTAATGGCTATAACCACAGTAGCGCGGGGCCAGTTGGTAAGCTTGTGCGCAAAGCACATGTAGACGAAGCACCGCAGCTATTGCAAGTATTGCGTGGCAAGATGGCGATCGTCGGGCCAAGGCCACTAGCCACAGGCGAAGTATATAATGACATTCTTGCTAACCCCGACATTCCTGAAGGCCTCAAACAGCAGTGGATTGAGGCGCGCAAGACGGCTCGCCCAGGCATTATGGCACCTTATAGCAAAGAACAGCATGAGCCTGGCTACGAGCTAGATACAATTCATATGATGGAGCAGGATGTTGTATACGCTGAGAGAGCCTCGCTAAAGAAGGATGCTAAAGTAGTTGCTGCAACGCTCGGTATGGTGGCAACAGACCTTGTACAAAAGCTTATGCCGCGGTCTGCCCGTGAGTGGCTACAGGTGAAGACAGGCTTGGCGCCAGCAGGCCAAGAGCGTGCGGAGAGTGATGTCGTGGTGGCGCTGCAGCAAGCGCATACTCAGCCTACACGGCGCGCTGCGTAACATGAACCCAAAAGCCTTCACTTTCTCTGGCAGAATAGGCTATTTTTGCTCACTATTCTACCTGGAAAAGCAATGAGTGTATTGTTCTGGTATTATAGTAAGTATTTTGGAAATGTTTCTGCTTATGTCACCCATAAAGTCCTCCATTTTCTCAAAGTAGTGGTTTCTTAAGATGGCGGCAGAGCAATGACCGCAGCAGATGCGTATGCTCTATGTATTAGAGTGATGGAAGGGGAGGGAACGCGCATCATACCGCTGAGCCCTTGTGATACAATAGAGAGAGATTTTTGCGAGAGGGAGCTTTTCTCCTTGCGCGAAACACGATTATTTCAATGTAAAATACCCCTAGGGGTATAGGGAACGCAATCATACTATGCCAGCATCATTCTCATTTACCATAACTCACCGCATGCCGCAGACGTTGGCGCGGACTGGTGTGATTCACACACCACATGGTGATATCAAGACGCCAGCCTTCATTGTGGTGGGCACAAAGGCAAATGTGAAAGCAATGGTGCCTGAGATGGTAGCTAGCGTGGGCGCACAGGCTGTCTTGGCTAATGCCTATCACCTCTACCTACAGCCAGGGCACGAGCTGATAGAGAAGGCCGGATACTTGGGCAAGTTTATGCACTGGAGTGGTCCGACCTTTACCGACAGTGGTGGCTTCCAGGTGCTGAGCCTGGGCTCGGGCTTTAAGAAGGTATTGGCAATGAGCACTGATGTTGATGAAGAGATTGCGATTGCCAAGAAGTCGAGCCGGCACGCCTGGGTGGATGATAATGGTGTAATGTTTAAGTCACACCTCGATGGCTCATTACATAAGTTTACGCCAGAGCTGTCGATGCAAATCCAGGCAGGGATTGGGGCGGATATTACCTTTGCTTTTGATGAGCTGACGTCACTGATTGACCCGTATGAATACCAAGTGGAGGCACTGGCGCGTACCCATGCGTGGGCGGAGCGCAGCCTCGCAGAGGTTAAGCGTCTTCGGGCTGCTCGGCCAGATAAGCCGTATCAAGCGCTCTTTGGTGTCTTGCAAGGGGCGAATTATGAGGGCCTGCGTAAGCAAACCGCAGCACGCCTTGGCGCAATGGATTTTGATGGCTATGGTATTGGTGGGGCGCTGGAGAAGGAAACAATGGCTCAGACTATCCAGTGGGTGAACGAGATCTTGCCCGAGAGCCGCCCACGGCATTTGCTTGGTATCTCCGAGCCAGATGATATCTTTGCGGCGATCGAGCAGGGTATTGATACCTTCGATTGCGTAAGCCCAACCCGCGTAGCACGCAATGGCGCGGCCTACACACCGCATGGACGGGTGAATATGCGTGGGACGAAATATCGCGAGCTGTTTGCGCCTATTATGGCGGAGTGTGACTGCTACACCTGCCAGCACTACACTGCGGCCTACATCTGTCACTTACTCCGCGCTAAGGAGAGCCTGGCAGGGACATTGCTGTCGATCCACAACGAGCGCTTTATCATCAAGCTTGTCGACGACATTCGCCACAGCCTCGAAGATGGCACATTCTACGCCTTTCGAGATCATTTCTTGGCGCAGTATTATCGCCAGTAGCGACTGATGAGTTCATAGGCTATAGTATGCATTCACATAACAACTAGGGAAGAGAGTTTGCATAGTAACCCCCTTCCCATCATCAGCCCTTTCTCTCGCTACCGTCTCTTTAAAAACGCTAAAAGGGTCTTAGTATTTTCCTAAAACACTAGGCTCTTCAATGATCACGCTGCAATAATCACCACGGGCAATTTTCTATTCTACCAGGATGAAAGTACTGCGTTCTTCATATTCTGAGAGAGATGCAAATCTATTGCAGTGAGCAACTCGCTCGCTAGACACGCAAACGAAATGGTGTGAAGTTAGTGGTGGTGTCGTAGGTATCGACGGATTCGCGCCGCTTAAGCACGGCAATGACGCGGTAGGTAAGTGGCAAGCAGACGACCTCAACGGCAAGCTTGAAGCCAAGCCCAACGGCGATATAGTTGAGCAGTGCCCCCCCCGTGAGCTGCCCGCCAAAAGCAACGACGCAGAATATAACGGTATCAAATAAGCTCCCCACCACTGTCGATCCAAGCAGGCGCAGCCATAACTGCCGACCCTTCATAGCAACCTTGAGCTTAGCAACGATGTACGAGTTGAGGAAGCTCCCCGTTAGGAAGGCAAGCAAGCTCGCCACGACGATCTGTGGGAAGAAGCCGAGCACTGCCTCGTAAGCGGCTTGGTCGTGATACTCTGCCGCCGCGGGCAGATAGCGCACTAGTGTAAAGCAGCCAATTGCTAGCAGCATTACCCCAAAGGCCGTCCAAATAGCGCGGCGTGCCCGGCGATAGCCATAGACCTCTGTCATGACATCATCAAAGATATATACGAGCGGGAAGAGTACCGCCCCACCATCAAGGATAAGTGGGCCGAGTGCTACCAGCTTGGTGGCGGCAATATTGGAGATGAGTAGCGCCGCAACATATACTGCGAGAATGACGCTAAAGTATCGATAATTTTCGTTCGTGTGTTTCATGCTTCGTTTATCATACCACACCTGCCAAGAAACCTGCTATAATAAACCCATGCCCCGATAGCTCAGCTGGATAGAGCAGAGGACTTCTAAGCCTAAGGCCGTAGGTTCGAATCCTACTCGGGGCGCCATTTTTATCGTTATACCCCGTCTCGATGGGGTTGTTTTTATTACATGCAACATGCATTTACATGCTGCGCGAAGCCATGCTATAGTACAGCGAGATTTATGCAAGATGTGACCAACCACGACCTCCTCAAGCGCAACATTGTCAAATATTCGTGGTTTCGGATTTTTACCAAGCGTGTCTACTTGCCGCTCATTACGGTGCAACTGGTGAATGTTGGTAAAGTGAGTTTGGATGAGCTCGCACTGATGGTCGTTATCTCGTCTATTATCCAGGCAGCGCTGCAGATGCCAGCGGGTTATGTGGCCGATAAGTTTGGCAACCGGCGAGCGATTATCCTTGGTGCAAGCATTGCTGTGGCGTCGCCACTGTTGTATGCTGTGTGGCCGAGCTTTTGGGGTGGACTGATTGCCTCAGTTTTGTTCTTTGGTGGCTATGCGTTTCAGTCTGGTGCGGTCGAGGCATTTATGCACGATTCCTTGACGGCGCTAGGGCGAGCACGCGACTATACCAAGGTGATGGGCCGTGCCCAGACGTATGGATTGATTGGCAATACCGTGCTCATTATTGTAGTGCCACTCACATACCGTATTCATCATACGCTCCCGTTTTTGATTGGCTTTTTGTCGCTTGCTGCGACGGTGTGGTTGGCGCTGAGTTTTGCTCATCCACCACGCAGCACGACTGCACAGGCTCAGCGGCCACGGCAGGCTGCTCGCGCGATCATTACCGCGAAAAATCTTGCTCTCTTTACCTTCGCTGGTTTCTTGGCTGGTGTGTCCAATAAGGGGCTAGAATATCGCGAGCTCCTCTTCCAGCACGTTGGTATTGCGGTAGAGTGGTTTGGGGTAATTGCGGCGGTCGGGAGCCTGGGTGGAGCGTTACTGGGCTGGTATGTGCATTGGTTTGACCGCCTGCGGCCACTGGCATTTTATTGGGTCGATGCGTGGATTATGGCGCTATGTATTGTCTTGATGGGTGTAACGCCAAGCCCAATTATCGCGGTCATTGCTGTTGTGCTATTTACCGCATATACACGAGTGCGACCGATTGTTTTGCAGTCAAAGATTCTCAGTGAGCTGCAGCATACATACAAAGCGACGCTCCTCTCTGCGCTCAATATGTTTACATTGCTTGGTGACGTCGTGGCGATTAGCTTGCTTACTCGGATGGTTAATCAGTATGGCTATAGTGCGGGGCATGTGTGGTTTGGTGGGGCAGTTGGGGCGATTGCGCTTGGTCTGTGGCTGGTGATGTGCGTTGAGGCGCTGTGGCGTCGCACGAAAGCCCGCTAAATTAGTTAACTTCAGTATTTACCTACCCTATCCATTTGTCATTTTTTAATCATCTGCTCTACCCAATGAAATATAGTGATGACCCCTATTACAGGCAGGAAGACTCACTATAGAAGCGGTGATAAGCCCGGGAGAAAGCAAGCAACCTAGTAGTATTTAGAGAGGAGAGAGGTATAAGGTAGGAAAGTTTTGAGATTGAGAATGAATGGCCGTAGGTAATAGACAAACTGCGCTATCTCTGCTACAATACAGCATGTCAGCAGCACAGTAAGGTTTGCTGTGCGATTGTCTGGTGGATATAGCTCAGTTTGGTTAGAGCGCTGGTTTGTGGCACCGGAGGCCGTGAGTTCAAGTCTCATTATCCACCCCAAAATAAATTCCCGGATGATTCCGGGGTTTTATTTTGGTTTGATACTGTTTTACTACTATAAACAGTGGTAATTTTATTTGGTTATTGCCAGAAGTTCAAGGCGTATGCCTGACGTGTCTGTTTTGTGTACTTCTTGATTTTTGTGCTCTTTTTCTCATGCTATGCGAGATAAGAATCGATCTTCGCAGCTCAACAGGCAAAACACTGGCGGACGGAAGCTGATACTGAGAAGGTAGACCTTCTAAGACTTAGGCTCTATTTATGCAAAGTCTGCGCAAGATGCGGTGCTTGCAGCAAGAGACCTCTCATTATGAGAGGGGCTCTCTATTGGCGCGGTAAGACAGGTTAAGAAGCGGCTAATATTCCCATGTTGTCTCGATATCTGCCCCGAGAGTGTTGAGTCGGTTAGCAAAGTCTTCGTAGCCTCGGTTGATATTGTACACATCACGCAGGATGGAGCGCCCAGGGGCTGCGAGCATCGCTAGCATCACGACGACGCTGGGGCGCAAGGCTGGTGGTGCAACGACATCGGCAGGCTTCCAGCGGGTGGGGCCACTGATGTAAACGCGGTGTGGATCGACCATCTCTACTTGCGCACCAAGGCGGGTGAGGTCGGTGAAGTAAATGGCGCGGTTATCATAGCTCCAGTCGTGCACTAGAGTGCGGCCTGTTGCTACCGTGGCGATGAGACCAAGGAAGGGGAGATTATCCATATTGATGCCTGGGAAGGGCATACTGTGGAGCTTGTCTTGTGGAGCGGTGAGAGTCGATTTGTGCAGGCTAATATCGACCAAGCGAGTCTGACCATTGCGCGCTGGGTACTCGCTGGAGAGCTCATATTGTAAGCCCATACCGCGCAGCACTGCTAGCTCGAGCTCGAGGAATTCGATTGGTGCCCGGCGGATGGTAATAGCAGAGTCCGTCACTACACCTGCTGCGATGAAGCTCATTGCCTCGATAGGGTCTTCGCTGGGGCAGTACTCGACTGTTTGGTTGATCTCGCTGACACCATGGATGGTGAGGGTCGTTGTGCCAATGCCGTCGATCTGCACCCCAAGCTTTTGCAAGAAGAAACACAGGTCTTGCACCATGTAGTTGGGGCTGGCGTTGCGAATTGTCACGACGCCGGGGTGGAGCGCTGCCGCCATGATAACATTCTCAGTGACGGTGTCGCCGCGCTCGGTAAGGACGATGGCGTGCTCAACCATATGCGGGTTGGCTGTTGCTTGGTAGTAGTCGGTCGTTGCCTCGACAGTGAGGCCAAAGGGTGCGAGGCCCGCCATGTGTGGTCCGACCGTCCGTGTGCCAAGGTTGCACCCACCTGCGAAGGGGATTTGGAATGACTCATATTGATGCAGCAATGGCCCCAGGAACATGATGATGCTGCGGGTGCGCTTGGCTGCGGCGATATCCATCTCGTCTAGATGGAGGGTGCGTGGTGGGGTGATCTCGAGGTCATTGTGTTCAAGCCAGCGGCAGCGCACGCCAATGCTTTCGAGCACCTCGATGATGCGATTAACTTCCTCGATCCGTGCCACTCGGCGTAGTGTCGTCTTACCTTTGTTGAGGAGGCTTGCGCAGAGCAGAGCGACAGCGGCATTTTTGCTCGTCTTTACCTCAATCTCGCCATGGAGCGAGCCACCACCATTGATGACGAAGTTTGTTTTGCCAGCTTTGTTGATGCGGACAATCTCACTGCTCAGCACTTCGCCAATGCGAGCAATCATTTCTAGGCTGATGTTTTGGCCACCCTTTTCGATGCGGTTGATGGCCGACTGGCTCGTGCCAAGTGCTGCAGCGAGCTCGGCTTGCGTCATACCGCGCGCTTGGCGGGTTTCTTGGATGAGTGTTCCGATATTACGGAGATATTTTGCTGTTCCCATGCTTGTACAATATATCATCGGTGATATATTGTCAAACACAAGCATCTCGTGTTGCAAAAAGAAATACAGAGGTTAGGCTGCGAAGTTTTTCTAATAACTCCATCAGCTCCTTTCTGCTATTTCAACTAGCCGTGCGCAAGGCATCCATTTACTACACGAGCAAGTGCCTAGTCTTCACACCAGAGACTTAATATCAAAGAGACGCGATAGCACGTCAATACTGCTGGAGAAAAAGAGAGCTATCACAAGCTCAAGACGCACGTCGTCAAGTACTGCAACTCCCCACATTGGGTAGCTGTGCTATACTACACATATGATCTGATGACTAGTGCATAGCGAACCCCATGATATAACCAACAAACAAGGAGTATTACCCATGCACGAAACAACTATTGCTACCCTTATCACCCGTGAGCAGCAGCGCCAACGCGAAGGTTTGGAGCTCATCCCGAGTGAGAATTATGTCTCTGGTGATGTACTACGGGCGCTTGGGAGTGTCTTTACTAATAAATATAGCGAGGGTTACCCAGGCCGGCGTTACTATGGCGGGCAACAGTATACCGACCAAGTAGAGCAGCTGGCGATTGACCGCGCCAAGCAGCTCTTCCGGGCTGACCATGCCAATGTCCAGCCGCACAGTGGTGCTCAGGCCAATGAAGCCGTGTACTTTGCGTGGTGTGAACCAGGCGATACCATTCTCGCGATGGATCTGGGTCATGGTGGCCACCTGACGCATGGTGCGCCTGTGACACATAGTGCTCGCGAGTATAATTTCGTCCGCTACAAGATGAAGGACGTGGGAACGGGCGAGATTGACTACGACGAGCTGCACCGGATGGCGCAAGAACATCGACCAAAGATCATCCTGGCAGGTTTTAGTGCCTATCCGCGCCAGCTAGATTTTGCACGCTTTGCGGCGATCGGCCACGAGGTTGGTGCGTTGCTCATGGCCGATATGGCGCATGTCGCAGGGTTGATTGCTGGTGGGGTAGCGGAGAATCCACTTGACTATGGTTTTCACGTTATGACGACAACGACGCACAAGACGCTGCGCGGGCCGCGTGGTGGGCTCATCGTTAGCAAAGGAGTGGCGAGTAACCCACTCAAGCGCCCAGCCAAGACTCTCGAGAATATTCCGACACTCATCGATCGAGCGGTCTTTCCTGGTATTCAGGGCGGGCCACATATGCATACGATTGCCGCCAAGGCAGTGGCTTTTGGTGAGGCGCTCCAACCAGCCTTTCGTGCCTATGCTCAGCAGGTGGTGGCTAATGCCGCTGTCTTAGCACAGGAGCTGCAGCAGCGCGGCTTTGTGCTCGTGACGGGTGGCACAAGCAATCACCTCATCTTGGCCGATATCCACACGAGCTTTGGGATTGATGGCAAGACGGCGGAGATTGCGATGGATAAGATCGGCTTGACGCTTAACGCTAATGCCATCCCTGATGATCCACTGCCGCCATTTCGCCCTAGTGGCATTCGCCTTGGTACGCCAGCGGCAACAACGCGCGGCCTAGAGCCGCAGCATATGCCGCAGATTGCTGAGTGGATGCAGCAAGCCATCGACTACCGTGATGATGAGGCAGAGCTAGCTAAGCTCCGCACCGATGTTGCACACTTCTTGGCGGATTTCCCAGTGCCGACGGAATAGACAGAAGGTTAGGGAGTTTGTCGCCGTCATTGATAATCGTGTCTCGCTAGGCGCAGTAGTAACACATCCGTATATCTAAAACACCCGCCAGAGAGCGGGTGTTTTTGTTGATAGAAGGAAGTCTAGCAGGTGCCTCGGACGATATCCTCGGTTTTATCACCCTTCTTGTAGGTGATTTTTGCACCCTTACCACTACCACACTGGGTATACAAGACAGGAGTGTCGTTGTTTGGCGTACCAGATGTGATGATCTTCTTCTTAAGGTCAGGATCGATCTTTGCTTCAGTTACTTTATCGTCAACAAGATTGCTACTGACTTGCGCGGCTGTTGGATATTCACCCTTCTGGCTGTTCCATGCCTCTACTTTGGTCGAGAGCTGTGATGCAGCGCCAGCGGCTGCAGAGTCGCGAGCGCGTTGCTGGATGCCGTTGTAAGCGACGATGGTAATAGCCGCTAGGATGGCGATGATCACAATCACGATGAGAAGCTCGACAATTGTGAAACCGCGCAGGTTACGTTGAGTTTTTGTTGTCATACAGAGTTACCCCTCCTTGTTACTGATTATATTACGATCATACTACGAACATTCATTAAACACAAGCTTTTTGAGCACAGATGTATAACGAAATTTTTAGATAGTATGATGGTGGTGATACGGGCAAAAGAGCTAGGGTATTTGCCAAAATAACAATATACTGCGCACCGCCACCTCGGTTGATCGTGTGATACGGTGAGAATAACCGGGCAGTGCAATACCTTTCTCTCGATTGTGGCTAATTATTAATCCGCCGAGCCTGCATCGACCCCCGGGCGTGAATGGTCTGGCCAGTGCTGAGGGCGGCAATATCCACTGTGGCAGAGACGACGGTGGTGCTATCGTTTGGTGTGGTGCTGGCCGCTTGATTAAAACCCGTTGCATAGCCAAAGCGAATGCTCGATACATTATTCGCGACGCGTGTATCGAGCGCTTTGCAGGGGCCACCAGTGTAGTTGCAAGTGCTCTGCTGCCAAGGTTGGCCACACATCGTGTTGTTGCTGGGGTTAGTAGCATTGAATTCGTATTGGCTTGGCACGATAGTTCGCCGCCAAAGGGTAGTACCTTGCACAAAGTAGACAACCTTGACGGTAAGTGGGTTATTTGTGCGGTAGAGCTTGGCGGCTAGGTCGGCTTGAGTGCGGCAGGGGTTGGCTTGGCTATTGAGATAGATGAGTTCACGCTGGGTGTCGGAGGGATTGCGGTCGGTGGCGTATTGGGTAAGGATCAAGACGTTATCGCCCGCGAAGTGCTGTGCCCAGTTAGCTGCGATGGCCTTGCTCTCGACTTTTGTCGCTAGGCGGACATCTTGCTCGATTTGGTCAAGCGCATCTTCCATAGCATACGTCAGTGCACCACGCTGGTTGGAGATGACGATAGAGCTCAGTAGCCCCACCAAAGCAGCAACCAACACACCAACCACTACCACGATAATCGGAATCACCACCAGCATTTCCACCACAGTAAAGCCACGCTGTTGGTGCCGCGCAGGGTAGATACGGCGGATGAGCTGCTGCATCCGCTCGCGGATATTAGTGGCTGCTGAGAATCGCATGGCGAACCTCCGATTGGCTAGAGCCTTGCCCGTAGCGTACCGTTACCGATACACGGCTTATCTGTGGCGCGGTAGTGCTATAGGGGCAATCAACGACGATAGTGGCACTAACAGGCTGAGGTAAGCCATCGGTATCCAGTGAGTGGTCAGTCGTGAGGTTGCGATTAGCCGCGCGGTTTGTGCACGGCGTTGGTGTGCCATCGCCAACTTCGCGGCGGAGCAGCTCATACCCGACAATACTCGCCTTGGCATCACGATTGGCCTCCGTTGCGCTCTGGATCGTCACAATATACAGCTGATAGAGCGTCCCAACAAAGAGCACGCCCAGCACCATCGTCACCAACATCTCTACTAAGGTAAAGCCAGCATCTGGACTATGCTTCATTGGTGGTTGCTCGTAATGGTTATCGTTACTGTTGGTGCGCGCTCTAGCCGGTAGTAGAGGAAGAAACGGCTACACTCTTGACTGGTGGTGACGCAGAGCGAACCATCGCGGGCGCGCGGCTCGTAGACGAAGCGATCGACTGTGGCGCTATCTTTGCTAATACCATTGCTTGGCGACTGGACAAAGAGCGCTTGCTGGCCGCTACGTGATGGGTACTGGTAGCTATCCTCAGATAGTCCAGGGAGGATATGGCGAATTGCCGTGTCATTAAGCGAGGTCAAAAACTGCTCGGCCGATGGGTAGCGGTGGCCTTGCTCGCCCGACGTACCAGTTGCATCGCCGTTGTAGAAGGATTCAAGGCTGCGCGCCACCGTCTCTACAGTGGTGGTGCGGGCGGTATCACGCGAGGAGCGCTGCGCATTATTGAGCGTTACCACACCCAGTACCAGCAGCACCAGCATGATTGCCAGTACAATAATAATTTCCACGATTGTATACCCGCGTCGTACCCTCATGCAATTAGCATAAGGGTTTTGAGGTAAAAGTGCAAGAGGTGAGAAGCTGAATTGAGCTGAATCGCGGCCTACTTTGCCCCAATTGCACCCATGATTTATCGACGAAAGGATAAGAAAGGGGTGTCTAAAGGAACGGTATTCAAGACTCTTTGGCATTCTTTCGTTATGCAAGTGCAATGTTAATCGTCACCACACTAAGGAGTGCTTTGGCTCATACGAGAATGAACACCTCGTTAGATTATGTATTTTGGCACAGAACTCCTAGCCTAATGAGGTGAAATTCCGTGACTGTTTGAGAGGAAAGAAAGTGTGAAGCTGGCAGAGAATAGAGCAAATGCAGCCAAAAAAATACTCAAGAATACGTATCTACCTTGCCTGCTTGACTACATCTATATCACAAAAACTATTGATTAACAGGGGTAAATAGATAAGATTATATGCAGATGTTACACACTATTTGACTCATCACGCCGCTGGCATTTCTAGCGGTTCTTGCACAATGGTGATGCCGAATTTTTCCTCTACCGTGCGAATAATCTCCTCGCGAGCGGCAGCAAGATCGTGGTAGCTGGTGGCCGATTGATTGATGAGCACGACTGCATTCTTATCGTGTACTTTCATGCCGTGGAGGACGCAGCCTTTGAGCCCCGCTTGCTCAATGAGCCAGCCTGATGGCACCTTGACGCGCCCATCGGGCAGCGCATAGTGCGGTACTGTGGGGTAGTGCTGCTGGAGCTGAGAAAATTCTTCACCTGAAATAATCGCATTTTTGAAGAACGAGCCAGTATTGGGGAGCTTGGCAGGGTCGGGCAGCTTGCCAGCACGGATCGTCATGACGGCCTGACGAATGTCTTGCGGGGTAGGCTCTGCTATAGCGTGGGTGGTGAGATAATCTTGAACGGCTTGGTAGAAGGGTGGCTGTGGTAAACCCTTGCGCAGGCGGAGCGTTATGCTTGTGATGATATATCGCCCCATCTCGCGGCCCCGGAAAATGCTGTGCCGGTACGAAAACTCGCAGTCGGCGGCACTCAGCGACACAAACCGCTCTTGCTGGCGATCATATGCCTCGAGCGAGACAAGTGCATCGGCAATCTCCTGCCCATATGCCCCAACGTTCTGCACTGGCGCAGCGCCTGCTGTACCTGGGATAGCCGATAGCGCCTCAATGCCGCTCAGGCCACTGGCCACTGTTCTTGCTACGACATCATCGAGAATCTCTCCTGCACCAATGGTGATTGTTGTTGATTCACCATCCTCAGCAATGACCGAGAAGCCCGGAATACGGTTACGCGCTACAATGCCAGCAAAGCCGCTGTCTTGGGCTAGAGTGTTGCTCCCGCCGCCAAGGACAAAGAGCTCGGCCTGCTGTTGGCGGGCCATCGTGCACACCGCCACGACATCATCGTTGGTATAGAGGTCGACCATAGTATGGGCGTTGCCGCCAAGCTGCATCGTCAAATATGGTTTGAGTGAAACGTCAGTACGAATATCCATAGGTATAATATATCACTCATGATATATATCTGCAAGGTGTGTCGACCTAAACCTAGATAATAACAAGCCTGCAAGCACTGCTGACTCTTATGGAATCTAGTACTACTCTTCTCTCGACTCAATCGTTGCCTGCGCCGCTTGGATTACATGGTCGATCATCACAGCGATAGTGAGAGGGCCGACGCCGCCTTTCTCTGGGGTGAGAGTGACATCACTGCGCTGGCGCACGCTTGGGTCGACATCGCCAACGATAACACCGCCTTCGCTTGCTGTGCCAGCATCAACGACCACTGCACCTGCTTTGACCATATCCGCTGTAATGAGATGGGGCTGGCCAGTAGCGGTAACGACGATGTCGCTTGTGGCGATGACCTCTGTAGTATTGGGTGTTTGACGGTCACACACCGTCACAGCCAAGCCACGGTCGCGCCACAGCCGCTCCAGTGGTGCGCCTACTAACCGCCCTCGCCCAATGATGGCGAGCTGCTTATCGTCGAGGCTAATGTTGTAACCTGCCAGTAGCCAATCGATCGCTTGTGCTGTTGCTGGCGTATAGGCAGCTTGCGGGCCACTCAGGCCATCGACATCCTTGGCGGGGGAGATGCGCCGAACGATGGCGTCTGTTTGTGACGGATCGTTGAGCGGCAGTTGGACGATGATACCGTGAATGTGGGGGTTATTATTTGCTCGGTCGATCGCAGCTGGCATATCTGCCTCGGCAGTTGGTGCTACCTCTGTCTCAACGAGGATATCAGCAGCATAGGCTTGCTTGTAGCGCACGTAGGCATTGATTGGTCCCGATGCGTTAAGCGGGGTGATAATGAGCAGCTTGGGGGTGATACCATGCGCTTGGCGTAGGTGGCGCACTTGGCGGGCTTGGCGCTGCTTGATGAAACTTGCGAGCTCGCGGCCGTTGAGTGATAAAGTAGGCATAAGGCGTAATCCTTTCGTGAATATAATGGTTAATACTTGTAATAGGTATCTCTATAGCAAACAGTCCTCTGGCAATACCGAGGACTACATACTATGGAGGGCCAGGAGGGGCTCGAACCCTCGACACCCTGCTTAAGAGGCAGGTGCTCTAACCAGCTGAGCTACTGGCCCATATCGCGCTTACACTACCCGTGCAAAGCCCTTTTACTATAGCGGATAGCCTGGGGTTCTGTCAAGAGGCGGCGCGGTGAATTAAAAAGCTCTTTTGCTGCGGCGCGTGCGCTTGCTTGTCTTTTTGCCAAAAACGCATTACCATGGGACAAGAGAGTTTAATCGGGAGAATAGCCATGGCAAACCAACAACCTACAGCACAACCAACACCACCAGCTGAGACAGCATCGCACACAGCTCCAGCTGCCAGCCAACCAGTCGTGCCAGCCGCTGCGCCTGCACCAGTCGATACTTCGCCGCGCAACTACTTGGCGGTTGTCGCTCTCGCTGCGTTTATGGGGCAGTACGGCTTGGCTCGTTGGTATCGTGGCGACGAGCTGGGTAAAATCCGCTTTTGGATTGCAGTGGGCTGTACGGTAACATCGGTTGTGCCGTATGTTAATATTGTTTCGATGTTGGGGCTGTCTGTTTTGTCTGTCTGGGGTATCGTCGACTTCTTCTTGCTGACGAGTACCACAGCAGATGCAAATGGTACGCCATACGTTGCGACCGAGCGCGACAAGACGTGGGCGCAGGGGCTTAAAATCGCCTACATTGTTGGCCTTATCTTGGCGGCAGTGGCGATTGTTGTCTTCTTGATCTTGCTGGCAGCTGGGGTGGTCGTGTTGTGGCACACGACAAGCACAACGGGGCCTATGCAGTCATCGACATACTATTATCCTCGCTAATAGCTATTGTGGTGGTAGTGCAACAAAAGGGGCTAGCGGTGTGCTAACCCTTTTTTGTATGGTGCGGCCACGAAATGAATAGCAAATAGTGCCGTATAAAGAAACCCAGACCAAGCTGGGTGATATGGAACAGAACTGGTACACCCGGCAGGATTCGAACCTGCGACCACTTGGTTCGAAGCCAAGTACTCTAATCCGCTGAGCTACGGGTGCTCACTTGCCTTATTGTATCACCACTAGCGTGAGAATCCAAACCAACTCCAATTTGTGAGACTGGTAGCATAAGGTTTATATGATATGTAATGTAGAAAAGTGAATAAGAGACTCAACAGTAATGTACATGTCACGTATATAGAGATGGGATAGGGGATGATGAGGAACTACTGGTGAGATGATTCACAAAGATAGCACATACGCCAAGTGTAGTCATTAATTTGTTGATTGTTGAAGAATGCGCGGACTGGTTATTGTTGGTTAAGCTGAAGTTTTTTGCAATTGCACAAGGAAAATGATGTGGTAGAATTAAGTAAAATAATAAAAGATCTGTGAAAACAATGGAGGTAAAAATGCCAAGCATACTATATCAAAAATGGACAAGTGAATCTGGACTTGTTCCCGATGAATGGTTCAAAAACACTGTCGTTAAATCTAAGGACTCGTGCGACGACCCTGTCTATCAAGAAGTGCTACGACTGTTCACCTTAGCCTATGGAGCAAGTTATTTTTCAGTATTTGAGTACGAAGAAAGTGAGCCGATGGCGCGTGAGCATTATATCGATGCACTATCGTACTGCCTGGAGTATAAAGAACGGACTAAACGCCTAAATGACGATGTAGCACCCCAAGCTCCCGATACCTTCGATGCACAGTCATTGCGCGACGGTGCAGACATCATTGTCGAAATTCTGAAACCTACAATCAATACAGAATTCTGCCGAGACGCCGTTCGTCATACGATGGAGTATGCCACCGAAACAGCACTTCCTCGCCTTGCCAAGGACATGAGTCAAGATTCAGTCGAATGGCTTCGTGAAGACTACGAGTGGTTCCATTACAATAGCTACTCTGATGAGTTCGATCGTGTACATAACGTGCTTGCAACACTCGAGTGGTTTGTCGACAAAGGACTACTAACAGACGCGGAGCAAATACAGCAGCTGCAAGACTACCGCACACAGCTCGCGGCTTTTGATGAACAGATATGTCCTTTACTGCCACGACTACGGGGTTTGAAATTTGACGGTTTTCAACTTGACGAGTTGGCCGCCGAGCGGTGTTGGTGGCTTCACTAGTAGTTTAGTTTGTTGCTATTCTGTTATCACCCCACGCTCCACCAAAGCCTCCTCCACTCGCTTGACGACTTGGCTGGGGGTAAGCTCGGCTTTGACAATGTAGCTGTGGACACCGAGGTGCTGAAGTTTTTTGGGGGCTTCTTCGTGACCAAGGTTAGTGAGAACGATAACTGGGATATCCTTACCCCATGAGTAAGCGCGGATGTGCTCGAGTGTGTCGGCACCATTGAGGTGGGGCATCTGGAGGTCGAGCAGGATGATGTCGGGGTGAGTTCGCTGCACCAGCATGATGCCAGCTTTGCCATCGCCTGCAACTTCCACCGCAAAGCCAGCCGCTTCGAACTTCATGCGGTACATTTGGCTGATGGTTTGGTCGTCTTCGATGATGGCAATTTTAACCATTTGCTTTATAATAGCAGGTGTAGCATGAAAATGGAACAAAATCACCCAAAATCAAGCACGGCGCCTATATCAGCTAAACCACTGGTAGCACTAGGTAGCGCGCTGGCCACTGCAACCGACTTTGCAGAGGTGGTAACAGCGGTGCGTACGGCGTTGGAGGCGGTTGCCCAGCCAGCCTGGTGCGGGGTGATGGTGACGGTGGATGGAGCGCCGCCGCTGATTGACTTACCAGATGAATACGCTACCTCTGTTAATGCACTCTTGCCGCTATGCAAAGAAGCAACGGAGCGCACAATGACCGCCATGCTACCCAAGCGCCACGCACTTCGTCGTTACAACATTGCTGTGGTGCTGCGGCTGGTGTGGCAGGGCAACCACTGTGGATATATCGTGCTGAGCCCACCGACTGAGCGAGACACTTATACTGCTGCGCAGCGAGCCACTCTTGCAATGATAGCCCAGCAATGCGCAGTGACGCTGATGGCGCAGCAGTGCCACAATACCACGCAGCAGTTTCAGCAGCAACTCACCCAAGCGGTAGACCACGCAACGCGCCAACTGCGCGCCTCTAACCGTCGCCTGCGCGAGCTCGATGCCGCGAAGGATGAGTTCGTCAGTATGGCGAGCCACCAGCTGCGTACACCACTCACTAGTGTGAAGGGTTATATCTCGATGGTGCTGGAGGGTGATGCTGGTGAGATTAATGCCACGCAGCGCACCTTCCTTACTGAGGCCTTTACGAGTAGCGAGCGAATGGTGCAGCTGATTGGCAACTTCCTTAATGTGTCGCGCATCCGCACTGGCAACTTCACAATCGACTTCCACCCGGGTGATGTTGCCGCGCTGGTGGCAGAGAGCATTGAGTCCATCCAGCTCATTGCCGAGCGCCACCATTTGCGAGTGGATTATCGATCGCATGGAGTTATCCCACCTCTGTTAATCGACGAAAATAAGCTCCGGCAAGTCATCGTTAATTATATTGATAATGCCATTTACTATTCGCCTGGTGCTGATGTTATTATGGTACGACTCTACCGCAAGGACGGCTGGGTGGTGTGCACGGTGCAAGACCATGGCATTGGAGTGCCGCAGGGTGAGCAGCGCAAGATCTTTACGAAGTTCTTCCGGGCGCACAATGCCCAGCTGCAGCGGCCCGATGGCACAGGGATTGGGCTATTCTTGGCAAAGAAGATCGTGCTGGGGCACCATGGCGAGCTGATCTTTCATTCGCGGGAGGGGCAGGGGAGTACCTTTGGCTTTCGCCTGCCGATCGATCGCCTCACGCCGCACCAGAATATTTCACCAAACGAAAATCACTCCCCACATGGGAAGTGAAAATCGCACATCTCCTGGGCTGGGTAAGATACCCAAGGAGTCCTCCTTTGCTTGGCACCTCTCGCACGGGTGCCAAGTGTGAATTTGCACAGTTATAGCACGGACAAACCAGACAAATGCAGTATGGGTTCTCCTGCATCTCGTGGCTTGCGATGGCTGTATCGAGTGCTGTTTGTGTTAGTTGTCTCCACCATGCAAGTGCATGACACGATCAGTGTAGCATCACGCCTAGGGTATGTCAAGCCTTTTTTACAACATTATCGCTAGACAAGGGCCGATTTTTTTGCTATAGTGACTAAGCGGCCTCATCGTCTAGCGGTTAGGACACTGGGTTCTCATCCCAGCAACCCGGGTTCGATTCCCGGTGAGGTCACCACGGATTTATCACATGGCTCTTTGGAGCCATTTTTATATACTATAGATGTGCATTTACTAGGCAAAACACCTGAAGCGCGCCATACTGCAATGTACGTGTAACACCCCTCTACCCGTGGCTTGGCTTCTGCACTGGTATAATAAAGCATATGCATAAACCATTACGCGGTGTTAACTTGGGTGGGTGGCTGGTGCTTGAGCGCTGGATGACGCCATCGGTCTTTGCGGGTACCGATGCGAGCAACGAGCATCAGCTGATGATGCAACCAGACGGCCCGGAGCGCATCACCAAGCACCGGCAAGAATTTATGACCGAAGCGGACTTTGCCTGGCTACATGCGCACGGTATCGAGGCACTGCGTGTACCCGTCGGCTACTGGGTGCTGGAAAGCCAGGATGGTTACCTCGAGGCTACCAAGCAGCTGGACTGGTGCTTTGCGATGGCCAAAAAATACCATATGCGCGTCTTGCTTGATTTACATGCGGCGCCGGGTGCGCAGAACCTGGGTGACCACAGTGGGAGTGGCAACCGCATGCCGCAGACGGGGTGGTACCAGGCCAAAAACCGCCGGGCAACCCGCCGTATCCTCATACAGCTTGCTGAGCGCTATAGTGCAAGCCCGCAGCTCTGGGGGATTGAGCTGCTGAACGAGCCCTTTACTAAAAACTGGCTGCAGCACTGGCTGCTACGGCTATGGTCGCGCCGCACAACTGGCCGGTTGCGCCGCATTGTGCCGGTCACAACGCGCATTATTATCAGTGACGCCTACCAGCTGCCACGGTGGCGCCGGGCGCAGCCCCGTGATTGGCTGGATATCCACCACTACCAGTGCTTTGGGGCGGCCAACTTGGCGCTGGTGGATTATGACCAGCACGCGAGTATTGTGGATGAGTTTACCCACATGCACCAGTCGTTGCAGCGCCCAACTATCATTGGTGAGTGGAGCGCGATTTTGCCGCCCGCCATTGCCATGACTCCGCCGACCATCACCGCCTACATACTAGCGCAGCAAACGGCTTTTGCCAGCGCCGATGCTCACTTTTTCTGGAGCTATAAAACCGAATCAAACGATGGCTGGAACTACCGTTGGCTGGTAGAGCAGGGTATTATGCCATAGAAACTAGGCTGAGGTTCCTGGGTGAGTAATCTCGCCTGGAATGGATATTATCTTGTGCTTGTTGCCTTGGATGTGACCGAAGTATGTCTGTTGGATCAAGAGGTGTATCATACTCATCATGCTGATGCGCGGGTTGCAGTTGATGATTTTTCGTTTGATAGCAATCATCAATAATGAGGATGAGAGGTGCTGAGCAATCGAGTATCCCTTCCAGCTATCCGCCAAATCATGTATAATAAATCGAGTACGACAGCCAAGAAACGGAGGAAATGAAGAAGTATGGCAATGGGCATGAACCAAATGAAAATGCTTAATGACTTGCGCAAGGCGCAGAAGGCACTAGCGAAGGAGATCGTGGAGGTCGAGGCAGGCGATGGTGCGGTGATTGTGCAGATCACTGGCGAGCTGAAGATTAAGAGTGTGAAGATTGACCCAACTAAGGTAGACCTAGATAACATCCACCAGCTGGAACACTGGATCGAGATTGCAATCCGCGACGGTATGGCCAAGGCGCAAGAGATTGCTGCCAAGAAAATGCAGCCACTGATGGGTGGGCTTGGCAACCTCGGGTTCTAGCTAGTATGGCAGATATTCTGCCTCAGGCCCTGCAACGGGCGATAGACGAGCTAGGGCACCTGCCGGGAGTGGGTGCACGCACGGCGGAGCGCTATGCGTATTTTTTGCTGCGGGCCGATGGACGGACAAGCCAGGGGATTGCCCAGGCCATCACACAGCTTCACACCGCTGTTGCGACCTGCCCCGTCACCTTTGCTCTGATGGATCCCGACCAAGATGTTTCGCCGCTCTATAGCAGCCCAGAGCGCAATCGTAAGCAGATTGCTGTGGTGGAGGAGCCACTCGACATCGTAGCGCTGGAGCGCACTGGCCACTACAAGGGGACGTACCACGTGCTGGGCGGCGTTATCTCACCGATTGATGGAGTAGGGCCAGAGCAATTGCACATCCCCGAGCTGCTGGAGCGGATTACTTATGACGCAGTAGAGGAGGTGATTATTGCCACCAATGCAAGTGTGGAAGGCGAGTCGACCGCGCTCTTCTTACAGCGGCACATTACCGAGGCAGGCCTAACGGTGCGGATGACACGCTTGGCACGCGGCATCCCCGTCGGCGTTGACCTTGAATATGCCGACCAAATAACCCTCGGCCACGCGCTCGAGGGGCGGCGCGCGGTGTAATGAAGCGACTATTGTGCTGATTCTGCGTGGAGACGCCGCTGCTCTTCGGCGGCTTCTTGCTTCTCGACGAAGTCGTAAAGACAGTCGCTGACAGTACTTTCGAGCGTATTAAGGTTCTCAACATGCTGGACAAGCGCTTCCATGGGCGATGCTGCCTCGCGCGTGGTGGCCTCTTGCAAAAAGCGAAATACGTCATGATCATAGCCAACACATTCAAAATAAAGCGTAGCGAGTTCGGCGCTTGGGTTGTCGCGCAGCTGTTGCGCGATCCACTGCTTGACTTTCTCACCTTCTCCTAGCTCGTCTTTGAGCAAAAGCACATAGAAATGGATTTCCTCTGTCTCATCTGTTTGGTAGAAATAATAGTTCACCATGTCCCAGGCAGCCTTCCGAGCGACCGCTTGCTCGCCATGCTTGGCACAGAGATTTACAATATAGTAGTCGTCAAATAACCGTGAAGAAGATCGCTCTGATGGGTGCTTGGTAATGATGGCAATGTAAGCATCACGAATCCGCTGATCGAAGATAAATCGCTGGTCGTTCAAGGAATTAACAACAGCGTGGAGTGTATACCCTTCATCCTCAGGCACAATAGCATAAGTAGAGGCACGGGCTTGGCGTGTGCCGTCTGGATCCTTACCATGTATGACATACTCGGCATCGATTTCTGCCTTGATATAGGGGCTGATGACATACCGTTCGAGTTGCTGCGCCTTCGCTACGCCATCATCATCGAATTTGAGAAGGAGCTCGATGATCATGCCCAGTTCTTGCTGAGCTGATGAAATATATCGGCTAACTTCTCGATCTTGCGAGGGTGTTGTTGTCACAGGGTTATATCTAAAGTGCCGATAGGCCATCTCTTGGCAAAGGCTCGCAATCGTGCACATGCGAGCGAAGTCGCTTGCATCATGAGTATGTGAGTGGAGTGTATTAATATCATTGAGAAGGTGATAAAATGGCCAATCGATATCATCGCGCTGCATATCTCTGGCGGCAGCGGTGCGGGCATCGAGCGATTCGCGTAGCTCCTGCAAGCGGGCTGCGCCATCTGGTGTATTACCCATTCTAATACACTCACGATATCGCTGGTGAAAGAGCTCCTGTGGCTCAAGATCGGCAGGGATGGTCTGGAGTGACACAGTGCCAGACTCATCGCGCTGGAGCTCAAGAGTGCTCGACCGCATTGCTTGTGTTGGCTGCGAACCTGGCATAATGACATCTAGAAACTCCCAGACGTCTTGCTTAATCTTGGGGAGTTTTGCAGCAAGACCAGGGATATCTTTGCTAATCTTCTGCAGGTCGCGTAGGAGATCGGTTGCGAAGCGTCTACATTCGGTTATAGTCTGCCCATTAAAATAACTATCAGAGTAGGGATCACAATTAGACTGGCGTAGAGCAGTAGTGAGTCTAGCAACTATCTTCCATATATTGATATCCCAGAGCATTTCATCCTCTGCTACTGTCTGCTCGAGCAAATCCCGATCAAGCAGCTGCTCGCGATACTCTGCAATGTAGTAGTCGATCATTGCTTTTATCTTGACTGGGTCGATTGGGAGCTGGCTTGCCTGTGGCCTTTGTTGCTGGGTAGCAGTGGTATCATCTGGAGAATTTGTCATGATATATACCATAGTGGAGGAAGAGGGAGTTGTCAACCAAAAGAAACCTCATCCTTCCAGAATCTAGCTTTGTCACATTCTCGGAGTGGACGCGATAACTACAGAGGTTTAAAAAGAAAACAAAAGATGGCCTCATCAAGAGAAGAAACAACACGCGTTTATTTGCTATACTAAAACAATGGTAAAATCAAAGAAATGGACGAAAAAGCTAACACGATGGGCGCAGAACAATCGCTGGGGGCTGATGAGTGCAGCGCTGGTGCTTGTGCTGGTGGGTGGTGTGTATCTCGCGTGGCAGCGTGGTATGTTGGCACAGTTTGTCAAAACGTCGCAAAATACTACAAGCACGGCGCTCACGAGCCAAGATAACACCTTACCCACCTGGATGCCAGATACCGTTAAGCGCTGGCAGGGCGAGATTACCAAGCAGGCCCGGCAGTACAATATTTCGCCGCAGCTGGTGGCGATTATCATGATGCTGGAATCCGGCGGGTACCCCAAGGCGCATAGTGGCGTGGCCAGTGGTTTGATGCAGGTGACGGATAGCACGGGCAGGGAGATTGCGGCTAAATTCGTGAAGCCGGCGCGCACGAACTATGATTTATTTGATCCTGAAACGAGCATCGCCTTTGGCGCGGCCTATCTGGCACATCTGCGCGATCAGCTGTGTGTGCCGCTCGGCAATCTATCCGAGAATGAGTGCGTTGAGCTCGTCGCTGCTGGCTACAATGGTGGCCCGGGTGCAGCGGGCAACTTATACCGTGGCCGCGGGCTAGAAGCGATCGAGACTCTCAGTTACAGCCGCGATGCCATGAACCTGTGGCGCGAGCGGGTAAGTGGCAGTAGCCCCACCTATACACGCTGGTTTGAGCGTGGCGGCAAGAAGCTGGTAGAGAAGGCGCAGGCCGGCAACTAAGGAGCGTTAGTGCTGATATAGATTCTGGTATTTTGCTTGGTTATTTCTCTGAATTCATTTCTCTAGGAGTTGCCGGTTTATCCTTTTCATATGGAGGGAGCGGGAAGCCGTGCCAGTATATCATTCGTGCGGTGTCTATGAAACCTTTTGTTCTTTCGGCTAGCTCTAGAAATTTCGCGCCGAATTTTTGCCGCAAGGTTGCTGTCTGATCACTCTCGTGTGCTTGACTAATCTCGCTCGCGCTTGGTCTGTTCTCGTGGTCTGTCATAGAATCCTCCACACTAGTGCTTCTAAAACTACCGTACCATATTTCTATAATGCTATGCAAATAAGAATAGACTCCGCCCACTATATTCATCGCGATTCGTCCTTGGCTAACTACGATCCTGTAGCTCGCATACCAAGCCATAAATCCACCGCACCATACCTCGCGCCTGCTGGCAAATTCTGCTACACTAAAGAGGATGTTTGATGAAGTGATACGCGCGGTCCAACGCGCAGACAAAATTATTATTATCCAAGCCGAAAACCCCGATGGCGACAGTGTTGGCAGCAGCCTCGCGCTGGAGGAAACCCTGGGCGATATGGGCAAGCAGGTGACGCTCTATTGCCCGGTGGCAGTGCCCAAGTATTTGCGGTATATCCGCGGCTGGGATCGCATTACTGATGAGTTTGACAGCAGTGCTGAGCTGGCGATTATTGTTGATACCAGTGCGGATGTCTTGCTAAGCAAAGTGCTCGACGCACCCAGTGCTCGCGCCTTCCTCACGACGCACCCAGTGCTTGTGCTGGATCACCACGCGACGGAGAGTACCCTAAGCTTTGACCATACACTTATCAATCAAGATGTGGTGGCGACTGGCGAGCTCATCTACAATCTTGCGCAGTATGCTCAGTGGGCGATCAACCCACAAGCGGCAGAGAATCTCCTCATCGCGATCATGAGTGACAGCCTGGGCCTCACGACGCAAAACACCACAGCCGACTCCATCCAGACCGTCGCAGAGCTGACCCAGCTGGGCGCAAGCAATGCCGCCATTGAGGTGCGCCGCCGTGACTTTATGAAAAAAGCGCCAGAGATCCTTCGCTACAAAGGGCGCTTGATCGAGCGGATCGAGTATATGCTAGATGGCCGCTTGGCACTTATCCATATCCCGTGGGAGGAGATCCAAGAATATAGCGACCAATATAACCCCAGTATGCTCGTGCTGGATGAGATGCGCTTGGTGGAAGGAGTGGACGTGGCGATTGCGATCAAGACCTATCCTGATGGCAAGCTGACCGGTAAGATCCGCAGCAATGCGCCAGTGGCGGCGATGATCGCTGGCTACTTTGGTGGTGGTGGCCATGCCTATGCAGCGGGTTGGCGAATGTATGAGGACTACCAGCTGGCGATGCGTGAGATCGTCGAGGCGGCCAGCCGGGCCTTCGTTGAGTATGATGAGAGCGAGGCAGCCCATGGCGATTAAATTTGCTAATACACTGACCCGTCACCTCGATACCTTTGTGCCGCTCCAGCCTGGCAAGGTGTCGCTCTACACCTGTGGGCCAACGGTGTATAGCTATTTGCATGTTGGCAACTGGGCGGCATATATCTACTGGGATATCCTGGTGCGCATGCTTCAGGCGGAGGGCTACGAGGTGGAGCGTGTGATGAATATCACCGATGTCGGCCACCTAACGAGCGATGCCGATGAAGGCGAAGACAAGCTTGAGAAGGGTGCGCGCCGCGAGGGCAAGACCGCCTGGCAGATTGCTAAATTCTACGCTGATGACTTCATCCACGGGATGAATGCGCTGCGCTTAACGCCGCCGAGCCAGCTGGCCCGCGCCACCGACTACATCGATGAGCAAATCCAGCTTGCCATTACGCTCAAGCGCAAGGGGCACACCTACCAGACGAGTGATGGGATTTATTTTGATACCAGTACTTTCCCGGCCTATGCAGACTTTGCCCGGCTCGATCTGCGAGCCTTGCGGGCGGGGGCGCGGATTGGCCCCAATAGCGAGAAGCGCCACGCGAGCGACTTTGCTCTATGGAAGTTCTCGCCAACTGGCGTCAAACGCGACATGGAGTGGCCCACGCCACCGGAGCTGCTCGACCAGCCACCAGTAGATGGTGCACCAGTGATGGGCTTCCCGGGGTGGCACTTGGAATGCTCGGCAATTGCAATGCACTTCCTTGGCGCGACGCTCGACATCCACACTGGCGGGATTGATCATATCCCTGTCCACCACAGCAACGAGATTGCTCAGAGTGAGGCTGCGACGGGCCAACCCTTTGCCCACTACTGGCTGCACTGCAACCACCTCAAGGTTAATGGCACGAAGATCAGCAAGAGCCTGGGTAATGGTTACACCTTGACCGACCTCGCTGAGCGGGGCTACACCCCCATGGCGTACAAGTTATTCGTCTTACAAAGCCACTACTCGCACGAGGGGAACTTTAGCTGGGAAAACCTCAGTGCAGCGCGCAACCGCCTGCGCAAGTGGTATGAAGTGGCGTGCCTGCGCCACCAGACGTATGAGAGTCTGGATGATGACCAGCGCAAGAGTGATGAACAATCGGGCCATGTGTCGCTCCTGGCAGCAAGTGGGGCAGTGCGCGAGGCACTCGCAGATGACCTTAATACCCCCGAGGCGCTGCGGCTCATCGACGAAGCATTTGATCGGGTGCTAGCGCGGCCACTGGCAGCAGTGTATCATCATGGATTGGAAGAGTTGCTAGTGGCGATCGATCAGCTACTTGGCCTCGACCTCTGTGAGTCGACGCCAGATATTACAGATGAGGCAAAGCAGCTCATCCTCCAGCGCCAGCGTGCTCGCGAAGCCCGCGACTGGCCCATAGCCGACCGCCTGCGTGCCGAGCTCGCCACGCAGCACCTTGCCGTGCGCGACACACCGCAAGGGCCAGTGTGGTGGTGGGCAGAGAAATAATATGCACGAAACTCTATCAGAAAAGACAGCTACACCACAGACAGAGCAAGAACCATCACCGCCAGACCAGAAGATTGCCGCCTTGACTGCGGTGTATGATACAGTGCGGCGCAGGGCATATGAGAATAGCGAGCACAGTAATCATGATATCAACGAAGCGACTATTATACTGGGCGACCTCATTGTGTGCGAAGCATGCCTCAGTGCTGGGCTACCACCTGAGGATCTACCGCTGACTAAGCGGACGGGCTATGACATAGGCAAAACTCTACCCAAGAATATCGACCTCGCTATCGCGGCGTACCTGCCAGACTATGCTGAGAAACTGCCAGGCCTTGGCTATAACGGTGGTGACTTGGCTGTGAGCTACGATAGATATAACGCATCCGAGGAGATACCCGACGCAGCATGGCAAGCACTGGAGCTCGGCGTGGCCGATGAGCCAATGGCAACCGCGCCGCTTGTCGATCCACTACGTGCGCTGGTGCTGATGCGGCATTATTATGATCTGATTGTTGCGCCGATTGAATATGGCAGTGAGGGAGGGCTACGCTACGACTGGTCATTGCCCGATACGCTCGAGAAGACAGGCGTTATTGCACCAGTTGTGCAGCTGTGTATGCGAGACCAAACAGTGGTGTATCGCTGCGTGCCGAGATAGTATTATGACGCAATGAACCATGCACCATGCACATGATGGTAGTGTAATAGTATAAAATGGCGATGGTGTATATAAGATGATAGTGGTATACTATCACCATGACATGGAAGAGCATTACCCCACAAAAATTTGTCGAACTTGTAAATTACTGGGTCAACCAAGATTGGCCGCTCACAGAAGACAAGTTGGCAGCGGCTATGGAAAAACTGGGCTGGGATGAAAGTGATCCAAGTACTATCGCAAAGGATATTCCAGTTAGTCAGCCGAGACTGAGGGCAACCACATCCGATCCGGTTAGAGGACTTGACATGATCTCATGGAGCCTAACAGATATTGATACAACAAAATCAATTGAACAAGACAGATTTATGAACGACGCTTTTGTCGGCTATGTAGAGGCAGGAACTGCCGTTTGGGGTAGACCTCGAATCAAGCGTGATGCTGAGCGTGAAATTGCATACTGGAAGGCAGAAAATGGCTGTGAGTTTCAAATATCCAATCGGCGTTCAGCTATCGCAGTATATATCCATTCCCCACAGTATGCGAATGTATTGAATAGCATTTAACATGGTGGTTTCAACATGTACCAATTTTCCTGGTTACAGTTCGAGAATAGACTGGCGCGCGCACTCATGCGCGCTGGCGATCGCGTACACATTGTACTGATCCCCGAAGTGTCTACAGAATATATGACACAGTACCTTCATTACGCCGTTAGCGACACGGCGATTGTCTGTGAACTACGTCTGTCTCCACAGACGCGGAATGTATCGAGTGCGTACAAGTCCAGTGCTATCAGCACTATGGTCAATCAAGGGTGGCAGCAAAGTAATGAAAATGAAGTTTACTCGCGCCATTTCCCGCTGCCGACGTATAGTTCGGCGTATGCCTCACTCACAGCACAATCGATCCACATCCTGCGTGACATACTCCAGGTCAGTGAACCATCTTCATTGACTTACTACGCATGGCGCGCTCCTGAAGAGCTAGAAGATGGTCGTTACTACTCCGCAGAAGAAGTAGATGAGCTGGACAAGGGCGAGGATCCACTCGAGGTTGATTTGGGGATTGAGATGACGTCGGGGCGACCAGAGTTATTATAGATTATTACACAGCAGGAAAATAATATGCCAACGAATCCAGACAATAATACCCAATCAGATAGTCAACGCGAGCTTGCAGCATACACACAGAAGCATGCACAGTATTTCATCGACTATATGTCAAAAGCACTGGGGCATGACCTTCATGGTATGCTTGATTATTCAGTAAAGAGTCTTGCAGTGGTGGATGATGTGCTTGATGTACTCTATCGAGAAGCTGCCGATACTACATCAAAGAACCATATGTTTATTCTTGAGACAAAAGATGCGGTAGCGATGGATGCAGGTTGTTATATCCTTGAGGTTGCCAAGCGAAACTTCGGTGGACGCTACGCGTGGATTACTGAGTGGAATGAGCCGACAATCGTGACAGGAGAGCCAGAGTATAGTGTTTCTCTTGGTGCGTGCAGTAAGGCTAAGGGGCGGATTGATAATGGTGATGAGGACAATATCCCCTTTTTCTTTGATGGGTATGTCGAGAGGGTTACACGTCCACGGCCTGGACAGGAAATATTTATTAGTTAGAAGTGTTTAAATCTCTATTCTTCTCTAACTTATATGTAGATGTATCTATCGTAAGATTCTTACTGGCGTGGCTCTCGCTGTGAGGTTTCTATCCCTCGCCCTTAATCTTCTCCACCAGCTTGGCTAGTGGCTTGGTGGATTCTTCGCGGGCGCGGGCGTTGTGCTCGAGGTAGTCGTCTAGCAGAACTTTGCAGCAGCCAGCGATCGGGATGGAGATGAGGCCACCGATGATGCCAAAGATGTAAAGGCCAATGGTGATGGCAACAAGGACAACTAGTGGCGTGAGATCAATTTTGCGCGACTGAATGGTGGGCGAGATGAAGTTATTCTCGATCTGCTGGTAGATGACGAAAAATGCCGCAAAGATGAGGCCACCTGGCAAGGCATTAAAGGCAAGCAAGAGGGAGATCATTACCCCAGCAATCGTCGCACCAAACATAGGGATGAGCGCCAAGACGAAGGTGACGGCAATGGTAACGAGCGCAAGGTTGCTCGGAATAGCCGAGAAAAAGAGGCTCAGCACAAAGACCGCCGCCCCAGCAAACAGCGCGCCGATGCCCGAGATCGTAAGCTGCCCCGTCACATAGCCTGCTACCACAGCATGCATGCGATGGGCGACCTTCTTGTGGCGTTCCATCGTAGATTGGTCGCGGTAGAGCCCCCAAAAGCGCTCTGCCCAGGCTGGCCCTTCCGTCAGCATCAAGAAGGTGAGGACGAGCACTAAGAACCCTGAGCCGACTGCAGAGAAGACGGAGCTAATGCCGGCAAGGAGGTTGCCGCTAAGGCCACGCGTCCAGGACTCGACACTGCTGCGAGCACTCTCTACTACTTGATCGACCTGCGCTTGGATATGATACTGCTCGGCAAAGGCACCAAAGCTATGCCACTGCTCGCCCGCTGTATGGACCATTCCCGGCAGGGCGTCGACAAACTTGCTCGTCTGCTGGACGATAGGTGGTACCACGAGCACAAGAACCACTCCAAGTAGCGCCACAATGCTAATGAAGGCAAGTGCGGTGCTGAGTGTGCGGCTGCGGTTAGGCAGGCGCTCGACGATGGCATTGACTGGCCCATTGAGTGCCAGCGCGAGGAACCCCGCCGTGCCAATCATAATCAAGGCAGTCTGCGCCAGATAAATCGCGAGGATTGCAAAGGCAAAACCAATCACCACCAGCCAAAACCGCACAAAGGTCTTCGTGTCTATCTCTATCCGTACTCTCATGGTCTTTAGTATACCACAATTTGCTGGTGGCCGACGCTATCATTACTCGAATGGAGCGGGAGTAGATGACTCAGTCGGTGCTGAGGGTTGAGTAGCCTGCGGCTGCTGTGGTGGTAGTGGATCAGTTGGTGATGAAGACTGTGTTGCTGGCTGCACCATAGGCGCCTGCACTGGTGTAACTTGCTGAGCTGGTGGATATGGCTGAGGTTGAGACTGGGGCGGATAATATGGTTGCTGGACGGGTGGTTGTGGCTGACTTGTGTAGCCAACGGGTGGTTGCCCAGGCTGCGCTGTTGGCCCTAATGGGTAGGGATAACGCGGCTGAGTAGAGTTCTTCTTGCGGGTGCCAGCCCAGATAGCGAAGCCAATTACTGCAATCGCAATCACGACAATCACCATGAAGCAGATGATAAGTATGACAATCGTGCTGTGTTCGCTTGATGTGAGCGGAGTGTAGGAGTAATCGATGCTAGTATCAGGGTTTGTACTTGGGTCTGTATTGCGAGCATCTGGGCTAGGTGTTGTAGTCTGGTCGGTTTCATCTCGTGGTTGATTCTGAGCGGTTGATAGGAATTTTGTTACAAGATAATTACCTGGGTATTTGCTATTGAGGCTACTAAATGACCGTGCTGCAGTGCTGTAGCGCCCAGCAACAAATTCATCGATACCCATCTGCCATAGTTTGGTGAGTTCACCATTGGTGGCAATGGCGACATGCTGCTTGGTTGCCATAGTTTGTGCATCTTGTGCATCTCGGGCAATACCGCTACCAAAGCACGATTCTTCTTTTGTGCATGATTCTCGCGCATATGTTGTGATACCAACTTGCTCACCCTTCGCATTAAAAGCAGGGCCGCCACTACTGCCAGAAGAGATCTCCGTAGTAGTCAAAATAAGCGAGTGCCCGCCGCCATCACGCAGTGTCCTGCTTGTCGTACCAGTAGAAACGGTAGGTATGGTGCGAGACTGCTTAGTGCTAATGCCACCATCAACAAGCGCTGGGTACCCTACTGCAGTAATGCGGTCGCCGTTTTGGACTGAGCTGAGCGACGACAGCTGTTGGATCGTTGGGAATGTACCGCTCATCTTGAGGAGTGCAACGTCGGTATATCGAGACGAGAGATCGACATCACCTGTATCAACTTCTTTGTCAATGAGTGTCGCAGTTTTGTTGGTGGCAGATTTCTGCCAGGTATTTTCTTCTGTAAGGCGGATTGGATCATCAGACGTCTGGATAACGTAGTCGGTGCGACTGTTACTTACTGTAATGTTAGATTTTGGCACAAGCTGCAGATAGGCTATAAGCTTTTGGGCGGCAGCCATATCATCGTTTTCGACTTGGCTGATAAGCTCGCGTATCTGCGTCTCAGTTGCATAACCCGCTCCAGTGACAAATTGGACATAGTTATCCCACTCTTGTTGGGAGGTTGGGAAGGCGTTGGCAAGGAGATCAGTATCGGTTGTTTCGACAACGTGACCATTAGTGACAACAACGCCATCTGATGACACAATCGACCCACTCCCAATGCCACCATTACAAGCCTTTGCTAGTGTGAGCGTATTACTCTGGACACGAAAGGTGAGGCGAGCACAGCGCATTGCACCAACTCTAACTGTTGCTAACTGATTTTTTGCTACCACACTGAGCATAATGTCGTCGCCGACTGTGCCGTGGATGTTAGCTGTGTCGGTTGGTGTATTGGCTGCAGCTAGGCGTGCGATCACGGGCTGGCTAGAAGATAGCGCACCGTCCTGTGGCTGCGTGTAGGAGACGCGAGAGATCACATTTTGCCAAGTAGTGAGCGCATCGCGGTCATTGGCAGGTAGGTTGGTTACGGCAAGCCAGTATGGTCGGTCGTGCTGGACGGTTAGGTAGTAGTAGGATTGTCGCCAGATAGTGAGCTGACCATTAAGAGCTTTGAGGCGATGTTTGACGTGAAGCTCACGATATTTTTTGTCTGCGATAGTAATAGCGCGTTCGTTGATCTCATCATCGCGTCCAGCATGAGCAAGGCTTTTGCGTTTCTCTTGCGTGATGATGTCAAGGTTAGACTTCCCCTTGTACTCAGGGATGCTGTCTTTGCTACCGAAGTAATTTTTGTTACGGTTAGCGGTAATAGTAAGTTGTGACTGCTGCGCAGCGGCTGGCTGTGGTGTACTAGACGTCTTGTTAGTGAAGTGTAGGGTAATGATGCCGTAGTTGCGTGCCTCTTGGAGTTGATCGCCATTATATGTTTGCCCCTGAAATGTTCCTGGCTCACTGTTGGGATTTTGGACAATCCCCTCTGCTGCCATAACTCCTGGGTCGTACTCTAGACTAAAACCCAACTGTGAGGTGATGCGACGCTGCTGCGTTTGGGTATTTGTCTTGGTAAGAAGGTCGATTGTTTTTTTGCGGCCATTGGGTGACTGAGCACTTGGCTGCGATACTAAATAGAGAGCAATAATACTCCCTACAAGCAGGGTAATACTGACACCAAGTGCGACAAAAAGCACAGGCCGCCGCCCCTGAAAAATAGAAAAACGATGTGTCATAATGACACACTATAGCATACTATAACACACTGTGCCATAACCGAGAGTGCTTTAATTATTAATCGGCCGGGTTATCAACTCTTGCCTGTAAAAAGTGTGGTATTTTTCATTGAAAATGAAATATCACTACGGGTGGCCTGGTTACTTTAGTGTGCTTACTCCACAATCACCGTCATCCGCACCATCAAGCACAGCAAGACAAGTCCTGTGCCAGCCAGCACTGAGACAGCGATGGTCATGCGGTTGGGGTAGTAGTCAATGGTCTTGGGTTGCTTGGCGTGGTGTGATGAGGGGTGAGTGGCTGATGCGCTGGTGCGCTTCGATGATTTTTTGGCTACTGCCTTGGTTTTGGTTACAGTGGTGTGTGGAGCTTTTGTCATGGCTCTAGTATACGCCGATGCGTGGTAATTTGTCCAGAACGCTTATGCTTGGTGTGCTATAATAGATCTATTATGACATACCATGCCAAGACTCCTCAGCAGACGATGGCCGACCTATCGTCTAGCGTCCGTGGCCTCGATGATGCTGCTGTGGCGGAGCGGCTAGAGCACTACGGCCCTAATATTATCCGCGTTGTGCACGAACCACTGTGGCGGCGGCTCATCAAGCCATTTTGCTCGGTGTTTATGCTGGTGCTGTTTGCGGCAGCGGCGATTAGTTTCTTCCACCAGGCGGTGGTGGACGGGCTGATTATTTTGGCGATTATTGTGGTGAGTGCACTGATCGATTATACGCAGCAGCTCTCTACCGAGCGCATCGTTCGCTCACTGCAAAAGCACGCTCCCTTGCAGGTGCGTGTCCGTCGGCATGAAGGTGAACAATCGCTCGATGCGGAGCAGCTGGTGCCAGGTGATGTGATCATCGTGGAAGAGGGTGATAAGATTCCGGCTGATGCCCGGGTGCTCGAGGCGCGCTCGCTCCGGGTGGACGAATCACAGCTGACGGGTGAGTCGCTACCGATCGAGAAGAATAGTGCGGTTCTCCCTATGGCAACGGCGCTCTATGAGCGGCGGAATTGTTTGTATCAGGGGTCATTTGTGATTGGTGGTAGTGCGCTTGCTATTGTGACGGCAACTGGGAATGCAACTGAGTATGGCAAACTAGCTGCTCTCTCGAGCCAGCCGCGCGAGGCGAGCCCAGTGGAGCGGACGATCAATAAGCTGGTGAGCCAAATCATCATTGTTGTGTTGGTAGCGTCAGTGATAGCACTGGGACTGGCGCTGTGGCGTGGTATGGAGCTTACGGCGGCGCTGCAGTTTGTGATTGCGCTTGCCGTTAGTGCAGTGCCGGAGGGGTTACCAGTGGCAATATCAGTGATTTTGGCTATTGGTATGCAGCGGATGGCGCGGCGCAAGGCGCTAGTGCGGACGATGGCAGCAATTGAGACAATTGGCGTCGTGACGACAATCGCCACAGACAAGACGGGCACCCTCACGCGCAATAAGCTCACTGTCCAAGCCATCTGGGCGCCAGGCAATCGCACCGAGCCACTGCTCCAGACACTAGCTGGCAGCACCTTGCCCAATAGCCGAAGCAAGATGTACGATCCACTCGATCGAGCCTTTGCCGCTTATTGCAACGAGCAGCGCGTCTCGCGGCCGCAGCGCCGAACAGGTTTGACACTCTTTCCCTTTGAACACAAGCTGGCGATGAGTGGCACACTCCAGGCAGTTGGCACTGGGCAATATCGCTTGTGTGTAAAGGGTGCGCCAGAGGCGATTATTCGCCATGCGCGGCTTTCCAGCACAGATAAGCGCGCGACGCTCCAGGCTTTGCAGCAGCTCACGGGGCAGGGGTATCGAGTGATTGCCTTGGCGTATACGGCGCTTCGCGCGCCGATTGATTCGCTGGAGCAGCTGCCAGCGCGCCAGGGGTTGCAGTTTGTCGGGCTGGTTGGTGTGGCAGATAGTGTGCGGCCAGAGGCTCGGCCGTCGATTGCTCGGGCACGCCAAGCGGGTATCACAGTGCGGATGATTACCGGCGATCATTTCGAGACAGCGTATCAGATTGGGCGGCAACTTGGCCTTGTACGGGGGCGCGATGAGGTGTATGATTGCCGACGGCTTGACCACTTGAGCGACGGTGAGTTGGCTACAGTGGTGGCCCGGGCGCGCGTCTTCTCGCGGGTCATACCAGAGTACAAGCATCGCATCCTCACAGCACTCAATGCAACAGACATCACCGCCATGACAGGCGACGGCGTCAATGATATCCCCGCGCTGACCAATGCCAATGTTGGCATCGCGATGGGCTCGGGAGCGCAGATAGCGCGCGATGCTGGCGATATTATCCTGCTCGATAACAACTTCCGCTCCATCATCAGTGCCGTGCATGAGGGGCGGACGATCTACGCTAATATCAAGCGTATGGTGGTGTATTTGCTTGCGACGAACCTTGGCGAGGTGCTAGTGTCGATCGGTTCACTGCTGGTGGGCTTGCCTATCCCGCTTTTGCCGGTGCAGATCTTGTGGGTCAATTTGGTAACGGATACAACGATGGTTATTCCATTGGGTGTTGAGCCAGGCTCACCCCAAGCGATGCGTCGATCGCCATACCATCCCAAAGCACCACTGCTCAGTCGCTTTATGCTGAGCCGGGTTGGACTCATCGCAGTAGTGATGGCGGTTATCACATTGGGGCTCTACAGTATGTATTATCACTCGCATGGCGAAGGGTATGCCCGCACTATTGCCTTCTGTGCGCTGGTGGTAATGCAGTGGGCGAGCGCTCTTGCTGCCCGCAGTGATTACGAGCCTGTCTGGCGACGCGCTCGGCGGTGGAGCACAGCATTTTATGGTGGCTTGGCAGTATCGATTGTGCTCCAGCTGGTTGCGCTGTTTGGGCCGCTTGAGCAGTGGCTCCATGTGGCGCCTATCTCGTGGAGCGATGGTGTCTTTGTCTGGATCGTGGCGTTCTTCGTCCCACTTGCGATTATCGAAGGGCACAAGTGGCTTGGCCGCACCTACTTTGGCAAAGGGCACGCTGTGGTGCGTTCGCGTCGACGGCGGTAAGGTGCCATTTTGTCCTCTTGCTATTGCTTTATGGCAAGTGGTGTGGTTTCATACACATATGACAACACACTATGAAATTACCCCCCTCGATTGCTGACACCCATGACCAGCAGCCGACACCTACACCAATGACGCGCCTGGAGGCGATCGAGTATATAGTAAGTAGAACGGATTTCGATTATCCTGAGACACCATTTCGACGGAGAGACCCCTATACAGTAACGGCTTCTGAGATTAGCCAAATGACAGATGACGAGCTATGGGATTATACAAAAGCCTTGCAAATTGTCGAGATTTTTGAGGCAACAGTGCCGCGAGAACACCGTGCTGATGAATAAGACTAAGCTGCATCAGCTTGAAAGCAAACTGCCTTTCTACATGGTGAGTTTTTCTCACGAATTTCGACAAATACCATGCAGGATACACAAGGGTATAATAAGTTGAACTAGGGATAAACTGAGCAAGAGAAGGTTTGTAGTTTTCTTATGCCCTCAGATGGTTGTAACGGTAATGAAAAATAGCCTGCCTCTGCAGACTAAAAATGCTATATGGCTGGGGTGGAGGGATTCGAACCCCCGCATGACGGGACCAGAACCCGTTGCCTTACCACTTGGCGACACCCCATCGCTGTAGATACTGTAGCACAGGCAGGGGTGGTTTTCAAGTTGTTTGCATTGAAACTGCTCGGCTTTATAGTATTGCCCACTCACCCTCTTTCTTGTTGTTCATTCGAAGAATGGTAGCTTGTCGCCAGGCAAACAAGTTCTCTAGTTTCGCATGCGAAATGAATGACTTAATAGAGATGTTCATTCTCTCATTGCACGAGCGGGAAGTGTGAGGCAAGTAAAGGGCGTGAAACCCCTCAGGTGCTAGTAGCCAAGGTATCGGGTGTGTAATCTACAAGCGCTGAAACTCATCCTTCACTTCGTGTGCAACATAAAGCGCTGCCAGTGCAAATAGCAGTGACATGAGCGACACCAGCACGGCCAGTGGCATCATGAATATATTGAGGATGAAGCCAATCACCGCAAAGAGACCAATCACTAGTGCACTACACACCGCAAGCGCCCAGCCCTGTTTGCGCCGTTCGCGCAAGGGGAGGACTGCAAGGCCAGCAATGACCCCCTGAGCAATGACGCACAGCAGCGCAACGACAAGATAAACTCGCCGCGCAGTAAGCGACGAAGATGCTTGTGGCGCAACCATCATCAGCCAAGTACTCACCTTTGATGTAAGAGCCTGATATAGTTGGATAAGCAAGGATATTCCGTATCCAGCATTAACAACCGCAACCAGCAGCATCATAACCCAGAGGTTATCACGAAACCACTGTTTCATGGCGGTGCTCATGCGGGGGAGAGGTTGGCAGAGTTTGGTGAGGGTATTCGTGAGTGTATCAATCATAATGCTAGTATAGCATCGCAGGACAAATCGTCAATTTTGATGTTTGGGGTGTGGAATATCTCCTCACACAGCAATCTCCCGGAGCCAGCGCAAAATGCTTGTTGATACCAGTGAGCTTTTGCACTTTGTCCAAATGAAGTAATAGAGGAAGAGCTACTGCTAAAGGTGGTTCTGAAGTATATTATTTGGTGGCCGTCTTTGCTATTGTCTCCTGCTATGATTCTCCCCAGAAATAGCCGCAAATATGATAAAATATCTCCATGAAAGCAGAGCAGCTGCAAACAATGACGTTTAAAATCGCCGGTGGGAGCGCAGTATGCCTCAATAGCCGGATTGTTGTGCAGCAAGCATTGCGCGAGATTGCCTGGCGAGCGGGGCTCTCGGCGGTGCGCTCGGTGAGCCACGACTATGTACCGTATGGCATTGGTGTGGCCCTTCTCTTGCCCGAAGCGCATATCGCAGCGCGTACCTGGCCCGAGACCGGTCTGGCATACGTGACGATGACGACCCGCCAACCAGTTGAAAATGAGATGATCTCTAGCCTCGAACGCGTCCTAGGCGCTGCCTTTGTCGCCGAGCAGGTCGAGACAGGCGTGGTGAATTTATAGCAGCAGGGTAGGGCAGAGCACTCTCTAATGGGCTCATGTTCGTCGTCTTAGCAAATCTATTGAACAAATTGCGTACATACCTTGTCAAAATACATGTCCCATGCTATAATCAAAGCGCGTCATTATGGCATTTTTTACGACGTTTTTCACGATTATTCTGCAGTGGTATGTGTGGGTGCCAGTGGTGATCCTCCTTGGTTATTTGACGTGGCGCAACAATCGGCAGGTTGATGTGCTGCGCGAGGTCGAGAGCGAACTGCTTATCCTCGAAATCCCCCGTGCTAATGACAAGTCTGAGCTCGCAGCTGAGCAAATGTTTGCCAGCCTCCACGGTATCTTGCGTGATGCACGCGAGCTCAAGATTAATGATGGCTACCAAGAGCATCTCAGCTTTGAGATTGCGTCAGTCGGTGGGCAGATTCAGTTTTATGTCTGGACGCCGCGTGCACTACGCAACTTCGTTGAGAGTCAGATTTATTCGCAGTATCCCACGGTGCAAATTCGCACCGCCACAGCCGACTATACGGCGCACGAGCAGCAGCACAATGTCGTCTATACAGCAGAGGTTGTGCTGGCAGAGAGTGAATTTTTGCCGATCAAGACCTTCCAAAGCTTTGAGGTTGATCCACTGGCGGGCATTACAGGCACATTAGCCAAGTTGGAGGATACGGATGACGAGATTTGGATTCAGATCTTAGTACGCCCTGTGGCAGATGACTGGCACAAAGCATCCGATGCGTGGGTGAGGCGCGTGCGCGGTGGCGGGCTCTTTGGCGAAGCATTTCACCCAAAGGCGCGGTGGTTTAGCCAGTTCCTCATGGCGCTGTGGCAACCACCCGAAGGCAATATGACGACAGTAACGGAGCTCTCTGATCGTGACAAAACCCGCATCGCCGAGGCCGAAAAAAAGGCTGCTAAGTTGGGTTACCAGGTTAAGATTCGCGTTGCATATCTTGGCGATAGCACCACTGATGCGCGGCTGCGCATGCAGGCAATCATCGGTACCTTCAAGCAGTATAACAGCACCAACCTCAATGGTTTTACCATGAGTCACGATAGCTTCCGCAAGGAAGACCTCAACCGCTATAAGTTGCGCCTCTTTGCCGACCGCGGCTTTTTGCTCAATATTGAGGAGATGGCGAGTGTCTTTCACTTGCCACACACCAATGTTGAGACGCCCAATATCGTTTGGGCAAGCAACAAAACCGCCGAACCGCCCAACCGTCTGCCTGTCCTCACTGGTCATGCAGCTGACGACGAGAAGATCTCGGCCTTTGGCCTGACCAACTTTCGGGGGATCAATCACCAGTTTGGTATGCTGCGGAGCGATCGCTCGCGCCACGTCTATATCATCGGCCAGACAGGAGCGGGGAAGAGTGGCCTGCTGGAGCTCTTTGCCTTGAGTGATATTTATCATAATCAAGGCTATGCTATTATTGACCCGCATGGCGATTTTGCCATCGAGAATATGAAGTTCATCCCCGAGGCACGACTAGATGACGTCGTGTACTTTAACCCTGCAGACGTCGAGCACCCGATTGGCTTTAACCCACTGGAGGTTACCAACCCAGCGCAGAAATCGACGATCTCATCAGAGGTGATTGGTGTGCTCAAGCGGATGTTTGGTGACAGTTGGGGGCCGCGGCTGGAATATATTTTGCGCTATACTATTTTGGCACTACTCGATCGGCCCGAGCCTACCATGCTTGATATCACCCGCATGCTGACGGACAAAAAATTCCGCAAAGAGACGATCGGCTACTGCAACGATGTGGTGGTGCGGCAGTTCTGGAATGTGGAGTTTGCCAGCTGGTCGGAGAAGTTCCAGACGGAGGCTATCGCGCCAGTACTCAACAAGGTGGGGGCTTTTACGGCGAATCCCATTATCCGCAATATTATTGGTCAGACGCACTCGTCATTTAATATTCGCCAGATTATGGACGAGGGCAAGATCTTGGTAGTGAATTTGTCGAAGGGGTTGATTGGCGAGGATAATGCGGGAATTCTTGGTTCATTCTTGGTCACGAAGATCCAGCTGGCGGCGATGAGCCGTAGTGATATCCTCGATATTCACGACAGGCGGCCATTTTATCTCTATGTCGATGAGTTCCAAAACTTCGCAACTGATAGCTTTGCCACTATCCTGAGTGAGGCACGCAAGTATGGGCTCAACCTCACTGTGGCTAATCAATATATCTCGCAGATGGAGCCAACGGTGCGTGATGCGGTCTTTGGCAACGTCGGGACGATGATTAGCTTCCGCGTCTCGCCAGACGACAGCCCGATTCTTGCCAAGCAGTTTGAACCGCAGTTTGAGGAGAACGACCTCACACAGATGCATAATCGCAACTTCATCATCAACATGGTGATTAATGGTGAGAAGGCACCAGCTTTTAGTGCGACTACGCTTAATCTACCCGAGGCCAAGCGGAGCCATTTGTCGCGCATTATTGAGCATAGCCGTGAGCTGTATAGCCAGTCGCGCCAAACAGTAGAGGATACCATCAATGAGCGGATTCACCCGGGCAGTACCGGGGTGAGTGTAACGTTGGCGGGTCAAACGGGGACTTCAGCGGCATCGTCAGCCACCACTACGGGTGAGGGTACAGCCAAGCGCCGTCGACGTCGCCGACGTAAGCCAGCCAATGGCGAAGCACGCGATGAGCAGGCGACTACTGGGCAATCAAGTGCTCAATCTAGCAAGCAGGTGAAGAAGCCTGTTGCTCCCAGTAAAGCTGCCAAGCCAGCCACTCCTTCTCCAGGCAAAAAACCAGCGAGCACCACGCCTAAGTCAGCTGCGCCACGCGATCCATCACTTCTCTCCATTCAGCATGCCAAGTCACGCACCACAATCCCGGCGCAGCTCTTACACCACCAGCCGCATACTACGCAGCCTCAGCCAGATGGCCCAGTGCCACTAGCCAAGCAGCCTGATAGTGCAACCTCAGCGCACACGCACGATGAGCTTGATGACCCAACCTTCTTTGCTTTGCGTTAGACATGAACGCTAATTTCTCTTAGGTCACTATTGCGTCACCTTACTCTAGAGGAGTGTGAGGGGTGTAGCGAATTTTCTTCTCAACATAAAGGTATAATATGATCAGACTTGAGAAAACTCTCGAGTGGGTAGCATAGTGAAGTAGCGCGAGGTAGGCCTTGGGTAGCCAATGTAAACATCACAGAGGTAATCACGCGAAAAAGCCTCCTTATCCTGTGCATAACTCTGTTACCTCGCCTCACTAACCAATGTGGGTTATGCTATAATGGAGAGGATAAACGGAAATACGGGACATGACGGCAGTAATTTGTGTAACAAATCAAAAAGGTGGTGTTGGTAAAACGACAACGGCGATTAATGTTGCCTACTATTTGGCAAAGGCCGGCAAGAAAACCCTCGTCGTCGATTTCGACCCGCAGGGCAATGCCACAAGCGGCCTTGGTATTGATAAGCAGCTGCTCGACGCTACCATGACAGAGGTCGTCAAGAGCGAGAAGAAGCTTGCTGATATCATCCAGCCTACCGAGCACAAGAATCTTTTCATCGCACCCGCCCTGCCGCAGCTGGCTAATGCCGAAGTAGAACTGGCCAAGGCGCAGCACCGTTTTAGCCGTCTCAAAGGGGCGATCGATGAACTAACTGGCTACGACTATATCATTATCGACAGCCCACCAAGCCTCAGTCTCCTCACTGTCAATGGGCTCATTGCAGCACGCTATGTGCTATTGCCAGTCCAGGCGGAATTCTATGCGTTGGAAGGGCTCGGGCAGCTGCTCGAGACAATGAAGCTGGTGCGTAAGAATATGAATCCAACGCTCGATCTTATTGGGGTATTGCCCACCATGGTAGATGGTCGCACATCGCTCTCGAGCCAGGTCTTGGCTGAGATTGCAAAGCATTTTCCAGCGAAGGTGTTTGCGGAATCTATCCCGCGCAATGTCCGCCTGGCTGAGGCTCCGAGCCATGGTGCGCCGATTGGGGCATATGACCGCTTTAGTCGGGGTGCACGGGCGTACAAAGCCGTGACGAAAGAAATAATCGAACGAACGGGGGTATAAATGGCAAAACGAGGTTTAGGGCGGGGGTTTGATTCGCTGATTCCAGCGGAGCTGCTGGACGAATCGTTCGACCCAACCGCCGACCAAGATGACCGGATTAGTGACCTGCGTCAGATCAAGCTTGCAGAAATCATGCCTGACCCCACTCAGCCACGTCGGGTGTTTGACGAAACACTGCTCGATGAGCTCGCTGAGTCTATCCGTGTTCATGGTGTACTGCAGCCTATCGTTGTCACCCCTGATAACAAAGGCAAATATGTCATTGTGGCTGGTGAGCGACGCTACCGGGCTGCTACCAAGGCGGGGCTGGAGAAGATTCCAGCGCTGGTACGTACGCTATCTGATCAGCACAAGCTTGAGCTCTCGCTTATCGAAAATATCCAACGCCAAAACCTCAACGCCATCGAAACCGCCACGGCGTATCTCAAGCTGCGCGATCAATTCAACCTCACGCTCGAGCAAATCGGCCAGCGCGTTGGTGGCAAGTCACCCAGTGCAGTGAGCAACACACTACGCCTCTTGCGCTTGCCTGAGGTAGTGCGCCAAGCAGTGGTCGATGGCAAGCTGAGCGAGGGGCAAGTTCGGCCGCTGATTAGCTTGGATGAAGCGCAGATTGCGGATATTTTACCCAAGATTATTCAGGAAGAGTGGAGCGCGCGGCGAATCGAGCAGTACCTGGCTATTCTTAAGCGTACCGAGGAAAGTGATTCTGCTCAAAAGACCGCCAAGGCGCAGCGCCCAGCACCACCACCGCAATATACGGCTGCCAGCCAGCGCTTTGAACAGCAGCTGAGTGCACCAGTCCAGATCCGCGGCAACCGCCGCGGGGCAGGGCAGATCGTTATCCGCTTCACTAGCGACGATGACTTCGAGCGGATCATTGGCTTGCTAGAGCATACACAGGACGAGAAGTAGCAAGATAAAATGTAGCATATAATAGACCTTCTTAAAGTAGAAGGTTTATTTATTTTCGGTAAAGATCTGATAGCGTATAAATTACCCTGTAATAATGAATATATCTCTACAACATTCAGATTCTGAATGGAGAATTCGCTAGAGTGATATATATATGCTATATCTGAAACCCTTGAACTTTCGTCAGTGGCCAGAGACGCAGGCTGACGGGGCCAATCACATCATAGAGTGGCACGGTGCCGAGGCCATTGCGTGAGTCGAGCGAGTAGCTGCCTTGACGGTGATCACCCGCTACAAAAATCGATCCTTCGGGCACCGTTACCTCTGTATCGCCACTGGTGGGAGAGCCAGGACCATCCCAGCTGTCGTCTGGGTGAAAGCCCTGTGGATGCTCTTTATTATAGACGGTCAGCGTCCCATCCTTGACGGTAACGCGCTCGCCCGCAAAGGCAATGACGCGCTTGACGAGGTTCATATCCTCGCTGCCTGGACTGTAGAGTGGGTTCTTGAAAACGATAATTTGCCCCCGCTTGGGTGTGTATGAGTTGTTTTGCAAATGCGCCATCGTGACGGGCAGGCGATTGACAATTAGCCGGTCGCCGGTGTAGAGCGTCTGCTCCATGCTCGGGCCAGTCACGCTAAAGCTACGAAATACAAAGGTGTTGATAAGGAGTGTGCCAACAATGACGCACACCACAAAAATTACAAAGCCACCGATATCCTTGAGCCTGGGGTGGCGGGTCAAAAAACTTGCTTCCATCATGAAGTATTATATCACTAAATGCGGGCGGAGGGGAGGAATAATTGCAATGTATGCGCTCCGCCACCGACCTAGCGGAGCGCATACTGTGAGGCTCGACGATAGATCAAGATGACGGAGCGGGGTTTCCGCCCGTGAGGAGCAGATTGTACTGCTCGGGAGAAAGGGTTATGGTAGCGCGAGCATGGCCCTCTGTAAAGGCTCCCTGAATGACTTCAGGTAGGCTTACACTATCCGTGGTGCTAACAGAAGACTTCTCGAGCGTCCTGTGGCAGTACCACCAGCCGAAGCTGACACGTGCATGGCACGAGCTATAGTCCTCTCTGACGACGTAATTGTGGCCCGCATTAATATCTGAATCGATATGGATGCTAACAGAAGACTTTGCTTCGTTTGATTGAACAAACGTTATCTTAGATGTTGGAATCTCTAAGATATAGCTCTCGCCTTGCGATGCAAAGCCGACAGAAATAGCGGTAGCTGGTGCCCAGGAACCACTGCCGTGAACGAAGAAGAAGTTCCCATTCACCGTCATACTTCCAGATGTACCAACAAAGCGCTGGCCTAACTTAAGCGGATATTGAGTATCCGGCTTGAGCCCATAGTGAGAGGTGACCTGTGCAATAGTAGCAGATGTGCGCGTCGTCTTGTTACTAGACGACACTGGATATAGCACTGCATTTGCTATGCCGTAGAGGACAAGCATAGTAGCGACTACCTTTGTAAAAAATCCTACTGTAGTGGATTGATTACTTTCCTCATCATCTTGTTCAAGCACAAGGCCTACAGCAATAAAGAACCCGACAATGGTTGCAATAAGTGCTGCGAATGCCGAGAATAGCCAGATAATCATGATGATCAGCTACTTTCTTTTTCTCTAATAACTCTGGGTGGAAACGTACCATCTCCTGCGGGTCGGCGCAAAAGATTAATATATATATCAATATATGGAGGTAGAGTCAAGCAGACAGCTATAGAAATTTTATAAATAGAGCAGCTACTTAGAATGAGTAGCTGCTCTCTCGGGCTATGCTATTTGCTGCAACCTAGCATCCTACAACAAAGTCAAAGTAGTCGCGATGAAACGCCTCCCCCTCCTCTTCTTCTACAATAGTAACTAAGGTTTCGAGTGTTTTAATTTCTGTTTCTGTCAAATGTTTGTTCTGCTTAGATAAGTTAGACGCGACGCAGAGACATATGTGCTCTAGTGAAATTGCCCACTCGCCGACCCTGGCGTATTCTCTCGCATCTTCGGCTTGCGATTGAGACAAGTAAGGAGATTCGTCAATATAACTGTAAAGTGCTATCGTTTGTTTAACTTGTTCGCTCATGAACACAATTATAACATAAATCGTTAGTCTGTAGTGCATCGGTTACCTCCTCGGGTTATAAATATAAATGTAATTATTTCAGTAACATTCCAGCGGCTCTTATGGGATATGTTGCGATATGAAAATATTGTTGAAGTTCGTGTTGTATCGTGATGTCCGTATGCAAAATAGTGCCGCATTGTGCAAATATGTGCTTATACTCCATACGACCACAGTCTCTCGTGGCATTTTTGGCTTGCAAAGTGCAAGTTTGGGTGCGGTTTCGTATTTATTTTTTGGGGCAGATCCAGTATAGTAGAGAGAGTTTATGGCGGGTCGCAATTCGATAGATGGTTTTCGGTCACAAGATGGCGGGGCGGTGGATAGGCGCCCCCGCTCGCTTCGTCGTGCCGATGGCTCGATGCCGCGGATGGGTCGCTCGATGACGGGCACGGCTGGCTCTAGTCGCAGCTTGGCCACAGCAGAGCAGCCAAGGAATTATGCACCGCGCCGCAGTGCGTCTATCAGCACCAACAACCCCAGCAGCAGCCTAACTGACTTTGATATTAATCCAAGTGACAATATATTTGCTGACCTCGAGCAGGGCAGCGGCAAGCGTGGCCGCAAAGGCCGTAAGAAGCCGCAATCGACGCGGCGCAAATGGATCAAGCGTATTATCATCGCTCTCGTCATCATTGGTGTGGGCTTTGGCGGTATGCTACTGTGGCGGGCCTTTATGGCGAGCTCACATATCTTTAAGGGTGATATCTTTGGCTTGATTCAGCAAAAGGAGCTCAAGGCAGATAGCAATGGCCGGAGCAACATTCTCTTGCTTGGTACGTCGGAGGATGACCCAGGCCATGAGGGGTCGTACCTGACTGACTCTATTATGATCTTGAGTATTAGCCAGAGCAAGAAGGATGCCTACATGATTAGCATCCCGCGCGACCTCTACGTCAAATATCGCCGGTCGTGTAACTCTGGCAATGCAGGTAAGATTAATGAGTACTTCAACTGTGTGAATAGCGACTGGTCGAGCACTGAGGCAGAGGATGAGCGCCAAGCCGCTTCGCGCAAGTTCTTTGGTAATATCGTGGGGCTGGATTTGCAGTACAGTGTGCACGTAAACTACACCGTGCTGCGCGACCTGGTCTCGGCACTGGGTGGCATCAAAGTAACGATTGAGAGCCGTGATCCTCGTGGCCAGATGGATGGCAACTTCGACTGGAAGTGTAAGGGTGGTAATGCACGTGCGAGCCATGCCACGATGGTTAAGAATTGCCCGCCGAATGGTCACTTTATCGACTATCCCAATGGGCCAGTCAATCTCGATGCCGAGCATGCGCTCTACCTAGCGCAGGCGCGCGGTGCCTCGGGTATATCGTATGGCTTCGAGCAGTCCAACTTCGACCGCGAGAAGAACCAACAAAAGGTGCTCGTGGCTATCAAAGAAAAGGCGACAAGTGCTGGCACCCTGACGAACTTTGGTGCGGTGACGGGGATCATTGATGCACTAGGCAAGAACCTCCGTACCAACTTTGAGACAAGTGAGATCCGTACACTCATGTCGCTGGGGCAAAATATCAAGAGTGATGCTATTAAGAGTGTGAGCCTACTAAACACAACCGTTGGTGATCTAGTGGTGGCGCAGACGGTTGGTGGTATTAGCTCTGTCGTACCCGCAGCTGGCACATACGATTACAGTCAGATCCAAGCGTACATCAACAAGACGCTCAATGCCACAGAGGTATCTAAAGAGTCGGCCCATGTCGTCGTCCTCAATGCATCAGGTGCATCAGGGGTAGCCAAGCGCGAGGCAGACAAGCTAGAGAAGCTTGGCATGGTCATTGACAGCATTGATAATGCTCCGCACAGCGGCAGCGCAGGGAGTAACAAGATCTACCAAGTGGCTGGGAGAGCTAGCGCACCGCACACGAAGGCCAAGCTAGAGTCGATCTATCATGCTCAGGCTACTACTGGCACACCACCGGTGACTACTGGCAGTCACACGCAGTTTGTTGTGGTGGTTGGCCAGTCCACGACGGGTACTTCGTCGGCAATTAGCGATTAATGAGTGTGCAGTGGTGGTGCTTGCACCACTCCTGCATTACCCAGCCTTAGCTTTACCTACGACGAGTTGTGCGGCTAAGCTGCGAGATATGAAAATACCTACTGTCTTATCGCCCACGATACCAATATTGTTGCGTCTTCATCCACTCAGGGTCCTGAGTGGAGAGCTTTGCGTTATTGAGTTCATTCCAGCATCGTTCAATGCTGGTACGAAAGAGTGATTCCTGGACCTGGATTGACGAGCCATTCACAACACGGTGTGGCAAACCACGGTTCGTAAAGCACTGAGCAGCTGCATCGAATAGCTTACGGTCGGTCACTTGCCGTACATTTAGTACCTCTTTGTACGAACCCGATGGGAAGTGTAGTGGTATCTCGCTGCTAATGTAGCCAGTCAAAGCAAAGGCAGTCACAGGTACAGTAATAACAAGGAGAGGTGCGAGGACGGCGGCGGCCATCCAGTGCTGTTTGGTGTTGCGAAAATGGAATTTGCTTGTCATATAGTAAGTATAGAACGTATAGTATGGCTATTGTCAAACAAAGCCAATACTACCTGAATTTCATAATTCTTCTCTCGGTATTTGTTTCACCTTCCTTCTGATAAATTGCAACAAGAGCTAGCGCTCCTCGGGCATCAACTCTCTTACACTTATATAAAAAGGCACATTTATTACAATCAATTTCACGTTCTACCAGAGGAAATGCGAGAGAAGCGGCGTGCGATCTTATGGTGAGACTCTGCAAACTTAGGCGTAGCAAGACAAACTGCGGAATTAGCACAGCCAGTACAGTAGAGAGTAGAATGTTCTCGCCCTAGGCTCTTATTTTTTCGCCCAAAATGGTATAATAAAAGGCAATGGATTTTTTGCATGGTACACATCGTCAGTCTCGGGTCAGTGAGGTCGTTTATGTGGCGCTCAATCTTGGGCTTGCGACGCTGCTGTTTTTGATCGTCCTAGAGGTGCAGTCGCCTTGGCTGGCATTGGCACTGGTGATTGCGAGTAAGTGGCGGGCGCTTGCGGTGCGGCCACGCTTTTGGCTTGCTAATATTGTGGCAAATATGATCGACCTCACGGTGGGAATTAGCGTCGTGATGCTGATGTATGCTGCCAGTGGAGTGATCTGGCTGCAGGTTGTCTTGGCAGTGCTGCATGCACTGTGGCTGGTGGTGCTCAAGCCACGATCGGATCGCCGCTCGGTGGCTATTCAGGCGGGCGTTGGCGTTTTTCTTGGGGCGACGGCTCTTGCCATGAGCTCCTACCGGTGGGATGCCGCCCTAGTAGTACTACCGCTATGGGTGCTGGGGTACTGTGCTGCGCGGCATATTCTTGGTAGCTATGAGGAACCACTCACGCGTACCTACGCGCTGATTACCGCGACGATCTTTGCGGAGCTTGGCTGGGTGAGCTATCACTGGATGTTTGCCTATACTATCTCTGGTCTGGGGGCAATCAAGCTTGCACAGTTGCCGCTCTTTTTGGTGCTCTTTGGCTTTGTGTGTGAGCGTGCCTATAATAGCTACTATCAGCATGGTGTGGTGCGCGGGGCAGATATTGTCTTGCCATCGACACTGGCGATTGGGCTTGTGCTGACGCTTTTGCTGTTGTTTAACAGCCTGAGCGCCACTGGCCTTGCCTAGCCGAGGAAAGTGAGAAAAAGGGTAAGGGGAAAAGAGGCTATGAATCAACAACCGCAGATGACAGCGCAAGACCAGCGAGCGGCGCGTGCCATGCGTCAATCAAAAATCATGTCCATTATTGCAGCGGGCGCACTTGCCCTTGTCTTTGTCGTGGCGATGGCAATGTGGGTTTATTTGCGGGCGATTGATCGCAATGCGACCGTCACTGAGCGCGATCAGGTTAGCACCGATGGTAACCTCGCTCCCACCGCCGATGAATCTGCAGTGGCCAATGTCGCCGACAAAGCATCAAAGAGTGTCGTGTCTATCATCACTAATATCGAAGAATCATCATCGCTCCGCACCACCACTCGCCAGTCAGCGGCGGCAGGTACGGGCATTATTGTCAGCAAAGATGGCTACATCGTCACAAACAAGCACGTTGTGTCTAAGGCAAGTTCTATCCGTGTCATTGCTTCGGACGGCACGCGGTATGATGACGTTCGGGTGGTGGGTGAGGACCCACTCAATGACATTGCCTACCTCAAGCTTGAGGTGGGCAATACGGTGCTCACGCCACTGTCGCTCGGTGACTCAGCAACGGTGCGGGTGGGGCAGTCAGTTGTGGCAATCGGCAACGCACTGGGCCGCTACCAAAACACCGTCACCAGCGGTATCATCTCTGGCAAAGGGCGGCCTGTCACGGCCTCTACATCGGGCAATAGCACTCAGCGAACGGAGAGCCTAACTGATCTCATCCAAACCGATGCTGCTGTGAATTCTGGCAATTCTGGTGGGCCGTTGCTCAACCGCTCGGGGCAGGTGATTGGCATCAACGTAGCAGTGGCCACCAATGCCCAGGGTATTAGCTTTGCTATTCCTGTCAATGCGATGAAGGGGACGCTTAAGTCGGTCCTGGCGGGCAAGGGTGTGCGCCGAGCCTACCTTGGGGCGCGCTATGTGATGCTCACGCCGGATGTTGCCAAGCAGGTTGGTGCTTCGGCCAAGGAAGGCGCGTATGTGATGACAAGTGGCGACAAAAGCGCGATCGTTGCAGGCAGCCCAGCCGATAAAGCTGGCCTCCGTGAGAAGGATGTTATTACCAAGATCAATAGCCTCGTTGTGGGCAAGCAAGGCGACGTCTCAAGCCTGATTGGCGAATACCAGCCTGGTGATGTCGTAGCCCTCACCATCCTCCGTGACGGCAAAGAGCGCGTCGTGCGGGTGACGCTGAGTGAGTATCAGGGTGGAGAGAGTGGGGAGTAGAGCGAAGAGCTATAGCAGACGCAGTACACGCTTATTATCTTCGCTACGTCGTATTTCACCAGTCAGCAGATTGACATCAAACGTACCGTACTCCATCTCCGATTGAGGTCTGCAATTGACCCAGTCATCAGTGATACCCTCAACAGTAATGCCGTCAAGAGCGATTCGCTCTGTTTTCCAGCGCACGCCAATAGAGTCAAGCGCAAGCATGCCTATGTGAGTAATGAATAGAATAATACCCTGATCAACTATTGGCTTTATGGAGACAATACCATCATACAGTTCATCTATTTTTGCGAACGACTGAGGATATCGTACATCACAAACATAGAGATCTCCTTGCTCAATGATGCACAACTGCCATGGGTTGGGAGCTGTAATTATGTCAGTAACAAGACCAGGCGATGTATCACTAGAATGTATACCAAGCGTATAGCTTAGTGTCTCATCGACCGTGATCCGGTATGGCGTCATATAGTCTAAGCCTGTTGGTCCAATCTCATAATCAACACCAGATGAAGGAAGGTCGATTGGTTCGATAGTATAGATGACAGGGAAGATGGTATTGAGAGTCATTTTTATCCTTTCTAATGATTCTTTATATTTTTAGAATTGCGTATAAGCATGCTTTATTAATTTATTGTAGCACCTTTGCAGAACGCAAATCTGCTGAATTTTCCACAACAATTTATGGTATAACCTCTGTTCTATAAATGTATGATCGCCATATGTTGCAAGATATGCTTGGAGCTCGGCAAAATGTATGCTATAGTCGAACATAGGTGGGACAAACAATATGAGAACATAATACACAGGGGGCATTGTGGAAACAATCAACTTTTACCAACTAATACGATATTATGCACGGAAGTGGCCGGTGATGATTGTTGCCATTCTCGTTGGTATTGGGCTGGGTGCGACCTATGCGCTATCCATCCAACAGCCGCAGTACAAAAGCTCCGCGACGTTGCTACTAACAGGGGTAGATCAGGGCCAAAACACCATTACGCTTACCAACTACACCACGCTCTTTACCTCGCGGCGGGTGCTCGATCCGGTAATCGACCGTGCCCAGTACAAGGGGAGCTATGAGACACTGCTGGCCAACACAACTGCCAAGCATGTAAAGAACACCGACATTATCACTGTCTCGATGAACACTGGCGAGCCCAAGATGAGCGAAACCTTGCTCAAGCAAGCGATTACCGAGTTTGAAAAGCAAACGAAAGCATTGTATGGCAAGACCAAAATTAGCATCAAAACAGTCGACGCTGTCAATACACCAAGTGCGCCAGCAAGTATAGGGCTATGGCAGGCAATGGCACTCGGTGGTGGCGGTGCACTGCTGCTTGCCATCGTAGGATTGTTCTTTGCCTACGACTATGCGCAGTCGCAGCGCGTGGCCGAAGCAGCTGCCGCAGCTACATCCGCGGCGACCAAGGCTAAGCGCTAGCTGCGCTACCTACACAGAACTTATTTTGCTGAAGTATACAGCCGCATGGGTACGCGGCACGATAACAACACAGGGTAACAAGGGGGTATACCATGTATCGGGAATACGGAAAACGCATCGAAGATGTGAGCATTGCGCTGGCTGCGCTGGTGATTCTAGGGCTACCAATGCTGCTGGTTGCAGCGGCAATCCGCCTCACATCGAAAGGGCCAGCCTTGTTCCGCCAGAAGCGCTTCGGCAAAGATAAGCAGCTATTTACAGTTTATAAATTCCGCACTATGTCTACGAAAGCACCAAAGAATATGCCAACCAATAGTTTTACCAACGCAGATAGCTACATCACACCACTCGGTGGGGTGCTGCGCAAGCTATCTATCGACGAACTACCACAGCTACTCAACGTCATAAAAGGTGAGATGAGCATCGTTGGGCCGCGGCCCGTCATCAAGACAGAGAAAAAGCTTATTAGTTTGCGCCAAAAATACCATGCTAATTCCGTCAAGCCAGGCATCACTGGCTGGGCGCAGGTAAATGGCCGCGACGACCTAGACGACCAGCGCAAAGCCGAGATGGACGGTGAGTATGTCCAGCGGCTGAGCTTTCTGACCGATGTCAAGATCATGATAAAGACCATTGGAGCGGTATTGATGATGAGTGGCCACACAGAAGGAAGCGAGCGTGCGGTAACAGGAGTCGATAATGCCCTCGAATAAGAAAAAAGTCTTGTTCACCTCACACACGGCCAACTTCCAGAAGTTCAACCGGCCCTTCATGCGGATGCTGCGCGAACAGGGGTACGAAGTGCATTATGCCTCAATGGGTGAGGAGCAGATTGAGGATTGCGACAAGCAGTTTGTCGTGCCATTTACGCGTAGCCCTTTCACGCTCAGTAATGTTCGGGCCTATCGCCAACTCAAGGAGATTATCGACCACGAGCAATACGACCTCATTCACACCCACACACCAGTAGGGGGTGTCGTGACGCGTCTTGCGGCTCGGCAGGCTCGGCAGCGCGGCACACGGGTGATCTACACTGCTCATGGCTTTCACTTCTTTACGGGTGCGCCGCTGCTCAACTGGCTGGTATACTATCCCATCGAGCGCCTGATGGCACACTACACTGATGTCCTCATTACAATTAATGCCGAGGACTATGCCCGAGCTAACCGCCATTTCGCCACCAGTGTGGTGTATGTGCCGGGAGTGGGAGTGGACTCAAAGCGATTTATACCTAAGTTAACTACAGGAGAAAAGCATGCTTTGCGGCGCTCACTCGGCTTGAAGCAGAGTGACTTTGTGATGGTGTACCTGGCGGAACTGTCCAAAAGAAAGAACCAACTGTGGCTTCTAGCCGCGCTACGCCCTTTGCTAGAGGCGAATACCGAGGTTCATTTATTACTGGCTGGTCAGGATTCTCTACACGGTCAGATAGAGCGATATCTCGCCCGATATTGTCTAGCAAGCCATGTACATCTATTAGGCTATCGTAATGATGTTCATCAATTACTCCAGATTGCTGATCTCTCTGTCTCAAGCTCGAAGCAAGAGGGGCTTCCTGTTCACCTTATGGAGGCAATGTTCGCTGGATTACCTATTGTCACCACACGCTGTCGCGGTACGACAGAGTTGGTGAAAGATAATAAGAATGGATTCGTGACAGACTTTGACAAGCAGGTTTTTTTGCAACGAGTAAAGCAGATTCGTCGAGATCCAAAGCTAGCTCATCGACTTGGTGAGCAATCAAGACTACAAGCACGCCAGTATGACCTTGCAACTATTTCGCGCACGATGGAGGAGATTTACAATGGGTAATCTCGAAAGCCTCTTTTTCTATATCATTGCCTTTGCGCTGTCTGCCTATCTTGTATCGGTTGGATTCCGATCGCGGCAACGATTGTTTTGTATGCTGGGGCTACTTATACCAATCATTATTGGTGGATTTCGATATGGGGTGGGGACAGATTATTTTAATTATATTGATATATTTTCTGAACATGCCAAAAACGGGTTTGATGGCATTGGAGGTATCGAAGCGGGATACATTGCTCTCGAAAAATTTTCATCACTGTTTGCAATGTATGATACTCGAGTCCTTTTTGTAACAACAGTGCTGCTAACGATCGGATTTTTCTACGCGGGGCTTGTAAGATTCAAACCGCAATATCCTGGACTTGTAACATTCTTATACTTGATGACAGTGTTGCCTATGTCGCTCAATGCTGTTCGTCAGGGTATTGCAATATCAATTGTTTTCTTGGCCTTGTCGTATGTAAGAGATCGACGGTTTATGCTATTTACACTGTGGTGTATTGTCGCTGGTCTGTTTCATATAAGCGCACTCCTTGTGATACCGTTCTACTTCGTCATACGAATCGGTACGATAAACACTATTCGTCAGGTAACATACTCACTAAATATGCGTTATATCGCAAAGTTTGTCTTGATGTTGGCTATTGCCATTGCCATAACAATAAACGCATTGAACCTGGCGCTATCGCTGCCAGGGTTTGGTAAGTATGAGCTATACACATATGTTAATGAAGATGGTGCAAACCTCATCTTCTATTGCAAGCTAGCTTTGCTGGCAGCTATCTTTATGTTGTCGAAATATATAATCTTGCGTGGTGATATTGCATACAATACATTTATTATGGCAGGTGCTACTACAGAAATAGTTCTTTTGCTACTTGGGTTTGTGTCACCGTTTATAAAACGTCAAGCACTCTATTTCTCGTTGCTTTATATTATATTATTAACGCTTATACCAAGTGTAAGCTCAAATAGGATGAGGAAGCTGATACTGTATAGTATGGTTGTTTGTTATGCGATTGGCTTTTTTGTTGTCTCGTACTTCATCCTCGATCAGTCAGACATTATACCATATCAATTTAGTATCAGTGGGGAGGTCTAGATGGTTCAACCGAATGTCTCAGTCATCATGGCAGAGTATAATACCAATAATGCCGATTTAAAGGTTGCGATAAAAAGCATTTTAAACCAAACGTATCGTGATTTTGAATTTATCATTGTCGACGATGGTGGAAAGAACGACTTAGCGGCAATCAAAAAAGAGCTTGGTAATGACAAGCGAATACGTATTATTAAGAATCCAGAGAATAGAGGCCTTGTGTATTCTCTCAATAACGCGATTGCACATGCAAATGGTGAGTATTTGGTGCGTATGGATACTGATGATATTGCTGAAAAAGATAGAATTAAGACTCTGTATGAATATAGTAAGAAACACCCTGAGTTTGCGGTCGTCTCTAGCCGGGCTATGGAGTTTTCTGGGGATGAAAACTATGGCACGATTGGCTCGAGGGGCGAAAAAACAAGACGAGAAATAATGCGTGGAGACGTGCCCGTCCATGCCGCTGCTATCATAAAGAAAGCTGATATACAGCAGATTGGTGGATATAAAGACTACAATCGCGCTGAGGACCTTGCACTATGGTGTGATTTGCTTTTGGCAAACAAACGAATGTATATGCTTGACAGTATATTATACTTGTATCGAGTTAATCCAAATGATTACAGAAAACGAAGACTACGCCATCGAGGCGGAGAACTAAAGGCACGCCTCCATTATTACCCATTGTTAGGTGCTGGGCCTATCGAATATATTCGAATCGTAAAGAGCATATTAGCTGGTATGGCACCTACATGGATGATTCGACTATACCGCAATAAAAGATTACAGGGAAGAAGGTAAGTGTGTATGCAGAAAGATAAAAAACTTCGCATCCTGCATGTTGTTGCAAGTATGAATCGTGGCGGGGCAGAAACATTTGTGATGAATATCCTTCGTACAATCGATCGAGATAACTATCGGTTTTACTTCCTGTGCTTTAGCAATAATCACTTTGACTACGAAGATGAGATAGAACAATTAGGTGGAATAATTGTCCGTATACCTGATATTAAGGATGTTGGTATAATCGCTTATATTCGAGCAATTAAGTCTGTAATAAAGAAATATCAAATAGATATTGTTCATGCACATACATACTATAATTCAGTCTTTGCATTAATTGCTGCAGCACGAGCAGGTGTGTCGATGAGAATTGCACATTCACACTGCACGCAATCTGAAGTTAACCCACCACTTAAAAAAAGAATATATTTTACACTAGCAAGGTTTGCTATTAGTCGGTATGCAACAGAAAAAATAGCATGTGCAAAAGACGCGGGTCGTGCACTATTTGGGCGTCGGCCATTTACAGTGATTAATAATGGAATAGATTTGCAAAAATTTGCTTATAGTGAAACTATTCGTCGCGATATACGCGAAGTGTATAGCTTGCCGCAAGACGCAACTATACTGCTGAATGTCGCACGATTTTACGAAGTGAAAAACCATAATTTCATTGTTGATATCTTTGCTCAATACCACAAAGAGCAGCCTAAATCATACTTGCTCCTGGTTGGTGATGGGCCGCTACGTGCAGCGGTTGAAGCAAAAGTTGCACAACTCGGTCTTTCTCGCTATGTGATATTCACAGGAGTTATCGCAGATACAGAGAAGATGTACAGTGCGGCAGATGTGTTTGTGATGCCGTCCTTTTTTGAGGGGCTTCCTGTTGTCTTGATTGAGGCGCAGGCAAACCGATTACCATGCGTTGTTAGTGATACGATTGATTCTGATGTGAAGATGAGTACACGAATGGCTTTTGCAAGTCTTGAGCATAGTGCTAAATCTTGGGCGAGCGAAGTGTCACGTGCTGTACGAAAAGGCCGAGCAGACGTCGTAGCAGATGAGCTACGTCATCAATATGACATCAACCATATTACGAATCAATTAGTAAATATATACAAAGGAGTGCTTGATGGATAAAAAACTATCAATCATTATGCCTGCCTACAATGTTGAAAAATATGTAGGCAAGGCAATAAGCAGCATCCTAAGCCAAGACTATAAGAACTTAGAATTACTTATTGTTGATGATGGAAGCACTGATGAGACGGCTAAGATTGCCAAGAGATATAGTGCAAATGATGTACGAGCTATAGTTCTCTCAAAACAGAATGGAGGCCTCTCTGACGCGCGTAACTATGGGCTTGAGCGAGCCACGGGTGATTACGTTTTGTTTGTCGACAGTGACGATTTTATTGAACCAAATACCATTGGTAAGTTAATGAAATATAGTAACGATCGTGCGCTTGATGTTTGTGTTTTTGGCTACTACTATGACATATACGAACATGGAAAAACACACACAGAAAAGGTGGTAGTCGAGCCAGGCAAGATCATTACTAGAGGTAGCAAGCGTACAAAAATTGCCAATGCAAGTATGTTGGGCTACGCATGGAATAAGCTGTACGATCGTCAATTTCTTTCAATAAATAATATAAAATTCGAAAGAGGCTTGTCGTATATAGAAGACATTATTTTTAATGAGCAGGTGTATCAACGCGCCAATAAGGTTGGATTTTATGATCAGCCAATATACCACTACGTTCAGTATGGTCGTACGACTCTCGGGAAAACATATCACAAGAAAATTGCTCAATACGACCGCCGGTCAATCCAGGCGTTTTGCAATGCAATGAAGGTGCTGGGCGTGTCGAGCTATGATGTGCGTATGTTTCGCATTAAAAACACATTAGATAGAACGCGTTGGTCAATAGATATTATTGCGAATACTACTGCTGTAAACCGCCAAGAAAAAATTCGCTCGCTATGTGAACTACGGTCGAATATTCAGACGATACCTCAAGAAGCTGGTAGTAGTGTCGACAGGATGTTATTGGGGCTATTACGACACGAGCGATTCAATTTACTCCTCCTTCTCTCTTCTGTAAAAACGAGAAATATTGTGCGATTCATCAAGGATAGTATTTCGCCGAAGCTAAAGAATTGGATTATTTATCACAAATCAAGCACAGATAACTATCAAAATCTTTCAAAAAAGGACAAGAAGATTATTATTATGCTTGCGGCTGATTATGGTAATCTTGGTGATATTGCTATTGCATATGCTCAAAACAAGTTTTTGAAGGATAACTTTCCGGATCGCACAATAGTCGTCGTACCTATTAGCCAAACTTACCGAAAAATAAAGTCACTCAAAAAGAAGATGAATATGGACGACATAGTAACAATAACAGGTGGCGGCAATATGAGTGATATGTATGAAGATATAGAAGAACAGCGACGGTTTGTAATAAAAAAGTTTCCGAATAACAGAATCATATCGTTTCCACAAACGATAAGCTTTTCGCATACAGAGGTTGGGAAGAATGAACTTGCAAAAACACAATCTGTATATAATACTCATGGTAACCTAACTATCTTTGCGCGAGAAAGAAAAAGCTACAAAGCAATGAAACGGCTATTTCATAAATGTCGTGTCCTCCTTGCACCAGATATCGTGCTATATTTAAATAAGCTTGAGCAGAAAAAACAGAGGGATACCAACAAGCTTATCATCTGTCTGCGAGATGACAAGGAAGTTGCTCCTTCTGCAGCAAGATGTGCTGTCGGTGATATAATTAAGCGATATCCACACGTGCTATCGCTCGATACAATTATTAATGCTGACGGAATATCACTGCAAAAAGGTGAATGTGAGTTACAGCGGCTCTGGGGGCAGTTTGCATCCGCAGGTCTCGTTGTTACAGATCGGTTGCATGGCATGATCTTTTGTGCAATTACTAATACGCCGTGTATTGCACTCAACAATAGCAATGGAAAAGTGCAAGGGGTGTTTAATGAGTGGATAAAGGGGGGTTATCCTATTATGTTTACACAAACAAAAGCTAGTGTCCAGGCTAGTGTTGCCGATATAATAAAACAGCAAACAAAAACACCACACCAGCCGTTTCATATATTAAAAAAATCAATCGAATAAAAAATGAAAGAATAGCATAACCTAGCCTAGCCCATGTCATCAAAAAAAACCGCTCTCATCAAAAATACCATCGTTATTGCACTCGGCAAAATGTCGACACAATTTATTAGCCTCTTATTGCTACCGCTGTATACGGCGCATCTCGCAGCGGGAGAGTATGGTACGGTTGATTTAGTTGTCGTGATTGTTGCGCTTGTAGCACCAATTATTATGCTCTCGCTTGAAATGGCGGTATTTCGCTTCTTGATTGATGGGCGAGGCAGCAAAACGCAGCAATCGACTATTATTACTAATTCGCTTCAAATGGTGCTGGTGAGCACAATACTGATAGCGCTTGTATACAGTATCGTTATGCAATTTATTGCGATTCCGTATGGCTGGTTAGCGCTTGCGGCGGTTGTTGCATCGATAAGTTCTAACTATTGCTTGCAAGTTGCACGTGGCTTCGGTGACAATGTGAAATATGCGCTCGGGAGCCTCGTTGCTGGGGTGACGACTGTTGTGCTCAATATCCTCTGCATTGTCATTTTTCAGATGGGAGCAACTGGTATGCTATTAGCAACGGTGGTAGGCAATGCGCTGTGTGCACTATATCTTGCTTATGTGCTGCGGCTATATCGTTATATTGATTGGTCGCTTACGAGCAAGGGCAAGAAGAGGGAACTGCTGAGCTACTCATTGCCACTTATCCCAAATAATGTCTCGTGGTGGGTCGTGAACGCAGCCGACCGGATGATTATTACGGCCTTTCTTGGTGTTGCAGCCAATGGTATTTATGCAGTGGCGTATAAGTTTCCACAGATGTTTGTTGCATTGTATAGCTTTTTTGCATTGTCATGGACAGAGTCGGCAGCAATGCATATTCGGTCAAAAGATCGTGACGTTTTTTTCTCGCAAGTGGCCAATATGAGCTTGCGTGTATTTGGTAGTCTTGGTGTTATTCTCATTGCTGGTGCGCCACTATTTTTCTCTATTATGGTCGATGAGACATATCACGACGCCAAGCGCTATGTGCCACTTTTGCTGATCGGGTCACTATTTAGTGCAATTGTTGGAACCTACAGTGCAATCTATGTTGCCAAAAAGGAAACAAAGCAGGTGCTCTATACTTCACTAAGCGCTGCGGTCATTAGCGTTGGATTGTCGGTGTTGCTGATACCACTGATTGGACTATACAGTCCAGCAGTTGCGCTGATCGCCGCGCATATTACTGTGGCAATCTTTCGCCATCGTGACATAAAAAAATCGATCAATATTACCTACGATTATACAACAATCGGTGGAGTGACGTTGCTCTATGCTGTTGCAATTATCCTCTACTATCTAGACTCTGTTTATGCAGTAGTAGCTAACATAATTGTTACGGGTGCAGGCGTTATTATTATTAATCGTCATACCCTGCGCACTTTGCAGCAGACGCTCTTTCGCAAGATGAAAGGCCTCAAACAAAAGCAGGCGGATAAATTGGCTCAGGCTTGGGAGGCAGACCGTGGGGCGGAGTAGGGCGTGGCGCGGGTTGTATATCCTGGCACCGGTATTTTGGATGGCAGTTATCTTCACTCTCTCCCACCAACCCGCCGCTGTCTCTAGCGGGCAGAGTGGGGCGATTGTTGGGCATTTGCAGCAGGCTATGCCAGGGGTAAGTACGGCTATCTTAACATTTCTTGTGCGTAAGAGTGCTCATATTATTGCTTATTTTGTCCTTGGTATATTGATGTATCGCGCATTGCGCATCACTATACGCCGCTGGCGAACGCGCACTGTGGCGAGCTTCGCCTTGCTGAGTTGCAGCCTCTATGCAGTGACAGACGAGATCCACCAGCTCTTTGTACCAGGCCGCAGTGGCGAATTGCGTGATGTCATGATCGATAGTATAGCGGCACTGGTTGGAGTGGGGCTGTGTGCGTGGCTGATGCGCCGACGACACGAACAAGATAAGAGATTATATAACTGAATTTTAAAACTTATTTCATTTAAAATAGCTAACAAATAACAACAACGAAACGGTAAAGTAACTCTATGCAACTAAAAACACTCAAACGAGAAGATTACGAAAAAGGAATTCACGAGAAGATTGACACGTATAACAGATACATCGATATTATCAACCTTGTCGGTACAAGCGATCAAAAACAGAAAATTGAAAATGATGGAAACTATCAAAATATAATAAAAAGTAATAGTCCTTATGATGTAGGGTATCATATAGACGGACTAATAAACCAGATTCTACGAGATACAGCTATTGAAGCTTTGCTAATAAGCAATGATGTGGTTCAGTTTCTGAGCAGTGCAGCAGAAAGGAAGGCTGCGTTTAAAAATCTTGAAAAACAAAAAACTGACATAGACAATTATACACGTAAACTAGAAACAGCGGTGAATGTTGCAAGCAAGAACATAGAGCAAGCAGTAACAAGTGTTATCGCGAAAGAATTTCAAAAACAAGTGAATCTTTATGAGGAAGAGACTTCGTCTGGAATTTGGCTCAAATGGCCTTGGTGCAAGCCAGGAAAAGATGAGAGCCAATTGCAAGAAAATATCCATTTCTGGTATCGTAAGCGGAAACAGGCCCTCTATTGCCTTGCTGCGTATATATTGATAATGGTTGTAGTAATGGGGCTTCTGATGGTATTCGCAGGAGATCTATATACAAAGAATAGCATTACAATCCTCTCATTCAAGCTATCTATAGGTGCGATTTTGTATGCAAACTATCACTTTGCGCAGAAGAACTATCGCGTATATGCAAGTCTACGGAACCAGTATAAGCACAAACTGGTTAATGCAAAGATGCTTGCCGGCTATATGTCCGTCAAAGATAGAGACCAAGCTTTGTACCAAGCTATGGTAGATAAAGTAATGGATCTTTTGGTGCAACCAGTACAGGATCATAATTTCAAAGATTCGAGCGAAGCAGATAGTATTGCTCGAGTTGTCCAGAATTATACTGGCATTAAGTCAGGTAGTTAAGAATGCCATAGTCATACGAGGAATGGTTAAACTGGTTAGTATAAAATTCCGAACAAAAAATCCCAAAAATGAAACAAACGTTTGCTAATTGTTCGATATAGTGCTACACTGTCGTAGGGGGTACTGATAAGGTACTTCGAACACATGTTAGCACAGAGGTAGCTATGGGTTAGGCTACTGGTGCAGCGATCAGCCGTGGGCGCTATCGCCAGTTGGCAACGGATTTGTCAGAGGTCTCCACCAAGGTGGATAGGCGCGATGGGTGATCATTCCTCCTCTTTTGCTCATGAGCGAGCCATTATGTTTGCGTTTCTCTCGGAGAGAAAGCGCTTTATTCTAAGCAAAGCTTAGCGCTATTTCCTTTTTCGCTAGCAAGATACCGCAGCCGATAACGCTGCGGTATTGCTCTATCTATGCTAGTGGCCTTACCTCTGAGAAGTTCTTTTGCAAGAGATGTAGATGTTTTTACTTGCCCTGGTAGCGCCGGATAATTGGTGCTACAGCATACAATGCCATAGGCAGGACTAGGAGCTCACCATCTTGCCCTAGCCAGTACAATATGCCAGCCGCCACAAGATGAAGCGCGATGATCCCTGCCGTCAGCCACGGCAAGAAAGCCCGTGGTATGCGCGGTGCAAACAAGAGATAGAGAATACCGCCAAAGCAGTCGAGTGCCAACGCGAGATGTAAGAGGGATGGTGCCATAGTGTTAGACTCCTTATAGTAAAGTGATGTTATATCTTAGCATACTGTGATTATACAGTACTGTCAAATGTTCGACACGTATATACTGTATCCCCTCCTATGTCTACCTCAATCTACCTACCTCTCACCATTTCATACAGGTAGTATATGATGGCAGATTGCCATAATCTATGCTTAGTTCTGGTATAAGGGTATATGACAGAGAATGACCCTTATCGTGCTAGAGGGCAGGGAATAGCGAGCGACAAGGTGTGAGAAATGAATGAAACTCCGAATTTATTGCTCAATACACCTCGGCAAGCAATATTGCTTGTGTTTCACTATTTGGCATTATGCTGCTATAATATGTACGCAATGAATAATTCTACAAAACGTACAAAGATACTGGCTACTCTGGGGCCAGCCACCAACACACCAGAGAAAATAGAAGCGTTGATCCGGGCGGGCGCCAACGGTTTTCGCCTCAACTTTAGCCACGGCTCGTATGAAGAGCGACTTGACCAAATTGCGTGGATTCGCAAGGCAAGCGCTACTGTTGGTCGGACTGTTGCGATTTTGCAAGACTTGCAAGGGCCAAAGATTCGCCTCGGCGTACTCAAGGATAACCACTTCGACATTGCGGCAGGCGATGAAATCATCCTTGACCACGCGGTGGAGGAGCACGATGGCAGCAATCGTCTGCCCATTCAGTACAACCTTGCCGACAAGGTTAAGGTGGGCGAGCCTGTCTATCTCTTTGATGGTAAATTGCGCGGTGAGATGACCGAGCGCGTTAGCGACACCGCCATCAAGGTGCGTCTGAGTAATGATGGCTTCTTGATGAGTCGCAAGGGGCTCAACCTGCCCGACACCGACTTTGGTGGTGACATTCTCACGCCCAAGGACCTGGCTGATATCGAGTTTGGGGCAGACAAAGATATTGATTTCGTAGCACTGAGCTTTATCCAGAGTGCAGAGGATATCAACAACCTACGCCAGATTTTGCTCAGCCATGGTTCGACTGCACAAATCATTGCCAAGGTCGAGACCAAAGCAGCCATCGAGCCAGAGACACTCAAGGCAATCGTCAAGGCCGCCGATGGTGTGATGGTTGCTCGTGGTGACCTTGCGGTCGAGACGAGCCCAGAGATTGTGCCAATCGTCGAGCGCGAAATCATCCGCCTCTGCCGCAAGTATGGCAAGCTCTCGATTGTTGCCACGCAGATGCTAGCCAGTATGGTCGATAACCCCGAACCAACCCGGGCTGAGGTAAGTGACGTTGCAACTGCTGCCATCCTCGGGACAGATGTCGTGATGCTTTCTGACGAGACGGCCAATGGTGACTACCCAGTTGAGGCCGTTAAGATGATGGCCGATACCGTGCGCTACACTCAGTCGCGCTGGCCGATGAATGACATGCCCATCGAGGAGGGCCGCACCAACCGCCGGCTCAATGCGATTGCTCATGCTGCCGTTGATGTTGCGCACAAAGTTGATGCAACAGTGATCGTTGCCGAGACACGCTCGGGTGCGACTGCTGCACGTATTGCTGCTTGCCGTCCAGAGTTGCCAATCGTCGCTGTGGCGCCAGATGCCCGCGTAGCGCAGCAGCTTGCACTGTCGTATGCAACGCGCAGTTTCGTCCGGCCCGACAGCCAGCAGCTGGGGAGTGACCTCACACGCGAGCTACTCAGCCAAGGTGCCTTTGGTGATGTATCATCGGTGACTGCCGTTATTATCAGTGGTCGCCAGCCTGGCGCAACTGGTGGGACAGATACGCTGAGCGTCCGCACCTTCGAGCGCTAGACCCGCTAGAACACCCTATAGAAGCACCCACCTTCGCTACGGTGGGTGTTTTTATTGGCGAAGGCAAGGTAATTGTTTTTACTTCGCATACTGTACCGTTGTATATAATACAGCGTATATGAAAAAGTGGTGTAAAAATAACATCATTTAGGCTGAGTACCTTTTGCAAAAATATCAGCCAATCGACCAGAGGTAGACTATTGCCGAGAGTGCAACACGATGGTATGAATAGGGCAATCAGCGCATCGATACTTCGCATCAAATGAACAAGGTGAGTTGCACCACAATGTCAAATAAGCTACACTAGAGAAAACAACATAAGCGATACATTGTGGGCATACGATTGATCAACAACCGAGGTAGTATCCAAAACTCGATACGAGGCTCCGGTTCGTTGTATCAGGGTGTGGACTGGTGTGTACCACACAAAAACTGTAGCGCTTGTATAAAAACAAACAAAGGAAACCGTTCATGCCAGATATAGACTTCGACGAACTCGACCGCGCGGTGCACGACCTCATGCGCCAGTCTGGTCAGCTGCCAACAACGCCAGACAAACCGTCTGAAGCACCTGCCGCCACACCAAGCAAAGATTCGGCCTCATCAAGCACCCAAGCTGCATCGTCCCAACAAGCGGCGTCAGCAGCCACCTCGGCTCGTCCTGAGGTGAATGATGACGCGCAGGATGCAAGCACGCCACGTGCTCAGGATGACAACACCTCAACAGGTTCAGTGCAGCAGGCAGACTCACCAGATACTGCAACGCCAGCTAAGCAGTCACCTGCATTAGCATTTCAAAATAACACTAACAGCACTGATGACACGGTGCAGGCTGATGATAGTACTACAGTCACTGATGCAACCTCTGATACTAATACTGGCAGCACGCCTGTGCGCCGCCGTGGGCTGACAATTATGCCACTGTCGCAGCAGGCGGACGGGGCAGAATTAGCAGGGGAGTCGTATGAATCGGCTGAGCCTGAGCCAGCCGTTGACCGTGCCCGAGCGCTGTCGGAGTCGGTCGTTGCATCAGAACGTGAACCAGCATCGATGCCTGCCGAGCCAGAGCAGACTGATGTGGTGGATGATGCAGAGTCAACTCAAGCTAACTCTGTAGATACAGCACCACCAGTGCAGACGACGACAGATGACATGTCATCTCAATCTCAGCCTGCAGCGATCGTGACGGTTGATCCTGACGATATTATTACTCCAGCCAGCGATGACGACGAGGATGATGACGTATATGCCGATCGAGCGCAGTTCTTCGGCCGGTCGGCGGCGCGGCCGTTTGTTGCACCGCCAGCCCGTGAGGCGACACCGGTTGACGATGTATCATCCACAACAGGTTTAGATGAGTCATCTCCTGTGGCGGAGACAGATAATACAGCATCAGCTCTGAGTGATGGAGCGGCAAGTGACGAAACATCTGCCACAGCCACAGAGGAAGAGACGCCAGCGACAATTGAGCAAGTTGAGTCGGAGACGCCAACGATGCCGTATCAATTTGCGGGAGAAGATACTGAGGGCGATGACGATGACGAAGCGCTTGTCCGTCATCTCAATGAAGTGAATCAAGTACAAGATGATGATACTGAGCCAGCGCAAGCATCCGTCGTTGATGATCTTGATGATACATTTGCCCCACAACCACTCATCATTCCACCGCCAACAGAAGAGGAGGGTAACACGTCGCTACCCCCCGCCGAAACGGTGGTGCAGCCAATGAATGATACGCATACTGCTGATGATGAGGCATCTGTCATAGCATCACAGGATGAGCCTGATGACACAGCTGATACTCGCGGTGCTGATGACGCTGGCGACGATCACCTGCTTTATGCACCAGAAACACCGACAAACACAGATGTGTCAGCAGTGTTGAGTAGTAGCGATGCTTCTGATACTGAGACAGTGCAGCCACTAAACCAGTCGCTCAACGAGCCGGCCTGGCCCGAATTGCAATATGATGAGCCAGATGATACGCCAGATGTGCAAGCCCCTGATGGAGACCATATTGCACCTGCATGGCCAGAGGTTGTAGCAGAAAATACGAGTGCTATGGATGATAGCCAGACGGCAGCCCAAGCAGCTGACGTGAGTGTGCCAAGCGAGTATGAATCGTTTGATAGTGAGAGTAGCTCCTGGGCTGAGCCCACCACTATGCCAGCTCAATCGCAGGCAGGCGATATCGCTCCTGCAGAATTGCTGACGGCTGAGCACACTATGCCTGATGTGGTAGCGGACAATGACAGCCCATCGCCGCAGCCAGAGGAGACGCTTGCTGATGCTGAGGACACCATGCCAGAAGCTCGCGTCGATCGCCCATTGCCACTCCTTAGTACGTATAATGAGCACCGGGCAGCTCCTGAGCCACGCTTTGATATCTCGCCGTTGTCTGATTCGCAAGAGGAAGCGAATGCCATTGATGTAACCAATGCCGCTCAGAATACGAATGATATTGCGCAAGGCACGACAGATATGCAATTGCCGGATACTCCTGATGACCAAGCAGAGCAGCCATATGCACCCGCTACACCACTGTTTGCCTCAGCCGATGATGTTGTAGCCAAGGCGCAGCAGATTATTGCTGCTCGCCCTGAGGTGTCTACCGATGATACACCAACACCTCCGCAAGAAGAGGAAGACGCGCCGAAGAATGCGCCCGATGTCGTGCCAATTACTCTTTCTCAGCCAGCCGACCAACAGACTGAGCCATCGGTTGCCGATACGCCAGCTGTGCATGCTGCAGACGAGACAGCACCAGCCGAGTCAAATGATGATCAAGCAGCCGCTCCAGCTATACAGCGTTCGCGTGGTCGCTTTATGGATATCGTGGGTGGTGCAGCCCCAGTTGCTGCAGCTGCCCAAACGGCTCGCCCGCGAGTGCGCCGCCAAGGTGCGGTGGTTGAGCCACTGACAAGTAGCGCACCAGTGGTGGGTATGGATATTCGCCCTGTACCTGGCCATGAGCCAGCGCAGCATCACATAGGAGCAACCCCAGATACTCCAATAGGTGATAACGCTAAAGTATCGGATGCAGCAACGCCTGATGGAGCGCCATCTGCAGATGCGCTTGACCTCCAGCCTGGTGATGAAAAGCCGCTTGGCTACACACCATTCTTGCCCGACGCCGAGACCAAGGTCGATAAGCGCCCACTGGGTGGTGCTGATACGCTAGTGGGTGATGTGCCAACTTTGGCCGATACTACTCCGATGGGGATGTATCATGATGAGCCTGGCGCATTCGGCATAGCTCCGGCTGATAATAACGAGCCATCTGCACCGCCGCATCTTTTTGCGCCGCATGATGAGCATGCATCGGCCGAGCAATTCATCGATGTGCTGACAGACACGAGCGAGAATGCGCCATCACTTTATCCAACCGATCACTACTCGCTACCCGAGCAAGACACGCCAGAGATTGCCACACCGGATGATGAGCCCATGTACCAGCTAGAGGATCACTACGGTGCTGACCGGTCGCTCTACCCGGATGAACCAGCCGACTCTCATGAGGCATCGGCTGATGGAGCAGGACCGCAGTTTGCAGAGGATGAGATTGACCTGAGTTTGCCTGTGCCTGGCCCTGGTGAGCCAGATATCGACTACTACGGCGAAGCAGAGCGAGTCGAAGCCGAGCCAATGACAACTGCGACTGAGTGGGATGATGAGCCAGACACGAGTGACCAAGCACACGTCAATACCATCGAGGAAGCGGCTGCCACCACCCAAAATGGCGATACCGCGCTAGCTCTCCACCAAGCACTTCAGGAAGAGAACGAAGGCAATGTAGTCGCACCAATCTACAGCGCCGAAGAATTTACCCGCGCACCGAAAAAGTCGCGCCGCCGTCCCGAGCAAGCTGCTGGCTGGATTTGGCTGCTGTGGATCGTCATGCTGTTAGCGCTTGGTGCTGGCCTTGGCGCGGTCTATTACACACTCTTTACCTAGCGCCAGTGCAGCAGCATCCGGTATAATAGGCTACTATGGATATACTTGATGGATTGAATGACGCTCAGCGTTCGGCAGTGGTTGCATCTGATGGCCCGGTCCTAATTCTTGCAGGGGCGGGCAGCGGCAAGACAAAAACACTCACGCACCGCATTGCCTACCTCCTGACCGAGCAGGGCGTCTGGCCAAATGAAGTCTTGGCCGTCACCTTCACCAATAAAGCAGCTCGCGAGATGCGCCAGCGCCTCTGGCAGCTTGCTGGGCCTACTCAAGTAAGCTCTTCTCACACACCGCCAGCCGACCAACCGCCCCGCTCCTTCATGCCGTGGATGGGGACATTCCATGGTATTTGTGTGCGGATCTTGCGGCGTGATGGCGCGGCCATTAGCATTCCACCAAATTTCGTGATTTACGACGAAGACGACCGCCAAGGGCTCATCAAACAAGCGATGAAGCAGCTCTCCGTTGGTACAGACAAGCTCAAACCGCGTGCTGCCAGTGCAGCAATTAGCAAAGCCAAAAATCAACTCCTCTCGCCCAGCGACTACGCAGCTAGTGCGCGGTTTCCCTTCCAGCAGGCAGTGGCAGAGATCTACCAGCTGTATGAGCAGCTGCTGGCTGATGCAGGTGCGCTCGATTTTGATGACCTCTTGCTCGAGACGGTGCGTCTCCTACGTGACCACTCAGCGGTGCGTCAGCGCTACCAAGCGCAGTTTAAGCACATCCTGGTTGACGAGTATCAGGACACGAATGCCGCGCAGTATCAGATCATCAAGCTGTTGGTAAACCCACAGCGCAATATCTGTGTGGTAGGAGATGACTGGCAATCGATCTATAGCTGGCGCGGCGCGGACTTTACGAATATTCTTAACTTCGAGCGCGATTTCCCAGGGGCGCTGGTGGTGAAGCTTGAGCAAAATTATCGCTCGACAGGGGCCATTCTCGAAGCTGCTGGCAATGTGATTAACAAAAATCAGCAGCGGACGGATAAAACCCTCTGGACGGCAGCAGGCCCAGGTACACCAGTGCAAGTACAAGCTGCCTATGATGAGGCAGAGGAAGCATATACCATTGCGAGCCAGATTGCTACGCAGGTGGCGACCGGTGAGCGCGACTATAGCGACTTTGCTGTCCTGTACCGCACCAATGCACAGAGCTATGCCTTTGAGCGAGCGTTCAATCAGCACCGCGTGCCATACCAGTTGGTTGGTGGAGTACGATTTTATGATCGTAAGGAGATTAAGGATATCTTGGCCTATCTGCGCCTTATCTACCAGCCAAATGACCGTGTGAGTTTTAGCCGGATCGCTAATGTACCAACGCGGGGGATTGGAGCAACGAGCCTGGAGAAATTCCTCATCTGGCAGGGCACTAGTGGGCTCGATATCATTAGTGCGCTGGTTAATGCCAGCCAGGCAGCGACACTGACGAAGCGGGCGCAGACTACCCTGACGCAGCTGGGTCAGTTGTTACGCGGCTTCCAAGCGCAGGTCGAGGCTGCGGCTGATCCAAGTCAACTGATTGATGATGTGATTACTAAGACAGGCTACCGCAATTATATCCTTGATGGCTCGCCTCAGGCTGATGATCGCGAGGCTAACCTCAGTGCGTTATTGTCTGACGCGCGGGCCTTTGCCAGCATGTCAGACTTTCTTGAGGAAGTTGCGCTTATGTCTTCGGTCGACCAAGCGACGGGTGCGCACAGCGTGACGCTTATGACGCTCCACGCCGCCAAGGGGCTGGAGTTTCCGGTGGTATATATGGTGGGGCTTGAGGATGGGCTATTTCCCAGTGCCAGGGCACTCGAAGAGGGGCCAGCCGCACTCGAAGAGGAGCGTCGTCTCTGTTATGTCGGGATGACACGCGCTCGGCAGGAGCTCTATATGAGCTATGCACAGAGCCGCTTGCAATTTGGTAGCCGTAGCTACAACAGCCCATCACGCTTTCTCGACGATATGGGCATGAGCCTGTCGATGGTGCATGCCGAGCCAGCCACGCCCGTGTATGACGATGCGCTGGATGAGGTCATGCCATATGAGGTTGGTGATATGGTACGGTCGCTCCAGTTTGGCGATGGTGAGGTGATCGACATCGATGGCATGGCAGTGAGCGTGCGCTTTGCAAATGGATCTACCAAGAAGCTTAATATACAGTATGCCCGCCTTGAGAAAATTACTCCCTAGAACTATCCGCCATCGGCCAAAAAATGCTATACTAAAAAAATGAAAAACACACTTGTAAAGCAGCTGCGCCGCCTCTTGCCCGCAGCGATGATCCACACTCTCGAAGAAGCATATCGGCGGAGCCGCATTGCCCTGGTAGCGGCACGCTATGGCAACCCGGCCAAGCATCTGCGCGTTATTGCCGTGACGGGCACGAATGGTAAAACGACCACCGTTAACTACATCAATGAGATCCTTAAAGCCAGTGGTCGCCGCACCGCAATGTTTTCCACGGCACTGATCGAGGTGGCAGGCCAGCGCCAGCTCAACGACCTCAATGCGACAGTCGGCTCTACCGCGCGGATGCAGCAGTTCTTCGCCGAGGCGAAGCGAGCCAATGTGGACTTCGTCGTGCTAGAAATTACCAGCCACGCCCTTAATCAGCATAAGCTCGATGGCGTGCCGATTGACGTTGCGGTCATGACTAACCTCACCCAAGACCACCTCGACTATCACAAAACGATGGAGCGCTATGCCGCCGCCAAGGGCAAACTCTTTGCCCGGAAGCCGCGCTTTATTGTGCTCAACCGTGATGACGAGTGGTTTCCATTCTTCGACAAATACACGGCGCGCGAGCAGAAGATTACCTATGGCCAAGACGCAGCCGCCACAGCCCGCATCACGCAGGCAGCGACCCGCAAAGAGGGTGGCAGTGCAACAGTCCTTATTGATGATGCGACAAAGCTACCACTGACAACACACCTCCCAGGAGTGTTTAATATTTACAACATGACGGCTGCAGCGGCTGCTTGCCAATTGCTGGGCGTCGCGCCAGCAGACATTGCTCGGGGCGTGGCTAACCTCACTGGCGTGCCAGGGCGCTTCGAGCGTGTACCGGTGGATACGCCATACGATGTGGTAGTCGATTATGCCCACACCCCTGACGCACTCGAGAAGCTACTGACCTCGGCGCGGGCCATTACCAAGCAGCGTATCATCTTGGTGTTTGGCGCGACGGGTGATCGTGACAAGGCGAAGCGCCCCATCATGGGTGAGATTGCTGCTCGCCTGGCTGACCAAATCATCGTTACCGACGAGGAGAGCTACAACGAAGAGCCAGCTGGCATCCGCCAGGCAATCCTGCGCGGCATTCACCAGGCTGGTGGGGCAAACTACACCAACGAGATTGCCGACCGGCGCGAGGCCATTGCCCAGGCGCTCGCTATTGCTCAGGCGGGCGATGCCATTCTTATCACTGGCATGGGCCACGAGCAATTCCGTATCATTAATGGCCAGCGCCAACCGTGGAATGACGCGGCAGTGGTGCGAAGTTTGGTTGCTGAGCATAAGTAGTAGCGGCATTCCGACCCCTGATATAGTGAGGTTTCGAGGAGAGTTCTTCCGGGCTATCCACTAGCTTTTTTACCCACATTTTGCTATACTACATCGTAGCGTATATTGCTACGCAGATTATGATACAGTCTATTCCATTTTTGAAATTTCTCTCACCACGCAATCTTGCTATCGCTGGTATGGTTGCACTGGTTGGTATTGGTCTATGGCGGATTCCGTCCGTCCATGCAGCGTCGCGCCAGCCAGGTAGTGGCGAGCATATCATCACATTGCACGAAGGCACGGCCAAGCGCGGGTTTTACACCAAGGCGACTACCTTACGTGATGCGTTGCGTGAGGCAAATGTGCGGCTTGACGACAAAGACCGCACTGAGCCTGAGCTTGATACACCACTAGAGAGCGCCTCGTACGAAGTAAACATCTATCGAGCGCGGCCAGTGGTGATTCGCGATGGTGGGGCAGATACGAAGCTTATTACCGCTTATCGCACAGGCAAGCAGATTGCAGAGCAGGCAGGTATTCCACTGCACGATGAAGACCAAGCGGTGCTGGCTCGCTCACGCGATATCATTGCTGATGGGGCGGCAGAGGTGATGACAATCCGCCGCGCAACGCCCTTTACGCTCGTATTTTATGGCAAAACCATCCAGGCATACACGATGGAGAAGACGGTCGGTGCAATGCTTAAGGCTAAGAAAATCACTCTAGGCGCTGATGATACGCTATCGGTGCCAGCTAGCGCGCCACTAACGGCTGGTATGACGGTAGAGCTCTGGCGTAATGGCAAGCAGACGGTCACAGTAGAGGAAGAAGTCGACTTCAAGACGGAGGAGATTAAAGATGCCGACCGCGAGCGTGGCAAAAAAGAAGTCAAGACCGAGGGCAAAAAAGGCAAGAAGGCCGTGACATACGAGATTATTATGAAGAATGGCCGCGAAGAGTCGCGCAAGCAGCTCAGCAGTGTGGTAACGCAAGAGCCAGTCAACCGGGTCGAGATCGTTGGGACGAAGAAGAAGTCGGTCGATACTACCTTTAGTGGTGACTTTGCGGGGGCACTAGCAAAACTGCGTAGCTGTGAAGGGGGTTATACCTCCAACACTGGCAATGGTTACTACGGTGCGTACCAATTCGACATCAAGACCTGGGGTGGCTTTGGTGGCTATGCCAATGCAGCGGAAGCACCACCAGAGGTCCAAGATCAAAAAGCCTGGGAAACGTACCAGCGTCGTGGCTGGCAACCCTGGCCAACATGTAAGAATAAGATGGGGCTGCAAGACATCTACCGCTAGCAGCCTAGCTAAGAGAACGAGATGATTACGAAGAGTCTCTATCATCTATGGCAGCATCGTCAACCAATGATTGCCTGCTTGCTGGGGCTGAGCTCCATAAGCGGCCTTGCCGTGGCAGGCTATGCTTCGGCTCAGAGCCCAGCAGCGGTGCCAGCTCGACTTGTTACTGTAGTAGAGAATGGTCGAGAGCGTGCTGTGTACTCGACTGCTTCGTCTGTGCGGGAGCTCATCGCTACCTCAGGTATGAAGATCGATGCCTCGCATGATTCTGTCTCGCCTCATCTTGATGCGTCGCTTGCGCAGGCAGCACCAATAGTGACAATCCAGCGTGCTCGGTTAGTCACTGTAATAGATGGCAAGAAACGTTCTCGTGTGCTTACCGCAGCACAAACGCCGCAGGATATTGCCAAGGCGGCTGGTATGGTACTCTACCGCGAGGATAGAGTCAGTTTTCAGACACCTGGCAACATCGCACTGGACGGGCCAAGTGAGATGATGACGATTCACCGTGCGCCAACACATACAGTAACGGCGGAAGAGCCGATTGCATTTGCGACTGAGACGATTAAAGATAAGCAGCAGTTCATCGGTAGCAAAACAATTAAGCGAGCTGGCCAGCCAGGCATTCGCCGCTTAACCTATACAGTCGAGATGAAGGATGGTGTTGAGGTGCAACGTCGCTTGACGGCGCAAACAGTGGTAAAGCAGCCGATTGCGCAAGTAGAAGTAGTTGGGACCAAGCCTAAGAATCCATTGACGAAGAGCAAGGGTGCGCATCACTTTACTGACAGCAAAGGGGTGAGCCACCGCGAGACATACTACGATTTGCCGATGAACGTCGCAATGCATAACTGTGGTGGTGGCGCTTACACTATTCGCGGCGATGGTGCCAAGGTCGATAAAGACGGCTACATCCTCGTGGCGGCGAATTATAGCAACTACCCACGCTGCTCGGTAGTTGAAACAAGCATGGGTCCAGGCAAAGTGTACGATACCGGAAGCTTTGCTACTAAGCATCCGCACGGCTTCGACCTCGCGACAGATTGGACGAAGGCGGACGGCAAATAGACTGTCCTTTCTCTCTTCATAGTTGTAGATAATTAGGTGAGAAAATGACAAAAACTGAGAGTAGTCTAGCGGCAGTATAAGAAACTCACGCAGCGCATACTATCGCTAACCCTGGTATAATACAACCATGGCATTACAAAACAAAAAATCTCTAGGGCAGCATTGGCTCAAAGACCCGGACATGCTAGCGGAGATTGCCGATGCAGCGGCACTAACCCCTGACGATACAGTATTGGAGATTGGTCCTGGACTTGGCACATTGACAAGTCGGCTCCTTGCTCGGGCGGGCAGGGTAACCGCGGTAGAGTACGACGCCGACCTCGCGCGCAAACTACCGGGACAATTCCCTGGCAAGCAATTAACAGTCGTACATGAGGATATTCTGCAGTTTGACCTTAGTCGGCTTCCTGCTGACTATGTCGTGGTAGCAAATGTGCCGTATTACATTACGAGCAAGATTGTCCAAAAGCTGCTGACAGCGGAGAATAAGCCGCGCCGCACAGTGCTGCTGGTGCAGAAGGAAGTGGCTGAGCGAATTGCCGCTGAGCCCGGTGCAATGAGCCTGTTGGGAGTGAGCGCTCAGCTCTATGCTGAGGCGACGCTTGGCCCAGTGGTGCCGCGCCAGTTCTTCGTGCCGCCACCCAAGGTGGATTCGCAGGTGGTGGTGCTTGAGACGCGCACTCAGCCTCTCGTGTCGCCAGCGGACGAAAAAGATTTCTTCCGCGTGGTACGGGCGGGCTTTGTAGCTAAGCGCAAGAAGCTGCGCAGTGCACTTGCGGCGGGCCTTGCACTAGATAAGACAGAAATCGAGACGATGCTGCAACACGCTGGTATATCGTCAGACTGGCGGGCAGAGGATGTGTCGATTGCCCAGTGGCTACAAATTATGAATGCTTGGCGACAGCACGGCAAGCTGTAATGAGTGTATGCTTGATAGAGTCAGTACGGGCAAAAATATAGCCTGGTGAATCTATTGTCCATGGTGAACCATCTAATGCGCACACAGCACAGCCGAGCTGTTGTGCAAGAAAAGAGCTTGCACAGACGTCCCAGGGGTTTGTTTGAATATTGATAATGCCATCGAGCCTTCCCAGAGCAACAAACAGGCTTGCAAGCGAACTATTGAGTGATAAAAGCATATAGTCTGTATGTTGCTGCAGGTATGAAATAATCTGAATATGCTTTTGTTTCATGGCTAGTGGCAATTTGGCGGTCGTGCCAAGATCGACATCGATGGTTGTTCCAGGTAGCGCCGGAGTAGGAACGAATGGTTGGTTACCTTCAAACACACCAGCACCAACTGACCAGTAATAGTTGCTGTCCATAAAGTTAATCACACAGCTTGCAACCAAGTGACCGTCGATTGCAAGTGCAATATTAGTGCAGTACAGATAGATATGACGGCTAAGATTGTTCGTTCCGCATAATGGATCAATAATCCAGACACGTCCATTGCCTCTTGTAGTGTCTGCATGTTCTTCTTCACTGAGGATTTTATCGCTCGGAAAATATTGATGAATCGTTTTGACTATCTGCCGCTCAATGGCGATATCTAAGTCGGTCGTTGTATCATTGGGGTGTGCTTTGATGGTGTAGATATGATTGGCTTGATGAGTGGATTGATGTATTGCTAAAATCTCTGGTGCAATAACTGAAAAAAATGTTGCTTCACGATGAAATGACATGATATATAGTATATATGATTAGACAAGATCAGCCTACCTGCTTCCCACCAGAACTCCTCGTTAGCGTGTCGTCGCGTAGTGATGGCACAATGCTCAACCGCACGCTAGGTGAAACACATCACCCGCAGGTGGTGGCGCACCGACAGGTCTTTTGCCAGGCGAGTGGGGTCGCATATACAGAGGTGGCGTATCAACGGGTTGTCTATGGCGCAGGCCGCAGCTATGACCAGCTCTGCGAGGTCGATAGCGGCGCGACGACTCGCCACACTGCGGAGGTGGTAGCCGATGGCCTCGTGACGCGCTCGCCTGGGGTGGGGCTGCTGTTGCCGGTGGCTGATTGCGTGGCGACGGTGCTGTATGATCCGGTGCAGCGGGTGCTCGCGCTATTGCACCTGGGGCGGCATTCGACACTCTCACCACTGCTTGTTCGGACAATTGATCGCCTCGTCCACGAAGGCTCTCGGGCAGAGGATATCATTGTCTGGATGAGCCCAAGCGCGCAGCGGCAGAGCTATGTGATGCAGTATTTCGACCAAATGGCTGACCCAGCTTGGCAGCCCTTTTGCTCGCACGAAGCTGATGGTATCCATCTTGACTTGCAGGGCTTTAATGCTGCTGCGTGCCAGCGCGCGGGCATTGCGCCGCGCAATATCCACATCTCGCCTGTCGATACAGTAACAAACCCCAACTACTTCTCGCACGCAGCGGGTGACACTGGTGGGCGGTTTGCGGTGCTGGCAATGATGCGAGAAGACTAACGGCAATCTGCAGATAGCCGAATGTCAAGCCCTTCCGTGGTATGACTGCGTCGGCTACTCCCATATACCTTGCAATATGTAATTACATCAGCTATTCTGTGATAAGAAAAGGTTTGCCCATCAATCGACCGTGGGTGGATACAAGAGAAGGAGCGTGATTATGGGATGGTTCAAAAATTCGTTTGGCATTGGGGCTGGTGTAACGCTGGGGGATATGGCAGCTCAGACCGGTGTTGCTATGGCAGTTGATATTATTGATGGATCGACTAAGAAACTGCAGGATGACTATCGCATAGAGCATTTTGACCCAATTGTCCGCGACGATATTTCGCACATTATTGCGCGTGGCGCGCTGAGTGAGATATCATATCCCTTTCCTACCGAGCTCGATTCCAATGCGAAGGCCGCGCAGCAGCCAGGGGAGCGGAAGAGCTTCGTGCAGCGGCATAAGATCGCCGTTGGTATAACTGGTGCGCTTGTGTTGGTGGCTATCTGCAATCCCAAGCAAAGCGCCATCGTATTGCTTATTGGGCTGTGGCTGCTGGTTGTTGCCGTCGGCATCGCTATATTCAAAAAAGCGAGCCGCACTGCCACAGGCATGATGGTTGGTGCACTCAGTGCACCAAGGGAGCAGCTTATCAAGGATGGCCAGCAGTATTGGCATATTCGCGAATATGTGCGCCAAGCTCTGGCTGCATCTGAGCTCAGCCCACAAGATGCTGTACTAAAACTTAGTCGCACCCAACTTGGGCAGCAATTCCCAGACACAGTGGAAGAGATCGAGGCAAACGCCTTTTACTATAAGCAAAAACTGCAGCAATAAGCAAATAGAAGGAGCAACCCATGCGCATTATCAAACGTCCAGCAACCACCATCCCCAAAGAATCTGCCCATGGCGGCAGTGGAGCACGCAAAGTCTATGTGTCGGCTGAGCACGCCACGAGCCCATATTGCGAGGCAATCACCCATGGTTGGCTGCCTGCAGGCGCAACCTTTGACTGGCATGACCACCCCGGTGTCGAGGAAACGATGATTGTCCTCAAAGGTAGTGGTGAGGTGTCTGACGCAGATGGTACATATACCTACAATCCAGGCGACGTCTTTATCTTTCCACCCGATACGCAGCACAAGATCCACAACCCAGGGCCAGACGAACATGAGATGATATTCGTGCGTATCACAGGGAAGTAGTTATTTCCACACGATACAGGCAAGACCGAGTGTCGCTAGTACTGTCGCGAGGATCTTTTGTCGTGGGTGATCACGCTCACCAAGCAGTAATGCGCCGAGTATCATGATGATAATAACCCCAGTCCCAGAAATGAAGCTCGTGATGCTCACCAGCCCTGTACTAAGGGCGAGCACAAAACAATGTGCAGACAAAGCCCGAAATGTCATGAGCAGATAGGTCTTCTTTTGATAGAAGAGCTGACGATCAATCGGTCGTTTGAGCACCAGGACAATACCCCACAGAAGTGGTGTTGCGATATATGCCATAAGCGTCATATAGGTAACGTAGCCAACAGAAGTCACAAGCTTTTTCTCAACAATGTTCAAACAGGCAATTGTCATAGCGCAGCTTACAGCCCACGCAACACCAGCTCGAGTAACCTTGTGTGATCCTCGCTGACGAATGATGAAGGCAGCCATGAAGATAAGCCCACCGCCAACGATTTGGAGGAACGAGACATATTCTCCAAGGAGAATGACACCAAGGATGGTCACAAAGAGCAGCCGTACATTATACAAAACCGAATGGACACCTGCCTCGAGGCGCTGCAACGATAGCGTATTAGTAATATGGAGCGCTATGGTGAGACTTAACGCCAGACACAAGAGGAAAACTACCTCGCTAGTCATAGCACCGAGATGGACTGGCACGAACCATGATACGATAATAATCGGGAGAGCAATACCTGTCTGCATGAGTGCAGCCTGCACCCAAGGGTCGGCGCGTCGGCTCAGTGAGCGACGCAGCACCAGATTGTACCCAACAAGCCCAACGAGGTGGAGGATGAGAAAGCTGTACCACATAAGTTAGTGATGCCCTGGCTGGTCTCTTAACCGCTTCAATGTTGTGTATAAATCCAGCAGTGTTGGTGTATGAGAGAGGGCTGTTGGTTCTTCTGGGATATTTCTGGGTTGCATTTGTGTCGCGCTGAGTCGTACAGTCATACTAGCTGCTATTGTAGCATCTTTAATCTTTCTGCGTGAGGTATTCGCCCAGCTTATCACGCAGCTTTGCTAACACAGAATAGCCTTTCTCTTGGAGCTTAGTGAGGATACGTGCCTGCTGCTCAGGTGAATAATATACGGTTGGGCGTCGACCTTGCTCTTTGCGCGTTGTACCGGTCAGACTATCCTCACTCTCGGATTTTTCTTGATTAAGGGCAGCAATAGCTCGTCGCACTGTCATGTCGTGTACACCAAGTGCTCTGGCGAGTTGCGGGCAGGTCATTTCTTCTTCTTGTGGAGGGATGAGTGCATGAGTGTCGGCGTTGTGGGGGCGAAGATGCTCTTGGAGGCTCAGAAGTTGTTTGGGTGTGATGAATGGGCGCATCGAATTGCCGCGTGGAGCGACAATGATCTCGCCAATCCTCTGGATAACTTGAGGATTCCTCAACGCTTTCTCGACCGCATGCGGTGTTATATCAAGGTAGCGAGAAGCCTGGCCAACAGATATAAGTGGCTCTGGGCGATGATGATAGACGCCATGGAGCCAGCTGTTGTTCGTCTGGTCGGCAACGATACGCTGATGTACATCAGTAAGTGGGCTCGTGAGTGCATCATACATATACCAGGCAAAATGATGATCGGTCGATAGGGCAATGCCGCATGTCTCATCTTGCGCGAGCTCAGCAAGATCGTGTTTTCTATACTCATGCAATGGTTAATAGCTATTGCCCTGAGTCTGCGTGGCTTGTTCTACAGCTGGAGTATCAAAAACAAAAGCAACATCTGGATAGGTGATAACGGTACGAGCAGGCTGGGTGTCATGTGGTTGGATGGTTGTAATAAAGCGAAGGGGTTGCTGCGATGCAGATGTTTCTTGAATATGTTGCGATATATAGGTCTGCGCCGGGTCGTGAGTAGAAAGGCCGAGATCATTCTCAAGCAAAAAGCGTAGAAGTTTGTGCAAGTCGTTGAGCTTTTCTACTTGAGCAGTATGACTGTCAAATATCTCGGGTGATTGTGCTGATTGCTGGGGTTTTTCCATACGCATTACCATACTATAGCATAGGTAGTGGGAGTACATATCAAGCCTGAGTGCTTAGCGAACCGTTGCACTAAGTGATCGCCCCAGGTAAGCTGCCACTTGCTCGGCTTGCCAAGGTGAGAGGTGGTAGCCTCGCTTGTGAGATGGCTGGCCATTTTGACGTCGTACGCGGTATTGTTCGGGTGTTATACCAAGGGCTTTAATAGCGTGATTGATCGTCGCGTATGTAGCATGGAGTTTCTCAGCAACAGCCGTGCGGAGCAGATATCCTGCCGGCGCAGGAGTAAAGAGCCCTTTTTCACGCGCCCAGCTCTCGATCTCTCGCTGGTCGGTGGGCGAGTAGTAGCGGTATGATAACCCAGTCGCTTTGTGGTACTCCTTGCCGTGGATATTGGCGCCAGCACCATTAAGCTCGTCAATGATACGCCGCACTGTATTGCCGCTAACGCTCAATTTTTTGGCGATGCCATGTAGTGTGCGGTATCCCTCTGGTGGTGGGGTAGACTGGAGGTGCTCAGCGAGGATTGCTACTTGGCGTGGCGTGAGGAGATGTTGCAACTCTGTGCCGCGCTGGGCGGTAGCGATTTTGCCAAGTTTTTCATGAATTGCAGGGTCATCCAGTGCCTTCTCAACGGTTTGTGGGGCAATACCAAGCTCTCCAGCGGCGCGATGGATGGTTACTTTACCAAGTGAGCGCCGGGTTTGAGCTATATGGTGCTGCTGCTCCAGCTCCATAGCCTCAGTGATGTGCGCCCGGGCTTCGGTAATCGGATGAGTGAGCGCATCGACCATGCTCGCCGTAAAGCGCTGGCCATGAGGGAGCTCTAGACCGCAAGCTGGGTCTTGTTTGATGAGATCGAGCAGCTCCTCCTTTGTGCAGCTCTCAAGCGATCCATGCTGCTCAGGACGACATTGCTGCGTCGCGTGCGTATCGAACACAAGCGTGATATCAGGATAGATAGCCACTGTCCGGCCTGGTTGCTGGCACTCCTGACGCGGCGGTATTGTTATCATGTAGTGAGCGGGGTTGACTGATGCTTCTATGTCGCTATGCTCAGAAGAGATAGATATATCACGCGTGTCATAGCCAAGGTCATTCGCAAGCAAAAATAACAGATACTGGCGGTCTTTCTCCAGCTGCGCTGCCCGCTCATTGTCTGGCGAGTACTCGGGAAGGTGGGGTGATGGGTGATGTTCCATAACAGAGTAGTGTATTATACATGATAGATTGCAGAATTGTCAACAATGTGACTGAACGGTAGCACGTTGCACCAAAACGTGGTACGATACGAATACTCTTATCTTCCAAAGAGATATACCATAAGTAAAAATACGAGGTACTATGCCGGCAGACCAATCATCAACTCAGTCATCTGACAAGCCCACGCCGATTGACGGCGCACGTCTTGTCTCGCTCATTAATGCACTTCGCAAACTCCCCTGGCCAATGACGTATGAGGTGTACGATAGTCTCATCCAAGAGCTGGGTTGGCAGCTCGTCAAGCCACGTGAGCAAGAGCCGCAGACAGGGCACGAGCAGTGTATGCATTACGATGGTCACATGCCGTTGCTTGCTACAATAGAAAATGACGTTGTAACATCAGTGGCGAGTAGCCCAGTCATCGATGTAATTCACCAATTACCAGCAGACGCGTGCCGCACACTCTACGATGAATACTGCGCAGCTGGCACGGCGGCCTGGGGCTGGCCGACCGACGTACAACGCACAGGTCAGCTCACTGGTACGGTGTGGAAGGGTTTTGCACCACAAACGCCAGCTTCGTGGGAGCACGTTAGTATTAGTCTCAATGAGGAAGACAAGACAATCATGTTTGTCCTTGTCAGCGAGCAAACTGGTGCACCGTCCGATGGTGCCCGCCGCCCGCGCACGATTCGTCCCTATCCGGGCCCCGACCCGCTGCCCCGCCTAGAGAGCGAACTAAACAAGGAGACATATTTCTCTCCAGAGCAATTTACTAGCTGGATCGACCGCATCCTCAGCCAACCATCACTGCGCTCTATGCAGCAGTTTGATACTACAATGCAGAGCCAAGGTTGGCAGCTTATGAAGCAAGAGGAGAATACCTTGTGGTATTATGATGGGCCACTGCGGGTTATGGTGTCTGGCGAGGGCAGCACTGTATCTATGGTAGTGGCATGGTTTGCTAATGGTTCACCCACGGCAGCCTGTCTTGATCTCTATCGCCAATACGCGCAGGCTGGGAAGGAAGCTTGGGGCGAGCCAGGCGACGAGGTGGACGAAGCTGAGCATGCTGCAGAAGGTCTCGCTATCTCAACCGTCTGGATGACCGACCAGGACGACACCATCACCCTGATGCAGAGCACGGATAAGCTCTATGTGCTGATTACTGTTGCTGCTCGGTCGTAGGGTGTTCCATGATACTATAAGGCACCTCATAAGATATAGACAGTAGTACAAGGATAATATATGAAGAAAAAGCAATCATCGCAAATACGAAAAAAGCCTCCAGTAGCGTCATTGGAGAGTTCCACAGCGCTTATCGAGTGGATTGATGCGATTAGAGCTATGCCATGGTCATCAGCTTGGTCTGAGATAGCGACACTGGTCTCTTCGTATGGATGGAAGGCAAAGCTGGATGATGAGAGAAGTCAAGACCATTCACTTGTTTTTGAAGATGCTACTGGCCATACAGTCATTGTTCAATGTAGTGACGATGAAAGCCGCTATAGTATCACGCGTACTGTCGCTCAAGCAAAGAACAAACGGTTACAGCGCAAATACTACGATGAATACCTCCAAGCGGCCCATGCCGCGTGGGGCAAGCCAAAGGAATATACCGATTACGGCCAATATGCACCGCATGAGCCAGTTTCGTATCAGTGGCGATTCTTTCCTATCAAGGATGATATCTCTTGTATCAGAGATATCGATATCATACAGCAAACATGCACGATTGATTTTAGCCCAGTAGATACAAAAGCAAAGCAGTGGGACATCAAGGTGTCGTTGCATGTTGAGAAGAATCTCTCCACACAGCAGTCACCACCGCACATGACAGGGCGTGGCTGGGTGACAGCACTGAGCTGGCTCGCGGCATTGCCATGGCCATTGTTTGAATATGAGCTTGATGCTGTGCGATCATCACTGGGATGGGAGTGGTATAGAGATGCTGCTGATAGTGACTGGCAAAGTGATGTTCTCATAAAAGATAAAGCGGAGGACGAGGATAATACAGGAGGAAAAAGGCCTGTACGTCATCTGACTCTTGAGTACTGTTTGCCTGGCGACGCACGCAAAAATGAGATACTCGGTCTGCTCGTCGAATATTGTCAAGCAGGGACCAATGTATGGGGTGTCGCGACACCCCAACAGTCATCGCTTGATTCATCGCTATGTTGGCAGTGGAGGTTACCAACTGGTGCAGTTATTACCCTTGGTATGCGACCAGCAACCCTTGACGATAACGATCATGGACTGCGTTCGAGTTACATCTTGTATACAACCATCACCGTAGATACCGAGCAGCAGCGTCATCGAATGAGCAACCCATATGGTGTTGTACCGCCTCCAGTAGCACCTCAACAATCCACCGCGACTCATCAGATATGGGATGTATTTGAAGAAGAGCTCTACCAAACGCTCTGTCAGATCAACGTGCAGCCACGCCAATACACATTGCTATTTGATAGTGATGAAGCGGAGCTCCGGCGGGGGAATACTGTTATCGAGTTTGCTGGCCGAGGAACTGAATGCCCGACAGAGATGGTGATTAGCATGATCGACCTCTTCTGCGAGGCAGAAAAGGATCAACTACAAGCGTGTGGCTTCGTCGAGGATGATGAGGTGTTTCGCTTGGAGTGTCGATTACCACAATCGGCTCGTAAAAAGCAGTTGCGTGCGGCGGCCCATGGGTGTGTAGTTTGGCTACGTGATAGCCAGGGTGTGAGCGAGCCAAGCCGCCTTCTGGTATGGACAGTACGCACCCCAGAGATTGAGAGGGATAGCTGGTGGCTGTGGCGAAAAGATACAATTGATCCTGGCCAGCTCTACAGCGCAAATGATGACTTGCAACAAGCTGGCGTGCGTAGTGTCAATTTGCACCCTGATAATGAAGCGATCTATCGCCAGTATAGCGAGAAGTTCTCCACACTTGATCTCACGCAAATACCCAGGGATTATAGCCTCTCATCCCGTCTCGAGAGCGATGTGTTAGGGTGGTTTTATGGTATCGGGTCGCTATCGTGGCCCATGACAAAACATGAGGCACGTAATGCCATTTTGCAGGAGCTTGACTGGGAGATAGATACGCAGCCAGGATGTGTCAATAACGTTATTCACCTTGTATCTCCAGCGCGGCACCGTCGAAGCATTATTTGTGAAGACAAGCGGAATGTGATGAACTTTTCCGTTGATGGGCTATCACCTGCTGAGGCGCAGGCGTTCTATGCCTACTGTACTGAGTATGGCGCGACTGTCTGGGGTGGAGTAGACTCATCGTACAGTACACCCCGGCAAAATATGCTCACATGGTGCCGTCATTATGTGAAGGACAAGCAGATTATTCGTGAGTCTTGCACGCTGTGGCATAGTAAAACAGAACAGCAGCAGAGTGTCTCTATAACACTTAATATACAACAAGTTGCATCAGCGCACGACCATGACTACATGACCCCGCGTAGTTTTATCAACGTCATGAACTGGTTTGATGAATTGACCAAGTCGTCAGTTCAGCTCAACTTTGAGGCGGTGAGCAACGTATTTGGTTGGCGCAATGATCAGATTACCGAGTCAAGCCAGGTTGGTGTGCTTGCCGCGATCGATTGGCCAGATGAGAATAACTCTCAGGAATATACCCTTTCGTTTACCTTCCAGTTGCCAGATGGTATGAACACTGATGATGTTCGTGTATTGTGGCAGACGTATGTTGAGGCGGGCAATCGCATCTGGGGCACGGCACAGCTACAACAAGATCGTCATGTCGCGCACTGGATTATGCCATCTCAGGATATGCCATCGTATAAGCGTCTGACGCTTGGCATCAGGCCAGCCACCGAAGCAGATCATAAAAGGCAGCTGTTCTCGGAGTCTATCTTGTATGCGAAGTTTGAGGTTGTGTGGCATGAGTGGCATAATCCAGCGTTAGATACAACGCTCGCAAGCGACACATCGCTAACTGCTGACTTTGTCTACCCAACATGGGAGGCGTTTGAGGATGCGTTATATCAGACACTGCAGTCGTTTTGCAGGCAGCCGCGGCAGTATGCCATAATGGTAGATGATGCAATGGAAAGCTGGAAACAACGGACTGCCATACGATTGAAAGGCCTAGGGGTGGTTGATGACGCGCATGTAGTCATCTCATTTGATGGATGTACAAGACGAACTGGCTTTACTCAACTAACAAATGATGAGCAACAACAATTATGCGCACTTGGATTCAGAAAAGGTAAGTATGACTGGGAGTGCCACGTGCCAAAAGCCGCTTCTGACCAAGCACTACGTGCAGCAGCACATGGTTGCGTCGTACGTTTACGAGATATAAGCGGCATTACGTCGCCAGTCGACATGCTTAATTGGACGTGGCAACTGCCACAGCTTGAGTCTGCAAGTCGTCAACTTGCTACTGCTCAGCTCGATAGCGGTCAGCCGTATATGATCAATTTTGATCTTGCCCGTCTTGGGGTGCAGCAGCATAACGCACAAGGTGCGCCTGGTTTTCGCACATACTGGCTCATGAAAAAGCAGTTCGATGCCAAGATGCAGGTATATCCCACCCCAGAGCAATATGCTGCTCAAGTCAATCGTATTTTGAGCCAGGTGTGGCCGCTATCCATGGAGCAGTTTGATAACGCGATGCGACAGCAGGGCTGGCGGATAATGAGCATAATGCCCCATATGAAGGCGGTACGGTGGTATCATGATGGGGCGCTGTCGATGCAAGTGTCTAGTCATAAGGATACTGTCACTCAGGTAAAGATATGTTTTGCAAGTCAGTTACCCGTCATGGATTGTCTTGACCTTTATCGTTGCTACGCGCAGGCTGGGCGCGCAGCGTGGGGTGAACCAGTCGATGGTGATAATATAGGTGAGATTGAACATATCACGGAGGATATACGTATCTCAACCACCTGGAGAACTGACATGGGCGATACAATCACCCTTGTGCAGCGTGCGGATCGGCTCGATGTGTCTATTGATATCGCCAAGCGGCAGTAGCCCAAGACACCCTAACTCGCCCCATGCTATAATACCCCTATGACCAAACAACACGCCTACATCACCACTGCTATTCCTTATGTCAACGGTAAGCCGCATATTGGCAATGCGCTCGACTATCTCCTGGCCGATATCTGGGCGCGCTATCAGAAGCAAAATGGCCACGAGGTACGCTTCCAAGTTGGTACGGACGAACACGGTAATAAAATCGCTGCCAAGGCTCAGGCGAATGGGCTCGACCCACAGGGCTATGTGGATAGCATGTATGGCAACTTCAAAGTCTTGATGGAGGCAGTTGGTGCAGAATACACTGACTTTATCCGCACGACTGACCCACACCACGTCGCAGCAGTGCAGTACATCTGGCAGCGGCTTGCTCAGGCAGGGCTGATCTACAAGCACACCTATGAGGGCTGGTATTGCGTGGGGCATGAGGCATTCTTTACTGACAAGGAAGTCCACGAGACGAATGGTATATGTCCTGATCATCAAACGCCGTATGAACGCGTCTCAGAGGAGAACTACTACCTCAAAGCGAGTGCCTTTACCGAGCAGATTCGCCAAGCCATTACTGAAGGCCGGATGAAAATCGTGCCCGAGTTCCGCAAAAATGAGTTCCTCGAGCTTATCAAAAATGGTGTCCAAGACGTTTCAATTAGCCGTCCGCGCAAGACACTGAGCTGGGGCGTGCCAGTGCCGGGCGACGACAGTCAGGTGATGTACGTCTGGCTCGATGCTTTAGCCAACTACATTACGGTGCTGGGCTATCCGGATAGGGCTGAGTGGCAGGTGTATTGGCCAGCCGATGTGCAAGTCATTGGCAAGGATATTTTGCGCTTCCATGCGGGGATCTGGCCCGCTATGTTGCTCGGGCTCGACCTCCCACTACCGAAGACACTACTCGTTCACGGCTTCGTTCACGTTGGGGGTAGTAAGATGAGCAAAACAGTTGGCAATGTGGTCGACCCAATGGAAATCATCCAGAGCTACGGGGCCGATGCCTTCCGCTACTTCTTTGCCCGCCATATTCCTACCCAGGACGATGGAGATTTCACCTGGGAGAAATTTGAGAAAGCGTACAATGGCGAGCTTGGTAACGACCTCGGCAACCTTGTGCAGCGGGTGGCAGCCATGCTGACGCGCTACCAAGCAGGAGTGATCGGCGATGCGCCGCAAGCCGAGCACGATATGACCATCTACCGCGACATGATGCAGCGGCTGGAGTTTGACAAAGCACTCGATGAAGTATGGAGCTCCGTCCGCAGCCTCAACCAATACCTTGAGCGGGTCAAACCATGGGAGATCGCCAAGCGTCGCGCGACTGACCACGATGCCGAGTCGCACCTGAGCGAAGTCTTAGCCTATGCGGCCAGTACGTTGCTGCAGATTGCCGATGAGCTTGTGCCATTCATGCCTACTACTGCTCAGGCTATCCACACTATCTTTGGCACTGGTGTCGTGCCAGCCGACGTCCCACCGCTGTTCCCGAAGCGCTACATTCATACCCCTGACCCACGAGCTCGCGCTGCCTCATAAACAAAGGAGTAAGCTATGACAAGTGATACGACACATACTCTCGGCAGTACACCACCCATGCCACGCCTCATCGACTCGCATTGCCACCTACATGATAGCGAGTTCTACGACGATGCAACGCGCGAGGCAGCCTACCAGCAGGCTGTCCAGGCTGGCATTGCCATGATCTGCGTTGGGACGGATGTGCGTAGCTCGCGCCAGGCAGTGCAGTTTGCCCTGGCGCGCGACCACTGTTATGCAGCGGTAGGTATTCATCCTCATGATGCTGAGGCAGCAGGTGAGGCAGGCATTGCCGCTATCCGGGAGCTTCTCGCTGAGAAGCCACTGCGGCAGGGTCGGCCCGTCATCGTCGGGGTGGGGGAGATTGGCCTGGATTATTTTTATGACAATAGTGCTCGCCCAGCCCAGCAGCAGTGTCTCCAGGCGCAGCTGCAGCTTGCAGCGGAGTTTCAGCTGCCCGTTAGCTTCCACGTGCGCGACGAAAAGCAAGCGCATGGTGCAGTATGGCAGGACTTTTGGCCTATCTACGATGCCCAGCCAGTGCGCGGCGTCCTACACAGCTTTACCGACACTCAGGCGCAGCTTGAGCAGGGCCGTGCTCGCGGCTTATCTATTGGCGTCAATGGCATCAGCACCTTCACAAAAGACAGTGCTCAGCAGCAGCTCTACACCGATCTCCCGCTCGATGCCATGCTGCTCGAGACCGACGCTCCCTTCTTGACTCCGGTGCCCTTCCGTGGTAGAATCAACCTACCGGCTTATGTGGAGGAGGTAGCCCGCGACCAAGCAGCCAAGAAAGGCCTGTCTATTGCGCGCATCGCCACCACCACAACGGCAAATGTACGAAGGTTATTTCATATATGAGCGGTGAGAGTTTCTTTCCAATAGATCACACACAAAAAAAGCCCGTGAAGGGCAATTTTACGCAGGAGCAAGAACCACAACCAGGAGAGAACCGCTCCGGCGTTATATCGTATGATGATCTTTTGGCAATGAGACGAGAACAGCGTATTGCAGCAGCAGTAGCAGGGCTCGCTGATGTTTTGGATGAATGTAACGGTACTACAAGGGATAAAAATAAGGGCAAGACAGTATCCCCAGAAGCAATTTATCGTGAGAATATACTCTATACTGCACGAGTGACGCGTCTAGTCTTGATGATGCGTAGGGATGTTCTCGCGACGAGAGGAAGTAATGAAGCAGATGACTATCTAACACAAGAGGCAGAAGACGCGGCTGATGTTCTAGGCCATGGTAACTCTGGAATGCTGAACGGTGGTTTTGACCCATCCAAATGGAATGCTGCAATTAATGATAGTGATGAATATAGTGACGACAATGCACCTAGTGAGCCAGCATCGCCATATTCAGGAAGGCAAGATTATCCAGCAAATGGGAACGGCAACAGTGATGATCCGATAGATCTATCGCAGTACGCAGCAAGACGAGCACATCGTAGTACAGCTACATCTCTATCTCCTCATAGCGGTTATCATTACTCCGGAAGGCGTGCTGCCTAGTGAAAAAGCCAAGCTCACTCCTTGGCAAGGCCTATGCGTTGCTGGCAGGCGACACCAACGTTGGTAAGTCGAAGAAGCGCCCCTTTAAGCGCTATACCGAGCGCGAGCTTATCACGCTTGAGAGCGAGATTGGAGCAGAGCTATTTGGCCCGGTAGAGAAGGGGCGGCACCGCGAGTTCTTTTGCTTAGACGAAAAAACCTGGATTTGGCACGAAGAGTGGACGGACGAGAGGCGTCACATCCAGACCAATACTATCCGCTACGAGATTAACGACCAAGGCATCCTCAAAGCACAAGAGGGTGCTCGCTACAGCTATCTGACCGGTGATGAACTCCGCAATTTTGTCATGGCGACGCGCCTCTATTATGAGCGGGTAGCACGCGAGATTTACCGCGTTGACCCCAATACTGGCCAGCGTTTCGCCGATCCGGACTAGAGTGCTATACTAATTGGAGTGAAACCAGAGATGATATATTGTGACCACGCAGCGGCCACGCCGATGGATGACCGTGTTTTGGCAGCGATGCAGCCCTACTTTGCAGAGCAGTTTTTTAACCCGTCTAGTCCTTATGCGCCGGCAGTAGCGGTGCGACAGGCCTATCGCCAAGCAAAGCACCGCCTTGCGGTGGCGTTGGGCGGCAAGCCAGATGAGATCATTATGACGGCTGGTGCAACAGAGTCGATCAACCTTATGTTTGCTGGCGTATACGGCCATGTGGTAACGGCAAATATTGAACACCACGCCGTGTTAGCAGCAGCGCACCAGCATGATGTGACAGTGGTGGAAGCGAACCCAAAAGGCGTAGTGACACCCGAAGCGATAGCCCAGGCGATCCGCCCAGAGACGGTACTCGTCAGTATTGCTCTGGCCAACAATGAGCTGGGAACGATCCAGCCACTGCGGGCAATTGCCGCAGTGGTAGCCCGTGAGCGCCAGCGACGACTCGAAGCGGGTGAATCAACGCCGCTCTACCTCCACAGTGATGCCTCGCAGGGGGCAGGCCAACTCGATATTAATGTGGCGCGCCTTGGCGTGGATGCACTAACGCTTAATGCAGGCAAGATATATGGCCCCAAGCAAGTTGGCCTCTTGTGGCTGGCTCGCCAGGTGCGGCTTGATCCGCTCATTGTTGGCGGTGGGCAAGAGCGTGGCCTGCGCAGTGGGACAGAGAATGTGGCCGGTGCGGTCGGCTTTGCAACGGCGCTTGAATGTGCCCAAGCACATCGCAAATCCGAGGCGCAGCGCCTTGAATGTTTGCGTAATAGCATGCAGCGAACTCTGTGCGAGCATATCCCCACAGCAGTTGTCTCGGGTGATATGAAGCATCGCCTGGCGGGTCATCTACACATCTCGTTCCCGGGGGTGGATGCCGAGCGGCTTATTTTCTTGCTTGAGCGCGATGGGGTGCTGGTGGCGACTGGTAGTGCCTGTGCGGCCAATAAGGGGCTGCGTAGCCATGTCCTTACCGCGATTGGCCTGCCGCCAGAGGTAGCTGATGGAAGTCTACGCATCAGCCTGGGGCGGCTCTCGACCGAGGAGAATTGCCAGCGCGCGGCGCAGTGCATCATTGCAGCGGTGCAGCACGAGCAGCAGCGGATGAAGGGGGCGCGGCGGTGAAGTTATTACGCTGGCTTGCCGGGGTGTTCATCGCCCTGACACTCCTTGTGTGGCTTGGTGGGCGCTGGCTGACGCGCGACGACCTTGCCACCTGCCAAGCAGCCCCGAGCAGTGCTGAGCAGTGCCAGGCTGCTGATGCTATTGTGGCAGTGAGTGGTGGCGATACCCAGGCCCGCACCGCCGAAGCGATTCGCCTCTACCAAAATGGCTGGGCACGCTTCATCGTTTTCTCAGGTGCCGCTGCCGATAAGACTGGCCCTAGCAATGCCGAGGCAATGCGCCGCCAAGCTGTGGCAGCTGGTGTGCCCGACCGTGCTATCCTCACCGAGGAACTAAGCGAAACCACCCGCCAAAATGCCAAAAAAACTGGCCAGCTCCTCCGTCAAAAGAATCTCGACTCCATTATTCTTGTCACCAGTGCCTACCACTCGCGCCGCGTTGCGCTGGAGTTTGGCCAGTATGTACCGCATATCGCTATGCGCAGCCACCCTGTCACTACCGACAGGCAGTGGTCAGATACCTGGTGGCTCACACCAAGTGGCTGGCAGCTGACAATCGAAGAGCTGGTGAAAATCGGCTGGTTCAAGGTGGTGCGGCCATGACACAGCGCGTCTTTGTCGGGATGAGCGGTGGAGTGGACAGCAGCCTCACCGCAGCGCTGCTGGTGGAGCAGGGCTACGACGTGACCGGCGTGTATATGAAAAACTGGAGCCAAGACCTACCCGGTATGCAGTGCCCCTGGGCGGAGGACTTAGCCGACGCCAAGCGAGTGGTGGTGCAGCTGGGTATTGACTTTATCGTTTTTGATTTTGAGAACGACTACAAACACAAGGTAGTAGATTACATGCTCGCCGAGTATCAAGCGGGGCGCACACCCAACCCCGATATCATGTGCAATCAAGAGATTAAGTTTCGGCTCTTTCTCGATACGGCGCGCGAGCGTGGGGCCGACCTCATCGCTACTGGCCATTATGCGCAGACCGGTGGCGTATGTGCGGAGGATGACAGCGCAGCGACTAGTCAAGAACATTCATTCCAGCCTGATCACCTCTACCGTGCGGCCGACGCAGCTAAAGACCAGACCTACTTCCTCTACCGCGTGACAAGTGACGCACTCCAGCACACACTCTTCCCGCTTGGTGGCTATACCAAGCAGCAGGTGCGGCGCATGGCCAGTGAGCGTGATCTCTGGACAGCGCGCAAGCAGGAGTCGATGGGGGTGTGCTTCGTTGGCAACGTTGGTATGCGAGACTTCCTCAGCCAGTATATATCCACTCGCCCGGGCGATATTATCGACAAGCAAACAGGGGTAGTGCTGGGCCGGCACGATGGTGCGATCTTTTATACCCTAGGCCAGCGCCATGGGCTGGATGTCGGTGGTGGTTTACCCTATTACGTCGTTGGTAAGGATATGGCAGCAAATGTGGTGTACGTGAGCCGCAATATGAATGACGAAGCGATGTGGCGCCATGATGTGCTGGTGGGCGATTTGCACTGGATTCATGGCGCACCAGCGGCGAGCGACCAGCTGACCGTCCGTCTGCGCCACCGTGGCCAGCTGAGGTCATGCACGTTGCAGTATGACTCAGCCCAGGCTCAAGCCACCCTCCACCTCAGTGACCCCGAGCGGGCCGTGGCAGCTGGCCAGTCAGCCGTGATCTACCGCGGGACAGAGTGTCTTGGCGGAGGGATTGTCGTCGATCCCGTGGCTTTATAGCTGTTTTTTGTCTTAGCAATGAGTGAAAACAGAGAGGCTATTCTGCATTCTGCAAGGCATATATACCCGATCACTAGGCGCTGTTCCAGAAACGACAGCCGAGATTAATGCGCAAGAGGGTATGACCGCAACTGAGAATAGTACATCGCAACCTCAGTAGCAATTCTGTTGACAACCCAAACGACAGTTTCGTATACTGATACTTATAGACAACCATAAGGGGGATTATTATGAGGGTAAAACACATTCACTCTCGGATGAGAGTTATTGCCGTGGCGGCAGTCGTCGTCGGCGGTATTGGGCTTGTGGGGCCGCAGCTTGTGGCGCATCAGGCGTATGCTGATGCTGACACTACCGCACCAGTCTTTACACCGGCCAAGCCAGAGAAACTCGTGGCGCGAGCGGGCCGCTCGATTGCCGATGCTGTGCGTACTGTGGCAGCGAATGATGGGGCGGACGGAACAGGTGTTAATAGCGATGGCGTGGTTATCGACGCAAAAAACCTTGACCTTGCAAACCCAAAACCAGGCACATACACAATCACTTACCGTGCGGTCGATAATGCCAACAATAAAGCAGAGGTAACGCGCGAGGTAGAGATCACAACTACTGAAAAGCTCGAAGCGAAGCTAGCTGAGCCGATGGTGCTGGATGGCTACAGCCCACACACCAGGGCGGAGGCAACATCCAAACAGGTTATTGCCCGTGCTGTGGTGGCTGATGAGACATCTCCTCAGGCTGTGATCGACAAAGCATTGCAAGAGCTTCAGCAAGCAATCGATGACCTCCGCGTCGACCACACCGACTACGACAAAGCCAAGCAAGAGCTTGCTGCTGCGCCAGCCTACGTTGCAGCAGATAAAGACGTTGCTGCAGCAGCGACAGAGGTAGATCGCCTCGCAAACCTCAAAGCAACCACAACGCCAGAACTTGCCAAAGCGACGAAGACGCTCACCACTGCTATAGCTACAGCTATCCAGGAGGATCAAGCACGCCAAAAGACAGCCACGCAAGCCGTTGATGCACTCGAAGCTAAGCCAGATCTTGCACTGCTTGCAACAACCCAAGCAGTGGTCGATACTGTCAAAGATAATGCAGCCAAGGCGGCACTGCAGCGACGGGTTGATGCAATCCGCACTGCGCTGCAACCACAGCAACCACCGCAAGCTGCCGCCGCACCCAAGACGGCAGCCCACACGCCCGAGCAGGCACATCCTGTAGCAGCTGCGCTTGCCGACACGGGTGCCAACCTCTGGCTCCTTGGTGGAGCGGGTGTTGCTCTTGTTGGCGGGGCGGTTGGCCTGTGGCGTCACCGCAATAAGTTATTCAAGCGTTAGTGGCAGTATACCAGTACAAAAATCGGCTCGAATGAGTCGATTTTTGTATAGCAGTGTTTCAAGTGGCAGCATACTCCGTTATGGAGAGCTTTTATAATCACACCACCAAAGATGCACGGGGCAGTGTGTCCGTGCTATAATACCCCCTATGAATGCTCAAGATATCCGCAACAAATACCTCGAATTTTATGCCAAGCAGCAGCACGCCATTATTAAGCGGGCCCCGCTCATCCTAACCGACGACCCGACGACACTCTTTACTGGTGCGGGCATGCAACCGATGATCCCATATCTGCTGGGTGAGACACACCCACAGGGCAAGCGTATCGCCGACTCGCAGACGTGCTTGCGTGCTCAAGACATTGACGATATTGGCGACAATCGCCACACGACCTTCTTTGAGATGCTCGGTAACTGGAGCTTGGGCGACTACTTCAAGAAAGAGCAGATTACTTGGATGTGGACATTCCTCACCGAGGAGGTGGGGCTTGACCCAAATCGCCTGTATGTGACGTGTTTCATTGGTGCGCCTGAGTACAATATTGCCAAAGACACCGAAGCAGCCGAGCTGTGGCGACAGAAATTTGCCGAAAAAGGGATTGAAGCTGAGAGTGCCGATATCGGCAGCGAAGAGCGCGGCGCAGCCCGTGGCATCCAGCCGGGTGAGCGTATCTTTTACTACGACGGTAGCAAAAACTGGTGGAGCCGCAACGGTGGGCCCGAGACGACACCAGTCGGTGACCCATGCGGGCCCGACAGCGAGATGTTTTATGAGTTTGACTTCATCGAGCACGACCCGAAGTTTGGTGAGCATTGCCACCCTAACTGTGATTGTGGGCGCTTTATGGAGATCGGCAACAATGTCTTTATGGCGTACAAGAAGGTAGCCGAGGGGCAGTTTGTCCCGCTGGATAAGCCGAATATTGACCATGGCTCTGGCCTGGAGCGCATTGCGGCGGCGGCCAATAACGACCCCGATGTCTTTAAGATTAGCCTGATGTGGCCCATCATCGAAAAGCTCGAGCAGCTCAGCGGCAAGAGCTATGCTTCGCACACCGAGAGTATGCGCGTGATTGCCGACCACCTGCGAGCGGCCAGCTTCATGGCGGTCGATGGCTGCGTGCCAAGCAACAAGGAGCAGGGCTATGTGATGCGCCGCCTCTTACGACGGGCTATCCGCTACAGCTTCGACCTCGGCATTGAACAGAACTTCCTCGAGGCAGTGGTGCCGGTGATTGCCGACCTATACGAGGCAGACTTCCCAGAGGTCAAAGCAGCGCGCGAACAGATTATCGCCGTGCTCGTCAAGGAAGAAAAAGCCTTCCGGCAGACGCTCCGTAAGGGGCTCAAAGAGCAAACTAGACTTGCAGCTCATGTTAAACTTGATAGTCTAAAATTGAAAACATTACTCAAAGAAGAGAAGATTCAAGGTCTTGGTGCTGCTCCAGTAGATACTATAGAGTTACCATTTTTGTATCTGAATGGCGTTGATTTGTTTACATTGTATGATACATATGGTTTCCCAATCGAGTTGAGTGTAGAAGAAGCTTATAAAAATAACATTGAATTATCTCCAGAATGGCGATTAGAATTTGATAACTACATGGCCGAGCAGCGCCAGCGCTCCAAAACGGCGCGCAAAGGGCAATTTAGCGGCGGGCTGGAAGGTCATGACCCAATTCACCTCAAGTACCACACGGCAACGCACCTACTCGGAGCGGCGCTGCGCACGGTATTGAAAGCACCAGATTTGCAGCAGCACGGCAGCAACATCACCGCTCAACGCCTGCGCTTCGACTTCAACCACGATAAGCTCACCCCAGAGGAGAAGCAAGCAGTGGAAGACCAAGTCAATGCCTGGATCGAGGCAGACTTGCCTGTGAGCTTTGCCGTGTACCCAACCGATGAAGCACTGAAGCTCGGTGCAATCGGTGCCTTTGGCGAACGTTACGGCGATACCGTCAAGGTCTATTCTATCGGCGAAGGTGATCAGCGCGTGAGCTTCGAAGTATGCGGGGGCCCGCACGTCGAGCACACTGGCGTCTTGGCCGAAGATGGTATGCGCTTCAAGATCACTAAGGAAGAGTCAAGTTCAGCTGGTATCCGCCGGATCAAAGCGGTTTTGCGGTAGTGCTGCTAGCAAATAACCAGAAATAAACAACACAATACCAGCAACATATGTGCTGGTATTGTCTTTGTTGGTGCTAATATACCTACAAGGGCACAAAAGAGAGCGTGACCCTACTGGAGAGCGCAGCGCTCAGCAATCATACTCCCCGTTAGCTGGGTAATAGCGTTACTTAGCTGTGCGATATCTTTTGGCTCGACGTATGTGCGGCGGCGCTGTGACGCAGTTTCGCTAGATTCATAAGAACAGGTGAGTGTAGTGCCAAGTTGGTCGCTCTCAATCTCGCATGTAACTGGCGTATCGATCCCATCGCAGACATAAGGTATTTCGCATGTGGCTGAGATACCTAGTATCGATTCGCCAATTCGGCGTGCAGTCAAGATAAAGTACATACTTGATGATTGCTCGCCATTACCATTGCGGTAGCTTACACTGTGGTACACCTGAGAAGGATCGGCCGTAGGGAGGACCGCTGTATCGAGGAGAGTCTGGAGGTCGATAGCGGTTGTGTCGCGGTGGGTTGCGTAATACCGGAATAATTCCGAGTCATCATGATCAAGCGGGCGCGAGCGGTCGAGTAGGCGTGCCACGTGATTGTGGGTGATAGGTATCTGGCTGGGGTTGGTCCGGCTATACCAATATTGCCGATTATCCGCCAGTGTTAGTGCAAAAGAATGATGCCTATCGGGGTCGGCAAAGGTGAGCTGGCCAGCGGTCAGGCCAGTGGTATCAGCTGTGAGATCAACGGTTAATGTACCACCTTCGTTATAGCGCCCAAAGGGAGCTTGGTAGGCTATCGTTGTTTCGTCAGGTGTGGCATGGTGTGCCTCGAGCGCCGCAACCGTTTCGTGCAGGTGACGGCCAAGCAGGGTATGTTCGGTTGGCTCGTAGTTCTCAAGCGGAAAAATGCCGATAGACACGACATCGACTGGCTCGCGATTGGTCATAGTGAGCGTATTGTACAGCGGTTACCTCTGTTTTGTCAAGGAGGTGCTACCACTGTATGATGTTTCTGCAATGTTTCTCAATAACGACACTTGCAGTGCTTGATGCAAAATGAATCATTTCATCATAAATTCGCCAATAATCACCGTTTAGGGCTAGCAGGCAGACCTGTATATGGTATATAATAGAGATGATTATGGTTTTCGATCGATTTCTTACCCGAGCAGATAACAGCGCTAGCGAATGTCTTGTTGGTCTTGATATTGGGACGGAGTACGTCAAGGCGCTGCTTGCCCGGGTTAATGGTGAGGAGATTGAGATTATTGGTGTGGGGCGCAAGCACCAAGACCGCAGCGATATGCACTCGGGTGCGATTGCCGACATTGCCGCAGTCGTGCGCAACTGCGAAGATGCTCTGGCCCAAGCCGAGTCTGAGGCTGGTATGCAGGCGCGCCGTGCAGTGATTGGCATTGCTGGTGAGCTTGTAAAGGGTGTGACAAATACCATTCGCTACCGCCGGCCACAGCCCGACCGACCACTAGATGAGACCGAGATGGAATTCATTATCGAGAAGGTGCAAGACCGGGCTGCCATCAAGGCGCAGCGGCAGATCGCTCTCGAGACAGGCAATCAAGATGTGGAGGTAAAGCTCGTCAATTCCGCACTCGTCAGCATCCACATTGATGGCTACAAGGTGAGCAATCCGATTAGTTTTCAAGGTAAGGATGTAGCGGTGCAGATCTACACAGCGTTTGCTCCCATGGTGCACATTGGTGCGCTCGAGCGCGTGGCTGATGAGCTGGCGCTCGACCTCGTGGCGGTGGCGGCCGAGCCCTTTGCGGTGAGCCGGAGCGTACTGGGTACAGATGCGAATAGCTCATTTACGGCTATTCTTGCCGACGTTGGTGGCGGTACAACAGACATTGCGGTAGTAAATGATGGTGGCGTGGAAGGGACGCGGATGTTTGGTATTGGTGGACGCAGCTTTACCAATACGATTGCCAACGAGTGCGCCATTAACTACAACGAGGCCGAGAAACTCAAGGTTGCGACTAATCACGAGCAGATGAAACAAGAACTCAAGCAGCATTTTGATACCGCAATTGATAAAACCCTCGATGTCTGGCTAGCAGGAGTCGACCTTGCTCTTAGCGAATTTAGCTCGGTTGATCACTTGCCTAATCGTATCTTGCTCTGCGGTGGTGGAGCGAGCCTCAAGCCACTAGTGAAAGCCCTCGAGACGCGCGATTGGTATACCGACCTCCCCTTTACACGCCGGCCAGTGGTGCAGCATATTAAGCCCGGTGACGTCTCGGGTGTGGTCGACCTGACGAACAAGGTCAGCGACCACTCATTTATCACTGCGATGGGCCTCCTGCGCGTGGGCTACGATACAATGATTGGGGCAAGCGAAACAGAAACACTACGCAATAAATTGAATAAAATGTTGAGGATCTAAATGCAAAAAGATGTCATTTATATCGATACTGAGGACGACATTACTGCCATCATTGGCAAGGTGAAGGACTCCTCGCAAAAAATCGTCGCACTTGTGCCACCCAAGCGGATTGGTGCTATGCAAAGTGCTGTCAATCTCAAGCTCGTCCAGCGCGCTGCTGAGCAAGCAGGTAAGCGGCTCGTCATTATCACTGGCAACCAAGCACTCTCGACTTTGGCCGCTTCGGCAAGTATCCCCACAGCGCGGACATTGCAAAGCCGGCCGGAAATGGCTGAGATCCCAGCGCTCGAGGTCGATGACGAAGATGTCATTGATGGTAGCGAGCTCGAACCAGAAGATCCTGAGCTAGTAACGCCTGATACTTCTGTACCGGCTCGTCCTGCCACCCGCTCGGCTGCCCGCAAGACGCCAGATGACGACGACAAAGCAGCTGATACGTCGGCTGCCTCAGACCTCAAGAAGAAGGTGAAGGTACCGGATTTCAACAAAATGCGCAAGAAGCTCTTGATCGGTGGTGCGGCACTCGTTGTCCTGATCGTTTTCTTGGTGTGGGCGATTTTCTTCGCACCACATGCGACCATCACGATCAAGGCTCGTACCTCTGATCTGCCGCTCAGCACCCGCGTTACGATTGGCGATTCGCTTGGCTCAAACCTGCAAGAAGGGACAATCAAGACAACAACCAAGACAACGCGCAAAACCATCTCGATCGACTTCACTGCCACCGGCAAAGAAGATGTTGGTGCAAAGGCAACGGGAACGGTGCGCTTTACGCCGGCTTCATTTGACGTCTTACGTAATGGAGCGACGATCGACGCCGGGACGACTATCACGTCCGAAAATGGTATGCAGTATAAGACGACATCGTCGGTGGTATTCGACTCGAACGCGTCGGGTGGCGACCTCATGCGTGGCCGCACAACAGAGGTCACCGCGGTAGAGAGTGGCACGAAGTACAATGGTGCATCGGGCTCGGCCAAGGGGCCTTCTGGCTTCTCCGTCTCCTTTACGCGTGATACTTCTGGTGGCACAGACAAGACGATTACCACAGTGCAGCGCAGTGATATTGAGCAGGCGAGGAATAGACTCCATAGCTCACTCGATAGCAATGGTGCTAAGCGCGAGCTTGCCTCACAGTTTAATAGCGACAGCTATATCATTCTGAATGATACCTTCAAGCAAAACGACAGCGACATCCAACCGAACGTCAAGGTGGGTGGTGAAGCAACTGACGGCAAAGCTCAGCTGACTGGTGCGGTAGAGTACTCCCTCTCGGCGATAGAGAAGCGCGAGGCCAGCATCTTCCTTGACGCGTATTTTAAGCAGCAGATCGATGGCAAGGCCAACCAGCAAGTCCATAGCAACGGCGTCAATAAGCTCTCGGTGACTAATGTTTCGGCTAATGGTAATGCCTACAATGCGACTATCACGACCAACGGCAAAATCGGTCCCAAGGTGGACGAGTCGGAGCTCAAAGACTATGCCAAGGGTAAGCGCTATGCTGAGATTCGCTCGCATGTTGAGAAGATCGAGGGGGTAAGTTCGGCCGATGTATCGTTCTCACCATTCTGGGTGCAATCAGCGCCAAATGACACGAATCGGATAAAGGTGGTATTTGACCTCAATGAACAATAAACGAACATACTTAGCCCTTGATGTCGGCGAACGGCGGATTGGTGTTGCAATTGCTGATCCATCTGTGCGAATTGCCGTCGCATATGATACGATTGAAGTGGATGGTAGTGAACTTGAGCAGATCACTCAGCTGATTATGAGTGAGCGTGTTGGGGTGGTTGTCGTTGGCTATCCGCGCAATCAATCGGGTGAGCCTACAGCTCAAACCGCCTATGTTGAGCGGTTTGCAACCCAATTGACAGATATCGCGCCGCGCTTGGCATTTCAAGATGAGTCGCTCACCAGCGTACAGGCTGAGGAGTATCTTCGTGCTCAAGGAAAGCCGTATAGCAAGGGTGCTATCGATGCTGTCGCTGCCAGTATTATTTTGCAAGATTATTTGGAGACGCACTATGACTGATTTTCGCCGCCAGCCAGGCCGAGGCTTCCAGGTAGGGGACCCAAACCCACCAATGTCGCCACCACCAGCAGAACGCATCACGCCACGCTCGGGGCGCTCAGTTGCTGCAGCGGGTGCTTCAGGGCGATCTGCGTCACCATATATGCGCCGCTCAGAGTCACATCGCCCAATGGTGGGGCAGCAACAGCCACAATCAACACAATCTATCCAGCCGCAGCCAGCACCGTCTTCTGAGCCGCAGCAGGCGTATGACCCCTACGCGTGGGTGAGTAGGCCTCAGCCTCAACCACAATCGCAACCAGCACCTCAGCCACAGCCTTACCGCGCACCAGCGCCGTCTCACGACACGTACGCAGTGCCAGTCCAGCAACCAGCACCACAGTCTCAACCGCAACCAGCCACCTCCTCAGTTGACGATTTTGCTGATGATGCGCTGCCTTCTGGGCTTGATGATGACAGCTTCTATGGCTTCGATGACGACCAGCCGCCGCAGCCCACGCCAGAGCCGCAGCGGGGAAGCTTGCTTGGTAATGATGACGTTTCGCCGCTCTTTGCCGATGACGCGCCAAAGGGCCGGACGATTGGCTCTCAAAAAAAATCCCCACGCTACAATACTGAGCGACCACGTCATGGGCGTCGCCGCTGGCTATGGTGGCTGAGTGGCATTGGGCTGCTAATGTTGCTCATCCTTGCAGTAGCATACTGGTGGTATCATCAAAACCTGCAGCCGGTCGACCAGACCGACACCACGACCAAGACGATAACGATTGGTGAGGGCGACACATTCAAGACTGTTGCCGCTACACTAAAGGAGCAGGGGCTGATTCGTGATGTTCGCGCCTTTGATATCTACACCCGCCTGTCGGGCTCGCGCAATCAACTCCATACTGGCGTATGTCAATTTAGCCCTGCGCAGTCGTTGCCCGAGATCGTGGCCAAGCTCTCGCAGGGGTGTCATGATAATCGTGTTGTCACATTTTTGCCAGGTGGCACCGTTGTCGATTCGCGCTATAAGCCACAAGGTCAAGATGCCACCACGGCGCTCAAGCGGGCTGGCTACAGCGAGGAGTCGATCAAAGCTGCACTCGCTAAGACGTACGACAGCCCACTCTTTGCCAACAAGCCAGCTGGCACCTCACTCGAGGGGTATATCTTTGGTGATACATACTCTGTGCCGGCCAACCAAGGGCCAGAGGCGGCTCTCAAGGCATCTTTTGCTCATATGTATGAGCAGATTCAGAACAATGGTTTGATCGACAAATTCGCAGCTCAAAAGCTCAATCTTTACCAAGCTATCACCCTCGCCTCCATCATCCAGCGCGAGATGGGGTGTGGTGGTGCGAGCCAAGATTGTTATCAGATCCAGCGGCAGATTGCCCAGGTCTTTTACAAGCGGTTGCACGAGAATAAGGTGCTTGGCTCGGACGTGACCTTCATCTATGGGGCGGATATCGCAGGTGTCAGCCCTAACGTTAATCTTGATTCGCCGTACAATACCCGCATCAAGCCAGGCTTGCCACCTGGGCCAATTGCCACGCCTGGCCTTGGCGCACTCAAAGCAGTGGCCGACCCAGCACCTGGTAGCTATGAGTTCTTTCTCGCTGGTGATGATGGCAATGTCTACTTCGCCAATACCGATGCCGAGCATCAGGCTAACATCAAGCAGCACTGTAAGAAGCTCTGTTCTGAACTATAGATCCCAGCTGTAGGCTGCACCTGTTCTCGCGTATTCCTTAGCAATATTGAGCTACGTTTCGTGCTCTGGCAGTAATATGCCGCGCATAAACGTCGCTAGGCCAAAACTGTTGCAATTTTCACAAAATATCATCTCCCACCACTGTTGTAAACCATTGACTAAACTACAACCGCGTAGTAGAATGGATGGTAGCCAGTCGGGGAGTGATACTACGGGGAATGCAAGAGAGGGAAATTGCTCTACCAATGGCCTGCCTTTAAATGTCGTACGAGCACCGAAATCAATTTTTTTAATATCATAATAAAATCGGTCGACATGTGTGCTCCGTTCTCTTGCATAAGAGAAGAAAGACAGAGTGAGGTAGCAGCGCGCTAGTAATAGATGCGCAGGAGAACGATCATTCGTCAACAACAAGCAGCCGAGCAGGCTTCACAACTCGAACTTTCGCCTATTACCGTGCGGAGTCGGCGCCCGCGACCACTGTATAAGTCATTATCGCCGGTACGGACATCGGCCTATGTGGGGGTTTTTGTCCTAGTACTTTCACTTGTCGCCATGAGCTATCAGCCTATTTTGGCAGAGAACACCGCTCTAGCTAGCGCTGCGCCCGTCAGTGCAACGCGCCAAACAGCGGCAACACCATCGGCAGATGGGGTAGATCAGCTCGTTGCAACCAATGTTGCTACATCAATTGCTGAGAGCACAAACCTCCCTGTCACCAACAATGTCGCCAACCTTTCGCAGTCAATTGCAGCAGAGAACTCGTTTACTCAAACGAGCGCCACGACGATTAACAAGCCGCAGATTGTTCAGCCAACAGCCGACAACCGTACCATCAAGAAATACACCACGGTTGCTGGCGATAGCGTGCCAAGCCTTGCTGATAAGTTCAAAATTAGCACACAGACTATCAAATGGGTTAACAAGCTCACCAGTGATGCGCTTGAGCCAGGCAAAGAGCTGACAATCTTGCCAGTTAATGGCATCCTCTACACTGTTAAGGATGGTGATACGCTTGATAGCATTGCCGCTAAATACAAAGCAGATAAGAACCAGCTCACTCTCTACAACGATCTTGAGCTGACTTCTACCCCTGCTAAGGGTTCGCAGCTTATCATCCCTGATGGCTCATTGCCAACAGAGGAGCAGCCAGGCTACGTAGCGCCACGCTCGGGTGCTGCTGCGCGCGCAACCAGCGCAACTGGCACAAATAGCTACAACGGCACCGGTGCTTACGGTGGCGCTGCGGGCACAGCTCATGCCTGGACAGGTGGTGGTGACGGCGGTGGCTATGCCTGGGGCAACTGTACCTTCTATGCCTACGAGCGTCGTCTTGAGCTTGGCCGGCCAATCGGCCGCCAGTGGGGTAATGCTGCTACCTGGGCTAGCTTCGCTCGCGCATCTGGCTACGGTGTCGGCACAACGCCAGCCGTTGGTGCAGTAATGCAAAATGGTGGTGGGTATGGCCACGTTGCCATCGTCGAGAGTGTTAACCCTGGTGTTTCGGTCACCGTTAGCGAGATGAACGGCTTTCGCTGGGGTGGTGGATTCAACCGCGTTGGCTTTGGCAACATCCCATGGAACGAAGCAGTCGGTGGTCGCTACCAGTACATCTACTAATACCACGCAATAAGCCTATCAAACACCCCTGTTGTCGCAGAGGTGTTTTTGGTATACTTAATAGTATATGTTTGTAGATACAGCAAAGGTAACAGTAGTAGCGGGTCGCGGTGGCGATGGCGCAGTAAGCTTTCGACATGAAATATACGTAGACAAAGGTGGACCCGATGGCGGAGATGGGGGTCGTGGTGGTGATATTGTATTTGTTGCAACAGAGCAGCTCAATACCTTGCTTAAGTTTCGCTACAAGCCAGAGCTCAAGGCAGAGCCCGGCGTTGCGGGTGGCAAGAAGAAGATGGCGGGCCGATCTGGTAAGCCGCTTATTGTCAAAGTGCCAGTAGGGACACTAGTGAAGCGAGATGGTGTGGTAATCGCCGATCTCGCTGAGGCAGGGCAAGAGGCCGTCATTGCCAAAGGTGGCGATGGTGGCTTTGGTAATGCGCATTTTAAATCTAGTGTGCGCCAAACGCCGCGCATGGCCGAGCTGGGCGAAGCAGGGGAGAGTTTTGAGGCGGAACTGGAACTGAAGTTACTGGCTGATGTTGGTTTGGTAGGTTTTCCTAATGCTGGTAAATCAACCTTCCTTAGCGTGGTGAGTAATGCTCGCCCGGAGATTGCAAATTATGAATTTACCACACTCACACCTAACCTTGGTGTGGCCGATATTGATGATGGTTCAGTCCTGATTGCCGACATTCCTGGCCTGATTGAGGGGGCGAGCGAAGGCAAGGGTCTGGGCGATGCCTTCTTGCGGCACGTCGAGCGGACGGCTGTGCTCCTCCATCTTGTTGATGTGTATAGCAATGATGTAGCCGAGCGCTACCAAGCGATTCGTCACGAGCTGCAGCAATACAGCACAGAGCTCGCTCAGCGACCAGAGGTCGTGGTGCTAACGAAGTGTGATGGGCTCGATGACGATATCATTCAGATGCAGATAGATAGCTTGCGTCAGGTAGTTGACAAAGCAACGCTTATTTTTGCAATTTCCTCGATTGCACATCAGGGGATCGTTGATGTGCTGCGAGCTTTGCGCCAGATAGTAACAGCGGCACGGGCAGCCGAGGCGGTAGCCGAAGAGGATGATGATTTTGCTGATGGTGAAGAGCTTGCGACCATTACACTCGGTAGCCAAGCCAAGGCTGATGCCTGGGTAGTGCAGCAACTGCAGGGTTACGCGGCGCAGCAGTGCGTCGAGGTGGCAGTAGAGAGCGGTCTCACTAACCCACGAGAGAATGGCGAGATGCCGCAGGTCTTTGCTGTGTCTGGCCAAAAGCTCGAGAAATTTGCTCGTCGCACGAACTTCGCCCAGTTTGAGGCAGTTAATCGCCTACGCGACATTATGAAGCGCCTTGGTGTCACGCACGAGCTCATCCGTCAAGGAGCGGAGGGAGACAGTATTGTGCAGATTGGCGATAGTCAGCCATTTCCGCTGGTGGAGCAATAAAATACATTAATCAATCATATAATATACCACCTCTGTGTGAGGTGGTATATTTGCTATAAAGCAGCAGCTTCCTATGTTGTAATATCATCATCGTTGGCTGCTGCTCCGCTATTGTGGGTATAGTGGAATACCTCGAGTGCGGTACCGAGGCTATTGATTGATTGCTCTGCACTCTCTGCTTTAGCATGCATTATATCGGCTATGTCGGCAATCTTGTTGAGAGACACCAACATACTGCTGAGCATCTCCTGCATTTCGCGCTGCAGCTGCTGGGCAAATGCTTCCTCGTATTCTTCGTGGCTCGGGTCTTCCTCATTTTTCTCATGGTAACGCCATTGGTCGGCTTTTTCTTTTAATTCATTGAATAGAGTGCGGAGCGCGTCAGTATGGTAGCCAAGTGTATCGACATTATCATGGCCAGTTCCGTGAGCATCGAACTCCTTGAAGTTGATATCGGCATCGCTGCAGCACTTCTGCGCATCACTAAGAAATGTAGCAAATGTAGTATCGTTGCTATCGTCTGATGCTGCCGCCTCAGTAGACTCTGTATCTAGATCAGTCGCTTGGTTTGTATGAGTTGTCTCATCATTAGTCGACAATACATCATCTCCATCTCCATCTTCTGTTTCTCTTACAAGGACATCAAGCTGGTCGCGTACAGTCTGCAGCTGTGCATCAAATTCTTCGTAGAGATCTTTACCCTGTGCGCTGAGTAATGATTTGATGTTGCCAATATCATCCTCAAAAGGGGCATCATAATAATCAATATATGCCACCATATTATCAAGATTTTGTGGGCCTACGCTGTAAGCGGCTATTTCTTTTACTTTAGTTGCTGGACTATCGACCATGTCTGGTTTTTTCTTCCGCACTTTATCGGCATACTCTTTGATAACCGGTGCGCGGTCGACCAGCTTGGTGATGCTTGTAATGAGTTGTTTGGGCAGCTGGCCCTCATGCGACGGCTCATTATGCGGTAAGTCGCGTGGGTCACTATTGTCTTGGGGAGGGAGGTTGTTGTTTTTTCTCATGCCTTTACTGTAGCACATAGTGGCAAAATATGGTAATAAATAGAGCAATAGTGCGAAGATGAACCATATAAGACCATAATCGAGCACAATAAGTGTAATTTGCTATACTATACCTATGGCACAAACATTCTTTTTCTACGACCTTGAGACGAGTGGCTTCCGGGCGCAGACGGATCGGATCATGCAGTTTGCTGGGCAGCGGACAGATATGGATTTGCAACCAATTGGTGAGCCGTATAACTTTCTCGTGACGCTCAGCGACGATACTCTGCCAAGCCCTGATGCCCTGATGGTGACTGGCATCACGCCGCAGAAGACGCTAGAGGAGGGCTATAGCGAGGCAGAGTGTGCGCGGATGGTGAGCGAGGAGATCTTCACACCAGGGACGATCGCTGTGGGGTTCAACAATGTGCGCTTTGACGATGAGTTTATCCGCCATCTGCTATGGCGGAACTTTTATGATCCATACGAGTGGAGCTGGAAGGATGAGCGGAGCCGCTGGGATATGCTCGATGTGGTGCGGCTGACGCGGGCGCTGCGGCCAGATGGCATTGAGTGGCCGATGGATGCAAATGGCCAGCCCACCAACCGCCTAGAGCTCATTACTAAAGCTAATGGCATTGCACACGACAATGCACACGATGCCTTTGCTGATGTGGCAGCTCTGATAGAAGTAACGAAGCTAGTGAAGCGTGCTCAGCCTCAGCTGTTTGACTATCTCCTTGCAATGCGTGACAAGAGGGCAGTGCAGCGGCTGGTCAATCTCGAGACGAAGCAGCCCTTCGTCTATACCAGTGGCCGCTACGACAAACAACATGCCAAGACGACCGTCGCTTTTCCGCTAGCGCCAGCACCCAATAGCAATGTCTTGGTCTATGATCTGCGCTACGACCCAACGCCGTTTGTGAACCTAAGCCGGCAGGAACTTGCTAAGAAAATCTTTGCTACCTGGGAGGAGCGCCAAGCCGATGGCTTTGTGGCGCTACCTGTCAAACCATTGCAATACAACCGTTGCCCAGCCGTTGCACCACTTGGTGTGCTAGAGCAGGGCGATGGCTGGAGTAAGATCCATCTCGAGGCGGCCACTGTGGCGCACCACCGCGACACCCTTCTCCACCATCCCGACTTTGCTGAGAAGCTCCGCACACTCTACGAAAAAAAGCGTGAGTACAAAAAATCGACCGACCCCGAAGGGCAGCTCTACGACAGCTTCGTCTCGGACGCAGACAAGACGCACATTGCTGCAGTGCGCAGTGCCGATGCCAAGGCACTGGCAGACTTCCACCCAGCCTTTCGTGATGAGCGTCTGCCTGAGCTGCTACTCCACTATAAGGCACGTAGCTTCCCGCAGAGCCTCAGTGATAATGAGCAAGCCCAGTGGGAGCAATGGCGGAGCACCCACCTGCAGGCCCAGCTGCCGAGCTTTATGGCGTCGTTGCAGCGCTTGGCCAAGGCAGGTACGGCAGATGAGTTTATATTGCAGGAGCTGCAGCTGTGGCTTGAGGCAGTGATGCCAGTGGGTGAGTAGAAAAGCCCAAGTGTTAAGAATCTCTTTTCTTTCCATTAGTTCTCTACCATTTCATTCGAGTAGGTAAGAAGCTTGGTTATCATAACAAGCTTTTAGCTTTGAACCTGAGCAGTCATTCGTCAGTGAATGCCGACTCTTGTAACGTCTCTGAGGAGAAAGCGGCGGGGAAGAGAACCACAAAAATTGGTGGGCAGCTTTGTGGATTGAACAGAAGAAGCGTTATATAACGATAAGACGCTTAATTGCGAGAGCGTAGATATTAGTTAGCCTGTCGAAGACGCTGGCAGCGTGGGCAAATCCCTTGAATCTCGAACGTGTGCGAGGGCTCGGCGAGGTGATGAGCTTGAGCGATTGCCGCGATTAGCCGCTCGATCTCCTCATTCTCGGCAATATCAATCACCCGCCCACAGCGGCGGCACGTCGCGTGGTGATGATGACGAATAAAGACATCAGTCAGCTCGAGCTGGTATTTCCAGCCAATCGGTAGTCGCTGGGCAATGCCAAGCTGCTCAAACAGCTCCACGCAGCGGTACACACTCACGCGATCGGCCACAGTAGTGTACTCGGCAAGCTGGCGCATCGTGCATGGCCCGTGCTGGTAGAGAGCACAAAACACTGCCCGCCGCACAGCAGTTACGCGGTAATGACGCTGGCGCAAGATAGTGGCAAATAGCTCGAGCGAATCATCCATATGAGCAATAGTGTAACACTTATTGCAACAAATTTGCAATAACCTAAGAATCTCTCATATCATACGACCCATGACACAACAACCACTTATTATGATCACTGGCGCAAAAGTGACTCCAGCCAAACGGCACTTTACCTCGCAGTTTGGACAAATCGAGTATCTGACCTATCAAGGGCAGCACTATAAAATGAACGCTGCCGCTGGCGTTGTGAAGCAGCTCGCTGGGCAGTATGAGCTTTTGGTTGTAGGATACCAACCAGATGATGCGGCAATCTTTGCCGAGACGTGCGGCCTACCAACCAACCGTTTTATCCCAGCTGACCTGCGCCGCGCAGCTGACATCGAGCGGACCGCGAGCCAGGCAGCAGCTCTCCAGCAAGAGCTGGATGTACCACTCTACGTTGTACACTATGGCGGGGCATCAGATACCAAGGCGGCATTGCCGCACAATAGTCTCCTTGCCCATACCTGGGATATGGAGGCGGCGGCTATCCCTGATTTGGTAGAAAATAATTGCGTCACATTGGTCAAACTGTTGCAGGCACTGCGTCAGTACGGAGTATTTGCCCGCCAACCATACACCAAGGTTATGAGTATCACGGCTGCGGCAGCAGTGCGCGCCAAGGCTCATCTTGGCCTGGATGTAGCCCAGAAAGCGGCTGGCCATGGCTTGCTGCGCTCGATAGCCCTCGATCTTACGCCAGAGAATATTTTTATCACTGAGATTATGCCAGGCAGTACCGACACTGGATTTTTTGACAACGACTACACGATGGATGAGGCGATCCGCGTCACGCGCGACCTTGGCTATGACAAGACGCCAGAGACGTATCCACTCTTTACAGCTGAGCAAATCGGTGATGCGGTGAAGCATGTCATCACTGCGCAGTGCAATGTGCGCGAGATAGCCCTCTTGCCGTATGGACAGTTCCCACATCTTGGTGCGTAGTTGGCTGGACGTGTGGCTTTTGGCTCTTTGCTCTGTAATAAACCTGCAATACTCGTGGTACGGCATTATAAAGAGTCGTGTTGCGGGGGTTACTAACACATAATAAGAATAACCATAAGGAGAAACAATGGAAAAATATAAACAGACACCATCGAATGATCTTTCGCTTGAAGTGCTTGGGGTGCTTGGGCCGCTCGGTGCAGGTAAAACGACAACGCTCAATCAGCTGATCGAACGTGTACCGCTCGATACAAGCTACGCAGTCGTGGTAAATGATGTCGGTCAGGACAATGTGGACGCGAGGCGGATTGCTCAGCACCCAGCTAATCGTAGTGAGCAGATTATTCCGCTCACGGCAGGCTGTATTGGCTGCTCGGATGCGACGCAGTTCCAGGCGGCGCTCGACCGTGTGCGCGATGCTGGGGTAGACATGCTCTTTATTGAGCCAACCGGGATTGCGCCAGGGACGGAGATCGCTGAGGTGGTAAGCTCAAGTGGCTATGATTTCTCGGCCCTTGCCTTGGTTAACGCACGAACAGCATCACGCGACATGCATTATCAAGTGCTACCGAGCCAATTGGCGGTGGCAGACATTGTTGGTATAACGCACACTCCAAATGATAGAGCAGCACTCACAGTGATCGATTCTGTGCTCGAGCAATTACCTGCCTTGCCACCTGAGGTAGCTGTTGAGCTCATTCGCCCGGGTAGTACAGACTATGCAGAGGTGCTGGCGAGGTTGCGCGGTGTAGAGCGGCAACTCCACCTTGGCCAGCGAGCAGTTGCCCAGGTGTGCGGCAGCCGCTGTCATGACCATCATCACAGTCATAATCATTGCGATCACGACCACAACGTAAGTGCACAATCATTTGCTTTGCGCGGTGATGTTACCTCCGCACAGCTGCGCGATTTCCTTATGTCGCTCACCCAAGACTCGAGCGCGCCACTTCTGCGGGCTAAGGGTGTGGCAGCGGGCAAGCGCTTCGATCTCGTGGGTGATGAGTGGAATGAGCAACCTGAGCCAGAAGGTGCGCCGCGTATCAATGTGATATTTGGTGGGCATATGCCGCAGCATGTAGCGACAACAATGCAAGCATTTGCCTGCCAGGAGGCGGTTACGGTACAAGGGACGAAGAAAGACATCGTTGCTTCGGTGCGTGAGCTGCCGCTGGCTGACCGCATTGCGATTATCGAGCAGCGAGTCCAGCAATACCCTACACCGATTAGCCGCGTGCACGGTGAGTTAATCACTGATTGTGAAGCAGATGAGGGCTACGAAATTGCCTTTTGGCGTCAGTCTGATGATATTCCGGATAATATCAAGCGCCAAGCTCTAGAGCACTATCTGGCGTTTCGCCTAGCTGGGCTGAGTGAGCTGCAAACACACCCTGAAGCAATTGCGCATGATGACGAAAAGCGTGCTTATTGGCAGCGGCGCTATGGTGCAACGCTCGGCTGGAACTACTACCATCTCACCGATATGATCGACCCAGCTATGCAACAGCGCATAACGGCCGCACAGCCAGCTCAGCTGCTGTGTGAAGGGTTTATGGCGCTCGAGCGTCTTACCTTTGATGAAGGCAGGGCAGAGGAAAAGCCAGAATTTGTCAGTGCGGTGCTGCGTGCGGCGCTGGCAGCAGAAGATGTGACCAGCGAGCAATGCCAGGCGGTACTGCGCCGCGGCCAGCTCCTCTCAGCGCAGCATCCAGAGTATATACAGCGGTGGCAGCAAGCAGTTGCTTCTCTTGAGTAAGTCTTACAAAGACTTTTGCGTAGCCTAACTTATCCCATATAAAACACCCCAGCCATCCCCTGGGGTGTTTTGTGTTGAAGTTGGCCGGGCCTGAGCTTATTTTTTGATAAGCTTGAGGATAACCAGCAGCACAACTGCGCCAAAGAAGGCGGTCAGCAGGCTGGCGAAGTTAAAGCCAGTCAGCACATTGGCGTCGCCACCCATCAGGCTGACGAGCCAGCCACCCAGCATTGCGCCGATGATACCAACGATGATGTTGGTGAGCGGGCCTGAGCCCTTACCTTGGTTTACCACCTTAGATGCCAGCCAGCCGGCCACACCACCGATGATAAGCCATACAAGTATAGTCATAGTGTCATTGTCTCCTTAATTAATGGTTATCGTGCTACTATAGCATCTTTGGTGAGTAAAAGCTACTCGGATACTTGCGGGCTAAAGGTGACTCGCCCGTCAGCTGCCTTCGCTACCACCGTCATACCTTCGTGAATACGCCCATCGATCAGCTCGAGTGCTAGCGGATCAAGGATGCGCTTTTGCACCAAGCGCTTGAGCGGCCGAGCACCGAAGCTCGGGTCGTAGCCATCCCGGGCGAGCATGTCGCGGATGCTCTCGTCAAACGTCAGTGTGATATCGCGGCTGTCTTTGACTTGGCGGGCAACGCGCTCCAGCTGCACGTCAACAATGGCCCGCATGGCTTGCTCGTGAATACGGTCGAAGATCACGATATCGTCGATGCGGTTGAGGAATTCTGGACGGAAATGCTGACGTAGTACCTCACGCATTTTATTATCCAGCGCAGAAAGGTCATCACCAGCAAAGTCCATAATCATCTGCGAGCCAACATTGCTCGTCATGATGATAATGGTGTTACTAAAGTCGATCGTCCGGCCTTGGCCATCAGTCAGACGACCATCGTCTAATACCTGTAAGAGCACATTAAAAACGTCGGGGTGGGCCTTCTCGATTTCATCAAATAGTACCACGCTGTAGGGGCGGCGGCGCACCGCTTCGGTCAATTGGCCACCTTGGTCGTAACCAACGTAGCCTGGCGGCGAGCCAATCAGGCGGGCTACGGCGTGACGTTCCATGTATTCGCTCATATCGATGCGGATCATGGCGTGCTCGTCGTCAAATAATTCGCGGCACAGGCTGCGGGCTACCTCTGTTTTGCCAACCCCAGTTGGGCCAAGGAAGAGGAAGGAACCAATCGGCCGATTGGTATCGGCGAGGCCGGCGCGTGAACGACGAATAGCGCTCGCTACGGCAGCCACGGCGCGGTCTTGGCCAATAACCTGGCGGCTGATTGAGTCTTCAAGTTTGGTTAATTTACTCGATTCACTCTCCATCAGTCGCTCTACGGGAATACCCGTCCAGCGCGCCACCACACTGGCGATATCGTCGGGCGTGACTTCTTCGCGGAGTAAGCGGTCGGCCGGTGGAATGGCCGCTAGTTCCTGGCGAGCGCTCGCTAGCTTTTTCTCCAGCTCTGGCATATCCCCGTATTTAATACGGCTCGCAGTAGCGAGATCCGCATCGCGTTCAGCGATTTCTAGTTGTGAGCGCAAACTGTCCATTTTTTCGGCAGCGGTGTTAACAGTCTGGAGGATATCCTTTTCGTGCTGCCATTTGGCGTCGATGACATCAGCTTTGGCTCGGAGGTCAGCGATCTGCTGTTTGATTTCCTCTTTGCGGGCTTTCGCGTGGTCGGATTTATCTTTTTTGAGCGCGGCCTCTTCAATCTCCAGTTGCAAGCGGCGGTTATTGAGCCGATCCAGACTAATCGGCACGCTCTCCAGCTGCATTTTGAGAGCACTGGTTGCTTCATCGAGGAGATCGACCGCCTTATCTGGCAAAAAGCGGTCAGGTAAGTAGCGAGTGGAAAGCCGCGCTGCTGCTACGATCGCATCATCAGCAATCTTGACGCCGTGGTGGACTTCGTACTTTTCCTTGAGGCCACGCAAGATAGCGATGGTGTCATCAAAGCTCGGTTCGCCAACATAGACTGGCTGAAAGCGTCGTTCCAGCGCCGCGTCTTTTTCGACATGCTGGCGGTACTCAGCCAGCGTGGTGGCACCAATCATATGCAGTTTACCGCGCGCCAGGGCAGGTTTGAGCATATTGCCAGCGTCCATACTACCTTCGCCTTTGCCAGCGCCGACCATGGTGTGAATTTCATCGACGAAGAGAATGATCTCGCCGGCAGCTTCCTCAACCTCTTTTAACACGCCTTTGAGGCGTTCTTCGAACTGGCCACGGAAGCTCGCGCCCGCCAGTAAGCTCGAAATCTCCAGGCTAATCAGTCGCTTATCCTTCAGCGACGCCGGTACGTTCCCCTTAACGATGCGCTGCGCCAAGGCCTCGACGATGGCGGTTTTACCAACGCCCGGCTCACCGATCAGTACGGGGTTATTCTTGGTGCGCCGGCTGAGGATCTGCATGGTGCGGCGAATTTCTTCATCCCGGCCGATCACTGGGTCAAGCTTGCCCTCACGCGCCAGAGCGGTGAGGTCGGTGCCAAATTGTTCTAGTGGTTTTTTAGTATCTTGTTGGTTCATGTTTGGTGGCATATATTCCTCCTTGTAGTTATATAGTGTGGGCAACAGGGCGCCCGGTGAGTTACTTAAAAACGAGTAGCCGATCGCGCTGGGCATCAGCCGCGTGGCCTATTGGTATAGTAGCAAATTAGCACTCTCGGTGCAAGAGTGCTAACTAACGCGAGTTTTGATAGGTACACGTGACTTGCTTAGCACTACTTTCTTAGCGTTAGGTGCGTATACTCATAAGAGTAATATAAGACATTGATGTTTCGGTGGTTAACCCCTCTGAGTAGGACCAAAAGGATGTAGCAGCAATCAGTCTCCATTCTTTTGTGTATAATAGACGTCATGGCAAACATATATTTTACTCGGGCAATCCAACCGGAAAACAATCAACCCCATTTCTTAGCCAAAGCACTCATTGTTGATGCGACTGGCAAAATTCTCGTCCTTGAGCGCAGCAATACGCATCCGCTCTTTCCGCACGGTGCCGACCTGCCTGGTGGTCAAGTAGAGCCTGGCGAGACACCACTTGAGGCGGTAAGACGGGAAATAGAAGAAGAGACTGGCCTTAGCTTTGCGCCGAGCCAGTTGAGCGTGGCCTTCGAGCACGTACTGCCACACCCTGATGGCCAGCGGCTGAGCTATATGTGCTATGCGACACTGGTTGATGGCGATGCGCCAGAAATTACCCTCAGTTGGGAGCACAGTAGCTACCAATGGCTCACACCAGATGAGCTTATGCAGCAGCCTATCACGCCACGGACTGACTATCCCTTTGCGGCGGCGGTGCACTATATCAGCTCATTGCAGCACTATGCTCAGCAGGAACGACCTGAACTGCTGTAACCGGTGAATGATAAAGGAGTATGTATGGAATACGTAAAAAGCAACAGACCTGCCATTGCCGTTGATCTCGATGACGTTGTTTTCCCTTGTGCTGAAGGGCTAGTGGCGGCATATAACGAGCATTACGGTACCAACTTTCAGCCTGATATGCCACAATCGACCTGGGACGTGTCACAAGAAGAAGTGCAGGAGCGATTTAATGGGTTGCAATTGGGGACGACGCCAGGTATGGCGAAGCCTGATTGGTTTGAGGAGATGCAAGTCCCAGACAGAGAGACGATTGAGGCGTTGCGAAGACTGGCGGTCATGTATCGGCTCGGCACTATGGCCTGGCAGACGTGACAAAGCAGAGTATCGAAAAGTATTTGCCTGGCGTCTTTGAACAGGTTATTTTGACGCAGCGGCCAGTCGAAACCGAGGACGGCATCAAGATAATGGCCAACTCAAAGACAGAAACATACCGGCAGCATAATATGGAGGTTGCAATTGATGACTCGCCATATCACCTCGAGCGTGGCCTCGCAGGAGATGATGCACCGCTTGGCTTGGCAATTTTATTTGGCGAACGGCCATGGCACCCAGGCGCTACGATTGATGATCCGCGCGCTATTGAGTGCCGCACCTGGGCGGAGGCGGAAGAGGCTATTGCTCAGTATTTCGCTCGGTAAATTGAGTGAGAAACATCTGGCTATGGATAATACACTGGTTGGCTTGCAATCTGTGCGTAGGATGGGCTACTATATTTTCTATGAATTTAACGATGAAACTAACGAAACTCTTGAGGGCTCTCTGGCCAGCGTTTCTCTGCGCGGTGGTGTGGCAGCTGCTGCAGTTTGCCCCGGCGGACCAGTGGTGGTGGTTGCAAAAAGCAATGGGCCCACTCACGATGATGATGATTTTTCTTGCAGTTTGGCGCTATAGCGATCGGCGGCAGCCAACAACGTGGCTTCTTCTCGTAGCGCTTGTGCTGTTTGCTGTGGCTGACTCGCTGGTGGCGTTCTTGCCCTTCTCGCATCTCATCGTTGGGCTGGGGGTGTCTTTGCTGGCGTATCTGGTGCTCTGTGTTATAAATTTGTGGCGTCTCATCTTTGCCCTTGCGAAGGGAGCTGCCAGGCGCATAAATTGGGCATTGCTGCTAGCTACCTTCATGGGTAATGCAATAATGGTATATTCGACACTGTACAATGTGTTGCCGCGTGTAGAAAGCCCGCTCCTTGCTGGAGCAATAAAAGTGTATGCTGCTGTACTTATGGTGCTGATGACGAGTGGGGCAGCGGCAGCTCTGACAGACTATCGGCTGCGTTGGAGCGTGGGCAGTTGTAATGGGACAATACTTGCCGCTTCAGAGTCGGCTCTTGCGCTGCAGCTCTTTGGTAAAGCATCTGAGGCATGGATTATCTATAGTATTATGCCATTGTATTGGTGTGGCCTCGCCTCCTATGTCGCGGCAAGCCGACTAAAGAAGGAGCGGCCTACATCGCGAGTGTAGCACCCTAAAAGATGCGGGGAGGCTCAGTTGGCCTCTTGCACAAATCTAGTATCTCGCCAGTATACATGCTACAATAAGACGATATGTCGGAGCAGATACGGATTGTTGGGGCGCGCCAGAATAACCTCAAAGATGTCAGTGTGACCATTCCACGCGATCAGTTTGTGGTGGTGACGGGCCTGAGTGGTAGTGGTAAGTCGAGCCTTGTCTTTGACACGATCTACGCTGAGGGGCAACGCCGCTATGTGGAGAGCTTGAGCAGCTACGCGCGGCAGTTCCTTGGCATTATGGATAAGCCCGACGTCGACTCCATTGATGGCCTGAGCCCCAGTATTAGCATCGACCAAAAGTCGACGAGCCGCAACCCGCGCTCCACTGTCGCTACAGTGACGGAGATCTACGATTATTTGCGCCTGCTCTTTGCTCGGGTGGGGGTGCCGCATTGCCCAGCTCTTATGCCCGATGGTACGCGCTGTGGCAAGCCTGTCCAGCGCCGGACAGCTCAGTCTATTATCGACGAAATTATGAAGCTTCCTGAGGGGAGCAAGCTTATGTTATTGGCACCGATCGTGAGCCAAAAGAAAGGGGAATTTGCCCACATCCCCGAGCAGTACATGCGCAGTGGCTTTGCGCGGGCTCGGGTAGATGGCGTGGTGTATGCACTCGATGAGTTCCCAGAGCTACAGAAGAGCTATAAGCATGATATTGAGCTGGTGGTCGATCGTGTTGTGATGACACCGACGATGGTGAGTCGCATCTCGCAGTCGGTTGAGCAAGCGCTGGAGCTTGCGAATGGGGTCGTGCAGGTGTTAGACGCCACGAGCGGGGAGATCACGACGTATAGTCAGCGCTATGCCTGTATGGATCACTCAGGCGAGGATATCCCTGAGCTTGAGCCGCGGCTCTTTAGCTTCAACGCGCCGCAGGGAGCGTGTCCGGTTTGCACGGGCCTCGGTACACGTCTGGAGGTTGACCCGGAGCTCATCCTTAACCCCAATCTGACGATTGCCGAGGGAGCAATCCGCCCCTTCAACCGCTTCAATGCCGAAGCGTGGTACATGAAGCGTCTCGCCGCGGTGGCTGAGGAGCACGGCTTTAGTCTGCACGTGCCCGTCAAGGAGCTGAGTGATGATGCCGTGCAGAAGGTGCTCTATGGCACAGGTAAGCAAAAGTATCGCATTCATCTCAGTGGTAATCGCTATTATGACTCGACCTACGAGGGGGTCATCCCTAACCTCGAGCGTCGCCATCGCGAGACCGATAGTGAGTTTATGCGCAAAGATATCGAGCGCTTCATGCGGGAGCGCAAGTGTACGGCCTGCAAGGGTGCACGGCTCAAGCCAGTGGTGCTGGCAGTGACGGTCAATGGCCTCTCCATTATGGATATTTGCAATCTCGACGTCGCCAATGCGCTGGATATGATAGGCCAGCTGGAATTTAGTGCAGAACAGCAGCACATCGTTAAGCTTGTTGTCAAAGAGATCATGGCGCGGCTGGGCTTTATGAACAATGTTGGACTCAGCTACCTCGAGCTAGGGCGAGCAGCGAACACGCTCAGTGGTGGTGAGGCGCAGCGCATCCGTCTCGCGACGCAGATTGGTAGTGGCCTGCAGGGGGTGTTGTATGTGCTGGATGAGCCATCGATTGGCCTCCACCAGCGTGATAACGATCGCCTCATCCAGACGCTCAAGAATCTACGCGACCTAGGCAATACCGTGCTTGTGGTAGAGCACGACGAAGATACGATTGCGGCGGCTGACTATCTGGTGGATGTTGGGCCGGGTGCTGGCGTGCACGGTGGGGAGATCGTGGCATACGGCACGCCAGCAGAGGTAGCACGCATGCCACAAAGCATCACTGGTCGATATCTGTCTGGTGCGGAGAAGATCCCAGTGCCAGCCCAGCGTCGTCCGATTGAGCAGGGCCGTGCACTAATAATCCGCGGAGCGCGCGAGAATAATCTCAAGAATATCGACGTCACTATCCCGCTTGGTGTCCTCACGCTAGTGACAGGGGTGAGCGGTAGTGGCAAGTCGACGCTCGTCAATAGCATTCTCGCCAACGAGCTCACTGCCCGTTTACACCGCGCCCAAGCAGTGCCAGGTGCGCACGATGCAATCGATGGAGTGGAGCAGCTCGATAAAGCAATTGTCATCGACCAGTCGGCAATTGGCCGCACCCCGCGCTCCAACCCTGCTACCTATACCGGTGTCTTTACACAGATTCGCGAGCTTTTTGCGGGCACACCCGAGGCAAATATCCGCGGCTACAAGCCAGGGCGCTTTAGCTTTAATGTTAAAGGTGGGCGCTGCGAGCACTGCCAGGGCGATGGCGTTATTAAGATAGAGATGCATTTCTTGCCCGATGTCTACATCCAATGCCCCGAATGTCATGGCAAGCGCTATAATCGTGAGGCGCTTGAGATCACCTACAAAGGTAAGACGATTAGCGACGTCCTGGATATGACGGTCGAGCAAGCCTGTGAGTTCTTTGCTAACATTCCTGCGATAGCTCGCAAGTTGACGACAATCAACGAAGTGGGCCTTGGCTATATCAAGCTCGGCCAGCCCGCCACGACCTTTAGTGGGGGGGAGGCGCAGCGTATCAAACTTGCTACCGAGCTAAGCCGGCGCACGACTGGCAAGACACTCTATATTCTCGATGAGCCGACCACCGGGCTGCACACGGCCGACGTCAAGAAGCTACTCGAAATTCTCCAACGCCTTGTAGTGGGCGGCAATAGTATGGTTATCATTGAGCATAATCTTGAGGTTATCAAGTGCGCCGACCATATCATCGACATGGGCCCCGAAGGCGGGCAGGGCGGCGGTACCGTCATCGCCAGTGGTACACCTGAGGAAGTCGCGCATAACCCAGCGTCGTTTACAGGGAAGTATTTGCGGCCGCTCTTGGGCTAATATCCATCATGAAATCAAAACAGCCACAACCTGATGGGCAATCATATCGCACTGCCATCCTCCGCTATGCCCAGTGCGATCAAGCGATGCGCCAGCAGTACTTGGCTGGTGGCGGGGTGTGGGATGCATCGCTCGATGCTGACTCGACTGAATTTTTGCGTACGATTGTGGCGGCAATTGGCTGGCCAACAATACGTATGGTGGGCAGTAAGGCTTCGGCCGCGGCATGGTTGCTACTGCAGCATTCGCCAGATATCGACTTTATGGAGCACTGCCTTGAGCTGATGAAAGCAGCGCCACATGGCGAGGTTGCGCTGCGCGATATCGCCTTTCTCGAGGATCGGGTGTGTTTGCTGCGTGGTCGGCCACAGATATATGGCTCGCAGTTTCAGGGGCGGGGTAAAACCCTTCGTCTCTATCCAGTCCAAGATACTGAGCGGCTTGATGAGCGCCGTGCGGCGATGGGTCTGCCGCCATTTGCAGAGTACGAAAAGCAGATTCGTCAGATGTATGGTGATGAACCGCCGGCTGCCAGATAAGAGGTATAGGGCAAAAATCTCGGATAGTCGAACAAGACAAAATAAAAAAGCCAGCTACTCATACGCTGACTTTTTACACAAATAGTGTGCTAAATAAAAATGCACTAAAGGTTATTTCTTTGTTCGCTTGCCTTTACTGAACAGCACAGAGAGCTGATATTTGAGCTTATCACGAGTCGATTTTTGTTTGAGCGCATGGATAGCCATCGGCGCTACAGAGATGAGGATGATAATAATTGCGGCGACCTCAATATTAACCCCAGCCCCAGTAAGGATTTCGCCTGCAAAGTAGCCAAGATAGGTGAATATGGCGGCCCATAGCGCACCACCGACGATGTTAAACAAGAGGAACGTATTGTAGTGCATCCTGCTCGCGCCAGCCACAATTGGGGCAAAGGTGCGCACGATGGGCACAAAGCGTGCCAGCACAATCGTGAGTGAGCCATGCTTTTGGTAGAATTGCTCGGCCTGCTCGAGATATTTTTTCTTAAAAAAGCGTGAGTTGGGCTTGAGAAAAAGCTTGCGCCCGACTTTGTGGCCAAAGGCATAGCCAGTGCTATCACCCAGGATTGCCATAAGAGCGATCGCTGCAACGAAGAGGTGAATATTGAGTGGGTGGCCAAACAGGCGAAGGATCTCTTGATTTACCATATAGCCTGCCGTAAAGAGGAGGCTGTCCCCTGGTAAGACAAAGCCGATCAAGAGGCCAGACTCTGCATAGACTACAAGTAAAACCGCGGCAATGCCGAGGCCAGTAATTGCATGTATAAGTGATTCCATTGCGCTTTAGTATACCATACTTTGCTTGGGGAAGGGAGTTCTTTGCTGCTTTTGGCCCACCTGGCACAAAAATGCTATACTAAAGAGGCAATATTACTTAACTCCGGAAACATATCCGAAAGGAGAACTATGGGAGATAAGATAACACTAAGGATCGAGACACGATCAATTCATGGCAAGAAAGTTCGTCAATTGCGCCGCCAAGGCATAACGCCAGCGGTGGTGTACGGTGCTGGTATGGAGGCTGCTGATGTGCAAGCACCGAGCGGTGAAGTGGCAAAGGTTGTGGCCGCAGCTGGCCGCCACACACCAATTCATTTGACAGGGGTTAAGCGGCGCATTGCGCTTATCAAAAGTATCGATTACGACCCAACGCGAGTGGGTGTGATTCGCCACATTGCTCTACATGCGGTACGCGCAGACGAGCCGGTTACGGCAGAGGTGCCAGTGCGCCTTATTGGTATGGGTGAGTCTGAGGCTGAGAAGAATGGACTGGTCGTACTGCAAGCAATTGAGAAGGTTGAGGTGAAGGCCTTGCCGATGGATTTACCTGAAACGCTTGATGTTTCGGTGCTTGGTCTAGCCAGTGAGGGTGACCGCGTGACAGTGGGCGATATTACACTACCTGAGGGTGTTGAACTAGTCGAACACGACGATGGTCGTGAAGGTACTGCCGATGATGACGTGACGGTGAAGGATCTCGTCATTGCGAGTGCCTACGAGCCAAGTGCTCTTGCTGCTGCTAATGAGGCCGCCGCTGGTACCGCCGAAAACGCGGATGCTGAAGACGTTGCTGCCGAGCAGGGTGGCGACGATAATGCAGCATAACACTTAGCGGGTGATCTTCAAGTAACACAACACTTACAAGAGTGATCAATCGTAAAAGAAACCAGTCATGAGAGGCTGGTTTCTTATGCTATGCCGGTCGTAATTATGCAGCTACTACACCACTACACCGCGAGGAATCCGCCATCCACCACAATTTCCGCTCCATTAACATACTGGCTCATTGGCGTACCAAGCCACAGTGCAGTGCAAGCAACGTCGTCGGGCTGGCCCAGATTCTTGGCAGGGAGGCGGAGGTTATAGGTGAGGCCGGTCTTAATGATGGAGAAATCGAGCTTCTTGAGCGCCGTAAGCCCCATCTTCTGAGCACCTGGCGTGCTGATACCGCCTGGCAAAATAGTATTGACTCTCCAGCCGCTCCGCCCAAAGTCTTTGACGAGCCCTCGGCTCAGCGCAAGGACGCTGGCTTTGCTCATGGCGTAGAGCGTCATATCGTAGGTCATGCCTTTGAGGGCTTCAATGGAGCTGATGTTGATGATAGTGCCTGGCGATGTGCGCCGGGCGATCATTTCTTGGCACATAGTGAGCACTGCCCGAGTATTGATCTGCATTGTTTTGTCGAAGGTTGCCTGGTTGATATTAGCGAGCTTGACTGGCGCGAAAATACCAGCGTTGTTGATGAGGATGTCTGGCGTTGGGGTGATATCGCGCCACAGCGCGGTGATAGCACCATTATCGGAGAGGTCGACGATGTACGTTGTGACGGCAGCGTCAAATTGCTCGCGCAGCTCAGTAGCGGTCTGCTGCAATGCGTCGGCATCGCGATCAACGAGCTGGAGGGTGGCACCAGCCTCGGCATAGCGCCATGCGATCGCCTTGCCAATGCCCATCGCAGCACCAGTGATGAGTACCGTCTTGCCGGTCAGTTTCAGTAATTCGTGCAGGGGAGTTGGATGTGTTGTCATGTCATTAGTATAGCATAACCAATATGACTTGGGTGTAGTATCTATTGCAAAAGTTTCATACCTCAGGCTTTGAAGCCCTATGCTAGTAGTATACGAGGTGATATTTCTTTGAGTGGATTGGCTTCTCAAAACGAACACTAGAAGCAAAGGGCGCTCGCACTGAGCAGATAGGGTTTGGAAAATAATCGAAGAAAAGCATTGTCTTTTTATTGTAAATGAATTACAATAACTGCATGGAGCAAGTAGTGCAACGCCGGACGACGAAATACACCGATCGAGTGATCGTGATTCTTCGCCAGCTGCAGCATGCTACCAACGCCGAGATTGCGGCCGCGCTACGCCACGACTACCCCCGTGTCAGTGCGACCACCGTGCATCGCATTACCCAGCGGTTGCAGGCGGATGGGGTGATTGGTCTTGCACCAGCAACGGAGCATGGCTGCCTGCGCTACGATAGCAATCCTGTGCCGCATGACCACTTTGTCTGCAGCTCCTGCGACGGCCTGCACGATATCACCATCGCGCCAGCGCTGCGGCATGAGCTTGCACGGCAGGTAGCAGACTGCCTTGTCGATGGGCCGCTCATCATTACTGGCACATGCCACCCCTGTCATCACGATAACTTAATTCATAAGGAGAAATAACTATGGCACTATACAATACCACTACCAAGCAAGAATTTGAGGAGCATGCTCTTCAGAGCGAGCGGCCAGTGCTGGTCGACTTTTGGGCACCGTGGTGCCCGCCGTGCCGCGCAATGGCACCACTGCTTGAGCAGATTGCTGAAGAGACGGAATTCGACGTTGTCAAGGTCGATACCGAAGCAAGCCAAGACAATGCAGCCCTTGCCTTGCAGCACCAAGTGCAGAGTATCCCCAACATGAAGATCTTCAAGAGTGGTGCTGTGGTGGCAGAGCTGGTTGGCATGAAGCCAAAGCAAGTACTGGTCGACGCTCTGCAACAAGCAGACGCCTAAATTCACCCTCTAACAGATTTCCTCCTCAGGACCGGCACAGATGTGTTGGTCCTTTTGTTATGGAGTGTTTTGCTTTCGCTAGCAGCAAGCCCATTAAGCTGGTTTGTCTATTGCTGGATCAAATAACTCTAGGTAGGAGTGCAAGGTAAAAAGTAGATAATCACAACATATCTGGTATACTATAGGGGCACAAGCAATAGGTAAAACTAGCAAGGAAATAGTGTCATGAAAAGAGTAAAAAAGGTTCTACTTGGCATAGTTATAGTGATTGTATCGATAGTAGTCATTATAAGTATTTTGTATTGGGTAAATAGTGCTGAAGGCGAGCGTTTATCTAAGGTGAAGCAGCGTACTTATGATCAACATAGCTATCTCAAGGGGTTAAACCGTGATGATATTGCAAAGAGTTCTTTGTCGGGCGTAACGATATCGCCAATCAACAACCAGCATATCAATGGCTATCACTTTAAGCCTCAGCAGATAAAACACAAGGGGTCGATCATATTATTTGGAGGCAGCGAAGGATCAGTCAGTCCAAATACGGCAGCACTATTGTCTCTGAACGGTTACGAAGTATTTGCAATGTATTTCTTCGGTAAAGGAAACCTCCAAAAAGAATTAATGCGTGTGCCGCTAGAGCAGTTTGAACACATTAAGGCGTACATCTCAGCGAATACTCAGCAGCCAAAACCTCTAACGGTAATTGGTACGTCGAAGGGTGCTGAGCTTGGTCTACTCCTTGCTTCGTATTATCCAAATGATATTGATAACTTAGTGCTGTACTCGCCCTCAGCGTATGTGTGGCAGGGCCTGTCGATGGATTATTCAAATGTACAGTCATCATGGACATATAAAGGTAAGGACTTGCCCTTCTTGAAATTAAGTGATGCATCAGGTTCGGCGACGGCAGGATTCTTCGCTGATATGATTATTGGGCGGCCAAGAGAATTTGCGACTATGTACGAGAGCATTATCCAGCGAGCCACTAATAAATCAGAGGCTACTATTCCAACGAATAATGTTAGAGCTAACTTGCTTATGTTTGCTGGCGGCAAAGATAGTGTATGGCCATCGGCGACGATGGCGCAAACCATCAAGCAGCATTATCCGCGTTCGAGCCGCCTTGAGGTGTATCCAAATGCTGGCCATGTATTCTTCGGCCCACCTGTTATCCGTGGTATGCGAGCTGGAGGAGAATATGACGCGAACGAAACAGCGAAAACACAGAGTGATGCAATTCTTCTCAAACAGCTTGACTCGTGGACGAAAGACAACGAGCAGAAGGCATAAATATCTAGTTAGGTATTAGAAAAATACCGTTTCGCTTGTTGAATCATATATGCTCCAATATCTCCTTGGCCAATGATACGGTTTACATCATTGATATCAACAAGGGTATGCGCAATGATATCACCGCCAGGGTCGTGAGTAAACTCGCCAATTTTCTCGAGCTTTGTATAGACACGAAACTGGTATACGCGCGTGCCGTTTGGCTCAAGGCAGCACTGGTATCCGAGTGGTTGCCATTCAATAACACGCATGTTGCATTCTTCTACCATCTCTCGTGAGATGGTTTGCTCAATTGTCTCTCCAGATTCAGTTTTGCCGCCAGGGAGATTATAGCTCTTCTTGACCGCATTATAGACGAGCGGAACAGAACCAGCTAAATCACCGATCGTATAGACTTGTTGCCAGGGGAGATCGGGTATAGCAGATTTTTGTCGTATAGTACACCAAGAAACAAAAATGGTTTTGCCGCCATACTGAAAGGAAGATGATATATCGTATACCATAGACAAAACTATATTACAAAACGGAAAAAGATGAAATAGCTTTTGACAGCTACTTTCGTGTATATTATGCACTAGAAATGCGCCAAGAAAAAATCCTCCTACCAATCTGTCAAGCGGGTGATCCGGTGCTGCGCCAGGAAGCAAGGCGGTTGAGCCGCGAAGAGATCACCACGCCAGCGGTGCAGCAGCTTATTGCAAATATCAAGCATACCGTGGCAAGTAGAGACTATGGCGTTGGGTTGGCTGCGCCCCAAGTGGGGCAGGCCGTGGCGCTGAGCGTGATCGCCATTAAGCCAACGCCAAACCGCCCAGACCGTGAGCCATTTGAGCAGGTTATTATCAATCCATCATACACCGGCATTGGCCAGACAGCGGGCATGTGGGAGGGCTGCGCCAGCGGCGACGAAGGGCGGCTCTTTGCGCAGGCGCAGCGCTACCAACAGGTCAACGCCCAGTGGGATGATGAGCGGGGCGAGCATCATACTGCGGTGCTGGATGGCTTTGTTGCTCATGTCTTTCAATACGAGGCCGACCACTGTCAGGGTATACTTTTCTTTGACAGAGTGACAGATACGACGACCTACATGACGGCAGCAGAGTATCGCAAGCGTGTTGTGGGGCGGTAGTTGCATTTAAGCTTCGCTCACTTCCCTCAAGATTAGTAATTATTGATTATTCGCCAAAAACGATTGCTTAACTTGCTGGTAGGCGTCGCGGAACGGCACACCTTTTTCCACCAATTCATTGATTTTGGCAACAGTATAGAGCTCATCGGTCATTGCCTCAGCCAATCGCTTAGTGTTGGCTTCTAGCTCGCTCACGCACAGTGCCAAGACCTCCAGAGTGTCGAGCGCCGAAGTGAAGGCATCCATGGTGATTTTTTTGGTCAGCTGTAAGTCACGGTGATAACCGCTGCCAGCGCCTGTCGAAATAGCTTGCAGCTGCAAGGCGTAGTTTGGATAAGCGTGAGCAGTGGCACGCATGATCTCGAAGACGTCATAGTTACGCTTGTGAGGCATGATGGACGAGCCCGTGGTCATGGTGACGGGCAGCTTGAAATAGTTAAACTCCTGCGAGGTAAATAGCAACATGTCTTCAGCAAATTTGCCAGCAAAGACCATGATTGGGTTGAGCGCCTGCACGGCAATCAGTTCAAAAACGCCGCGCGACAGGCCACAGTACATGGGGTTTTCCTGTACTTTGGCGAAGCCTAGTTCGCTCGTTGTCATCTGGCGGTCAAGTGGTAGGGTAACGCCAAAGCCAGCAGCACTACCCAGCGGGTTTTGGTCGATGGCGGCGATGCTGTGTGCGACCAATTGCTGGAGGTCATGAAACGCATCGTGGTATGAGCCAAGCCACATACCGACGGTAGTAGGCATAGCTTTTTGGGTATGAGTATAGCCAGGCATTTCAGTTTGACCGATGGCGGCAATTTTGCCAGCATAGGCCTGAGCGACTGCTTCCAATTTTTCGGCTACTGCTCCAAGTTCTGCTTTGATGAACAGGCGCATCATCACCAAAGCTTGGTCATTGCGGCTTCGGCCAGTATGAACCTTTTTGCCAATCGGTCCGAGTTTTTCTGTCAGATATAGCTCAATGGCAGTGTGGCCATCTTCGTGTTCGCTGGTGAGGGTGAAGGTACCGGTTTTCCATTCGTTAAGTAGCTCATCCAAGGCCGCTGCTAATTGTTGATATTCATCGCTAGTCAGCACGCCAATTTTTTTCAGCATGTGAGCGTGTGCTTTGGTGGCGGTAATATCGTGTCCGAGTAAATACTGGTCTAATGTTTGATCGTCGCCAACAGTGTATGATTCGACCAATGGATGGAGTGAGCCAGTTGCGGTTGATTGCCATAGTTTACTTGCCATATGAGTATGCTCCTTCAGCTGTTCGCTGACTTAGTGAATATAATTCAATGAATCCGGCGGACGAATTCTGGTTGAATGCGGCGTTGGAATCAAAGGTTGCAAGATTGATATCAAACAATGAATGTGGTGAGTCTACACTGACGACGGTGATGGTGCCTTTGTACAGGCGGACTGTCACCGTGCCAGTGACTTTTTGGTTCTGATCATCAATATAGGCATTGATGTGATGGACGGCTGGCTCGTACCACTGAGCTGCGTAAGTGAGGTAGGCCCATTTTTTGTCCATTTCGGCTTTGAGCTCATTTTCAACACGAGTCGAGACCAATTGCTCAAGCTTTTGATGGGCCGCAATCAAGATGGCAGCGCCAGGGTTTTCATAGACGCCGCGTACCTTCAGTCCAACTAGCCGATCTTCAATAAGGGTTGATACACCGACGCCGTGTTTGCGGCCGATCTGATTACAGTGCTGAATGAGCGCTTGAAGTGAAAAGTGATGATTATCGACAGCGACGGGCACGCCTTTGATGAATTCAATGGTGATATCTTCGGCTTCGTCTGGGGTGTATTTAATGGTCGAGCACCAATTGAGAATGGCGTGGTAGTTTGGCTTAAGTGAGGGTGATTCAATTTCGCCGCCTTCGCTGGTGATACCCCACATGTTTTCATCGGTTGAGTAGGGCGATTCCTGGGTGTGTGGCACGGGGATATGGTGCTTCTTGGCGTACGCCAGCTCTTCCTCTCGGCCCATACTCCACTCACGCACTGGTGCTAAGATCTTGAGTTTAGGATTGAGCGTGGTGATGTAAGTTTCGAAGCGAACTTGATCGTTACCCTTGCCGGTGGCACCGTGAGCGATGACCGTGCAGTTATACTTTTCGGCATATTCGACGGCTAATTGGGAGATGATGATGCGCCCGAGTGGCGTACAGAGGGCGTAGCCACCTTGATAATCAGCATTGGCTTTGATGGCTAGCGACAACAGCTCATCGGCGAAGCGGTCGCGAGCATCAACCGTGATGGTTTCTATAGCGCCGAGCATTTTGGCCTTTTCGGCGATGGCGTCGAGATCGTCAACAGTCTGGCCAATATTAACCGTGAGGGTGATGACGTTGCAGTTATATTTTTCCTGTAACCACGTGAGCATGACAGATGTGTCGAGGCCTCCCGAATAGAGCAAGAGGCACGTGTCAAACTCGCCGTTCGTTGCCTCGTGGCTGGCAACCTTGGTGTAGTGAGGTGTGTCGTTATTCATATATTTCCTTTCTATACTAATTAAAAAGAGCCGCTCAGGTGAGGGCTCTTTCGTTGATTTATAATACTATACGACTAATTAGCCCTCTGAGTCAGAGCGGCGACGACGAGCAACGATAACGATGTTGTGTCGATATGTCATACTAACACCATAGCACACTGTGCATATTTTTCACAATACTTTTACGTAAATCTTAAAATTCTCTCTTCTTGTGTTAACCTCCTCACCCACACTTCATCTGATGGAGTGTGAAATCGATCGTTATGATCGATTTCAGCCCAGCGCAAGAGGTCGATGTCTAGGAGACGTCGACCCTTATAGTGTTCCGTCGGAAGGAGTGCGGGTAGGGAGTGCGAGAGAACAGTGAGGCTTTGAGATTCAAACACTTTTCATATAAAATTATGATGCGCGACAATAGTCGTATACATTGGTATGATGGAAATAAAATTGTGCAGCAATATAACAAAGAAGCGCCTAGTATAGACGTATGAGTGGACGAGTAGTGAATATTCTCCTCGTTGAAGACGAACCAACCCTCCGCACTGGCACTGAGCAGTTCCTCCGCCAGCGCGGCTTTACGGTGGTGACAGCGGCTAGTGGCGAGGAAGCGCTAGAAAAATTTGCTGAGGCGGACGCTATTATCCTCGATATTATGCTGCCAGGGATGAGCGGGATCGAGGTGCTGCACCAAATTCGTCAAACCAGCGACGTGCCAGTGCTGATGTTGACGGCGCTGCACGATGAGCCGACGCAAGTTGCCAGTTTTGACGAGCTGGCGGATGACTATATGAGTAAGCCATTTTCGCTGGTGATTTTAGAAAAGCGGATCAAGGCACTACTGCGCCGCCGGCAGTCTGTCAAAAAAACCTTGTGGCAGCGCGGTTTGGCCTCGGTGGATTTTGCGGCCTATCAGGGGTTTTATGATGGTGCTGACGCGCACCTCAAGCCCAAGGAAGTGCAGCTGCTCAAGCTACTGGTGGATAATCCACACATAGTCTGGAGCCGGCAAGCTATCATCGATAAGCTGTGGCATGGTGACGAGGTACCGTTCGACCGAGTGATCGACGTCTACATCAAAAACCTGCGCAAGAAATTGCACCTCCACTGCATTGTCACAGTAAAGGGAGTGGGTTATCGCTATGAAACGGCTTAAATTATTTCCCAAAACATTTTTAGTGTCGATCGGCCTATTCGCAGCGCTGATCATCCTCGTGCATGCGCTGGTCTACACCTTGATGCCACAATTTTATCTGCAGCAAAAAGAGCGCGAGGCGGCAGATAATCTCACGGCGCTGACGACTAAACTCCATGGCAAGTCCGCCGAAGACATACGCCGCCTGAGCCAAGAGTTTGCTACTATGAACAACGTTAATATCACGCTGACAATTGACGGGCGCGACCAGTACTTTCAAGGCTTTGAGTCCATCAATATCGTGACAGACAGCGGTAAATCGGTCGACACCAGCGTGGTAAAAATTGCTGACGGGCGGACGGTTGATCCGCGCTCGGTGATTTTGCAGCAGGGCAGTGTGACGGATAAACAGGGGCGAGCGATCGCAGTCAAGCTACTGGCCGACGTAGCGCCTGTCACTCAGGCCAAGCTCGCTACCTTGCACGTATTGCCCTATACTATGCTTGGCTCGCTGCTGGTGGCGCTGCTGTTTTCGTACATCTACAGCCGTTTTGTGACGCGGCCGATTCGCCAGATGGCGGCGGTGACCACGACCATGCAATGGCTGGAAAAGGACGCGCGCTACCCGGTACGGAGCAGTGATGAAATTGGCGTGCTGGGGCGAAACATTAACGAACTCTATCAAAATCTGTGGCAGACGATACGCTCGCTGGAACACGAGAATAAACGGATCACGCAGCTGGAGAAAGAGAAAATCGCTTTTTTGCGCGCCGCTTCGCATGAGCTAAAAACGCCGCTGGCGGCGCTACGGATCATGCTCGAAAATATGCAGCTGAACATCGGTGAGTATAAAAATCGCGATCAGTACCTGGCGGAATCGGTGGCGCAGGTTGACCGATTGGCGGCGATGGTGAATGATGTCTTGCGCTCGGGCAGCGCGGCCGAGCAGGCTCTGCATCAAGAGAAGCGGCTGAGGGTCGATAAACTGATTACCGAGGTGGTTGCTGACTATACGCTGCTAGCAAAAACGCGCGGCATGGCTTTCGCGGTTAACACGCAGCCAGTGACTATCTACGCAAACCGCGACATGATGCGCCACGTCATCTCGAACCTAGTATCAAACGCGGTACGCCACGGCGACACCGGAAGCGTCATAAAAATTACCTGCAACCAGAATGAGCTGACTATCGAAAACGCCTGCAAGCCACTCACCAAGCAGCAACTTCAGCACGTCTTCGACCCGTTTTATCGAAGCAACAGCGACAAGAAGCAACACGCTGATAGCAGCGGCATCGGCCTCTACACGGTAAAGATGCTGCTCGACGCCAAAGGCTTGGACTATGACTTCACGCCGCACGGGCGGGGCATGCGGTTTGTGGTGAGGTTTAATTAAAATACCTGAACTTGATGTGAACTAAATTGAGCAACTTTTATAATAGAATAGCAAAGACCGCGCGCTGCCCCGATAGCTCATGTTATTTATTCTGATATAATAAATTCATTATGATTACACACCAATTAAAACTAGCAACAGAACCTTTTGACGCCATCACTTCTGGCAATAAAACCATCGAATCACGGCTATATGACGACAAGCGCCAGAAAATTCAAATCGGCGACCAGATTATCTTTACCAATCGAGACAATCCCAGCCAAACTGCTGCTGTTACAGTTGTCGGTTTATTGCGCTATGCGACGTTTCATGATTTGTTTTCGCATAATGATCCGCAGAAATTTGGCGGCGAGAGTGTTGCATGGCTAGAAAATCAAATCAACGAATTTTATTCTATTGAAGACCAGAGACTACATGGGGTAGTGGGTATTGAATTTATATTATCTCGATGATATAATAATGACTGTCCTATCCGAGCTACGTCAAAAATCGTAGCCATCACAGGAAGGTGTACATTGTGACTGAAGCATCAGTCAGCAACATCGTCGTGCGCCCAGCAAGGGCGAGCGACTTCGGTTTCGTCTCGGACCTCATGGTTCGAGCACTGACTCCGTTCTACGACGGAGACCACCGCGCCCATGCGCGGCGTATCTTTGATACGCACATCGCGGGCGGCGTTGACCGCGTCGGTCAGTTCTCCGCTGGGCAGTACATGTTCATCGCTGAAAGCGACGGGCGCCCTGTGGGCGTCATCCACGTCGTCAACAAGAAACAGGGGACTGTCAAGATCAGCCCCCTCATCGTTGACACGGCGTACCGAGGGAAGATGGGCGTTGGAAGCATGCTGCTCAAGCACGCTGAAGATTTCGCCCGTAGCCTCGGTGCTCGGCAGATCTACTGCACTGTGGCAGAACCGAATAAAAAGGCGCTGGGATTCTTCCTCCGGAAGGGCTTCCGCATCACCGGAACAGCGAAGGATCACTACAAGATCGGCATCGATGAGCATATGCTGTATAAGCAGCTCATTGACGAGGCGGGGTTTGACTCGCCGAACATCTCTGTGGTTCCGTTCGATGAGAGCCAACACGCCGACGGCGCGCGAGCTCTCATTCTGTCGCAGATGAGTGGCGACTTCGACGGTGTGGATAGCAACTGGGTTGACGCCCTATTTGCTGGTTACCGTCGTATGGAGTCTGGCGACGTGAACACCAAGTTCAAAATCATCTTCGTCGCTGAGTGCGACGGTCAGGTAGTTGGCGTCGCGGGCGCGACCCCGAAAAAGGGTCAGCCCATCAAGCTGATGCCACTCGTGGCGAAGTCGGAGGCAGCGTTCGAAGCGCTCGTCATCGACCTCCAGGGGCTACTGGAGGACTACGGCCACAAACTGTACGTCCACCTCGTCCCTGAGCCGTGGCAGATCGCCTGCCTTCAGCGTCACGGATGGGCGCTCGAAGGGGTGTTCCCGGGAGGGTACGCGCCAAACAGTGTCGTACAACAGTGGGGGCTCAGCCTCCAGAAAGGAAGTCCCGTGCGCAAGCTGCGTATCAAGAAACCCTACTTTGATGACATCATGTCGGGCCGCAAGACCTTGGAGGTTCGTGTCGGCTACAACAGCATCAAGCGACTGAAGGCCGGTGAGCTCCTGCAGCTCGAGACCGGACACACGTCCGGTGCGGTGCGGATCAAGTCGATCCGCATCTACCGTAGCTTCGCTGACATGTTCTCATCGGAAGTGTGGCAGCAGATCGTGCCGCAGGCGAAGAGTGAAGAGGAGGCACTTCGTCTCCTCCGCAAGATCTACCCTGACCACAAGGAACGCCTCGGCGTTCACGTCATTGAGGTCGAGAAGTAGATAGGACAACAGATTGGGGTGCGCATCCCCTAGATTGGAGAAATCCATCTGAACAAATGCGAGTGACTTGGGCTAGTGTCACTGATACCTGACTTAAGGTATCGAACAACTAGCCTATTTTTCTTGGAAGAGATATCTGATATCTATGAGAGATGGGAGGTTAAATTTATACAACCTCGCCCATTTCACATTCCCTTCACACGAGCCTGCTACACTGACATAGAATCAAGAAAGGAGATCTATGTCATTTGTACAACGTGCCTGGTTATATATCACCAGGAAAAAACTCAAAACGCTGATTTTGCTGGCGATTTTGCTGTGTATGTCGACGATTATGCTGAGTGGATTTGCCATCAAGCATTCGACCGACGCGGCAGCACAGTCGCTAGACAAAACGCTTAAGGCTGGCTTCACGCTGGGTAATAATCCGCGTACCAATCCGGGAACGGCGCGCGGTTCAGGAACGGTGTCGAATAAAGACATCGACGCGGTGAAGAATTTGGAGGGCGTGACGGACTATGTCAAACGCCAGAATGCCACGGTTGACTTCATCAATACCAAACTCGTGCCTCTGCCAAGCGGTGGCAGTGGTTATGATGTCGAGAAAGACAAGCAGTTTGGCAACGCCGCGACTATCATCGGTGTCAATACATCTGAGCTTGAAACCAAGTTCCGAGCTGGCGCACTCAAGCTCATTGCTGGCCGACACATCACCAAGAACGATTCACACAAGATTTTGGTGCACGAAGCTTTTGCCAAGGCTAACAACCTGAAGCTTGGCAGTAAGATAAAGCTAAAAGCCAATCAATACGACACCGACAACGAACATCCATCCAAGGACGAAGTTGAAGTAGAAATCGTCGGTATATTTAGCGGCACAAACCCAAAGCAGGCGACGTATCAGGTGGAGTTGTTTGAGAATTTGTTCTTGACTGACACCGCGACGACCCGCCAGTTGAACGCGTATACAGCGCACAATGAGATTTATCAGGACGCTACGTTCTTTACCAAAGGCACCAAGCAGCTCGATGAGGTGATGGCGCGAGCACATAAACTGCCAGTTGATTGGCAAAAGTACCAGCTCAACAAGAATAGTCAGGAGCTCGCTGGCGTGACGGGTGCGGTGAACGGCGTGTACGGCCTGATCGACGGTATGCTGTGGGCAACGGCGCTGGTCAGTATCGCAGTGATCGGTATGGTGCTGCACTTGTGGATGAACGAGCGTAAACGTGAAGCGGGCGTGCTCTTGGCGACGGGTGTACCGCAGTCAAAGATTGTGCTGCAATATATCGCTGAGCTAGTGATGATCGCGGTGTTGAGCTTCGGTGCGTCGTACGTTACCGCAGGGCTGATCGCGCAACAAATGGGCGATCACGTGGTGTCGCAGGCGGCACAGAATGCCACGCGTCAAGCTGGCAGTTCGCTTGGCGGTGCATCGCTCGGTGCTGACGCTGATTCGGTGACGTCATCGCGCACGCTCGATAAGGTGACGGTTGGTGTGCAACCGACGGATCTGCTGGCGGTGTGGGGTGCTGGACTGGCAGTGATCATTATTGCGGTACTCCTAGCTTCGCGGCCGATTACGGGGTCGACGCCAAAAGAATTACTAACCGAAGTGGACTAGGGGCGAATGATGACGATTATCACACGAGCCTGGACGGCTGTGACGCGGCGGCGGCGTCGCAGCCTGACCATCGCCCTGATCATGACGCTGATTTTCACGCTGCTGATCGGTACGCTGACGGTGCAGCAGACGATGGCGCAGCTGAAGCAATCGGTCGAGCGGAACATCCGCGCCGGCTTTAGCATCGCCAGCAAGCAACCGTCGGGTGAAGTGCCGATGGATATCGCGCAGCGGGTGCAACGCCTGAACAAAGTCAAAGCGCACAATTTCCAGGCAGAAACTACCGCGGAACTGCCAGGCAAGCAGTTGGTTGACGTAGCGGGTAGCGGCGTGCAGCTGGACTCTAACGTGGCTGGCGAGGCGAAGGTGACAGGTGCGACACAGAGTAATCTGCTTAGCGAGTTCACTGGTAAATTTTACCAACTGGAGCAGGGCAAGCACCTGACCGAGCACGATCAAAACGCGGCGCTGATTCACAAAACTCTCGCCGAGAAAAATGGCATCAAGCCAGGCGACAAACTGGACATCACCAAAGACGGCCGGCGCGTGACGGTGACTGTCGTAGGCATCTTTAGTGGCAAAGGCGAAAAGCCGGCGGTGTTGCAGTCCGACATGGCGGAGAATCATCTTATCACCAACCTAGCCTCGGCGCAGCAACTGACAGGTAGCCAGCAGCTGACACGAGCAACGTATTTCGCCGAAAATCCACATCAGCTAAAGTCATTAACGGACCGCACTAAAAGCCTACCAAACGTCGATTGGCAAAAATTTAGCCTGACTGACAATGGGGCGGCATTCGCTGGCGTCCTCCAAAACATCGCTGGTGTTCAAAATATTTTGACGATTGCCACCATCGGCGCAGCTGCGGCGGGGCTAGCGGTGTTGTCGCTGGTGCTGGTGTTCTGGGTGCGCGGCCGCTTGCATGAAATTGGCATCCTGCTGTCTATCGGCACGTCGAAGCGGCAGATTATCGGGCAGTTCTTGGCGGAGCTCGCGATTATTGTCGCAGTCAGTTCAGTGTTTGCGCTCGGTGTCGGCCTGATTGCCTCATCGCATATTTCTACCGCTCTCACAGCGCAAACGAGCCACAGCCAGCGTGTCGAAACAACCGTGATGCATGCCGCGCCAATAGCGACCTACCTGCAGGCTCTCGCTTTCGGCTACACGGTCGTCTTACTCTCGGCTATCGCTGCTACTGCGCCAATCATGCGCCAGTCACCAAAGCAAATTTTAGCAACATTAAGTTAGGAGATAGTATGTCACTACTGACATTACACGATATCGTTTATTCATACCCAGGCGGCACCAGCAACGTGTTAAATGGTATTAATTATCAGTTTGAAAAGGGCACATTCTACGCCATTGTCGGTAGTTCTGGCGCTGGCAAGTCGACGCTGCTCGGGCTCCTAGCCGGACTCGACACACCGACTGGCGGGCAGATTTTGTTCGATGATGAAGACATCGCCGAGCAGGGCTATTCGCATCATCGCAAGCACAATATCTCGCTGGTGTTTCAGAATTATAACTTGATCGATTATCTGACACCGCTAGAAAACTTGAAACTGGTTAATCCTAAGGCCACCAACGAAACGCTACATACCATGGGGCTGGACGACGATCATATTCACCGCAACGTCATGAAACTGTCTGGCGGCCAGCAACAACGCGTGGCGATCGGCCGAGCGCTGGTGTCCTCCGCACCGATTATCCTAGCGGACGAGCCAACTGGCAACCTAGACGAAACCACCGCTGCCGATATCATCGAAATCCTGCGCCGGGCCGCTCACGAAAACGACAAATGCGTCATCGTCGTCACCCACAGCAAACAGCTCGCTAAAGAGGCGGATGTGGTGCTGACGCTGAAAAATAAATTACTCCAAAAAAGCAAGGAAGACAAAAAACCAGCCTGTAAGAAAGCTTAATCGTGATAAGTTCTATGATGTATTGGTTGTAGTATGCTGCATGTTAGCGGAATGGGGCGAGGCCAAAGCATCCTTAGCTCACGACTGCTTCTTCATATATTTCGCGGTCTCCTCCCAGAGCGGGTTATCCTTGTACGGCACGCCATCGTGCGCCCAATACCACCAAAAGTATCCACCAACGTAGCGTGGAGTGTACTGCGGCATGGCATAATAATGCCGAAACAACTGTAGCTTACGCGCCATCGAGGCATGCTCGCTGGGTGTGCCGCACTCGCCAATGCCAAGCTTGGCTTCCGGGAAGAGCGTCTCAAGCTCAGCAAAGACCTGTCGCCAGTTGGGCTGGTAGCCATCGTCGTAGTAGCTGACGAGGACATAATCGACGCCCTGCCTTAGATCCTCTGGCAGGTATGTCTGCAGCCAGTCTTTCATGCTCAGCGTGCTTTTGCTTGGTGGAAAGTAGTAGGGCACAAGCGCCGCCGTGGCATGCTTATCATTGATGTATCGGTAAGCACTGGTCACCTTCGCGGCGGTGAGGCGTGGGTCTTCTTGGATCCATTCTTGGCCATTTATTTCATTACCAACCTCCCATATCGCTACATAGTGAGATAAATACTGGTAAGACTCAGCAAAGCGCTGCTGGTAGCGCTCAGTGCTGTAGCTGTGTATATCAGAAGAATCAACGGGCTGGGCCATGATATCGGCCACGCGATGAATCGCCTTGAATAGCCCACGGTAACGCTGCGGTGATCTATCCTTAGACATAACGATCCGCACCGTTGGCCGAGCAGGCAAACGCTGAAGAGCCTCCACGATATCAGCAAGCCGTCTCGTGCCCTCCCAGCTGTCGTCGATTGTCAGGCCATAGAGCATATGTGATGATGCATGATGAGAAGGTGAATGGTTCGCGCTGCCTTGCGAGGTAGAGTGTGACGCTGGCGCTAGCACGCGCAGCAGCACATACATCAGCACACAAAGTAATATAGCAAAACCAGCAATATGAACGTACTTTGGCATATAATAAGCTCCTTACAAGGTAGTATATCAAGGCACAGTTTTATATCAAACCAGGCGAATTTCGAAATTCGCCTGGTTTACCCTGTTTTTTCTCTGTTACGGCGGACTCTTTTTCTCTTCTTTTATATATTTATATATAATAGGAGAGAAATCGATATGGATATATGGATATATAAGTATGGATATAGATAGAAATAGAAAGAGAGATAAATAAATACATAAATACAGATCAAGATAGAGATAGATGAATAGAGATAAGTAGAGAAATATAGATATGGATATATAGATATGGATAGAGAAATAGATAGAGAAATATGAGAGAAAGAGAGATGCGTTATAAAGATAGAAGAGGTAGCCAAGTGTGTACGATGCCCTGTAGGTAGCGCATCTCCGATGAATGAGTCAGGGACAATACGTACAGAATAAGAACGTATACCATGTTTATGTCATATCAGTAATAAAGTGGTATAATCATACGCATGAAGAAGCATATGATATATAACCATATTCCTGATTTTTGTCTCTTCGGCTTCGGCTTTGCTGCTTTAGCAGTAGCGTGGACGTGGCCAGGGACAGTAGTGATTGCCAGCGAATGGTGGCTGGTAGGTGCTGCTTGCATTGTTGTGGCCGTGTTTATAATGCATGCAACGATGCGCGCTTTGCGCCGAGCTGCAACCTCAACCAACCCGCTTGATGAGCCAACTGAGCTGCTCACCACGGGGCCATTCAATTTCTCGCGCAATCCACTCTATCTTGCATATATCTTGGCGGTACTTGGTTGCGCGTTGGTGAGCGGCTCATGGCTAGCGTTGCTGTGCCCAGTGGTGTGCTTTGGCGTGCTAAACTGGCTGATTATTCCAATCGAAGAGCACGCCATCCATCACGTCTTTGACGAGCGTTACGAGTGGTACTGCCGACGGGTGCGGCGCTGGCTTGTAGTGCCTATGGCGTGCAAGCACATGAAACCTATGCGCTTTATGACAATACGGCGAGCGGCTCGGCCATATGTTCTTGCAGCGATATCTGGCATTGTTGTGGCAGGAACGGCTTTTGCCCCACATTGGTTTCTGCAGCTACCAGTATTTTTTGCATTAGCATTGCTATTTATAGCAGTGCGACGACTGTCGGGCGTCCATCTTTATGGCGTTGGTGCTTGTTTCATGCTGGCATGGCTCTTACCAACGACCTATTGGTATTACTACTTTATGTCGCCCGGCGTGGCATTTGGTGCAAGTGTTGGATGGGCGCTTTTGCAGGCTAATCTATTTTGGATTATAGCTCTGCGTCGGTATATTCGGACATACGGTGCTGTAGTGCTCTTTGTTATTGCATGGTGCACATTGACGTATATACGAACTCATGCACCAGTGGTAGAGGATTGGTGGATTCCCCATCTTGGCTATAGCGTGTGGCGTAATGACAGTATCACTATGTGGAGTGCCTATGGCGGCGAAGCAGTGCTCGAAGCGATTGTATTACTTTGCGGCGTGAGTATAGCGTGGCTGATAGTGCATGCTCGTATGAGCGTATGGATACGTATGAGCTGCGGGCTTGTTGTACTCGTGGCGGTGGCGAATAGTATTGCTGTGCATATGCCAGCCAAGCCACTCCCTCCAGTGATTGCACTCCAAAAGATGACACGTGGCGGCGTTGATATACCTGCTACTGAAGCTGATGTGCAGGATCTTATACATCTGACAAAGCGCGCAATTGCACAGTACCAATATCCTCATGCGACAATCGTCTGGCCAGAAAATTCTATCCCACCTGCGCTGCACGCAACAATTACAGCCTTTGCACAAAAAGAATCGATCAACATCGTCTACCATACAACAGAAAAAGACGATACAAGAATATACAAGAAAGTCGTACTAGTAGATCAGTCTGGTCGCAGTATACTAACAAATTACAAAGCGCATCTTGCGCCAGATGAATCAATTGGCACAGCGCGTTATTCACGCGTAATTGCTACGTATAATGCTACGAAAGTTACGGCATATGTTTGCTATGACATACACTACCCAGATATTGTTGAGCGGCTCAAGGGGAGTGACGTTGCCTATATTCCACTGAGTGATCCTGAGTATGGCTATCTGCAAAAGCAATTTCACGCAGCAGATAGTGTTATTCATGCTAGGCAGGCACAAACAGCCGTTGTTTTGGCGGGTACAGATGGGCCAACCATGATTATTAACAGCAACGGTATCATCGTTGATCGCTTGATAGGGAATGCTGCTGGATTCGTTGGATATAGCAAATAAGAGCGCGTGCTTTGTGTAGTATACGATAACTTGAGGTGAGCCACGTATCTTTCTTACTGGGTAAACAGGGATAAGGCGTGTAGTGTTGGTGGTAAGGTGCTCATAATAATCCATACTGTGATAAGAGATACGTATGCAATCTTCAAGGACTTACTGCTATACTAGACACTATGAACGTCATTGCACTTGCAGTTGGCCTTGGCATAGCTGGGTTTGATGTGTTTGGCGCAGTGCTGGTTGTGCTGCTAGTGGCAAGCAAGCTGCCCAAGCAAAAAATTGCTACGTTTGCGCTCATCGTCTTAGTGGGGACGGTCACTGCTGGTGTAGCGGCATCGCTCCTGCTTGGTAGCAGTGCCGAGCTATTTGCCCAGGCGCTCCATCGTATACCAGCTTGTGTGTGGGTAGGCGCAGAAGGTGCGGCAAGTGTGGGGTTGCTTGGTTGGGCGGTGGCTCGCTTGCACAGGCATATAAAGCCGGATAAGGAAACAAAGGAGTCACAGGACAGCCGACTTTTGCAATGGCTTGGGCGTAGCATCGTGCTTGGTGGCATTATTTATGCAGCTGGCGCCTTTACTGATCCATCATTCCTCGCAGTGATTGCTATAACAAGCCGGGAGCAGTCACTGCTCGTCGTTATTATAGCGCACGTGGTGTGGTTGCTTGTTAGCCAAGGGCTGTTTTTTGGTCTCGTCATCGCGATTATGTGCGATAGACACCAACCCCTTATAGCCTGGTTCGAGTGGGTGAGATCCCAGTACAGTACGCTGATTCGCTCGAGTATTACAGCAGTTATCATACTGTGCGGGCTTATCCTGCTTGCAGATATGGCAACCTTTTTGCTGAGTGGCCATTGGCTGCTGCCTGAGTAGTGGGCAGTAACTATCACCCAGCAACGTGACGCTCACCGTCTATCCTTGTATAATAGCACTATGCACACGTTGCACCACACCACAGCACAACCAATGCGCTACGCACTGCTCCTCCGTGGCATTAATGTTGGCGGCAAGCATAAGGTGAGTATGGATCGCCTGAAGGCAGATCTGGCGGAGTTGGGGTTTCGCAATGTCGTCTCGTATATCAATAGTGGCAATTTGTTTTTTGATAGCAGCGAGCCGGAGGAGGCGATCCAGCGCACATTGGCGCGCTATTTTGACGCGACCTATGACTTCCCGGTGCCGTTTATCATCATCAGTGCTGCCACGCTCCGGCAGGAGGTAGCTCGGTTACCGAGCTGGTGGCAGGACGACGCGGCCTACCGGCGGGATGCGCTGTTCTACTTGCCAGAGGCGGACACGGCGGCTATCGAGGCAGAAACGGCTACTTGGGCGAACGATCGCGAGCAGCTCCATTTTGGGCGTACGGCGTTCTTTTATTGTAATCACAATCAGGCCGACTATCTCACATCAAACTTACCATAAAAAGCTGCTTAAAGCCCGGTTTTACAAACAACTAACGATCCGTAATGGCAAAACCTTCCAGAAGATAGTTGAGCTCGTATTGGAGGACTGATGGATATCCATACTTGCTACAATTGAACTAGCTACACAACTTCGCTATACTGAAGATATGGTAACTGTGCAGTCACAGCCGCTCCTCTACCAGCACATTTGTGCCGACCCAATGAATGCAGATTTTACGGCACAGGGTTGGCAACCGGTGTATAGCGCCTCAGCGCGCTCGCGTATCATCATTGTTGGCCAGGCACCGGGTCGTATCGCTCAGGAGACGGGAGTGCCGTGGAATGATGCCAGTGGCCGCCTTTTGCGGCAGTGGCTTGGTGTGAGCGATGAGCAGTTTTATAACCCCGACCTCTTTTCGCTCATCCCTATGGATTTTTACTACCCTGGCAAGGGTGTGCATGGCGACTTGCCGCCACGTAAGGAATTTGCTGAAAAGTGGCATCCAAAGCTGCTGGCTCGCATGCCGGAAGTGCGCTTGACGATTCTGGTTGGTGCCTATGCGCAGAAATACTACCTTGCTGGCCAGGCAGAGAAAAACTTAACAGAAACGGTGGCGCATTTTGCGCACTATTTGCCACAGTATTTTCCATTGGTGCACCCCTCGCCGCTAACTGCTCGCTGGCGAGCACGTAACCCATGGTTTGAGACGGAGGTTGTGCCGGTGCTGCGGCAGAGGGTTTGCCAAGCTTTAGAGTAATTATGAGAGGGCAAGTACTACCTTGGTAATATCTACTTGCCGCGGCGGCGTGAGAATAATGGCACGGTGCGAGATCTCGACACATTAGTGCATACGACAGATACAGTAGCAGCATATCGAGATGAGGTGGAAGATGCGCTAGGTGAGCTGCTTGCCCCTTCGGCATTTGGCCTCAAACCATTTGACACTCCACTGATGAACACGCTCAAAGGTCTGAGCCATTTCACTAGTGATCGCTATCTTAAAGAGGACGAGGGAGGTGAAAAGGAACTTTACTGGCGTCTTGCTGGCAGCGAAACGAAGATTCCACTTGAAAGCCTTGACCCTTGGCGTGTCGAACAAGACGGGGAAACAGTTTGTACTATTCCTGGCCCCGTTGCTCAGCTCGGTGCGTATATGAATCGATCAATTACTGGTGAGCGCAAAAAGGACGAAAGGAAACTAACAGGACTCGAGAACGTTGTCATGCCAAACGGCAAGATCAGCGATATCCCAAAGGAATATCGCGAGCAATATTTTGCCTTTCTTGAGCAAGCGGAGAAGGTCAAGCAGGCGCGACAAAAACTTGGTTTGACTGCACTTAAAGCACATCTTTTGGCAGATCTTGAAACGAGAGACTGGGCTGTTAAGCTTGCTCAAGGCGAGCACGATAATTTGTTTCGGCTGTTTACCGGCAAGCAGTAGCTTCGCGCTATAATAGAAAGTATGAACGCCGCCCTCCACGCCAAGCTCAAAACACTGCCCCGCAGTCCGGGGGTGTACTTTCATAAATCGGCCAGTGGGGAGGTGATTTATGTCGGCAAGGCGGCGGTGCTGCGCAACCGGGTGCGGCAGTATTTTCAGGATTCGCGCGGACGGGATAATAAGACCATGGCGCTGGTGGCGGAGATCCACGATACGGATTGGATCGAGACCGAAAGCGAGGTGGACGCCCTCTTTCTAGAAAGCGAGATGATCAAGCGCTACATGCCGCGCTACAATGTGCTGCTGCGTGATGATAAATCGCAGACCTTCGTGCGGATCGATATGAAGAGCCAGTGGCCAGTGGTGAGCTTTACGCGCAACCCAGCGGACGATGGCGCTGACTATTACGGCCCCTTCTACAATGGCTTTGCGCTTAAAAAAGCCCTGCGCTACCTGCGGCCAATCTTCCCGTACCTGACGCACGAGCGCCGGCCTGGGCAATCAAAGCTGGACGAAGATTTAGGCCTGAGCCCCAAAATCAGCGACGGTTCGCAGGCCTACAAAGCCAACCTGCGCACCCTGATTAGCTACATCAAAGGCAACCGCAAAGCAATCGCCGCTGAGCTGGAGCGCGATATGAAAACGGCCGCCGGGCTACACGAATTTGAGCGGGCCGCCCAGCTGCGCAACAAGCTGCGCGCTATGCAGGAGTTGCAGCGCCGGGTGATGTTTGGTGATAAGGAATTTTTGGCTATTAGTAAGGATCGGGCCCTGGCCGACTTGACCACATTGCTAGGGCTCGCGGGTGAGCCAACCCGCATCGAAGGCTACGATATCAGCCATATGAGCGGTCGCCAGGTGGTGGCGAGCATGGTGGTGTTTCGCAATGGTGTCAGTGACCGGGCCGAGTACCGCAAGTTTAAAGTGAGCGAAAAAAACGACGACACTGGTAACATGCACGACGTCATCTTTCGTCGCCTCAGTGAGCGCCATATCAAAGGCTGGGGCACGCCGAGCCTGCTCCTGATTGACGGTGGCAAAGGCCAGCTAGCGGCAGCAATCGCGGCCCGTGACGCGCGCGGGGTGCGTGTGCCGATCATCAGCATTGCCAAGCGCGAGGAAGAGATCCTGGTGCACAAAACTGGCTCGCAGGTGGGGTTGGCGTATATCCAGCGCCTGCAGGCCGAGCGCCCGAATGGTATTACCGTCTACGAGGATGGCGATGTCTATGTGGTCAACCTCCACCCGGGGCAGCGCAACGCCGGCGCGCACTCTAAGAACTTGCGGGGTAGTGCTGCGGTGTATGAGCTAGAGGTGGCCCACGCTGCTTCTGCCGTGCGGGAACAACCAGCCAGTAGTACCAGCCAGGCAGCTGCCGCGCCGCTTGCAGCCAGTGATATTACCAAGCTCTTCCAGCGCATCCGCGACGAGTCGCACCGCTTTGCCGTCAGCTACCACACAGCGTTGCAGCGCAAAGCCAGCGTCAAAAGTGCGCTCGATGGCATCCCTGGTGTTGGCCCCAAAACCAAGCAGAAGCTCCTGCGGCAGTTTGGTAGTGTGCGAGGCATTATGCGCGCCAGCCAGGCAGATCTAGCGGCAGTGGTGGGGGAGATGCGTGCGGCGCAGATCCGGCAGGGGCTAGCAGTCGATCAGAAATAAATATCTATCTCATTATAAAAACCAGCATGGATACTACACAGATGTGCAACCACATGCTATAGTATTGGAATGGAAAATATCAAGACTACCACCGATAAAAATGATTCAAAAGCCGCACTCACGAGCGAGCACGAACGGCAATGCAAGGTCGATGCACTCCTCGTCTTTAGTGATGAGTCGGGCCAGCAACGCTGGAGCGACCTACGCACGCGTTGCCAGCAGCAAGAGCTTGATGCGCAGACCGTAGCCGATGGGCATCAACGCTATGCATACGCAATCCAGACCAACGCGGCAATGGACTTTGCTGCTGATGTTGCAAAGGATATACAGAGAGGCTTGCACGAAGCAGGGCTCCGTAGCTCGGATAATGAGAAATCTGCGGCTGCGCTGCTGACGCCAGAGCTTGTCCGTAGTGTGTTGACAGACGTATTGGAGTATCAGCACTATAGCGACATCGATCCTGAGACGTGCTACATGGGCTTTAATATGCTCGCACTTGCTGGTTGGAAGTATAGCGAAGAGCTTCACGCAGTATTAGACCAGCTCGCTGCCGAAGAAACTACCGAACGCATAGCATCATAACAAATAGAAGACTATAACCTAGCAAACTTGCTGATGTATGCACAAAAGCAGTAAGTAATCAGGGCAGTACAACCCGAATCGCCTTTGCCGGGTCTTTATACGCGCGAATTGTCGATACCCCTTGCAGCTTGGCGTGTTCTCCCTCAGTCTGGGCGAGGATGGTGGCTGGCTTGCGGAAGTTGAGCGTGATATCAGTAACTTTCTTGGCTGGCGTGTGGCCCGTTACGGCACTGTAGGCAAAGGGAATATTTTTCCAGACCGACGAGAAGTCAGCTTGATGGTAGCCAAAAAAGTCGGTCTGTGGGTAATCAATCGACGAGCGAATCATGCGCCCCATACATTGGCTGTTGATCATCATCACATCGGTTAGACCAGCCTGTTCTTCAGCAGAAAGATTGGTTGTGAAGGGTGGTAAGTAGGTATCGTGTGCGCGCAGATAGGTGGTGGCAACTTGCCCCATGCTGCGCACAAGCTTGGTGCGGGGTGGGGTATGGCGCATGCGTTCGCGCGATGCTGCGCTGGCGAAGCCGCTGGCAATCAGAGCAGTCAAGCCGAGTGTCATATAGCCAGGGGCGCATCGCCATGGCTCACCATTCACCTCAATAGAGAGTGGCTGATGAGTGATGGTGTGACGGTTGGCCTGCAACAGTGGTAAAGGGTCGCGTTGGCCTCTCGCTAGATCATTGCAATTGCCATAGCCAATAAAGCTATATACTGCGCCATCAAGCTCAGCCCTCAGCCCTGCATTGACCACCTGCGTGCTCGTACCATCGCCTGCCGCACTGATGATATGGGCGCCATCTGGGAGGCGATCGGCAAGATCCTTGATGTTGTCTTCAGCCCGTGAAAAACGTGTCGTTATGGTATCGTAGGCGATGTCTGCTTCATTAAGCCGATCAAACACCCCAGCCTGCACCTCGCGATGGCGGGTACTATAAGGGTTTTGGACGACAATAAGTTTACGATCATACATCATAGAAATAAAAACACACCCCTATACTGAGTGTGATCCTCCTTGTGGTGCGGGTAGAGGGAGTCGAACCCTCGTCTCATGCTTGGGAAGCATACATAATAGCCGTTATACGATACCCGCGCTGGCTGTATTATAGCACCTTGCAAGGCAAAAGGCTAACTTTTATTGCAAGGCGCACAATCGCTATCTCTCTTTCACTTGCTCTATCTTATTGATCTTCTCGTCTATACAAAAGATACGAATATAATATATGCGAACGTGTTTTTGCTACCCGATAGATAATACAGTGGAGAGGGGAATACAAGACAACGAGAAGGTCAGAAGAATTGAGACTTTGAAGCTCTTGCCTGAGCAGTGGTTTTTTAGTACAATAAGAAGCAGCAACAGGTGTTGCCTGTGGCTCTTTAGCTCAGTTGGTAGAGCAGAGGCCTGAAGAGCCTTGTGTCACTAGTTCGAGTCTAGTAGGAGCCACCAGTAAAGCACTCTCTTTTATAGCAAGAGGGTGTTTTTCTTTTTGGCATGACCAATCTCTCGCTTCTGTGTCGTCAGAACAACTCCAGCTCACATAGCACGTGCAAGAGAAGGCTCTACCTAACTCACCCACAAGCGAGACGCCCGTGTATAATAAATGGTATGAAATCACTCCATCAGCCCACATCTCTCTCCTGGCAGCGCCTCGCTCTTTTTGCACTGTGGGTTGTGCTTGCGGTTGCATTGTGTAGTGCTATTGCGTATGGTGCTTTGCTTCTTGCACAACGCCGTGTACAGCCCCATCCGCTCCAGCAGCTGAGACAAAAAGAGGAGTTTCCAGCGATAGATACGAATAAGTTATCACCCATCCGAGCGAAGATCATCACGATTGCTCACCAGCAATTTGACGCTCCGCAGCCTGGTGTATTCTATAGCCAGGGCGAGCGGCAAGATTGGTGTGCAAACTTCGTTAGTTGGGTGCACCAGCAGGCAGGTGTACCATTCGTCAACCCACACAATGGTGGCTGGCGTATCCCTGGTGTGCGCAGCCTCGAGGCATACTATCGCGCCGCTGGTCGTTGGCACTCGGCCGACAGCGGCTACACACCCCAGCCAGGTGATACCATCCTCTACGACACAACCAGCCAGCGCGGTGAGCACGTTAATATTCTCCTGCGTTACCAAGATGGCAAGCTCACCACTGTTGGTGGCAACGAAGGCAACGCGATCCACGTCAGCACGATCGATCGAGCGGCCGTTGGCAAAATTCGTGGCTTTGGTGCGGCGGAGTAGGGTATATTTTCTGTGTGCTTAAATTTGCAGGAGATTCTTGTGTGAACCTTCCTGATCTATCCGATAAAAGGTGAGGATTGAAATATAATTTAGCTTCCGCTTCTCCAAAAGTAAGAGGCTGGTACATGATAGCTGCTCATACATTTCCTAAAGTAGTAGTGAAGATGAAGTACGCACGAGCGAATAGTATGATTCGTACAAGAAAGGGCTTGAAATTTTGCGCACTATTCCATATAATACAACTCAGCAACATGCGGGTTTAGCTCAGTTGTTAGAGCGCTTCCTTGCCATGGAAGAGGCCAGGAGTTAGAGTCTCCTAACCCGCACCATACAGGATACTAACAAATGCACCTGAAGGGTGTATTTTTATTTAAGATAGCCATCTTGTGTCTTGTATGGTAGCTTGCTATGCTAAAACATATAGTAGAGGTATGAGCGCAGTTCTAGAGAGCTTATTGCTACGTTTGCTGTGAGGAATGCGTAAAGCTAAAGGACTATTTAATAAGTCTAGTAATAGTACTTGATTTAAAAATACTAGTAAAGAGTAGAGCAAAATGAAAGATCTATCGTTTGTATCAGGAAATATAAATCAATTCCTCAAAATCCTGAGTTTATCGCAAGATAAAGTTGAGGCACAACTCAACAAAGTACTGGCAAATAGTTCACGCCAGCCCAAAATTAGTGCAGCTGACGACGAACTAAATGAATTCTCAGATTACTGGCAGTACTTCGATGATGGGATAGAACTGCTGTGGGGACTAGGTAGGCTACGTTCTATCGCAATATATACCCAGCAATCAGATAAAGAGGGATATCTACCCTACACTGACCAACTATTCTCAACTTTCTCTAATATGGCGCATAAGAATACTGTAGAAGAATACCTTGGTAGTCCCAGCAAAACCGGAACTTGGTTTAATAATACCTGGATTCGTTACGATGATTTCAACACCGCTAACATTGCTATGCGCTTTGAATTCGACACAACCGAACGGATTGCTCGTATTGGTATAACTGAGAAGTCTGCTATGCTGAGATAGTGTTTACCTAATAGCCGACTAGAGAGGAGTATTACATGCCTAGCAACAAGTACTGCATGACAATGGTATCGGTCGCAACCAAGGAGCAAGCATCCACTATTTCCAAGCACCTCGTCGCAAACCGACTTGCAGCCTGCGTTCAGATAACGAAAATAAATTCCATTTATGTCTGGGATGGAGAATGCCAAGAGGACAACGAGTTTCTCTTGCTGATAAAAACTGAAAAAAGCAAGTTTCCAGAGACCGAAGAGGCAGTGCAGCGCCTCCATGACTACGATGTTCCTGAAATAATATGTTTAGATATTACAGATGGATCGCATGACTATCTCGCATGGATAACAGAAACTGTGGCATAAGGCTCTCTATGACTTTGCTTCATGCATCACTGAATTAGCACTGTTGTCCGATATAGTTTTGTCTAATGAGGTACACATATAGTGAAGTTAAAACTGTGTAAAACAGGACTCTTCTTGTGTAAATTGTTATGCTACATAATAATTCACAGCGGGCGCAGTTAGCAACAAGCAATCTCTAAAATTGGCTCCATTGATAATGTACAATAAGAGTATATATTAAATATGCAACATGCAACGAAAGCAACAACGCTCATGGAATACAGATATAAAATTGCCTACAATGTGTGTTTACTTGCAGCGCTACTGTTGATCTATAATTCCATCAATACTGCATTTGGTGATGGTATTTCTGGTAAGACACCAGACGTTGCGGTTCATATCATCATATTCTTTGTAGTAATGGCGCTTATACTGGCGGCTATATACTGCCGTTATAAAGATACGAGCTTGAAGAAGTGATGTACTATGCAATATCAGTGTGCACTCACCACCGCGCTCTAGCAATCACCTCCTGATACCGCTCCACATAATTTTGCGCCATGATAGTGGCGGAGAATTTTTGCTCAATGCTGGCGCGGCAGGCAGCTGGGTCGATCTCGTCCACGCGGTTGGCATAGGCAAAGAACTCGTCTTGGTTGCTCGCAAGGAAGCCATTGACGCCGTGAGTAATAATCTCGGGCATGGCACCGCGCTTCATCGCCACAACGGGCGTGCCGCAGGCCAGTGCCTCGATAACTGCCATGCCAAAGGGCTCATCCCACTCGATAGGGAAGAGCAGCGCCTTGGCGTTGGCTACAAAGTCGAGTTTTTTCTTGCCACTGAGGTTACCTGCATAGGTGATGCGCCGATACTTGAGGACGGCCGGGAGGATGTGGTCGCTATAGTAGCGGAATTCTTCGTTGCGTCGGTAGTTGGTGAGTGGGTTGGAGAGCTCGAGGAGCAGCTTGCGGTTGCTGCCGATTCCTGCCACAGTGCCCGCCATGCGGAGGCGCTTCTTGTACTGGGCAGCGTAGGCTACAGCGGTAGCTTGTCCTTTGTCTTGGGTGAAGCGGGCGAGGGTGATGTAGTAATTTTGCTTACGCGAGACGAAGGGGAAGGCAGTGCAATCAATGGCGTTGTGTACGGCTGGTAGCAAATGGGGACGGATCTCACGTGGGGCTTTGCGTGCCATTGCCTCTGAGATACACGTCATGTAGAGGCGGCCAAGATTCATATATTTGAGCTGTGGGCGATTATCCATTTGCCCTGCCTCAATAGTCTGCGGCGTAGAAAATGGTGGCCCATGGAAGGTGTGCAACACTGGTGGTAGTCCCGGTATACGGCTCACTGGTGAGAAAAAGGCTGGCCCAATGTAGGGGTTATGGTCGTGAATAATATCAAAATGGCCATCGGCTTCGATGGCGTGAAGGGCAAAATTGAGATGAGTCTGGAGGGCTTGAAGTGGTGCGTCATAGTAGGGATCATCGATTGTATCGAAGAGCTCGCGCTTGTAGTATGAGTGGGTTGGCGTGCCGTTGCGCATCCGCCGTGCGCCATTGGCAAAGAGCTCTACCTCGACATCATCGCGTTGCTGCAGCGCACGCACCAAACCTTCGACGACGAGCTCGATACCGCCATAGCCTTTGATGGGCAGGGCCAGCCAGGGTGGGGCAACAACTGCCACTCGTAATGGCCGTGGGGATACCGTGGGGCGATCACTTGACGAACATTGTGTATCATTTTGTAGCATCATATAGCTAGTATAGCATAATCGAGCAAAATGTGGAGTAGTAGGGTATAATACAGATATGGAGTCGTTTCATATCTTCAAGCCGTGTGGCGATCATCTCGTGGCACACCTCTACGAGCATTTGGTGATGCAAACGCTGCATCGACAGCTGTTTGAGACAGGGTTATTTCAGGCGATTGACTACCAAGCCTATGGAATCGTCTATTCTGACGCTGGGGTGATGGGGATCGATGTGACACTCTACACCATGCAGGCCGAGCGCTTTGTGGCGCAGCTGCGCCAGCCAGTGGCGGAGTATGATGATGCGATGATCGACTGTGCGCTGCGGCAGATCATTACCGAAAAGGGCTATCCGCTCACCTATCACGACCGGCTCGCTCTCCACGAGGCGCTGCACCAGCTTGATACTGAGCCATGGTATGATGCTCAGGATATCGACGTATTGCAGTGTTTGGGCGAGACAGCGCCACGTGGCATCATTACTCAGCGCGAGGAGTGGGAAGCGGACGTCATGGAGTATACCATTGATATATCGATCGATCTCGAGCCGGGTGACCCTCAGTCAGTTGTCTTCATCGAGCTTGCTCATGCAATCCAGGCCAATACTGCTGCGCTGCTGCAGCGAACGTATGGGTATTATAACCACGGGTATGATAGAGAATATACGAGCGGGCGTTATACCCAGCGGCAGTACCTGCTCGTAACTGGCCGTGAGGATCATTCGGCCCAGGTCTATAACTTGTATGAGCTTATGATCCGGATGATTCGAGCCCAGGGTGGTTGGCAGCGCCTCTTAGAGCGCTTGCAGACGGTTGACTATCGAGAACAGTCTGCACCCTCCATCGCCAGCATGATCGATGACCTACAGATGATTGTCGGGGCACGTGGCTGGCGTCGAATTGCGACAGCGGAGACAGTGGATGACCTGCTCGATCGCCTGATAATAACAGTGGTCGCACAGTGATGAGATACGACGCAGCGAGGCTCTACAATGCGCACCGCGATTATGCACATTACCCTAGGCAAACCAGCCGCCAGTATGATACTATAAGCAGTAAGGAAGGTCTGATATAATTCGGGCCGTTATTTTATGTCATGACAGATCCACAGTATATTCGTAATATTGCAATTATTGCCCACGTCGACCACGGCAAAACAACGCTGCTTGATGGCCTGCTCAAGCAGAGTAATACATTCCGCAGTAATCAAGCCGAAATGGCTCAGACTCTCATCATGGACAGTGGCGAGCAGGAGCGTGAACGTGGCATTACCATCACTGCCAAGCAGACGACGGTCTACTACCAACCTGCCGATGCTGAGTCAGCAGTTGACTACAAGATCAACATCATCGACACACCTGGCCATGCTGACTTTAGTGGCGAGGTGGAGCGCACGCTCAACATGGCTGATGGTGTACTCCTCGTGGTAGATGCGCAGGAAGGCCCAATGCCACAGACAAAGTTTGTCTTGAGCAAAGCGCTTGAGCTTGGTCTAACACCGGTCGTGATTATCAACAAGATCGATAAGCCTGCGCGGCGCATTGCTGAGGTGGAGGACGAGCTGGCCGATCTCTTCCTCGAGCTTGCTACCGACGAGTCGCAGCTCAAATACCCGGTGTACTACGCCGTAGCACGCGAAGGCAAAGCCTGGGCGACGCTGCCAAGTGATGCGAGCCAGCCAGCCAGCCTGGCACCGATCTTCCAAGCGATTATCTCGCATATCCCAGCGCCGCAGGTGGCAGATGGGCCTTTCCAAATGCTCGTGACGGCCCTCCAGTACGATACCTTCCTTGGCAAATATGCAATTGGCCGAATCCATCGCGGAGTAGCTCAGCGTGGCCAAGCGCTGACTCTTATCAAGACAGATGGTACGACTACCAATGCTAAGATCGATAAGCTCTTCATCAGCCGCGGCCTCGCCAAAGAAGAAGTGAGCGAGGCAGGCGCGGGTGACATTGTCTACATCGTTGGTGCAGCCGAGGCGCACATTGGCGAGACGCTCGCGAGCCGCGACCAGCCGGAGGCACTACCTGTCATGGCAGTCGAGGCTCCCACCATTAGCATGTATCTTGGACCGAATACTAGTCCGATGAAGGGCCGCGAGGGTGAATTTACTACCAGCCGGCAGATTGGCGATCGTCTCCAGCGCGAACTCGAGACTAATGTGGCGCTGCGAGTGGCCGAGTCTGGTATTGGCTTTGTGGTATCGGGGCGGGGCGAGCTTCACCTCAGTGTATTGATCGAGACGATGCGCCGTGAAGGCTACGAATTTGAGGTTGGACGGCCAGAAGTTGTGACAATCACCAAGGATGGCAGCGAGCAAGAGCCAGTTGAAGAGCTGCTGGTTGAGATTGGCCCTGAGTTTGTTGGCGTTGTCAGCCAAGAGCTTGGTAAGCGCAAAGCGGAGCTCCGCAAACAAGAGCAAACCACCAGCGGCGCAGCGCGGATGACCTATACCATTACGACCCGAGCATTGATTGGTCTGCGTAACCGCCTCCTGACAGATACAAAGGGGACAGTGATTATGTATAGCCTGCCGCATGGCTACCAACCAGTTAGTGGTGTATTGCCGCGGACGCGCAACGGTGTTTTGATCGCCTTTGAGCCAGGCACGACCACACCATATGCCTTGCAAGCGGCCGAAGCGCGCGGTGAGCTCTTCGTCGGAGCGGGGACAGAGGTGTACGCCGGGATGATCGTTGGCCTTAATAACCGCCCAGACGATCTTGAGATCAATGTCTGTAAGGCCAAGCACCTTACCAATATGCGCAGCAAATCAAGCGACGGCACCGTCCAACTAACACCACACACCCAGCTGAGCCTTGAGCAGTCGATCGACTTTATCGAAGATGACGAGCTCCTTGAGGTTACGCCACACGCCCTTCGTCTCCGCAAGAAATACCTCGACGCCAACGAGCGCAAACGCGCCGCCAAACAGCAACCATAACATCATAGGGAGAAACCGCCTATCATGCACAACGTCCGCCGCGCTTTTGCTGCGAAAATCATTGCTCTTACCAAAGATACTAAAGAGAATGCCAAAGCCGCTGCGGTGCAGACGGTAGAGCTCGTGCGCCCGACGCCAAGCTCACCTGATGAGACGCTGAGTGAGCTCTTTGATGAAGTGCAGACACAGCAAATTTATGGTGACGGCAAGGCGTTTGTCGATATGACACCCACCAAGCCAGCCCGGACGATTATGGCGCGGTATCGTCGGCAGCGTCGCCAGCCTGGCTTTGACCTCGCGACCTTCGTTGGACAGCATTTTTCTACCACAGTATACCCCGCCTCGAGCTATCAACCGACCGACACCACTACTGCGCGCCAACATGTGAGTCAGCTCTGGCGGCAGCTCGAGCGGCGCAATCGCAAGAATCGGGGTTCGCTCCTTGCGCTACCATATCCATATATGACGCCAGGTGGACGCTTTGATGAGTTGTTTTATTGGGATACGTATTTCATTATGCTTGGCCTAGCAGCGGATGGGCGCTGGCGCGCTATCGAACACATGATACGCAACTACACCTATATGCTACGTAAATTTGGGATGATCCCCACGGCCAATCGGACATACTTCTTGAGTCGGTCGCAGCCACCCATGTTTGCAGCGATGGTACAGCTGCTGGCACGTCACCGAGGCAAGCGGGTCTATGCAGAGTTTTTGCCAAGCCTTCTTGCTGAGTATCGCTTTTGGATGAAAGGTCGTCGCCAGATTGCGAAAGCCAAGGCCGTTGAGTACCCAGCGTATCTCCGCGTCGCTGTTATGCCCGATGGCACGCCACTCAATCGTTACTATGACAACCGCACCACACCGCGCCCTGAGTCGCATCGCGAAGATGTCCATACGGCGCATCACGCAGCCTCAGCGCATACGACGCGGACATTCCTTGATCTGCGGGCCGCAGCCGAGAGCGGGTGGGACTTTAGTAGCCGGTGGTTTGCCGACCCCTGTCAGATTCAGACCATCGAGACGACAAAGTATGTGCCGGTCGACCTTAATTGTTTCCTCTACCAGCTCGAAATGACGATCGCCGAGGCTTACCGACTCATCAAGCAGCGTCGCCTAGCGCGGCGTTTCGAGGCAGCGGCCGAACGCCGAGCTCGGGCGATTCGCCGCTACTGCTGGCAACCTACCACGCAATTCTTTGAGGATTATGCTATCACCACTGGTCAGACCACGGGGCGACTCACGCTTGCCGCGGTGACGCCATTATATGTGGGAATTGCAACCGATGAGCAAGCTGCAGCGGTAGCGCAACGGCTCGAGAAAGACTTTTTGCAGCCTGGCGGGCTTCTCTCAACCCTCATCACGAATGGCCAGCAGTGGGACGCCCCCAACGGCTGGGCACCACTGCAGTGGTTTGCTATTGTGGGGCTGCGCAATTACGGCTATGACACACTGGCGGCAACCATTCGCGACCGCTGGCTCGCCACCAACGAAGCTGTCTTTGCCAAGAAGCGCAAAATGGTCGAGAAGTATGATGTTGTCACCGCTAGTGCGGGCGGCGGCGGTGAGTACCCCTTGCAGGATGGCTTTGGCTGGACGAATGGAGTGTACGCAGCACTCAAGGATGAGCAGCTTGGTGTAGCGCAGCAGTAGCCTGGAGAGATAAGACGCTACGATTTTTTGTCACTGCTTGACGCCTGTATCATTCCAAGATACGACAAATAGCTAAGTTTCCTAGGCTTTTCGCTTGGTAAAACGAGTCACAAATATTTTTCAGCCTGCTATATATTATCCTTTGATACCTGCTGGGCTACCTCATCTGGCAAAAATCCCTTCTCATGTTGGAAGTTTGCCTGCCACTGATAGCCTTTGCCATAGCCGAGCTCCTTCATGAGTTTAGTGGGAGCATTGCGCAGATGGAGTGGCACTGGTGTGTCGGCATAGCGGCTAGCAAGAGCCTCTGCCTCGTGCATAAGGTCGGTGATCTCACGCGATTTAGCCGAACGAGCAAGCGCTGTGGCACAGTGGTAGAGATTGTAGCGGGCCTCAGGCAAGCCAACCCGTTCCACCGCTTGAAAGGTCGCGACCGCTAGAGATAACGCACCATTACCTGCTAGCCCGATGTCCTCACTGGCGAATACCACCATGCGCCTGGCAATGAACTTTGGGTCTTCGCCAGCGTCGATCATTCGACTCAGGTAATAGAGGGTGGCGCGGACATCACTGCCCCGCATCGACTTGATGAAGGCCGAGATCACATCATAGTGCATCTCGCCTTGCTTGTCGTAGCCAGGGAGCTTCTTTTGGGCAGCAGCTGTAACGGTATCGGGCGTCACTGTCTCAGCGAGACTCAGGGCAAGCTCAAGGTTACCCAGCGCCACCCGGGCATCGCCGCCTGATAGCTCGGCGAGATAATCGAGCGCCTCTGGCGTGACGTGCTCTGTCTTGCCCAAAGTAGTGATGGCGCGCTGGAGAATAGCGTGAATTTCGTCTTTGCTCAGTGGTTGCAAGACGAGTACGCGCATCCGGCTCAGCAGTGGTGTAATAACCTCAAAGCTTGGATTTTCAGTGGTGGCACCGATCAACGTGATCAGCCCTGACTCGACATGAGGCAAAAAGGCATCCTGCTGCGCCTTATTAAAACGATGAATTTCATCGACAAAGAGTATGGTACGCAGGCCAAGATTCCAATTTTGCCGGGCGTGCTGGATAACTCGCTCGACATCCTTCTTGCCACTGGTAACGGCACTGAGCTCGATAAATTCAGCCTCCACCTCGCGAGCAATAATCCGCGCCAGCGTCGTCTTGCCTGTGCCCGGTGGCCCCCAAAAGATAAGGCTCACGGGCTGCTTCTTCGTGACAATTTGGCGCAAAATCTCGGCATCGCCCAGTAAGTGTGTCTGGCCTATTACGGCATCGAGCGACTGTGGGCGTAGCCGCTCGGCCAGCGGTTGGCGTGATGACGATGACGAATCTGGCTCAGGCATAGCTACGTCTAGTATACCGGAAATGGACTGGCGCGTCGAAGGGTTGTCGGTTTCGGTAATCAAAACTATATCTGATCTGATACCCAGCTACCTATTGTTGAGGTAGCAAGACGGCCCCATCTCGCTATTTTGCCACAATGTGGTATGATAAAAGCAATAAGCTAGTCCAAAGGAGGAATATGGAATATATCATTATCGGCATCATCGTGGCGACGATTGTCTTCATGCTGAGCGGGATTCGGGTGGTGAACCAATACCAGCGCGGCGTGGTGCTAACGCTTGGGCGCTTCTCGGGTCAGCGCGCGCCAGGCCTACGTGTGGTGGTGCCAATCTTTCAGACGATTATGATGGTCGATGTCCGCTCGACGCCGATCGACGTGCCAAAGCAGGAGGTTATTACCAAAGATAACGTGACAGTTGGCGTGGACGCTGTGGTGTACTTCCGCGTTATCAATGCACCAAAGGCCGTCCTCGAGACGACGAACTACATCTACGCTACCAGCCAGTTTGCTCAGGCAGCGCTGCGTGATGTGACGGGTAACATTGACATGGACGACCTGCTTGCCAAGCGAGAAGAGCTCAGCCAGCAGATCAAAGAAATTGTCGATGCTGAAACTGACAAGTGGGGGATTGACGTTGAGAACGTGAAGATTCAGAACATCGAGTTGCCAGGCGATATGAAGCGCGCTATGGCTAAGCAAGCCGAAGCCGAGCGTGAGCGCCGAGCCAACATTATCAATGCCGATGGTGAAAAAGCCGCCGCAGAGACCCTTGCAGAAGCTGCTCAGATTCTTGCCAATACGCCAGGGGCAATCAACCTGCGTACGCTCACGACACTTGAGCGCATTAGTGCCGAGCCAAGCCAGAAGACGATGATCCTCTTCCCGGCAGAATTGACAGAGGTACTGCGAGGTATCAAGCGGTCATGATCGACTTTCGTCAGAATCGAGCGCGTTGCATTGATGCGCTTGCGGGTGGGCTGGCAGTATTGACTGCGTATGACGAAGTGCAGGGCAGTGGCGATGAGCCAGCGCCGTTTCAGCAGGAGTCAAACTTTTGGTGGCTCAGTGGAATTGAGCGACCAGGTTGGAAATTGATTATCGATGGACGACGGAGCCGCACAACACTCGTGCGGCCTCATCTCGATGCGGTGCAGCAAACCTTCGTTGGTGAGCTCAGTAGCGAGGAAGCCAAGCGGATCAGTGGTGCTGATGCAGTGATTGACGCCCACGATTTTGAGGCAGAGCTGCGCCAGCTTGCCAAGCGCCATACGGTTGTATATGAGGTGAATGACCGCACCGACTACGGTTTTATGCTCAACCCCGCCTCGCGCGACCTGAGCAAAGTACTGCAGCGGATCTTTCCTTCAGTCCAGTCGTGTCTCCGTCAGCTGCGTGAACTGCGGGCTATCAAGCAGCCGGAAGAGATTGCTGCGCTGCGCCAGGCAATTGCGCTAACTATCGAGGCCTTTGAGGCAGCTAAGCAGCGCTTGCCAGACTGCCAGCATGAGTATGAGTGCGAGGCGGAATTTGACTATCTATTTCGGCACCGCAATGCCCGCCATGCCTATAGCCCGATTGTCGCGAGTGGTGCCAATGCCTGTACATTGCACTATAGTCATAATACTGGGCCACTCGCTTCTGAAAATATGGTCTTGATCGACATCGGAGCGCGGGTCAATGGATATTGTGCGGACATCACTCGCACCTATGGCATTGAGCCGACGCAGCGCCAACAGGATGTCCACGCTGCAGTAGTGCAGGCGCAGCAACGCATCATAGAGCTGCTCGAGCCAAATCTCCCCGTGGCTGACTACATCCAGCAGAGCGACGACATTATGCGCGACGCCTTGCAGCAGCTTGGTCTCCTACGTGATCGCCATGATCAAGCCACCTTCCGGCGTTACTATCCACATGCCACCAGCCATGGGCTTGGCGTCGATACACACGACAGCCTGGGTGCGCCGCGGGTGCTGCGCGCTGGCATAGTGCTAACCGTTGAGCCAGGGATTTACATCCCAGAAGAGGGCATTGGTGTCCGGATCGAAGATGATATCCTCATCACGCCGAGTGGGCACGATAATCTCAGCGCCAGCTTATCGACAAAATGGTAAAAAACCGCTATACTAGAGCAAATGAAACGACAATTTTTTGCCTTTATTATCCGCTGGGTGCTAAATTCACTTGGGCTGTGGATTGCCGTACGTATCTTTGGTACAGGCTATATCGGCGTCCAACCCGATATGAACGTTGCGGTGTTTTTGCTGGCTGGGCTTATCTTCTCAGTCGTCAATGCAGTCTTTAAGCCGATTGCCATCATCCTATCGCTTCCCGCCATTCTCGTCACACTCGGTCTCTTTACCATCGTTGTCAACGGCTTTATGGTCTATATTTCGTTGATACTAGCACCAGGCCTCAAGATGACGTTTCTTCACTCCATCTTGACAGGCCTGATTATGAGTCTGGTAAACTATATAGTAAGCAGCGCGCTCGAGCTAAATTATGGGCGCACGCAGGAGGAACAACATGAATCTTGATAGTATTCTACAAACAATAATGATTGGCTCGGCCATCTTGATGGTCCTGGCTATTTTGCTTCAGCAGCGCGGGGCGACACTTGGTGCAGGCTTTGGTGCCTCGGGTGAGCTCTATACTACGCGGCGCGGCCTAGACAAGAACCTCTTCGAGGCAACGATCTTTTTGGCTGTTACCTTTGTTGGGTCTATTTTGGCGGCACTCTTGTTGCCGTCTGCGGGGTAGGGTAGGGCATGGCGAATCGGCAGGAGAAGCACCTCCAGCGCCGTGAGACCTCGTCGGCAGTTGTGCCTCAGGAGGATGAATCGCTACGGGCAGCCAAAGCAGCGAAATCGGTACCATCTCGCCGCAAGAAACCACGCCGTGACCTCAAGCAGCTCGAAGATAGCGCGACGCGCCACGTTGGCAAGTTCTTAGGGAGCCGCTTCGAGAGCTTGCGTCGAGCCCGGCGGCGGGTTGTGCTGTGGCTTGTCCTCATTGCAGTGATTTTGCTTGGTATTATTGCTCAGATCTTTATCCGCCGCGACGCAACGACGGCAACTGGTGGAACCGGCGGGACGTATATCGAGGGGGCGCTTGGCCCGATTGAGACGCTGAATCCTCTCTTTGCAACCAGCAGTGCCGAGCTTTCGGCCAGCCAACTCATGTTCTCCTCGCTCTATCATTACGACGCCAAGGGCTCGCTCCACACAGATGTTGCAACGAGTCTTGCCTATAACGAAGCGAGCAAAACCTACACCGCTCAATTGCGTGATGACGTCCGCTGGCACGATGGGCACAAGCTGACCGCCAAGGATGTTGTCTTCACGATCAACCTTATCAAGAACCCAGCAGTGCGCTCGCCCTTGCGCGTCAACTGGGTCGACGTCCAGGCTAAGGCGGTCAACGATACCACTGTGCAGTTTGTGCTACCTGCAACGTATGCTGCCTTCCCCCATGCATTGACCTTCCCAATTTTACCTGAACATATGCTAGGCTCAGCAACGCCAAGCTCAATGCGCCAGGCACCATTTAATCATTCGCCAGTTGGTAGTGGGCCGTTTAAGTTCCAGATTTTGCAATCGACCAACAATGCTCGCCGGCCAAAGACGGTGCACGTCGTTGCCTTTGATGGCTACTATGGTGGCCGACCCAAGCTTGATCGCTTCGAACTCCAAGCGTATAGCACGCAGCAAGATATCGTCTCGGCTTTGCAAGCTGGTGAACTGAGTGGCGCAACCGATCTCTCCGTTGTGATGCGCAAAGATATTCCACGCAACCAATACACTACAACCACTGTACCAACCGACCGCGGGGTGTATTTGCTCATGAACAATACCAACCCCATCCTCAAAGATCGCGCGGTGCGCAAAGCCCTCCAGCTGGGCACCAACACCGCTGCGATTCGCACCTCGCTGGGTGAGGGGGTGCAGCGCCTCGATGGGCCGTTTATTCCGAGCCAACTTGGGGGTATTAATACACCATCCGCAGATAAGCATGACAAAACAAAGGCTGCTGCGATGCTGGATGAAGCCGGCTGGAAACTCGCTGATGGCAGCAAAGTCCGCAGCAAAGATGGCCAAAAGCTGGAGATTATGATCACCACCACGAAGGGTGCGGAGTACGAAGCTGTCCTCGCCAAGGTAATGGAGCAGTGGCAGCAGCTTGGCGTCGCGGTGACGCAGCAAGTGATCGACCGCTCGGCGACGTCATCTACCTTTGTCCAAGGGACATTGCAGGGGCGAAGCTACGATGTTTTGCTCTATGAGCTAGCAATTGGTGCCGACCCTGATGTCTATGCCTATTGGCACTCCTCTCAGACTGGCTACCAGGGCTATAACTTCGTCAATTACACGAGTCGCACCGCAGATGCCGCATTGGCCAGTGCCCGGACGCGTCTCGAGCCCAAGTTGCGTGCTGCCAAGTATAAAGCGTTTGCCGAGCAGTGGTATAGCGATGTGCCGGCGATTGGTCTCTATCGGTCGGCTAGTGTGTATGCGACAGGCCCCGGTGTGCAGGCCATCCAGCAGGGCGATACCCTTGTCTCCGGTGCAGATCGCTACGCAGATATCCTTCGCTGGACGGTTACCACCCGAGATGTTTACAAAACCCCCTAACATGCGGTATAATCAACAGTGTCGCGAGATATGCGGACGTGGCGGAATTGGTAGACGCGTCAGCTTGAGGGGCTGGTGAGCATTGCGCTCGTGGAAGTTCAAGTCTTCTCGTCCGCACCAGATATGATGCCTCGCGACACATGAGCACCACCAAGATAGGTGGTGTTTTGCTTTTGTAAAATACAAACACGTTCGAGATATCTATATAACAACCAAAACGGCTTGATCATAAAATGCAACAATTAATCGGCGAACTGCTTGTGTTTTGTAAAAGGGTGATGCATAATAAAGACAAGCTGGTACGCAAAAGGGGTACCGTTGCGTCCAAACACAAACATCGTGCCAAAACAAACATTGTGCCCCAGGGTGGGCGCGTAGCAGCTACCGGCAAATCACCTCTAGCCAAAGAGGTGATTTTTTGCTATAGTCTATACCAGACGGGGCATTAGCTCATTTGGCTAGAGCGCTTCGCTGGCAGCGAAGAGGTGACCAGTTCGAATCTGGTATGCTCCACCATGGATCTTTAGCTCAGTTGGCTAGAGCGCACGATTCACATTCGTGAGGTCGCAGGTTCGAATCCTGCAAGATCCACCATTTGACATTATTGCCTTCTGGTGCTGAGCAGTAATCAGCATTGGTGAAGGTATAAGATAAGCGAGGATATATCTCGCTTATTTTTTATTATAATAAAAAAGCAGGGAGCTATCATGTCAAAACTATCAGATCTATGGGAGAATGATCCAAATGTAACACCAGATTCGCAATGGTGGGATCATCTAGTAGATGAATCGCTGAGTCCAACGACAGACGACGCGTATCATCGGTGCGTCGCTGAGCTGAACGACGCATTCATCTACTCTGCAATGTCGGTCGAAGAACAGAAAATAGGGGATCGTCTAGCAGCCCCTCATTATTTTGAGGCACTTATTCATGCAGAGATGATGACTGAAGCGTTTGAGCAAGTGGACCCCAATTGCGCTTCTAGAAACCCCAAAGCATTTGACTACGAATCACTTCGTGATGCTATAGAAAATGTCACAACGAAACTCGAATCTAGAATCGAGTCGCAACTTGCTCAAGACAGAATCTGCAAGAACATGGATTACCTGTTTAGCGATTGGCTAGTCAAGTTAACTGATAGCGTCTCGAAGTATTCAGCTGCCTGGTTTGATGAGGATTACGAATGGGAGCACCATGACAACTATGCAACAAGCTTCGACGAGGGACAAAGCGTCCTCGCATTCCTCGTAAGATCCATAGAAAGTGGCGCTATCCGCAACAAAGACTTCATCAGTAAAATCTCAACATATCGCGACAGAATGTCTGAATTCGAAGAACGCCTCCGCCCACTATTGCCAAAATTACGAGATCTTGAATTCGATAGTTTTCAACAAGACACTTTGGCTCCGGAGTGGCGGTGGTGGAGGCACTAGGAACTGCTGGCTAGCTTTATGTACGGTTGTCTTGTGCTATGAATTATAAAAATAGCGACGGGAATATTGCTCGTCGCCATAAAAATATAATAACACCTGGTGGAGATAGAGGGATTCAAACCCTCGACCTCAGCAATGCGAATGCTGCGCTCTATCAACTGAGCTATATCCCCACGACTCCCTCTATTCAAGCACAAACGAGCGGGAGAATCAACCAGTAGCATTCCCGCTTGTTTCTGATAAAATAAGGATATGTTCAAAAAGTTTATCCAAAAGCGGCTCGAGACGTATGTGAGCCGGTATTTTCAAGCCCATCCAGAGGTCAGGTTAATTGTTGTGGTGGGGAGCGTGGGCAAAACGAGCACTAAGCGAGCGGTGGCTACCTTGCTATCGCAGCGCTACCGTGTACGCATGCTCGATAACAACCATAATACCAATCTCTCGGCACCGTGTGGTATTCTCGGCGTGACTTACCCTAGCAAGGTACACAGCATCGGGGCCTGGCTCAAGGTGTTTGCAGCGGCCCGACGACGGGTTGCTCAGCCATCTGACGTCGATGTGATTGTCCAAGAGCTTGGCACTGATCGGCCAGGGGAGATTGCCGACTTTGGCCGCTACCTCCGGCCTGACCTTGCTTTAGTGACGGCAGTAACACCAGAGCATATGGAGTTCTTTGGCTCAATTGAAGCAGTCGCACAAGAGGAGCTCTCCGTGACGCAGTATGCACGCCGAGTGCTGATTAACCGTGATGATATTGAGGGGCGCTTTGCTGACCTGATTGCTACTCCGCACTTTAGTACATATGGCACAACTGGCCTCGCTGAGTATCGCTTCGAACAGCAGAACTTTGATGCTGAAGTAGGTTATCGTGGGGGGATTATTGCTCCACCAAACATTGCTCAGCCATTTGCGGCAGCCATTAACGTGGTGGGTGAGCACAGCCTACGGCCAATCGTTGGTGCCGTCGCAGCGGCCTTGCTCTATGGCTGCACACCAGATGAAGTAGTGAAGGGTCTTGCACTGATCAAGCCTGTCCCTGGGCGGATGAACCCACTGCTGGGCCTTGGTGATACAACAATTATCGATGATACATACAACTCCAGCCCAGCTGCTGCGCTGGCTGCTTTGCAGACGCTCTATAGCTTTGCGCAGGCGCCGCAGCGGATCGCTATCCTTGGTGATATGAATGAGCTGGGCGCCTCAAGCCAGGCCGAGCACGAGAAGCTGGGCATGGCCTGCGACTCGCATTTGCTTGATTGGGTGGTGACGGTTGGCGGCGAGACAGAGAAATATCTTGCGCCCGCTGCCCGTCGGCGTGGCTGCCAGGTGAAGGTATGCCGCAATGCGATTGAGGCAGGGCAGTTTGTCCGTTCGGTGGCACGGCCTGGTGCAGTGATTCTTGCTAAGGGGTCACAAGGTGGGATATTCCTTGAAGAGGCGGTTAAGATCCTCTGTGTCCTGAGCGAAGATACCGAGCTGGTGCGTCAATCGCTCGCTTGGCAAGCTATCAAAGCGCCGTATTTTTCGGAGTACGAGAACTTCTTTGACAGGCCAAGCCAGTAGCGTTAATACGCGATTTATGGTATATTCTTATGTGTGAGACTAGTGTATTAAGCGGAGAACTATCTATGTCAACAGAGAAGAAACCAAAAGCAACCAAGCGCAGCACAACGCGCAAGACGTCGCCAAAAAATGAGCCAGAACAAACTCCGGCCAAGGCTAATGAGCCAGCAACCCCAGCTGCAGAGCCAGCTCCAGTAGCCGAGCCCGCTACTCAGCCGATGCCAGAGCAGCCAGCTACTCCGGCTATGCAGCCAGCTCAGCCCCAGCCTCAATATCAACCACACATGGCTCCAGGAGCTTTGCGTGCTCAACCAGCCAAGAAGTCTCATCTTGGGCTTATTCTTGGCCTCGTTGGTGGTGGTGTAGCTTTTCTAGCACTTATTGCTGGTGTGCTATTGTACTTCTTCTGGTATCAGAATCCACACAAGGTAGTCACAGATGGCGTGGCGAATCTAGTAACTGCACGGCAAGCGTCGTATAGCATGGGCGGTGATGTTACACCAAGCAGTACTAGCACTTCAGGCCCATCGAAGGTCACCTACAGAGTGAATTTGCAATATATTAACCAAGTTGCTGGCGGTAACGGTGAGGTAACGATGGACCTCCCACAGGTTGGCCAGATTACTGTCAAGGCCGAGATCTATGCGGATCGCGAAGCAACCTACTTCCGCGTCAATGGCATCAAAAAAGTATATGAAAAATATATTGATACCATGATCGACCAGTCCATGAAGCGCTATAGCACCTCGAGTATGACCGATGAGGAGAAAGATACTGCGCGGAGTAAGATGCGCGAGCAGTATACCAAGCAAGCACTGCCTATCATCAAAAAAATCGATGGCAAATGGGTCAAGATGACGCAAGATGATATGCGCAAAATGAGCTCAAACCGCACAACGACCAAGCAGTGCACAGAGGCAGTTGATAGCCTGTATGATGCCAAAGCCCGAAATGAAGTCGCTGCAGTATTGCGTAAGCACGGCGATGTCTTTACAGTAGAAAAGATGAATAAGCCAGCACTCGATAACGGCGCAGTGGGCTACAAGGTCACAGTAGCGAGTCCGTCGAGCCATGAAGCACGCTCGCTCAGCCGTGATCTTGGCAATACCCGCGTTGGAGAGCTGCTTCGCCGTTGCAGCAATGCGACGTCGACTCGTGTGACAACACGTCAAAATGGCCGGACCATCAAGACCGAGCAGCACTCTGCTATCTCGGGGCCAGACTTGAGCCAGACAGATCTTGAGCTCTGGGTGTCGCCATTCTCGCACGATGTGAAGCGCATTGTCATGAAGCCAACTAGCCAGTCGTCTCAGCAGCCAGTGACGATCAACGTCAATGATACAAAGGTTGACTTGCGCAAGCCAAGCGAGAGCATCCCGTATAGTGAGCTCATGCGAGGCAGTAGCACCAGTAAAGATAACGACAGCGATACATCATCAACAAGCACCGGCGAAGCGTAGACAAAACGCCGCACATAAATCCAACCCCGCTTTCGAGAAAAGAAGCGGGGTTGTCTTTGCCCTCGCCTACTATGGTAGAATATGAAAGACATGAAACGATACAATCCTGCAGAAATCGAGCCAAAATGGCAACAGCACTGGGCAGAAGACCAGCGCTACCGGGCGGATGACGCCTCTCCTAAACCAAAGTATTATGTGACTGGCATGTTCCCATATCCAAGCGGAGCAGGGATGCATGCAGGGCACTTTATGGAGCACTCCATTGTCGATGCAGTGGCGCGCTTCCGGCGCAGCCTTGGTCATGAGGTACTCTACCCGATGGGCTGGGATAGCTTTGGTCTCCCTGCAGAGAATTACGCCATCAAGACAGGCAAAACGCCACAAGAGACGACCGCGACCAATATTGCTAACTTTACTACTCAGCTTCGCCGCGTTGGCGCGAGTATCGATTGGAGCCGGGAGATCAACACGAGCGACCCAGAGTATTATCGCTGGACGCAGTGGATCTTTACGCAGCTCTTTGAGCGAGGCTTGGCATACCAAAAGGACTCACTCCAGTGGTGGTGTCCGAAAGACAAGACCGTGCTGGCAAATGAGCAGGTGATCAATGGTCGGTGCTGGCGCTGTGAAGAAGTGGTAGTGAAGAAGCCAATGAAGCAATGGTTCTTCAAGATTACTGAGTACGCCGACCAGCTCCTAGCCGACATCCCCGCGCTCGACTGGCCAGATAAGATTAAGCAAGCTCAGACTAACTGGATTGGTCGCAGCGAGGGAGCAGAGATCCGCTTCGCCCTTGATAAGCCTGCGGCAGCTACGGAGAGTGACGTCGCCGATATCACCGTCTTTTCGACGCGCCCCGATACGCTCTTTGGTGCGACCTTCTTGGTGCTGGCGCCCGAACATCCTCTGGCGCAGCATCTCGCGCGCGGTGATGCCCAAGAGACAGTCTTGGCCTATATTGCCGAGGCAGTCAAAAAATCGGAGATTGAGCGCACTAATGACACGAAGGATAAAACAGGAGTCTTTACTGGAGGTTATGCCATAAATCCAGCGACGGGCGAGCGAATACCCATCTGGGTGGCCGATTATGTCCTTGGTGGCTATGGCACTGGTGCAGTGATGGCTGTCCCGGCTCATGATGAGCGCGATGCCGCCTTTGCCGAGAAATACGAGCTGCCCATCGTCACCGTCATTGAGCGGCCCGATGACGACCCAGACACCGACCAGTGCTACCATGGCGAAGGCGTGCTCGTTAATTCTGGTGCATTTGATGGTATGCGCAGCGAAGATGCCCGTGAACAGATCGTGGCCTGGCTCGAGCAAGAAGGTCGTGGCCACGCTAAAGTAACTTACAAGATGCGTGACTGGCTGATTAGCCGCCAACGCTACTGGGGCGCACCCATCCCGATCATCCACTGCCCCGAGCATGGTGCTGTGCCAGTGCCAGCGGCAGATCTACCCGTCGTCTTGCCAGCAGTGCAAGACTTCCAGCCGCGTGGTGATGGTAAATCCGTCCTTGCTGCTCAAGAAGAATGGGTAGCGACGACCTGCCCGACCTGTGGCGGCCCAGCTCAGCGCGAAATCGACACGATGGATGGCTATGCCTGCAGTAGCTGGTATCTCCTGCGCTACACTGATCCACACAATGCTATGCAGGCCTGGGACCCAGCACTGGCTAACCACTGGGCACCGCTTGATATGTATGTTGGCGGTGACCATGCGACGGCTCACTTACTCTATGTGCGCTTCTGGATGCACGTCTTCCGCGATCTTGGCCTCACAAGCTTTGCCGAACCAGTGCGGAAGCTCGTCTACCACGGCCTCATTCAAGCTGAGGATGGCCGCAAGATGAGCAAGAGCCTTGGCAATGTTGTCGACCCGCTGGAGGTGATCGATGCGGGGTATGGGGCAGATGCACTGCGTACCTTTGAGCTCTTCCTCGGGCCGATCGACGAGAATTCAAGCTGGAGTAGCCGAGGAATTGCTGGCGTTTATCGTTTCTTGAATCGCCTCTGGACATTGGTGCAAGAGTTTGATGATTGGCAGCAGCAGAGTGGAGCGCCTGGGCAGGTCGACGTCGCACAGCTTGAGTCGGTTATCCATGCCGCTACGAAAAAGGTCACAAGCGATATCTACCGCCTGAGCTTCAACACGGCCATTGCTGGGCTCATGGAGTGCGTCAACGACCTCTACAAGCTCAAGACAACTGGCTTTACTGAGCAGTGGCAGCCAGCGCTCAAGACGCTGATCCAGCTGGTGCAGCCCTTTGCGCCGCACATGGCCGCTGAGCTATGGCAGCAGCTTGGCTATGGTGACCAGCTCGATTTTGCAGCCTGGCCAGAGTGGGACGAAGCAAAGATTGTCCGCGATACGATGACCATCGTTGTGCAAGTCAATGGCAAAGTCCGCGCTAAGCTCACCACCGCGCCAGACGCCAGCGAAGCCGATATCACCGCCCAGGCTCTAGCAGACGACCGCGTCGCAAAATACCTCACCGGGCCACCCAAGAAGGTTATATACGTCAAGCGCAAGCTCGTCAGTATCGTTGTCTAGAAATAGCCACCTTTACTAATCTCGCCGTAAAAACAGGGCGTCTCATGGAGCACCCTGTTTTAGGTTGTGTGACCACGGTCTCAGCGTGTTCAGTGGATGTTGATAAACCTACGAAATAGGCAACGTAATTGCTTTAATAGGCTGGATGGCGAGAAGATGATTGATCTAATGAATAGGAACACATAGAGTTACGATCTTCAAATGAAGGTCATCGTCAAACTGCAAGTGTATCCAGTTGCCACTCTTGTGATTATAACGAACCCAAGCTGAGCGCACCCACGTTGCGTTTTGATCTGCTTCATTAGCGGGAGTTCCAAGATGGCGAATAATCTCATCACGCGTTGCAGTATTGGAGAAGTCCGCAAACAGTGGATTGGCGTACGGCTTGTATTCTGAGACAGATGACCTGCCCTTTTGGGGATATAGGGCAACTGCTTCGAGCGTATTGTCGTTCCAGCGAAATTCTATCCCAGCATCGTGCAGTAACCAGAATGATTCGCTCGAGTCGTAGCCAGTAAACTCCTTGTCAATCTCCCGGATTACAGGAGTGCAGCCCAACTCATCGATGATGTGTTGCACTTCAGTCTTAACTGATTTGTCGCTTCTTCCGACTAAGTTGATATATTGATTAATATCTCCATCTATTTTTATTGCCATGGTACTCCTTACTGAGATTAATAGTATGTACAATATCATACAATATATGACAGATATCTGTCATATCAAAGCCATAGCCCAGACGTCTTAGCGAGCGTGTTCTTGATGGGGTAGGAGAGCGCAATAGCCCGCTTGGCAATTGGCCGCAAATATATTTTTCTATACAAAACAGCGCAAACACTAGAGAATTTTGCGCTTTTAGCGTATAATAGCTACAAGTTTTACGTCAGCCTAAAGAGAAGGAGATTTTTACTATGGCTCAACCAAAAAAACAGAGTAGCCCACGCAAAACCGGCCTGCGCCGCAGCCATCTGCGCCTCAAGCTTGCTCGCATGGTCAATAAGACCTCACCAGTCAAGGTCAAGACAACCAAGCGCGAGACTGGCGCTGCCAAGGCGGCTCGCTAGCTTTTCGTCGATAGCAAAGAATTTTAACAAAAGAAAGAACCAACCAAATGGCTTCGAACCGTCATCTTGGGCGTATAGTTGCACTCCAAACATTGTACGAATATGAATTCCGCCAGCAGGCGAATGATCCGCAGGCCGTGCCACGAGAGATTCTGGCGCGCAATCTTGAGCGTTATGAGTCGATCATTGGCGATCGAGCCTTTGTCGATACGCTCGTTGCTGGGGTGATCGAGACGCAGGCCGCGCTCGACGCCCACTTGCAGCCAATTGCGCCAGAGTGGCCGCTTGATCAGATTGCTCGTGTCGACCGCAATATCTTGCGACTTGGCCTCTACGAATTGCTGCACTGCCGCGCAACCGTCCCCCCCAAGGTGGCGATTAACGAAGCAGTGGAGCTTGCCAAAGCGTTTGGTTCGGATAATTCAAGCAAGTTTATCAACGGTGTGCTCGGCACCGCCTATCGCAACTTGCCTGGGGAGACACCAGACGATGCCAACACCGTCACACTTTGACCGACACTTCAATCGGTTTAAAAAATATTTTGGCCGTCGCAAGCCGTCTATTCAGGAAATTGTTCGTGAACCGACGGCTGGCGGCATTGTATTCCGCTACAATAGCGACAACAAACTCGAAATCCTCCTAATTCAGGATGCTAAGGATCGCTGGACGATCCCCAAAGGGCATATTGAGAAAGGGGAGACTGCAGTGCAGACAGCTCGCCGGGAGATCGGTGAAGAGGCTGGGCTGCACGACCTTGATATGCTGGGCTGGCTGGGCAAGATTCACTTTCGCTACCGCCGAATGGAAAAGCTTGTCCTGATGACGACACAGATCTACCTTGCTCGCGTCCGCACCAGCGGCAATGAGATTCAAAAAGAAGAATGGATGAATGGTATCAAGTGGTTTCCCTTTAGTAAGGCACTTGACCTCATCGAGTACGAAGATATTGCCAAGCTTATGCTCAAAGCTAAGAAACGCATCCGAGAGGAGCGTCTATAACGACAGAAACGAAAGGAGTTACTATGTCTGGCATGCCAACTGGCCCGTATCAAGTGTGGGCACAGCAAGCACTCGGGTTTGAATATCGCGATATTCAGCTCTTGGTTACCGCGCTTACCCACCGCAGCTATGTCAATGAGCACAAAAAATCCGTTACTGAGCACAATGAGCGCCTTGAGTTCTTGGGCGATGCCGTGCTGGAGCTTGCGGTAACCGACTATCTCTACCAACACTATGCCGAGCCAGAGGGCATCCTGACGAGCTGGCGCGCAGCGCTGGTCAATACTGAGAGTAATGCCGACTCGGGTGAAGCGCTCGGCTATGGTTCGCTCATCCGGATGAGCCGAGGCGAGAAGCATGGGAGCAAGCGAGCACACCGGCAGATTCTGGCTAATGCATATGAAGCCGTGATTGGTTCAATCTATTTGGAGCGAGGCTACGAGGCAGCAGCTGAGTTTATTGCCAAGCATACCATTAGCAAGCTTGATGCTATCCTGGCCGATGGCTCGTGGCGCGACCCCAAGAGTCATTTACAAGAGGTGAGCCAACGGATCGACAGTGCTACGCCGGTGTACCGTGTCTTGGCAGAGGATGGCCCTGACCACGACAAAACCTTTACGCTTGGTGTCTTTGTCAATGATCGGCTGATGGGCCGCGGCACTGGCCCTAGCAAGCAGACCGCCCAGCAAAAGGCCGCTCGCGCTGCTCTGGCAGCCTACCAGCAGCAAGAGACTCAAACAGAGAAGACAGAAGAGTCAGCCAAGAGCTCAGACAAGTTTTGACCTGCAGATAAGCAACAAATTGACATCGCCAGCCAAACAGTGTAGACTTGTACAGAACGAACTAACGCAAATATAAGTCAAGAAAAGGAAGTTTTATTTATGCTCGCAATTCGTTTGCAACGTCTTGGCCGCAAAGCCTACCCAGTGTACCGGCTCGCCGTACAAGAGGCTCAGCGCCACCCATCAAGCGGCCGTGTAGTGGCCTATGTTGGCAACTACAACCCGCACACCAAAGAGGCTCATATCAATACCGAGCTTGCCCAAAAGTATCTTGATAATGGTGCCCAACCAACGCCACGTGTGGTCAAACTACTGGCTGCTGCTGGTGTATCATTGCCAAAGTGGGTCAAGCAGCCCGCTGGCGACAAGCACAAGGCAGTCCGCAACCCAGAGAAGCTGCGTAAGCACCAGCCGAAGGAAGAGGCAGAAGCCTAGAGCGGATTCTCTTACTACAAGTACACCAACTGCTCCGCGTATTGTGGAGCAGTTTTGTGATCATCAGTAATATTTTGCGCGTGATCCAGGATAAGACTAGTAGAAGGATTAGATGACTCAGCACCCTAGCCACACGTCGTATTTTGGTAGAATCCAGCTGGTATGCTACAATGAAAGCACAATCACAATAAATCTGAATGACAGCATAAGGAGGGAAAGAAGAAAGCTATGGCGACAATTGATCAACAGTTTGTCGAATATGTCGTAAAGTCGCTGGTGGAACATCCAGACGACGTGGTGGTCGATCGGGTGATCGACGAGAAGGGTGTGCTACTGACACTCACCGTCAATCCGGAGGATCTCGGCCGTGTGATTGGCCGACGGGGCAGTACGGCGCAGAGTTTGCGCACCTTGCTGCGCGCGCTTGGCACGAAGAACAGTGCTCGCTACAACCTTAAGGTGGTGAATAATGATGAGCCACACACCGCAGCATCCCAGTCTGTGGATAACTTAACCACTGATACAGTGGATAACGATGATGAGAGCGAATCGGATTTTGCAAAAAAGTCTCGCCAAGAGCTTGCAGAACTCGACGACCTTGATATATAATACAACCAGTTCAGAAACGAACTGCGAGAAAAAATAAACGCTCTTTGCGAGCAAACCAACAAGGTTTGAGAGCCTTATTTGTGCAAGAAAACTGCTGTGGAGGCAGTTTTTTTGTTGGATGTATCGAGTAACCTATTCATAATGCTACCACCTCATTGTCAGTTGCCGTAATAGTTGTATCTCGAAATGGCGGAATACTACTTCACAATTGAAGTGAGCAAATACATCAACCAGAGTGTATACGAAGCAGTGTCACGGTTACCCAAAGGAAGTGTATATTTGCATAACTGTAGTCTTATGCTACAATGCCTCGTATTATGAAAGATATTATTACTACTCAACAAGCTCAGCCATTCCGTCTCGTCGGCGTTCGCTTGGTCGCTATGGCAATCTTAGCAGCTATCACATATGCCGTACTCAAATTTACAGGTATCAGCAGTGATTTTCCACCACTTGATGGGATTTATTTTCCATTTGTTAATATTATCTGTGGTATTGTCATTTGGCGTGAATTCCGGCGGTGTCATGTCTCGGTGTGGAAATATCTTGGGTTTGAAAAGCGGCGCCTTGGGAAAGATATTGCTTGGGGTGTACTATGGCTCTTTGTTACTTATCTCCCGATGATAATTATGCTTATGGCAGCGATGTATCTCATGTTTGGCGCAGAAATGTTTTCGCATTTCGAGCAGGTATTTACCAAGTCTGCTCCGCAGCTGCCATCAAGTGTTTTGTCGGTCATAAGTATCTTTAGTGCAGTTGTATTTTTTGTTAATGCGCCAATTGAGGAGATTGTTTATCGAGGTTGGTTACAACGTGGTCTAGCGAAGCGCTTTGGTGCTGTAATCGCCATTCTTATCCAGGGTGTACTCTTTGGCTTGCAACACATGATGTTTGCTGGAGACGTTCGCGGTATGATTTCGTACGCCTTTATGTTCTTGGCATGGGGTGTGACAGCAGGTATTATTGTTCATCGACAGCAGCGTTTGGCGCCAATGGTAATTGCTCACTGGATTGTCAATATTGCACTTGGCGTGGGTCCAACGATTGCAATGGCATTCTAAGCCGAATATCCTGTAAAAATACGTACTTCATTGAGTTGTCATAATAACAGATTGGCGTATTTCATGAAAGCGAACGAGCTAAAGAGGCGTTATCGCAGCCGGCCCAAAATATTCGTTAAGCCGGCAATGCCAGCAATAAGCAAAAGTAAAACGCCAATGATCACAATCAGCACACCATAATGGGGTTGGTACCTTGGTGGGTTGTAGCCGTGAGTATGGCGTGGATCGTGGTGGGTGGCTTCGGTATCAATCGAGATATTGGCAATCGCTGGCTCCACAAGGTGCCGAGTCACCGCTGCTTCACCGTCGAACTGCTCGAGTGTAATATTCTCGTTGAGCGGCGTGATGGTTGTACGCCGGCTCGATAGTTCGAGGCGCTGCGCGGTAGTATTGCCTGTCTCTGATCCAAAGTCCATAGCATAACCAGTATAACAAATAAAAAACATAAGCGTAAAGACCTGAACCCCTTGCAGTATCTGTTAGACGCTGCTGCGGTAATTTGCTACACTAGAAGAGATGAAAAAATTCCAAGTGATTAGCCTGTTTCCGGAGATGTTTTCCGGCGTGTTTGAGGCTTCGATGCTGTGGAAGGCGCAGCAGCGAGGCTTAGCGGAGCTAACGACAATTGATCTGCGCCAATTTGGGCTTGGCCCTCGCCGAACAGTCGACGACACACCGTATGGCGGTGGCGATGGTATGCTACTACGCGTTGAGCCACTCTGGAGGGCGGTGCGGCACGCCAAAGAGCGCGACCCAACTGCCAAAGTACTCATCATGACGCCGCGGGGCCAACGGTGGAATCAGGCGCTTGCGCAGCAGTATAGCCAGACCAACCATGGCTATATCTTTATCTGTGGGCGCTACGAGGGGTACGACGAGCGAATTATGCAGGTGGTTGACCAAGCGCTCCGAGTGGGTGACTATGTCCTGACTGGTGGTGAGCTGCCCGCGATGACAATTATCGACTCAATTGTGCGACTGATCCCTGGCGTCCTTGGTGGTGAGATGAGCGCAGCGATTGAGAGCTTTAGTGATGGTCAGACACTGGAGTTTCCGCAATACACGCGTCCAGAGGTGTGGCAGGGGATGGCAGTACCAGAGGTATTGCTCAGTGGTCACCACGGCAACATTGCGGCTTGGCGTGCAGAGCATTCGCTCCCAGTAGAAGACTAGCCCTTGTCTATACAAAAGAAACACCCGAGCATGTCATATACACTCGGGCGTTCTGTTGTGGTGGATATATCGGAGAGCGACTGATACAAGTATGTATAAAAATGTTTATGTTTGTAACGTTCGCTTCCTCTATAGTAGCGAACATGTGGCACAAGTGCAAGGAAATGCGTGTAAAGCAGGGTAATATCTGATATGATAAGGTTATGAAGCAGCGTATGATTCATTTTTGGCTTGGGTTATTTCAGGCGATTTTTCCAGAGCATTTGCGGCGCGACCCTGCGTATTGGCGGCGTCTTGCGCTTGGTATCGTCGTGACGTTTTTGATCATCACGCAGCTCTTTACTTTTGAGAAGTTTGTCGATATCACGAGCGGGTGGCATGTGGCTGGCGGGGGCATAATGGCTGCTCTCTTGGCTGGCTTATTGCCGCTGCTTGAGCTCGGTAGTTTGCCATTTTTGCTCTCGATGGATATGTCGCGAGGGTCACGCCGTGTTTCGCAGGCATGTTTGCTTGTCGTGAGCGCAGTGTGGTTTGGTATGGCACTGTGGTGCTTTTTAGCTGTGCCAATGAGTGAATCGGGCCTCTTTGGGGCGACCTTACCACTACTCAATGGCTGGTGGACGGTAGCATTTACGGGTCTGGTTGGCCTGGCGGCAGTGCTTGTAGTACGCGAAGCAAACGAAGCAAATAATGTAAAATAATAACCTTATACCTTATAAGTTCATTTAGTTAAAGGTTACGCACCTTCCTCACATGCTGTGAGTACATAAAGCAAAGACGCTTCTGGTTTATTTGGCTTTCTTTTATATAAAAACAACCCTCCAAAAAGGTGGGTTGATGCATGTGCTATATGGCTGGGCCGGAGGGATTCGAACCCCCGAATGCCAGGACCAAAACCTGGTGCCTTACCACTTGGCGACGGCCCATCATCGCGTGGCACCCCTGTATTGTACCATGCTTGCGAAGGTGGATCAATAGCGCATAGCGTGGCCTGCCTAGAGGTCTGCACCTAGTAGTTGATCGGCTCAGTGATTTGTGATGCCGGCATGTAGCTGCTGGATAAAAATAACAACAAATTACTCCGACCACAGTCACATGCTTCATATAACAGAGGTCGTGCCAGTATACCCGTTGTGAATATCACGCTTGACCCACAGTATATAGAGTAGTATAGTGCAAAGTAAGCGCTATATATGGTGTCTATGACACTAGTAACCAATGCTTGCACAATCATAAAAACAAGGATAAACGCTCATGCTGTGGCGCGCGTGCCGTCACGGCAAGTAAAGGGGAGGGATATGTATCACACAATTACCAAACGCGATGGGCGCATCGTGGCATTTGACGACACAAAAATTATGGCAGCAATCGAACGAGCTGGTCTGGAGACGGGCGAGTTTGCTGAGGAAGAGGCTTATCAGTTAGCTCAGGCGGCGATTGCCCAGGCACAACAGACTATAGCGGATGATACACTCACCGTGGAGCAAATGCAGGATGCGGTAGAGGATACCTTGCTGCGCTCGCCATATAAAAAGACCGCCAAGGCGTACATTATTTATCGCGATCAGCATCAAAAGCTGCGCGAGATTGCTGCGAGTGCGCATGTTGACCTGATTGACCAATATTTGCTCAAGCTCGACTGGCGGGTTAATGAAAACTCCAACATGGGTTATAGCCTCCAGGGCCTTAACAACTACATCTCAAGTGAGGTGAGCAAAACCTACTGGCTAAACAAAATCTACAGTCCAGAGATTGGTCGTCTTCATCGGTCCGGTGACCTCCATATTCACGATCTTAACCTTGTGAGTGTGTATTGTGTGGGCTGGGACCTCATGGATCTGCTCCGGCAGGGTTTCACTGGTGTGCCAAACAAGATTTCGTGTAAGCCAGCGCGACATTTTCGCACGGCGCTTGGCCAGGTCGTGAACTACTTCTACACACTGCAGGGCGAGGCAGCTGGTGCTCAAGCCTTTAGTAATTTCGACACCTTGCTCGCGCCGTTTATTCGGGCAGATGGACTAGCGTACGATGAGGTAAAGCAGATACTGCAAGAATTCATCTTTAATGTTAATGTGCCGACGCGTGTTGGCTTTCAAACGCCGTTTACGAACATCACGCTTGACCTCGAATGTCCTCAGCATATGGCAGGCACACCTGTGATCATTGGTGGAGAGATGCAAGAGAGTAACTACGGCGATTACCAGGATGAGATGAATACCTTCAATCGGGCACTGCTTGAGGTGATGACGGAGGGTGATGCCAACGGACGGGTCTTTACTTTTCCGATTCCGACGTATAATATTACGGCTGATTTCGACTGGGATAATCCTGTGATTGACAACCTGTGGGAAGCCAGTGCAAAATACGGCATTCCATATTTTAGCAACTTTGTGAATAGTGATATGAGCCCAGAAGATGCGCGCAGTATGTGCTGCCGCCTGAGGATTGATAATCGTCAATTGGAGTATCGTGGTGGTGGCCTGTTTGGGAGCAACCCAATGACGGGGTCAGTTGGTGTGGTGACGATTAACCTGCCTCGCTTGGCACTGAAGTCGAGTGACGAAGCAGCGTTTCGGGCTGGTCTCGTCCACCTTATGGAGCAAGCGCGTGATAGTCTCGAAGTTAAGCGCAAAACACTCGAGCGCCTGACCGATGCCAACCTCTACCCCTATACCAAGTTCTATCTGCGCGATATCAAGCGGCGCTTTGGTGAATACTGGAAGAATCATTTCTCGACGATTGGCCTGATTGGCATGAATGAGGCAGCGCTCAATCTCCTTGGTTCGGATATTGGTCAGGCTGCAGGGCGGGAATTTGCTGAGCGGACGCTCGATCTAATGCGCGAGACGCTCGTGAAATTCCAAGAAGAAACTGGCAATAACTATAATCTTGAGGCAACGCCAGCTGAGGGCACGACCTACCGTCTGGCGCAGATCGACCAGCGAGACTACCCAGAAGCAGCGCATTTTGCCAATGGTATTGGCAAGGCGGTGCCAGCGCCGTTTTACACCAATAGCACTCATTTGCCAGTCAATTACACCGACGATCTCTTCGAGTTACTTGACCTCCAAGACGAACTGCAGACCAAATATACTGGCGGCACCGTTATCCACTTCTTCCTTGGTGAGCGAATGGATGACCCCACAACACTCAAAGGGCTCGTGCGAACGATCTGTCACAATTATCGTTTGCCATACTTTACGATCAGTCCGAGCTTTAGTGTCTGTAAGAATCATGGCTATCTGCGCGGGGAACATGAGGTGTGCCCACAGTGCCAGGAGCCGTGTGAGATATATTCACGGGTGGTGGGCTATTTGCGGCCGGTGCAGCAGTGGAATAAGGGCAAGCAAGCAGAGTTTGCGCTACGCTACCACTACGACAAAGCAGCCGATACAATCGATGCTTAAATAATAGAAAGAAGGGAGGATGGTGATGGTTCAGATCGGTGGTATCCAAAAGTTCAGCACAGTCGACTACCCAGGTCACACCTGTGCGGCAGTCTTCTTGATTGGCTGCAATATGCGCTGCGGTTACTGCCATAATCCAGAACTCGTCTTACCTGAGCAGTATATTGGCTGCATCCCTGAGGCGGAGATTCTTGATTTTCTTGCGCGGCGGGTTGGCTTGCTTGATGGCGTCGCGATCAGTGGTGGTGAACCGACGATGAGTGAGGATTTGCCTGACTTCATTCGGGCTATCAAGCAGCTCGGTTTCCTCGTCAAGCTCGATACCAATGGGACCCACCCGGTGATGCTGCGCCAGATGCTGGATGAGCAACTGCTCGACTTTGTAGCAATGGACATTAAGGGACCACTGGAAAAGTATGTAGAAATTGCCGCGCGGCCAATTGACACCGATGCGATTATGGAAAGTATCGACCTCATTCGAAGCCGAGTCGATCACGAGTTTCGCACGACGATTGTGCGGGGGCAGCTTGAGCCGGCAGACTTTGACGCGGTCGGGCAGATGGTGCAAGGCGCACAGCGCTTTGCCCTGCAGCATTTTATTGCAAGCGATACGCTGGTGAGTAGCCGCTTTTGCGATGAAACGAGCTTTACCAACGAGGAGATGGCCCAGGCTCAGCACATTATGCAACGCTATGTAACAGAATGCGTGGTGCACTGATGCAGTACTATACAGGGACAATCCAGCAAGTGATTCAGCACACGCACGATGTAGCAACGCTGGTGTTTGATGCCAAAGGCGACGCACCATTTCGCTATACCGCCGGACAATACATTACCGTTATCAAGCCAGAGTCGCGCACGCCCGAGGGTAAGGCATATAGCCTATCGAGTTGGCCCGGCGAACCACATCTGAGCATTACCGTGAAGGATATTGGCGGTGAGTATTCCCACTACCTATGTAGCCGGCAGGTGGGCGACCAACTAACTTTTTCGGCGGCATATGGGTATTTTAATCCACTGACAGATCGCCCACTCGTGGGGATTGCCGCTGGAGTCGGTATTAGTCCGGTGTGGAGTATTATCAAGAACGAATGCGCGCGTGATCCGCATCGGAATATTCAGCTCATGTATAGTAATCGGACCGTCGACGATATTGTCTTTGCGACCGACCTTGCTACATATGAGGTGCGCTACCCGCAGCTGTCGCTTCACCACTTCGTGACACGCCAAGCAACAGTCTCGCCTAAGATACATCAGGGGCGAATTGACCTCGATATGTGTATCAACCCAGCGGCACACTACCTGGTGTGTGGTTCAGTTGCATTTACGCGAGCGATGTGGCAGGGACTCACTGCGCGCGGTATTGCGAGTAAACGTATTGCAACAGAGGTGTTTTTCGAATGAGTGAGCGGCTTACCAAAACACCAACCAAGCGCTCGCCGGAAGAAATTGCGGCCTGGCAAGAAAATGCGCGGCGGATTGCGCAGGAGCGGATTGGCCAAGCGGCCTGCAATGCGTGCCCGCTTGCTCGCATCTGCAGTGTTAAGAATCCCGAAGCCTGCAATCCTAATCAAGTTGCCCAGCAAGCTGGCGGAGAATACACTGGTGGCGACAGCGCAGAGGTGTCATACAAGAAAGTCCTCGACGACGACCGCATCAATGTTGTGATTGCCAATGTCAAGAAGAAGGAGCAACCTAAGCCAAAAGCACAGCGAGCTCCTGAAGTACAAAGACCCCCAGCTCATACGATCAACATGCCGCCAGCTAACGTTATCAAAGCTCCACCAGCACGTCCGAAGATGGAACAATCGACCAAGCCAACAGTCATCCAGCAGATCATCAATGCGGTTGGGAAGCTTCTCGATGTCCCGAAGGCAAATCAGCAGCCTGCTCGACAGATACAAAAGTAACCTTAGATGTGGATTAAATCCATCACACAAACCCCGAGCAGTGGTATAATAGGGGTATGAATGCCATTGTTCGCTTGGTTGCTGATGGGCTTATGATCCCGATTGTCGCTGTAGCTCTTTTTGCACTGTTTTTTCGTGCGCCTCAAGCCCAACGCTACCAACGTTACACACGCGTATTTATGGCAGGCCTGACGTCCTATTGGTGCGCGAAGGTCATTGGTGCGCTCTGGCAGCCCGAGACGCTCCGGCCATTTGAAAAGCTCGGCACCGACCCGGGTGCGCTCTATCTCAATAATCCCGGCTTTCCGTCCGATCACGCACTCTTTGCGATGTTTCTTACCTTAGCGGTATGGTATGTGACGCGCCGGCGACTGCTCACCGTGGCGCTATTTGTCATGACGGTGTTGGTGTGCCTTGGCCGCGTGGCGGCACTAGTACATACACCGCTCGATGTTGCTGGTGGGGTGGCTGTTGCACTGCTGGGCGCTGTATGGTACGTGCCACATCACAAAAAATTCTGGCGCAGACTAGCAAAATCGGCAAAAACATAATATAATAGCTCCCAGTAAGGAATTGGAGCTAGATAATATGGACGAACAGATATACGCACGCACCGCTGACCCAGATGAGGTGGCGGAAGCAGCGCGCCAAGCTAAAAAAGCAAAAACTGCCAAGACGGCGACCATCACCAAGACGGTGCTTGACGATGGGCTCGACCACAGCCGAGCAATCGACAACCCCTTTGCTCAGGGTGGTGTGCTCGATACATCCGAAGACACCGAGCATTTTGTGAACTTATCGTGGCCAGATATGGGGCAGATTATGATAGGCGCGGCCATTACTGGCGTGGTGACGAGTGCAGTGCTGCTGCTCGTTGCTAACCTCGGGGTGTTTGGTGCGGTATGCGGCCTTGGTAGTGCCAATCCAGCAAGCTGCGGCACACCCACGTTCTATACGGTCTTGAGCGCAATGGTTGTGGCAGTGATCGTCGGGCTTATATTTTTGGTGCAGCGCCGTGTGTATCGGCCTGCTCTTGTTATGCTTGCGACGGCAGTGGGCCTCTGGCCGGTGCTCACATGGCTAGCAGCATCGTCGTGGTATGTGGTGGTGCCAGTTATCACGATTTTGATGGCACTGAGCATTGGCGTGTTTTCGTGGATCTCGCGCCTGCGCAACCTAGCAGTAACACTTGGTGCGATGGTGGCGATCATTGTATTGATATATCTTGCGACACTGTAGATAGCTCTGAGTCTCACACTATCTTGCTCAGCATTGTTTACTGTGCTTAAATGAGCAACCTCTGTTTTCTATACTTCATTTCTACTTCTTTCACGTAGCTCTCTTGTCTGAATTTTAAATTACGACACTGGTTTTACATATCACCCGAACAACATGGCGAGAGCGGCTTAGATTGTACAAGCATCATACGCGCACTTCTTTTGTGCGGTATAAGTGTCAAAATTCTCGAAAATAGCAATAGTTCCTTGTGAGCTAAAAAGACACATCCATGAGATCAGCTGACACACCACGCTCAATAAAAAAACATGAGTGGCTGCTCCCTAGAAAATGCTATACTAGAAACATGGAACTTTCTCTTGTGCTTGGAATCATTCTTATTGTTGTCCTTGTTGGCTGCGGTGTAGTGCTGAGTTTGCTGCTGGCGAAGCTTAATGAGCTGAAAGATCAGCAACCAGTGGCACTTCTCAAGAGCGACGTGACGGAGCTATCGCGCACAATAGCCGCTATGCAGCAGTCGGTTGGGGATAAGCTCGAGCGCTCGGGCGCTGCTATGCAAACGTCAGTCCAGAAGCAGCTCTCCGAGAGTGCCAAGCTGGTGGCCGATGTGACGCAGCGCCTCACCAAGCTAGATGAGACTAATCGACGCGTCGTCGATGTCGCAGATGAGCTCAAGACACTGCAAAACGTCCTGCAAAACCCCAAGCAGCGCGGTGTCTTTGGTGAATATTATCTGCAGAGTGTGCTTGAGAATGTGTTGCCACCAGCCCAGTATCAGATGCAATATCGCTTTGCTGATGGCGAAGCGGTCGATGCGGTGATTTTTCTTGATAAAGGGCGCGTGCTGCCGATCGATAGCAAGTTTAGCCTTGAGAACTACAACCGGATGATCAATGCCACGAGCAAAGATGAGCGCCAGCAGCTGCTGAGCCGCGTTAAGCTCGACCTCAAGCAGCGTATCGACGAGACAAGTAAATATATTCGCCCCAGCGAAGATACGATGGACTTTGCCTTTATGTTTATCCCCAGCGAGTCGCTGTATTATGATCTGCTTATCAACAATGTCGGGCAGGGTGGTTCGAGCCGCGATCTGATTGAGTATGCCTTTCGCGATCGCCGGGTGATTATCGTCAGCCCAACGAGCTTCTTGGCCTATTTGCAGACGGTGCTGCAGGGGCTACGCAGCCTCCAGATCGAAGAGCAAGCCAAGGATATTCAGCTGCGGGTTGGCCAGCTTGCGACGCATATCAAGAAGTTTGATGAATTGCTGGGCAAAATGGGCAAGAGCCTCGCCACAACAGTTGGCCACTACAACACAACCTATCGCGAACTCGGCAAGATGGATAAAGACGTCGTACGTATCGCTGGCGGTGAACGCCAGAGCGAGCCACAGCTGCTCGAACGACCTCAGCGTGGGGATGAGTAGCTGCTGGATCAATCTGACGAGCCTTGGCCCAACGCAAGCAGGCCACAGGGTGATAAAATAGAGCCCTAGACACATCTCATGAGTTAGAGTTAGATCTGTGGCGATGTGAAGGCTGACTTCGAAGTGAAATTACTTGATATCCGTAGCGGTCAATCTCTTCTGGTGGCCAGAAATCGATCTCCTTAGTTCGTAACACAGTACCAACAGTATGACGAACAGTCCGACCGGTCGGCACACCGTTATGAGTGACCTCTACCTGCTCGAGAATATCACCCGGCTCAATCGTAATATCGGCGATACGCATATCAAACGTTTTTTCGCCTGAAAGTACTTGTTCAAATAGTTCCGGGTATGATTTTTTTCTCACGACCTTCATATAGTGTTGCTATTGTAAATCTTCGTGTGAGATTTGTCAAACAGAGGTAGCGATAATCGTAGCAAAAACCACAACATATTTTTGAAAATAATGATTTTACTATATAACATTGCATTGAGCAAAAAATAACCCCTGGAAAATCGGTATATATAATAAAAACAGACTATCTCGCTTGCAAAAAATATGGATAAAGTTATTGTCTTGTGTTTGGCAAAGCAGAGTAGCTGTGATTAAATAAGAACAGCTAACGAACACAAGGAGGGAATATGTTGGCAACACGAGCAACAAAACAAGCAAAAGCTGGCTTGGTGCTTGGGCTCACCATGGCGTGCGCTATAATGGGCACAAACTTTGCCATAGCGCAGTCAGCATCGGCAGTCGATCATCTGCCGCGTGATGTACAGGCGCATTATAAAAAAGTGTGGGGTGATGAATTTGACGGTAATAAACTCGATACGACCAAATGGGCTGTACCGACCGGTTGCTTTGACCTTGCGTCGGGTATGGAAGGGCGCTTTCGGACAGACATGGTGCGCCAGTACGATGGCAAACTCCATCTCCTCGCGCAGTATGATAAAAATGCTAAACCATGCCAGGCTGGTCATGCTGCCTTCTCGACAGGGATGGTCAACTCGCACTACCTCAGTGACTGGAAGGACAAAAGTGTCGCCCATGCCTGGGGCCCCGGCACCTACTATGAGGCGTCTATCAAACTGCCAGAGGGCAACAAGAACGGTGGTGCTCGAGCGACCTGGGCATCATTTTGGCTCACAAGCACAACATTCAACTGGCCAACCAGTGGTGAGCTCGATGTCTTCGAGTCGTGTGGCTACGACCCAAGCTGGCTGCAGGCCAATATTCATACGCAGCCACGTCAGGGGAACAAAGAGCGTTCGCATCAGCACCAGCGCGTACTCGATCGGAATATTGTCGGCAATACACAAACTGCCTTCCATACCTACGGCGTCTTGAATAAGAAGGATGGAACGATCGAATTCTACTATGATGGGCGCATGGTACACCGCGTGACACCAGATGATGCAAACTGGCCCTTTGCCAAGGCAGCTAATAAACTCTTCATTCGCTTGAATCACCAGATCGGCGGCCTCAATGAGCCATATAAGAAGGCTAGCCCTAAGGATTACAAGGTCGCGAAAGATATGCAGGTCGACTATGTGCGGGTCTACCAAGAAAAGACTGCTGCTGATAAGCCACAGGATGCGGTGGTGAGCGTGCCCGATTGGCGTCTCCGCAACAAGCTCAACCAAGCTATCGCCCAAGTGACCCATACAAAGCGCGGCGATGCACAGCCCATGCTTGCCTCAGATCTGGAAAAGCTAACCACGCTCGACCTCAGCGCGCGTGATGGCGCAGAGTCGTGGGAGAAAATAAAGAACCTTGAGGGCATTCAACATGCAAAGAATCTCACCTTTGTTTCTCTTAAAAACACCGAGGTGAAGGATCTGACGCCACTCAATAACTTGAAGAAACTAAAGAGTGTCGAGCTGAGTTGGCCATTGACGATTAATCGATAGATTAGCGTACTTCAATAGAAAATACAGGGCTATGCCTTGTATTTTTCTATAGAGAAAGGTCTATCTCTTGAATGTAATTTTTTTGCGGGTATCAATGTAATAACCATTGATCGAATCTTCGCTGTTTGTCCAAGCCTCGGTGATGGGCATTGTATACAGACGAGTTGGTGCTACGCCCGTGCAGTCTGAAGGAGTAAGCTGAAATTGCTGAGCTTTACTGTTATAGATGGCGATTGCTTCAGTGAGTTCGCTATCTACTACTTGACGAGCGACACCGCGATAGTATAAGCCAATGCCATGACCTTCTGGGGCGGTTGAGTCGTAAATTGTCATAAATACACGGTGGTTATGTTCGATATTTTGTGAGTGCTGAGCAGCCATTGGTGACCACCAATATACTGCGCCATCTGCATACGCAAAAAACACTGGCGTATTCCACGGCTGGCCATCCGGAGAGACAGTCGCGAGATTTGCGTAGGTGTTATTGTCTAAGAGTGCTTGTGTAGAATGATCCATAAGTAAGGTATAATTAACTACCGCTTGATAGCTCGTTGAATTTTTGTACGTTGGTGAATATAAGCATGAGGGAGGATATGCTCTATTGCCTGCGGGCCGCTCGTCGTCAAGACAGTAATACCTGGTGCATAATCGTGAAAGATCTGACGGCATTTGCCACACATGTCGACAATTTCGATCTTTCCCGTGTCATCATTTTTGCGTACAGCGACGACTGAATCGAAATCGTAAATACCTCGATTAATAGCAATTGCCAGTGCAGCTGTCTCGGCGCAGACGAAGCCAAGAAAATGGTCGATATTGACTGCAGAGATCACCTCGCCAGATTGGCAACGCAAAGCTGCTGCCACAGTGTGAACCGGTGGTGTGTGTCGCTGGTCGAGGAGTGCCTGGGCGATGGCAAAAAGCTCATTATCATGATGCATATGGTGAACCTTGATAATAAAACGAATAGACGAGACTAAAACTGCCGCAAAAAATCCAACTTGCCACTCTCGAAATGCCGTACGTCTTCGATGCCGTATTTCATCATCACCAGGCGGTCAATGCCGCAGCCAAAGGCGAAGCCGGTGTAGGTGTCGGGGTTGATATCAGCCGCCCGTAGCACATTGGGGTGAATCAAGCCGCAGCCAATCAGCTCCACCCAGCCTTCACCGCTGCATACCTTGCAGCTGGGGTCTTTGCCTTCGCAGAAGGGGCAGCTCAGGGCAAACTCAAAGCTTGGCTCGGTGAAAGGGAAGTAGAAGGGGTTGACCCGCACATCAAGCTGCTTGCCGTAGTAGCTTTGCAAAAATTCCTGCAAGGTCGCAATCAAGTTCCCAACGTTGACCCCCTTAGCCACATAGACGCCTTCCACTTGGTAGAAGGTGTGCTCGTGCCGAGCATCCAGGTCTTCATTACGAAAGACACGGTCGGGTACAATGGCGGCGATTGCTTCACCCGCATCCAAATTGTGGCGATAGGTGGTCAGGACGCGGTTTTGCATGGTGCTGGTGTGAGCTGGCGCGATTAGGCGGTCGCCCTGCGCATCTGTCTCGACGGTCATGAAGGTGTCATAATCGTCGCGGGCAGGGTGGCCTTTGGGGAAGTTGAGGCTCTCGAACATATGGAACTGATCATCGATCTCACGTGACTCTTCTACTGCAAACCCCATGCGGTAGAAGATATCAGCAATTCGCTCGATCTCTTGCATGAGGGGGTGAATTGACCCCTGGTTTGTTGGTAGTAATGCTGGAATAGCGGTGTTGATATCCATTGGTGCCGTGACGTCAATCGGTGTGCGCTCGACGGTCTCGAGCTCCTCGAGGCGGTGCTCGATGGCGGTTTGCACGGCTTGCTTGAGTTCATTAACACGCTTGCCAAATGGCCCACGCTCCGCTGGGGGGAGCGATGTGATATGTCCATACAGTGCGCGCAATTCCTCGTGGCGCAGTACTTCGCGTGGGGTGGTCGATTGGCTCACGGCCAGAAGTAGCTTTTGCTGGATAGCGTCAAGGTCTGTCATACTGCTACTCCGTTATTGTTGTCCATTGATAGTTAACGCAACAAAAAAGCCAAAGGTAAGCAGCGCAAGAAAGCCAACCACCAGCCACACCCCAGCTAGTGTGGTTGTTTGCTTGGTGCCTTTGAGGTATTCGGATTGCTCGACGCCGGTGTCGCCGCTTGCTGGTGCGGCACCATCACCGGTGTGGCTGCTGGCAGCTGCTTTGGCGCGGAGATCGGCCGCAATACGCTCTTGCAGCTCACTGCGCGTTTGGTCTTGTTTCATATATTGTCCCATGTCTTTAGTATAGCATTATTTGGCACAATCGACATCTGATATCGCCGATGAATAGAGTGATGTGATATACTAAAGGCGTAGTATCAACTAGTGAAGGAGGGACGTATGGCTACCAAAAAAGCCGTTTCGACCAAAAAATCGGCCGCGAAAAACTCGGCCTCCCAGCCCCAGGCTGAACCAACCGTAAAGGCTGCATCGACCACATCAGCCACCAAGACCGTTGTCCATAAGCGACGCGAGTCAGCTTTGCCGAGCAACTTGCTCAACATTATTTTTGCTGAGCTGCTTGGTACATTTATGCTCACCATTGCTGCAATTGGTGCGGCAACTCAATTTGCACCACTCTACCTTGGCCTCACACTGCTTGTGATTGCTGTGGCGGTGGGTGCAGTGTCGGGCGCACATATCAACCCAGCGGTCACCTTTGGCCTCTGGACAATGCGCAAGCTCAAGACAGCGCTGGTACCATTCTACTGGATTGCTCAGCTGCTTGGTGGGGCGCTGGCTGTCGTTGTGCTGAATGGCTTGAGCGGGAGCGCTTTCAAGCTCAGCTTCGAGCATTTTACTACCTTTAGCTGGGCGGTCTTTGGTGTTGAGCTCGTCGGTGCAGCAGTGTTGATGTTTGGCATTGCGGCTGCCGTGTCGCGCGTGGCCGAGCTCAAGCAAACAGGCCAGGCAGTGGGGATTGGCCTATCCTTGGCGGTGGCTGCTATCGTGGCTGGTGGCTTGCTGACTCAAGTGCAGGCTTCGGTGGACACATCGTCAGTCCAAGATATCAAACACTTGCCACACGAACTACGTGCAAAGAGTGCAACACTCAACCCAGCAGTGGCTATTGCTGCAACAGAGGCACCAGACAGTAGCTTTACTGGTGCACAAGCAAGCCGTGGCGAGACTGGCTATAGCCGCCTGAGCCTTGAGGTGATTGCTGGTACCTTGATCGGTGCTGCGCTTGGTGGTAACCTCTACCTACTAGTGGCAGGCCGCAAAGCAGAATCATAAGCAACAGGCATCAGATTGAGATCAAGACCACTCTCTTTAGTAGAGTGGTCTTGCTATATTGGCAAACATTCGCCATACTATAGCGTATGAAAGATTATCCCTCACCTCAAGCCGGAATTATAAAAGTAATTGCCACGCTTATTGGCAGCATTGTTGCAGTCAGCGCGATTGCCATTGCAGCTGCCTTCTTGTGGCCCGCCCAGAAGGCAGAACTACGCACAGCAGATATCAAGCGACTGGATTACGATGGCTCGATGGCGGCTATCAACCAGCAAATTACCCACGATACAGCAGAGGCTGGCCTGCGCAATGAATGTCGCTCGTTTGCCAAGACGCATGGCAAGAAAACAGCTAAAGCTATCTTGCTCATCCACGGTATCAGCGGCTGCACCAGTGATATGGCCGATATTGCCAATGTATTCTACGAGCAGGGCTACAACGTCTATGTGCCGCGCGTGCCACAGCATGGCTATGCCGACAAGAAGCGCCATGGTCAGATCTCCTTCAGTGATATGGTCAATTATATGACCACGAGCGCTCGCCAGGTTAGTGGCCTCGGTGAGGAAGTTGGGGTGGCGGGCCACTCTGGCGGCGGCAATATGGCAACGTGGCTTGCCCAGTATGGTAATGGACTCTTCTCGCGAGTGCTCCTCATTGCGCCATTTTATGAGCCAGCGGCCAGCCAGGCACCCAAATGGCAGATCCCGCTCATGCGCAATCTCTACGGCAATAATATCCTACCAGATCGCTACAGTGGTAATGATGAGGTAAATGGCCTGTCGTATCGCACCCTGGCGAAGTATGTCACGCTCAAAGAAAACTACAAAGCCAACCTCGCTGCACCAGGTCTCAAGCATGTTGGTGTGGTTGTGAGTGAAGGGGACCACGATATCGACCCAGACCTCGCGCACGACATCCCACAAAAAATGGCAACCAACAACAATGCCTCCTTCCAATACAAAAAATTCCCCGCCAGCATGGGGATTGGCCACGACATGACACGCCGCGCTTCGCCGGGGGTGAGCGCTCATAGCGAGGAAGTCTTCCAGACCTACCTTGCTGTGTACGAAGGGAAATAAACAATGGTATAATATATAATTACAAAAGAAAGGAGTGAAATAGACTATGAGGAATTCTATAGAGAGTAGCAACGGCCACAATACTTCACTTAGTGAGGCAACCTCTCCTGTTCCAAAAGAACAAAGCGAGGTTTCGTTCGCTGATGTGGTGGGGCCGGTCATGCGTCTTGATGGTCTGTTAAAATACTTCGCAAAGAGAAAGAGTGGTAGAAAGGTTGGCCAGAAAGACCTTATTGTTCTGAGAACAGCTGACGGTACGCTGGTTTGCCCAGAACAGCAGTTTGAGCGCACCGATGAAGCGGGTAATCGTACCTTGGAGGTCTCACCATATACGATAGCACTGTGGAGAGTGACTGGGCTAAGCGGCCACAATGGTTGGACGCGTGCAGCGAGTTTAGCTGTAAAACATAAAATAACGGGGTATCAATACAGCTTGTTTGATATTGCTACCAACCGAGAGATATCTGATGACTACAAACAATCTGCCCTTCAGTATGTTTTGCGTGATGAAGATAAAAGAGCAGTTTGTAGTGGTGACCGTGACTTCAATAAGAAGCGTGGGGAGGTTGTTGCATATATTGAGAATGTCCTTGGTATCCCTGTCACAAAATAGATAAATGGCTGGCATTAAGTTGGCATATATTTGGATTGTACCTAGCTGTTTAGTACGCTATATAAGATAGGCCCTCAAATTATGCTGAGTCGATCGCAAGTGATTGAGCGGTGGCGCACGAAGCATCTGTAGGAATAACGAGCACAGCTAATAAGTTAAATTATGAAAACCAGCAGAACACACTGCTGGTTTTTGCATATCAAGACTATTCCGTCATATAAAAGAACATACTATTGACATTATATCGAGCTACGGTATACAATAAGAATATACGATATATCGCACTACGATACATATGACTTCGATGTACCAATCGAGAAAGGATAGTTAATGAATAAAACAACGAAACGACGGGATGACGTAAAAATTCTGCTGGCATACTTTGCTGGCTACATGGTAGGTATGACAGCATTGTCGTATGTGCTAGAGCGATTTGCCGCTATATCATCGACAAGTGTGCTTGGGCTCATCATCAATGCTGTAGCAAGTGTGCTCTTGCTTGGCTATATTGTAATGAAGAAACGAGCTGAACTTGCTGCTGCATGGCGCACTGCACGGCAGGCACCGGGCAAGAATAGCTGGTTTGTCATCAAGTATTTTCTCTTTGCATATCTTGCAACGATCCCGGTAACGCTCCTGCTTGTTGCGCTGCAAGTCACTAACCAAAACCAAACGGCGCTCGTTGGCCTCTTTGGTGGAGCGCTGTGGTATGCGGTATTTATGGCGGTGGTATTTGGGCCGATTGTTGAGGAAGTTGTCTTTCGTGGAGTTATCTTTGCTCGCTTATTGCAAAAATCTCGTGTTCTTGCTTACGCAGCATCAATGGTACTCTTTGCACTTGTACACGTGGCACCATACATGCTCACAGGAGGAATCAAGAATGGTCTGGCGATTATTAGCTATTTGCCGCTGGCATTCTTCCTGTGCCGAGCCTACGAGCAAAAGAAGAGCCTCTACGCCTCAATCGGTGTACACCTCCTGCAGAATAGCCTCGCGACGATACTTCTTGTGCTCGCAACTCATGGCTAGACAGAGTATAATACATGTCTGAAGGAAGCGTGCATGATCCAAGCAAAACTACGAAGAATCTACTCACCGATGACCGAGACAGGGTTCTACATCCTATTTTGTTTGCAGGCGGAGATGCATGGCTATACGATTGGCCAGCGCGTCAAGCATATGACAGACGGCCAGGTGCAGATTAGTCCTGGCACAATGTATGGCACGCTCGCCAAGATGGAGAAGGACGGTATAATTCGCTTCGTACGAGAAGAGGATAAGCGCAAAATCTATCACATCACACCACTTGGCCAAGAGATATTAGCCTGCGAGCTGCGGCGGATCGAGCGGCTGTATAACAATAGCAAAGGAAGGAAATAGCTGAATGTCACGAATTATGTGTCGCTACTACATGTTGCCCGAGTATGGGGAGGAGGAGGCGTTTTTTGCTGAGCAGCATCGGCAGGGGTATGCCCTCAAACGCTTCATTGTCCCGTTCTTTTATATATTCGAGCCGTGCCCGGCGGCGCACTATACGTACAAAATCGACTTTCAGAGTCTTACTCGGCGCGAAGAAAACGCGCAGTACCAGCAGCTCTATGCCGATTATGGCTGGGAGTATGTTGCATCCGCCAATGGCTTTCATGTGTTTCGCAAGCCGAGCAGTGAAGCCGAAGAAGACGATATCTTTAGCGATAACGAGTCTCGCCTGGCAATGGTGAAGCGCATTAGCAAGCAGCGTATGGGGCTGCTGATGATGATTGTTGTACTGCTGTTTGCCTATATTGGCTATAAGCTTGTGCAAACGCCAACTGTCTTGCAGCGGCCTGAGTTCTATGGGTTGGTACTCGTCGCACTCTTTGATGGCTATCTTTGCGTACGGTGTTGGCGTGGCTTGCGCCGGCTGAAGCGTGCGTTGGTTGCCGAGCAGCGGTAGAACTTGTAGTACAAAATTTCCCTGTTGTTTGTAAGTTTTCTCGCTGCACTCCCTATGATTATGCTAAGAGCTCATCTGATGCTTGTATGGAATGCTTCAAACGGATGAGTAGTTGGGCGGCCTTTGTAATAGGAGCAACAGGGGAGGGGTAGCTAAGCAAAATTTGAGGATCATATTCTCAAAATATAATAAAACACTGCAGCCGAGATAGCTGCAGTGTTTTTGTACGTAGCTAGAGCTGATTATATTTCGGCAGTTTGGCGGCCCTCGTAGAGGTTGAGGTACTGCGTGTAGACTGCCTGGTGATAGGTAGCCATACCGCCATCGGTTGGGCTAACCATGTTGTGGCCAATGTTGAGCCGCTTTGGTAGGTTGTAGTGCTGGAACGATGCATTGCTTGCCTGAGCCATGCGCTGCGGAATACTCACCGCTAGGCCATTATCGACAGCGTCATCATTCTCACTCGTCACTGTCGCAACGCGCTTGAGGCCCGGTGCAGCGAGGTCTTTCTTGAAGTTTTGTTTGACGATGAGATATTTGCCAAGTGCACGGTACGACAGGCCACTTGGGCTGAATTTATCTGGCAAAATATTGTGCCCATACAGCGTGCGCAAGACAGGTAGTTGCCACTTGGGGGCTTGGCTGGCTGCTGGCTCGTAGAATGGGGCAAGCAGCAACACATTCGTAAAGAAGCCATTACCATACTGGGCAAGCCACGTCGCCATATCACCACCACCAGAGTGGCCAATGATACCAAGTTCATCACCGAGGCCGCTCACTTGCTGTGCGCTCGTCTTCATGAAGTTGGCAATGTCTTTGGTAGAGATCTCGCCATGGCGTTTGTTGTCGGTGTAGCCATGCTTGGGTACGCGTGGGACGTAGACGTTATAGCCTTGGCTGTAGAATTCATCTGCCAGCTTTTGGTAGACGTTGCTGCAGCCACTGATGCCGTGAATCATGAGGACGGCCTTTGCGGCGCGCTTGCCGTGAGTCTTGGTGAATGTGCGACACTCTGGGCGAATGGTACTGTCGCTCTCTTCTTGCTTGATTTGCTGGTCGATGCTGCTCATCGCCTCGTTGTAATTCTTGCGGCTCATATTGGCTGAGCGTAAATCGCTACTGGCGGCCGCTTGGCTTGGCGCCAAGAACGTTGTTGCTGCTACAAGCCCTGTTACACTCAACAGGCCAGCAACAACCCAACTCTTTAGGCTGATATAGTCTGGTTTTGTCATGTCAGTCCTCCTTTAGTACTCTCCAGTATGCCGGATTGTTGCGTCAATTGCAAACACTGGTTATATATCTTGAAGCGAACGCACATCAGTGTAGCAAGAGTACCAACAGAGGTCATATTGATGTAAAAACCACAATAAAACCGCATTACTATACAAATGCGGTTTTTTGTATATCACTGTAGCGAGTATTAGTCGTGATTAAACTCAAGCCGCTTGAGCCGCTCATACTCATCGAATTGGTAGCTGACGCGGATACTTGTACCGGTATCGTCAGTGACACGGGCGTGGTGGACGCCATTGTCATCGTCGTTCATCTCGATGCTCCAGCCTGGCATCAGCTCCACAAAACCCTCCAGTGACCATGCAATGTCATCCACCTGCTGCAGATAGCGTGGCAAGCGTGAGTAGAAGTAGTCGAGCGTAATGGGCGGCACAGGTTCGGAGAGGTTCTCTAGCAGCAACACAATCCGCGAACCGCCGCCAATTGGTAGGCTATAGTAATAATACTCAGTACCAAAAATACTGGTAGCAGCGCTGCCGATATCGTGTGCCACGCCAGCAATCACCATTGCTTGGTCGGTACCGTCTGGCAGCGTATAGGCAACCTCGTCCGCAGTGAGTTCTTCTTCGCCATGCTTGAGGCCGTAGGCGTGCACGTTATGAGCAAGCTTCACCGCGCTCCCATATCGTGACAGAGCATTTGAAAAGCCCCATAGCAATGTTGGTGGTTTGGCAGCGATAGATGCAAGCAGGTGCGCCTTGGCCGTTACCTTACCTTTATCTCCTACCATAGCAAAGTACTGTTTACTAAGATCAGCTTCGTGATTGACGGACTCATCGTTTCCTGCTGTTCGCTGAAACATTTCAGTCATCAGCTCTTGGCGGAGCGCGCTATAAATACAGTTACGCTGACCCATTCGTCGAATACCGGTATGCATATAAACCTCCAGATTATGTTCTTGTATGCTTTTGTAATTGTAGCATAAGCAGGCAGATAATGTAGCATATTCTGGATAGTATAGCTATTTTATGTCAATATAACAGAGGTAACACACTGCACTATCAAGCAACCTTGACAGCGCCACAGAAGATAGATACTATATACGTATATTTATACATATAGGGAGGAGTACGATGGCCAATAAAACAATCTATTTTTCACATAGCGACGAACGCTATATTGAAGGGACTTTACCTAGTCTTAGTATGAGTCTATCTGCAGCACTGATGGCGGGTTATCGTTTGTTAGTCGAGCGGCAGCAAGCAACACACGATGGTTTTCATGAAGTACAGCTGCGCGTTGGCAAGGATGGCGTGTATCAGCATAAGATTTTTATGGGTCGTAAGATATACAGGACAATAGTAAAGGACAAAGCAGCTCTTCGCGAACAGCGAGTGTACCTTACTCAAAAGGGCCGTTATGTGTACTATGAGCGCAATCACGCTGACTGGAACTATTGGCCTACGGGCACGCAGCGTAGCACGCAAACCAACGACAATCCAGCGACGGTCAAACAATGGGGGCGAATGGAGGTTGTCGATACGATTGATGAGCTCGCAGCGTATATCCCAGAGCGCGCTGTGCAAAATTTGCAACAGAGCCTGGAGCAGCCAGTGGAGCATTTGGATATTTGAGATCTGAGACAAGGGGGAGAGCTTCGTATCTTTTGTATGGAGCAGTGTTAGTATACGACGAAAGAGAATACGGTTTGTAGCGCAGCTTTACCCCGAGATGGTATACTATAACTCAGTATGAAAGTCAGCCTCAATGTTATAAAACAACTTATTAACTTTGAATTACCGCCGGTGGATGAGTTGGCACAGCTCATCAATCGGCAGCTTGGTAAGGTAGACCGGGTCGAGAACCTGGCCGAGCGTTACCGCGGTGCGCGCGTGGTGCGGGTGGTGGAGTGTGCGAAGCACCCCAATGCCGACCGCCTGAGCGTGACCAAAATTGATGACGGCATGGCCGTGCCGGATGTGCCGCGCGATGAAAATGGCCTCGTGCAAGTGGTGTGCGGTGCGCCCAATGTGCAGGCTGGTATGTGGGCCGTGTGGCTGCCGCCTGCAAGCACGGTGCCAGCCAGTATCCTCGAGGGCGAGCCCTTTACGCTCGATGCGCGCAAGCTCCGTGGGGTGCTGAGCCAGGGTATGCTGGCTGCGGCTGATGAGCTGGCAATTGGTACGGACCACGAGGGGATTGTAGCGCTGACGCCGCGTGACCTGCCAGCGGGTAAGACCCTGCAACCAGGGGCTGACTTTGCCGCGCTGTTTGGCCTGGATGACTATGTGCTTGATATCGAGAACAAAATGTTTACCCACCGGCCAGATTGCTTTGGCCAGCTGGGTGTGGCGCGCGAGATTGCTGGCATCCTTCATCAACCATTTACGAGCCCTACCTGGTATAGCCTGGAGCAGGTATTTGGCGATGGCGATAGTGTGCCGCTCGCGGTTTCGAACGATATTCCGCAGCTTGTGCCGCGCTTTATGGCGGTGGCGATCCGCGGCGTGCAGGTGGCGCCCAGCCCGTTTTGGCTGCAGTGCCAACTGGTGGCGATGGGGGCAAAGCCGATTAATAACATTGTGGATGCAACCAATTATGTGATGCTCATGACGGCTCAGCCAACCCATGCGTATGATTACGATACGCTCCAGGGCGGCCAGCTTGGCGTGCGTATGGCGCGGCAGGGTGAAATGCTGGCGCTACTGAGTGGTAAGACAATTGAGCTGACACCAGATGATATTGTGATTGCCGATGCGCAGGGCCCGGTGGCTCTGGGCGGCATCATGGGTGGCAGCCGCACTGAGGTATCAGCCACAACCACCACGATTGTGCTGGAGTGCGCTACCTTCGACATGTATGCGGTGCGCAAAATGGCCATGCGCCACGGCGTGTTTACTGATGCGCTAGCCCGCTTTAACAAAGGCCAGTCACCCCTGCAGAATGCGGCTGTACTGAACCGGCTGATTGGTATGGTGGGCGGTGAGCAGGCAAGTCACGTAGTGGATATTAAGCCATTTACGAGTGAACATGGTGGGATTCTTGATGGTTATTTTGCAGGGAAGTACGAGCCCGCAACCATAGACATAACGAGTAGATTTATTAATCAGCGGCTTGGCTCTCACTTTACCGAAAACGACATCTGCACTTTGCTCAATAACGTTGAAATCCACAGTCATGGCCCAGAGAAAGAGCTTGGCTATATCTGCCTGCAGGTGCCTTTCTGGCGGACAGACCTGGAAACGAAAGAGGATATCGTTGAGGAAATTGGCCGGCTGCATGGCTTTGATGCTGTGCCACGCCAGCTGCCTATGCGCCGTATTCAGCCGGCCCGTAAGAACCCTCGCCGTGAGCTGAAGCGCGTTGTGCGCGAGGCACTAGCCAAGGCGGGTGCCAACGAAGTGCTGAGCTACAGCTTTGTGCACGAGCGCGTACTGAGGGGTGCAGGCCAAGACCCAGCCCAGGCCTTCCGCCTCTCGAACGCCCTTAGCCCAGACCTCCAGTACTACCGCCTGAGCGTGCTGCCGAGCTTACTCGATAAAGTTCACGCTAATATCAAGGCAGGACACAGCGAATTTATGCTGTTCGAAATCGGCAAGGGTCACACCAAAGCACGAATGGGCAAGGACGGCCTACCGGCTGAACAATCACTTGTTGATCTTGTGTATAGCAGCAAAAAGCCTCGGGCTGGCGCCGCCTTTTACCACGTGCGGGCAGTGCTGGACCAGCTGGCGCGTGATAGCGGCCTGACTCTCGTGTATACGCCAGTCACGGCAGCTCAAGATGATCCAGTGTATGCGCCTTTTGACATCAATCGCTCGGCTCACGTTTGGGTGCAAAGTAGTGAGACGGCTGGCCAGGCAGAGCGAACACTCATTGGTGTGGTCGGAGAGCTGCGCCCGGCAGTAGTGAAGCATTTCAAGCTCCCTGATTATACTGTAGCGGCATCACTCCGCCTTGATGTGATGGAGCAGGTATGGCGCGATACAGCGGTACACTACCAGCCAATGAGTCGCTACCCTACTACCGCCCGCGATATCTCGATCCAAACAAGTACAGAGGTTACCTATGATGAACTCATGCAAGCAGTCTCGAGCGCTATGACTCGAGCTAGCGAAACATACCCAGATGTAACGATCCGCGATCTCACGCCACTGAGTATTTACAAAGCAACCCCTGATGCATCACACCAAACCACGACGTTTCGCCTAACGCTATCGAGTAGCAAGGCAACGCTGAGTGCCGAGCGCGTCCGTTCGATCATCCGGACAGTGTTTGCGCCCGAGCAGCATGTGCTGTTTCAGGGCGTGGACTTTGGCGAATGAGGTTGATGCAAGCGACGCTGTGGTAGGCGATTGCGCAGACGGAGGAAACTCCGCCGCGTGGGCCGACCAATCAGTACGCCAAATGACGCACCAGCTGCAATGGCAATAGCGATGAGGACAGCGCGTACCAGCAGACCTGCCTCGCTTGAGCCAGTCGTCACGACGCCCATGAGCCCATTGTAGAGCGTGACACCTGGCACGAGTGGAACGATCCCGGCATTGACAATGGCTAGGCTGGGCATATGCCATAGGCGTGAGGCAGTCGTTGCAATAAAGCCAATTACCAAGCCCGCTGCCGCACTGGCTGCAATAGCAGACATACTCCAGCCAGTGATGGCAAGGTATATATCATAGCCAAGCATGCCAGTTGCACCAGCTAGGATGATACCGACCGGCTGGGTGTGGTTGCCCAGGGCAAAGGTGGCAGCAATGGCGGCTGCCCCGATATACTGATACATTGTTCCGGTCAGCTGCAACTGATCGGGCGTGGCGACAAATTCGATCCCAAAGCGCCGCGCTGTATACAGGCCAATCATCACACCGATCACTACGCCCATTGTCATCATCGCCACCTTAAGGAGCCGGCCTGTCGCCGTTACATAATATTCGTCGATCGCATCTTGGAAGGCGCCAACGATCATCATCCCCGCCACCAAGAGCACGATGCCGCTCACGGTGATGATGGTTGGGTTAATGATGCCGAGGATATCGAGATAATGGTTGGTGGCAAGCCACGTGATGATGGTTGCAACCAATGTGATAACGCTCGCTGCGATGATCTGAGTAAAGAACACAGGTAGGGCAATACGATTTAAGCGAGCCAATAGCCACATAATCGCTACGCCCATCACAAAGGTAGCAAAAATCACCGGCAATGACGCCGTATAGAGCAGGGCCGAGCCAGCGCTGAGCCCACCACCTGCCAGATAAATCACCCAAGGTGGATAGCGTCGTGGCTTGACAAGGATAGTATCGAGCTCGCGCTCGGCAGCATCGAGGGTGAGCGCTCCCTCGGCAATAGTCGCAGCCAGGGTCTGGAGGCACTGCATATGTTGGTAGTTGATCTCGCGCGGTGGAATGGTGCGCAGGAGCGTTAGTGGCTCATAATCATTGCCCCTGTCTTGCGATAGAATAAGCTGCGACGAAATTACGTCGATGTGCACCTTGCGGGTGCAGTATGTGTCGGTGATGCTCAGCGCCATATGGACGACATTTTGGGCTGGTGTGCCCATTGAAATGAGCTGATCGGCAATGCTCATTGCGAGGCGTAGGGCGCGCATATTGGGTGTGAGGGCGCCATCAAGCTTCTCGACTGACGTTGGCTGCAAGGTGGCAGTACCGCCAATAGCCAGGCGGGCAAGCAGAGGTGAAAATAAGGTGTGGAGACGGTTCATCGCTTTTTAGTATACTGAGAAAAATCGTCATTGCAAGAGGTGTGTTGGCCGACGGTTGTTCGCGTGTTGTTTCCGCGCAGCACCAGGTGGTAGAGAGTGACAGGATTAACAAGGAATATATAGCAAAAACTAGACAGCATTTATCGTCTCGACCTCTGTTATCTAGCAGTCATACTGGCAAGTGTGCTATACTGGGCAAGATAGATTAGTCGATGAAACAAGAGGAGTTATGGCAACAACTAAGACACAACGCTGGATTATTATTGTTATTTTGGTCGCGACGATTGTCGGGACGCTGGGGTCATTTGCGGCAATGATTCTTGCCTCGGAGAATTACAAAAATGACCAAGCCAAAGCGCAAAAGGCGCAAGAAAAATACCAGAAACTCATGAAGGACTACCAAGCCAAGACAGCTGCTCAAGCACAAGAGTTGTCAAACAAATATTACCCAACCTTTAGCCAATATACGAGTCGGGTTGGCGAGTTTGATCGCGATAGTGTGAAGGAGCTCTCCAGTGAAGACTTGGTGGTTGGCGATGGTGAGGAAATCAAGGATAATACGGCATTTGCGGCCTACTACATTGGCTGGAACCCAAAAGGCAAGGTATTTGACCAATCTATCAAAGACGGCAAACTTGATGCACCGTTTGCCGTTGAGGGTGGGCTCAAGAGTGCGCGTGTTATCACTGGCTGGAAGGAAGGCATCAAGGGGATGCGCCTTGGTGGAGTGCGTGAGCTAACCATCCCCTCCGACAAAGCATACGGCGAGAAGGGTCAAGGCAATGACATTCCGGCCAATACACCACTCAAGTTCATCGTGATGGCAGTGCCAAAGCCAGCTACAATCGATACTTCGGAACTATTGAAGGCATACCAAGAAGGTCAAGGAGGGAGCAACTATGGACAACACTACCAATAACAACAAACCAACCCAGACACCAGTCTACGACGTTGTCATGATTGGCGCGGGGCCAAGCGCTCTGGCTGCCGCGGTATATACGACGCGTGAGAACTTGCAGACGGTATTGTATGAAAAAGCAGTGATTGGTGGTCTGGCAGCGATTACCGATAAGATCGATAACTACCCAGGTTTTGCTGATGGCGTAGCAGGCCTCGACCTCGCCGAGCAGCTGCAGCGCCAGGCAGAGCGCTTTGGGGCGCAGATTGAGCTGGGTGAGGTATCGAGCCTCCGCAAAGATGGCAATGATACGATTGTGACAGTCGACGGGCAGGATGTGCGTGCCCGTGCGGTGTTGATTGCCACGGGCAGTGCATATAACAAGCTTGGTATCCCTGGCGAAGATGCATTGTATGGTCGCGGCGTACACTACTGTGCGACTTGCGATGGTGCGTTTTATAAAGGCAAGCGACTGGTGGTGATCGGTGGCGGCAACTCTGGCTTGCAAGAGGTGATGTTCTTGACTCGCTTTGCGGAGCATATCGACCTCTTGGTGCGGAGCACGATCAAAGCGAGTGAGATCCTGCAGACCGACCTGCAGCCCTTTATCGAGCGCGGGCAAATCAGCGTCCATCTCCATACCGAATCGACTGAAATTACAGCAGAGGACGGCAAGGTAACTGGTGTTGCAGCCATCAGTAATGGCCAGCCAACTACCTTCGCCTGTGATGGGGTGTTTGTCTTTGTTGGCCTCAAGCCAAACACGGGCTTTTTGCAGGGTACGCCCGTTCAGCTCGATGAGCGGGGGCTGATTATTACCAATGAACATCTTGAGACGACGATGCCTGGCGTCTTTGCTAGTGGTGATGTGCGTAGTGGCGCAACGATGCAGATTGCGACGGCGGTGGGCGAAGGTGCAACGGCTGCTTTGAGTATCCGTGAGTATATTCAGCAGCACAAAGCATAGAATAGATAGTGCTAGTGTGGGGTGGCTAAGAGCCTGAATCTCAAAACTCAGCTCTTCAGTGTTGCCCCCTTTTCTATCTAACAAAGTAAAAAATCAGTCATAATGGCTGATTTTTTACTGGTATGAGGATGAAGCCGATATACCTAGAGAGGTTGCTTGTCAACTGCACTAAAGAGCTACCGTCTGCTCTTTTTGGTTGCTTTTTCGATAAATTCTCTAGGCGCTTACCCAATTATTGTTCCTTTGTATCAAAGTGGATAGTGGTAATATTCGTCCACAGAAAGGAACGGAGAAGTCTCGCATCACCCAAGTGAGACATTAGTTGGATTCAGACAATATTCCTAATCTCGCACGACAGGCGTACTGTGTTTTATCAGATAACTTCATATATTATTAACTAAAGCGCTGTAGCTCAGCAAGAAACTTATCTGGATAGTTGGTAATGACGCCGTCGATGCCGCGCTCGGCAAGCTGCTGCAGGGCACCTGGGCGATTAACTGTATAGACGTAGGTAAAGAGATTCGACCGACGTGCAATCTCTATCGCTAGTGGATGTGCATACAAGCGATGAAACCCTACTGCGGTGAAGTCGAGCTTGCGCTGATAAGCCAAGAATGCAAAGGGATTATTGCGGTGAAGTAGGGCAAGATTGGCCTGAGGCGCAAGCTGCCGAAGCTGCCGAAGCTCGCGTACGGAGAATGACGAGAGCAGTACATTATCCCAATCATCTGGCGATGTGATGGAGCGGGTGAGGAGCTGATATGTCGGCTCGGCGCTACCGTGCCCTTTGAGCTCAATATTGAGCAGCACGACGCCCAAAAAACGGTCTAACACTGCTGCGAGTGATGGGATAGGCTGCTCACTGGTGAGGGCCTGCAACTCGGGGTATGTCAGGTGGCTGATTGATTCATTTTGGTGGTGGGTACGGAGCAGGCGATTATCATGTGCAACCACAGGAACACCGTCGCGCGTCAATCGCACATCTAGCTCAAGCATATCAGCGCCCGCCGCGACACCCGCTGCCATAGCGTCGATAGTGTTCTCTGGTGCGAGCCCGGCCGCACCGCGATGACCAATGATTAACATGCTAGCAGTATTATACCATCAAATGGGTTGGTGATGAGAATAATGTGTTTGCAGAGCAAGGCTGCACCGCCAGCGCATCTTCTTTTGCCATTACCAAGCAGATTTTGCTAAAATAAAACAGATAGCAACAGAAAGGAGCTAATACAAATGGCAGATTTTAATAAAGTACTGACGCCCGGCGACGTTGACGCTGGCATTGTCAATGTGGTGGTGGAGATTCCGCAGGGGAGCTACCACAAAATCGAATGGGATCGCGACCTCGCAGTGATGAAGCTCGACCGGGTCGAGCCAGCAATCTTTGCCAAGCCAACCAACTATGGCTTCATTCCACAAACCCTAGATGAAGATGGCGATGAGCTCGATGCGCTCATCATCACCGATCAACCACTGACGACTGGTGTCGTTTTGGAGGGTAAAGTAATTGGCGTGCTGGAGTTTGTTGACGATGACGAGGTGGATGATAAGGTGATCGTCGTGCCAGCAGATGACCGCAACACAGGTGATGCAATCAACTCACTCGAAGATCTCCCTGCTGCAACGCTCAAGCAAATCGAGCACCACTTCAACCACTACAAAGACCTCAAGAAGCCTGGCACTACTGTAGTGAAGGGCTTTGGTGACGCCGCGCGTGCTAAGCAGATTATTCATGAATCTATTGCGCGTTGGAATGAGCGCTAGATAGCGTGTTTAAGCAAATACAAAATACCCCAGTGGGGTATTTTGTATTTATGATAACTATTTATTCTTTGACTTTTTTGAAGCAGCCTCAGGCTTACTAATTGGCATAATTTTATCCGTCAGATTGATGGCGCCATTCACAGCTTGGACGCGGATCTTGTTGAGCTGGAGGCGGAGCTTGTCGCGGGCGTGGCTGGTGGTAACGAGCTGTGCCCAACCTGGCTTGGGGTAGGAGAGCTTGCGAGTGAGGACTTCGATGACATCACCATTCTCAAGTGGCCGCTCGAATGGCTCCATCTTGCCATTGATCCGGAAGCCATAGGCGTGCTTAGCAATGTCGGAGTGGATGGCGTAGGCGAAGTCAAGCGGTAAGGCTCCTTCGGGGAGGTTGTAGATATCGCCCTTAGGAGAAAAAACGAAGATGCGATTGCCAAAGAGGTCGATTGACAACTGCTCGCGGGGGATATCTTCGCCAGCGCGTAGACGAGCAGCGATTTCTTGCAATTGCGTAATCCACTGCAGCTGAGCTGGTAGGTTCGACACGCCGCGCCTGGAGTCGCCCTTGAGGTACTCCTTGCTGTCTTTTTGTTGCTGGTAGTGGAAGCTGGCGGCAAGACCACGCTCGGCATACTCATGCATGTCACGGGTGCGGATCTGGAACTCGACGATCTGCTTGTTGGGCGTAATGACCGTGGTGTGGAGACTCTGGTAACCATTTGGCTTGGGGATGGAGATATAGTCTTTGATGCGAGCGATCATCGGTTGATACAGCGAGTGGAGAATGCCCAGCACGAGGTAACACTCTTCCTTAGTGTGGACAATGATGCGTAGCGCCATGAGGTCGTAGATGTTATCAATACTACCGCGCTTTTGCAGTTTGCGGTGCAGACTGTAGAGGCTCTTGACTCGCCCATTGATCTCAAACTCGAGCTTCTCGTCTTTGAGTGCCCGCTCGACCTCAAGGCGGACGACGCCAAGCTTGCGGGTGCTTTTGCCTAGGCGCTGCTTCATGACCTTCTCAAGTCGCTTGTATTCTTTAGGGTCAAGGTAGCTAAAAGCAAGCTCCTCTAGCTCCATCCGTACGCGCCCCATACCTAGCTGGTCAGCCATGGGGGCGAAGACCTCGAGTGTTTCGCGGGCGATCTTTTGCTGCTTTTCGGGCGACTTGAATTGCAGCGTCTGCATATTGTGCAGCCGGTCGGCCAGCTTGATGATAATGACACGCACGTCCTGTCCCACAGCAATAAGCAGCTTGGTAAGGTTGTCTTTTGTCTGAGGGAGATAGTGGTCAAGGTCGCGCATACCAGCCCGGGCTTGACTCACCTTCGTCACGCCGTCAACGAGGAAGGATACGTCATGTCCGAAAAGCGACTCAATGTCGTCTAGTGACGTCTCGGTATCCTCGACGGTGTCGTGGAGAATACCCGCGATGATGGTGTCGCTGTCCATCCCCCAGTCGATCAAGATAATTGCAACGCTCAGTGGATGGGTAATGTAGGGTTCACCGCTTTTACGTTTTTGTCCGTGGTGTGCCTGGGTGGCGAAGTCGATCGCATGGTCAATTTCATACAGCTGATCTTCGCTATAGAGGCCGCGGGCTTTTGTCAGGACATCTTGTTTGGTCACCATAAACCTAGTATATACTGCCAAGAAGAAAAGTGCTATTGCCCTTGACCATTCTACCTGCTATAGTGATGCTTAAATATGCTTATGCTAATGGAGGGAGAAATATAATGAGGCAAAGCAGGGCGGTATGGTGGATGCAGCGGAGCCAGAAGGGTTTCACACTCATGGAGCTGATGATTGTGATTGCGATCTTGGGCTTGCTCGTAACGCTGTCTATGACGGCATATTCGGGCTATCGCCGGCGCTCAGTTGATGTCGCAACGCGTGCGGCGGCCACCAGTGCACTTGAGGCGATCAAGACGCATCACGCCAATGCTAGCGCTAGTGGTGCAAGCTATAGTACTAACCTTGAGCAAGTTGGTTACCGTCCGCCAAGCGACACAGCCGTGCAGGTTACGCTGAGCACCGATGCTACCAAATTCTGTGTCCAAGCCACCGACCGCCACCTCACCGACATTCGCTACTACGCCACTACTGGCATGGCACGGCCGCAGGCAGGCAGCTGCCCAGCGAGTTTGTAGAGGGTTACTGTTCGCAAGGTTTGCCATAAAACGTGTTATAAGTTGCTTGATTGCCCGATGTATTGTGCTAGAGTATTAACATGAGTTTGACAAAAGCAATACAAGACTATATCGACAAAAGCCCCTACCTAACAAATACTGACGTGGAACTAGCGACAATGTTCAATGATGTGGGCGAATGGGCTGTCGCCCTTGAGCATATTTGCACAATATTAGCCGCAAATGGCTGCGTGTTATCTTCGCAAGAAATGGCAGAACTGGAATCACTAATTGACAAGACAAAGAAGATAGAATACGAGGACTTTGATGACGCTTTCTTAGATAGTGTAAAAAGAGTTCGAGAAACCAACTCTTCGCGCACGTCAGTCTAGCACTCCCTCCTTAGCTCTCGCAAACGTGAAAGAATTCCGTCGCCGTCTTTACAACACACGTCAGACGCCGTATAATGTCTGGCATGGCTGTCATAGCACCAATTATTTTGAGTACAAAAACTGATGAATACAAGGCTGCGGTAGAGCATTTTATGCCGTTTGCCAAGCGGGTTCATATTGATATTTCTGATGGCGTATTTGCGCCCCGTCAAACGGTAGGGATCGGCCAACTGTGGTGGCCTCAGTCGTGGACGGTTGATATCCACGCTATGGTGGCGCGCCCTAGCGTGTACGTTGAGAAACTGATCAAGCTGCGGCCCAGCACAATTATCTTTCATGCCGAAGTTAAAGAAGATTTGATCCCTGTCTTGCAACAGGTCAAGCAAGCTGGTATTCATGCTGGTGTGGCCCTGCAGCGTACGACGGTACCCGAGACAGTGGCATCGTATATCGAGACGGCCGACTATGTGTCGATCGTCAGTGGTAAGCTGGGTGAGTTTGGCGGTAAGGCGCGGATGATGCAAATAGAGAAGATTCGGCTGGTGCGAGCCATCCACCCTCGGGTCGAGATTGGCTGGGATGGTGGCGTGACGGTAGATAATGTCTTCCATATTGCCCAGGGTGGTGCTGACGTGATTAGCGTTGGTGGAGCGATCAACCACGCCAAAGATCCGCAAGCAACGTACAACAAACTCCTTGCTGAGATGAATCGCCAGAGTGTGATTTAAGGCCCGCGCTATGCTACACTAAGGAGCGTGACGCACATACCATTTCAGCTTCGTTCTTCCTATCAACCGACCGGTGATCAGCCACAGGCGATCGCCCAGCTACTTGGCGGCCTGGAGGCTGGTCGGCGTGAGCAGACACTGCTTGGTGCAACGGGTAGCGGTAAGACCTTTACGATGGCAAATATTATCGCTCAGCGTGGCGTGCCGACGCTTGTTTTGGCTCATAACAAGACACTCGCAGCGCAGCTCTTTAGTGAATTCAAACAGTTCTTTCCAGACAATGAAGTACACTACTTTGTTAGTTATTTTGATTATTATCAGCCAGAAGCATATATTGCCAGTAGTGATACATACATCGAGAAGGACTCAGCCATCAATGAGGAGATCGACCGCCTCCGCCATGCAGCGACTGATGCATTACTCACGCGCCGCGATGTGATTATTATTGCCAGTGTTAGCTGTATCTATGGCCTGGGTTCGCCAGCCGATTATTATGAGCTATCCGTCACAGTGCGCCAAGGAGAGCGGCGCGTTCAGGATAAATTTTTGCGCCAGCTGATGGATATCCAATACCATCGCAATGATATCGACTTTGCACGCGGTGTCTTTCGCGTCAAGGGCGATGTGGTCGATGTCTTTCCAGCAGGGCAAGAGACGGCCTATCGGGTGGAATTTTTTGGAGATGAGGTGGATCGGATTACGCATATCAACCCACTCACTGGCGAGATTCTCGATGAACCAGCGGAGTTTACCATCTTTCCGAGTAGCCACTATGCAACACCCAAGGAGAAAATTAAGCAGGCGATTGACCGGATTCGGCAGGAGTACGAGGAGCGTGAACAGTGGTTTGAGACGCACGGCAAGCTGCTTGAGGCGCAGCGCTTGAGCCAGCGCACCAAGTACGACCTGGAAATGCTCGAGCAGACTGGCTTCGTGAAGGGGATCGAGAACTATAGTCGCTACCTCACCAACCGCGAAGCGGGTGAGCAGCCAGCTACCTTGCTCGATTACTTTCCTGACGATTTCTTGATGCTGATCGACGAGAGTCATGTAACCGTCCCCCAGGTGCGCGCGATGTATAATGGTGACCGCGCTCGCAAAGAAGTGCTGGTAGAGCATGGCTTCCGCCTACCGAGTGCGCTAGACAATCGTCCACTGCGCTTTGATGAATTTGATAAACATATTAACCAAGTGATTTATGTCTCTGCTACTCCTGGCGATTATGAGCTAGAGCGCAGCCCCGCTCCTGCTCAGCAGGTGATTCGCCCCACTGGTTTGCTCGACCCAGAAATTATAGTTCGTCCAACTGAAGGGCAGGTAGATGACCTCATTGCAGAAATTCGCGAGCGCACCAGCCAGCAGCAGCGCGTGCTCGTGACAACGCTCACCAAGCGGATGGCTGAGGATCTCTCTACTTACCTGACCGACCTCGGCATCAAGACGGCCTATATCCACAGCGAGATCGACACGCTCGAGCGCGGCGACATTCTGCGTGATCTGCGCATGGGCCTGTATGATGTCCTGGTAGGGATCAATCTCTTGCGTGAGGGGATCGATTTGCCAGAGGTGAGCTTGGTGGCGATTATGGATGCCGACAAAGAAGGCTTCCTCCGTAGCGAGCGTAGCCTCATCCAGACAATTGGCCGGGCAGCTCGCCACGTTGAGGGTAGGGTAATTATGTATGGCGATAGTATCACCGATAGTATGCGCCGAGCAATTGACGAAACCAAACGCCGACGCGAAATTCAGCAGGCATACAATCGTGAACATGGCATTACGCCGCGTGGCATTAATAAAACGATCGACGAAGGCCTGCGCTCCATCATCCCGCAAAAAGAGGATGACGCGCCCAAGCTTGACCTGCGTAAAATCCCCAAGGACGAATACAAGAGCCTTATCAAAGACCTGACTGGCCAAATGAATCTCGCCAGTGCCAATCTTGAGTTTGAGCGAGCGGCCGAGCTGCGAGATTTGATCGCCGAGGTGAAGAGCAAGTTGTAGAGCAGTAGCTGAGTAAACCTACGATCGGCACATGCATAGAGTGTATAATGTGATGTAGTATGCCTATACGCGATACTCACGCCCTGCCAGAACATGTGATATATTTCTTGGCAACGATCGATCGTCGACCGAAGTTTATCCGGTGGTCGATTCTTATTGGACTTGCTATCTGCAACGTTATACTGCTCTGCCTGCCAGTGATATTCTTTATCGTTTGTTATTGCATCGTGTTTTGGAGGACGCGTGGTTATTACAAAACAGTCGAGTTTCAAAGTGTTAAGCAGAGGCTCACCAAGCAAATACAAGAATACAACGACTTCAATGCCTTTTTGCCCGAAACCAAGCGTTTTATTCGTCAACAGCAGTCGAGGCTTTCGCATGCGCATGTGAAAAATAGCACACTTACGGTGTATAAAAATGCGCAGCTTGACCCATACCGCTATATCGTCAAATATTTTTTTGCGCAGCGCACAATAAACGAGGAGACAGTGCAGATACTCGAGCAAATCCTCCAAAAATACGACACAATTAAAAAGACTGAGGAAATACTGCGGAGCGAATACAACGAGATTATGGACTTCATTGATGCCAAAATGTACGTTGGAGCCTATATTTTCAAGAAAATGACAATGAAGCAGCTTGGGTCGAATACATTGCCTAAGTTTGAAAAGAATTATTTCCTCGTATATTCATTTAAGTACACCTCGCCCGCCAAGCGCAATAACTATTCGTTTGATATTACTCTTACAGAGAAAAAGCTCCAAAAATTGGCGGAATACCTCAGTCAGCAGATAACATATCGCAAATCTGCGCGGTTTCAGCGTCAGCTTATGACGCCAAAGCTCAGGCGGTTTATCTTGCGCAGAGACAACTACGAATGCCAGAAGTGCCATGTCTCGCGTCGGGACGAAAAACACCTTTTGCTCGAAGTTGACCATATTGTGCCAGTGTCGAAAGGCGGTATTACGACCGAGCAAAATTTGCGAGCGCTCTGTTGGCGCTGTAATCGAGCTAAGGGTGATAAGCTGGAAGTAGCTTAACATTAGCATTGTACCCTGTGCTACCCATATTTCTTACTGACGCATTACTCGTTGCTCATTGATATATAGCGATTCCACGCACCGAATGTGGTACAATATATCCATAATGAGTAGTATTACCACTGAAGATGTGCAGCACCTTGCACAATTAAGTTCGATTAGTCTTGGTGATTCAGCCGACGTTGCCGCGCTGCGCCAAAACCTCGAGGATATCCTGCATTACATCGAGCAGCTATCCACCCTCGACACGACTGGTGTCGAGCCAACCTACCAAGTAACTGGCCTGACCAATGTATGGCGGCCCGATACAATAGATGCCAGCGACATATCGCGCGAGCAGCTATTGGGGCTAGCAGCTGAGCAGGCAGATAAGTGTGTAAAAGTACCAAAGGTGTTGTGATATGAATATTACCGAGAGAGTTGCTCAGATCAAACAAGGCCAGACATCGGCTACTGCCCAGGTACAAGCGGCTTTACAACGGGCGCGTGATGCTAAGGAATACCACGCTCTGCTGAGCCTGACAGAGGAGCGGGCACTGCAGCGGGCACGAGAAGTTGATGAGGCACTAGCTCGGGGCGAGGACATTGGAGTCCTGGCTGGTGTGCCGTTCGTCGTTAAGGATAATTATCTTGCATATGGTGCACCGAGTACGGCAGCTAGCAAGATGCTTGAGAACTTTGATACGCCTCTTCAGGCAACGGTGGTAGATAAGCTTGAAGCAGCTGGGGCTATCTGCATTGGCAAGAGCAACCTCGATGCCTTCGCGCATGGTGGGAGCACAGAGAACTCATACTTTGGCGCTACACACAACGCTGTCGACAAGACGAAAGTCGCTGGTGGCAGTAGTGGCGGCTCGGCTGTAGTGACGGCGCTCGACATTGTGCCATTTGCCTTAGGAACAGATACGGGAGGCTCGATTCGCCAACCCGCCAGTTTCAATGGCGTCTATGGTATCAAGCCAACCTACGGCACAGCGAGCCGCTATGGTGTGGTGGCAATGGCTTCGAGCACTGATACGATGGGCTGCTTTGCGCGCAGTGCTGAGGATGTTGCTGTGGTGATGAGCGTCATGGCTGGCCAAGACCCGAAGGATATGACGACGCTGCCCGACTTCTTCGCGCCTGCAACAGAGGCGCCGCAACAGCTGAAGATCGGTATTATCAGTGAGGCAATGGGTGATGGTGTTGATGCGGAAGTGCGTCAGGCGGTCAGCCAGTATGCCGATATCCTGCAATCGCATGGCCATACCGTTGAGACAGTCAGTATGCCAATGCTCCAGCACGCTCTTGCTATCTACTACATTGTTGTGCCAGCTGAGATCTCAAGCAACCTGGCGCGCTACGATGGTGTACGCTATGGCCATCGTGCTGAGGGGGTCAAGACACTAGCTGAGCTTTATGGTCGGAGCCGCGACGAAGGCTTTATGCCAGAGAACAAGCGGCGCATTATGATTGGGAGCTACGTACTGAGTAGTGGGTACTTCGATGCGTACTATCTCAAGGCGCAAAAGGCGCGGACATTGCTCATCAACGAATTTAACGCCCTGTTTGAGCAATACGACATGCTTCTTTTGCCGACAGCGCCAACTCCTGCCTTTGGTCTTGGTGAAAACAGCGACGACCCACTCAAGATGTATCTCGCGGATATCATGACAGTGCCAGCCAGTCTGGCAGGCTTACCTGCACTGAATGTGCCAGCAGGGGTGAGCCAGGCGGGCCTGCCAATTGGTGCACAGTTGATTGGCCCCATGCAGAGTGATGCGACGATGCTTGCCCTGGCAGCTCAAGCCGCTACAGAAAGGAGCGCCTAATGTCTGGTGGTGTGACGATCCTTCTGGTGGGTATTATTATCATTGCTGCAATCTTGGCTGCTGTTGTTGCCCTGACGCGTCAGGGTGGCAAGGTGCTCAATGTCGAGAAATACCAAGCACGCTGGCTTGCCATTGAGAATAGCCTCGATAAATCCAACATTGGCACGTATCAGCTAGCTATCTTCGAGGCAGATAAGTTGCTCGATCTTGCCCTGCGCGAACGTGGCTTTGCCGGTGATACAATGGGTGAGCGCATGAAGTCAGCCCGCGAACAATGGAGTAATAGCAACCACGTATGGGGCGCTCACAAGGTGCGTAACAAGCTGGCACACGAGGCTAATGTGCGGCTCTCGCGCGAGATTGCCTTGCGGGCATTAGCCGCGTATAAACAGGGGTTAAAGGATTTGGGAGCGATATAATTATGGCAGTTTCTCACGATGTTTTGCAAAAATATGAGGTGACGATCGGCATCGAATGCCACGTCCAGCTGGCAACCGATACAAAACTCTTCAGCCCAGCAGACAATGATGCCCGCGATGCCGAGCCTAATAGCAAAGTCCACCCGATCGACTTTGGTTTGCCAGGCATGCTGCCAGTGCTGAATCGCCACGCGGTTGATCTTGCGATTCGGGCTGGTAAGGCACTCAACGCGCCCATCGCTCGTGTTTCGCGCTTCGATCGTAAACATTATTTTTATCCAGACCTACCGAAAGGCTACCAGACGAGCCAAATGTACCAGCCAATTATCTTGGCGGGCTATGTCGATGTGCCACTTGATGATGGTAGCACCACGCGTGTTCGGATCGACCATGCTCATATGGAGGAAGATGCTGGTAAGCTAACACACCACGATGGTTACTCGCTAGTTGATCTCAACCGGGCGGGTACACCACTGATCGAGATCGTCTCACAACCCGATATTCACTCGGCAGCCGAGGCCCGTGCCTACGCAGCAGAGCTCCACAAGCTCATGACCTATGCTGGCGTCACGCATGGTGATCTTTACCATGGTAATATGCGCTTTGACGTTAATATCTCGATCGCGCCAAAGGGTTCAGATCAGCTTGGGACGCGTGCCGAAGTGAAGAATCTCAACAGCTTCCGCAGTGTAGAAAAAGCAGTGGAGTATGAATTTGCCCGTCAGGCGGATCTGCTTGAGCGTGGCGAGCGTGTCGTGCAAGAAACCCGTGGCTGGAGCGACGACAAAGGCATCACGACGAGCCAGCGCAGCAAAGAAGATGCCCAGGACTATCGCTATATGCCCGACCCAGACATTCCACCAATTGTCCTAACGGACGAAGAGATTGCTCGTGTCCAGCAGGACGTGCCGACGATGCCAGGCGAATACCGTGCGCAGTGGCAGAGCCTTGCGCTGGATAACTCGGTGGTTAATACTGTACTCAGTCATCAGCCACTGGCTATGTTGCTGAGTGATATCTACCCGCTAAAGCACAATGCCGCGTCTGTTTTGCAAAGCCTTGGCGTTGATGAGTCGGTGTATGAGCGGCTTGTCAAGCGGATCTTCAACTGGTTTGCCTCCACGCCAGAAGAGTTGATGGATATGAGTAAGGTGGAGTCGGGTTTTGTTGGGCCGCGGCGACTCTTACTGCTCTCACAGTTGGTGGAGGACAACAAAGTCAGCTCGACTGGTGCGAAGGAGCTCTTTCTCGACCTCTTTGACGAGCAATATACTGGCAAGATGCCTGAGGCGATTGCTGAGGCGAAGAACCTGCTCCAGGTATCAGACGAGGGGGCGATTGGCGCAATTGTCGATGAGGTGATGAATGACCCAGCCAGTGCAGCGTCCATTGCTGATATCAAGGCCGGCAAGGATAAGGCAATTGGTTACCTCGTCGGGCAAGTCATGAAGCGATCCCGCGGCAAAGCCAATCCAGCTCTGGCGCAGAAACTGATTCGCGAGAGGCTGCAGTGAGCAACTAAAGGATATACAAGGAGAATCATAATGAAACGACCAACAAAAGCAATCATCGCCGCCGCGGGTTTTGGTACGCGGTTCTTACCTCAGACGAAGGCCATGCCTAAGGAGATGATGCCGCTGATCGATAAGCCGATCATTCAGTATGTGGTGGAAGAGCTCGTCCAGGCGGGAATCCGCGATATTATCATCGTGGGGAGTGCCAATAAGCGGGCAATTGAAGACCACTTTGATGTGCCAAATGAGGATCTGCTAGCTAACCTTCGGGCTGGCGGGCCGAAGAAACAGCCATTGATCGATACCGTCAAGCAGCTGTCGGAGATGGCAAACTTCATCTACATCCGCCAAAAGGGTCCATACGGCAACGCAACGCCACTAGCCTGTGCAGCACACCTCATCAATCGTGACGAGCCCGTCATCTATACCTTTGCCGATGATTTCATTGCTGCCAGCCCAAGCCGCTTTCAGCAGATGATCGCTGCATCGCAAGAGCTCGATGGTGCAGTACTATCGTGCAAAAAGATTGTCGATGATGCTGAGTTTGATCGCTATGGCGTGGTGGCTGGCCAGCAGCTATCGGACGGTGTTATTAAGATGAGCAACATCGTTGAAAAGCCAGGTAAGGCTAATGCGCCATCTGACCTCGCTAGTGTCAGTAGCTATATTTTGCCTGGCGAATTCTTTAGCTACCTTGAGCATGCGAAGGAGCATTTTGATGGGCATGGCGAGTTTACTGTCCAGCCTATTATGCAGCGGATGATTGATGATAATCACGCGTTCTTTGGTGTGGAGATTACCAACGGTACATATTATGACACCGGCGATAAGCTCGAGTATCTTAAGACCGTCGTGGATTTTGGCCTCAAAGACCCAGTGCTTGGCCCAGAGTTTGCAAAATACCTACGGACTCACTATACTGATACCCAGGCATAGATCATATGCTACTAACATAAAGGAGATACCGCATGGAGTGGGCCCAGATATTAGTTATCATGTTATCGGTATTGCTAGCGCTGCTGCTGGTGCTTGCGATCGTCTTGACGATCATATTGATTCGCATTACGCAGCGGATTAGTGCTGTGGTCGAGTCGGCTGAACGCGTAGCAGCAAACCTCGAGGCAACGACTGATAATATTACCCGGGTTACCTCGCCGTTTTGGCTAGCCAAGACCGCTGTGTCTTCGATCAAAAAATTGTTTACCACCAAACATAATCGATAAAGGAGGGATATATGTCGAAAGGTAAATTTGTGCTTGGTGCAGCAATCGGTGCTGCCGCTGGCGTGGTGGCTGGGCTCTTAACAGCGCCAAAGTCAGGCAAAGAGACGCGAGCCGACCTCAAGAAAAAGGCACGTGAGCTCAAGCAAGATGCTACCGCAAAGGGCGACGAATTGCGCGCCAAGGGCGAGAAAGCATACTACGATGCACGTGATGCCGCTCGTGACCTGCACGACCGCAGTGGCCGCGCTTTGCGCAGTGCTCGCGATGAGTTTACAAAGGACAAGAAGTAGCCAACAGGCGACAAAGGATGCGGTGAATATTCTCCTTATAGGCAGAATGCTCGCCGCATCTTCGCAATTATCATTATTATGACAAAGCAATCATCCCCACCGCAGCGCTCATTGGATGAGCCAGCGACTCGTGAGCAACATGACCACCCTGGGCTAGTCGCCGAGCTTGCACGGCAGGTTAAGCAAACCAACGAGACCGATGCACGCAAGGCTATCCTCGAGGATTTATTTTACGATTTTCATCGAAACCGCGCAGAAGTCTACAAAATGAACTTCATCCGCGGGATATTTTTTGGCCTAGGGAGTGTGCTTGGCGGAACGATTCTTGTAGCGCTGTTTATCTGGCTGCTCAATGCCATCGGCCTCTTGGTGCCAAGCCTGGCGGACTTTATCGATAGCATTATCAAGGTGATGAGTACGCGGCATTGACGTGTCGTGCAGAAGTAAGGCTATCCATTATGCGTGACTAGCCGTCATATTCTGGCTAATAGAGTAATAGGAATGGTTGGTGCTGACAGAGCGAGAACACTAATAGCTGAGCCCTTATTAATTACGAGCACCCCGGCGTTGGCGTCACCACCTACTCATTTGCTATACTAGATAAGTATGACCTCTCACTCATTACCAGCTTTGCAACCATCGGATTTTGTTCACCTGCATAACCATACCCATCACTCACTGCTTGATGGCTTAACGAAGATTGGTGACCTTGTAAGTACCGTCAAAGAGTATGGCATGACAGCAGCAGCCATCACTGACCACGGGACGATGAGCGGGGTACTTGACTATTACAAGACGGCGAAGGCAGCGGGCATCAAGCCGATCCTTGGCATTGAAGCGTACGTTGCCGCTCGCTCGCGCTTCGACCGTGATCCCGCTAAGGACAAAATGCGCTACCACCTGACTATCATTGCGATGAATAATCAGGGGTACCATAACCTGATGCGACTGAGTACGAAGGCAAACCTAGAGGGGATGTACTATAAGCCGCGGATCGACCATGACCTCTTAGAGGAGCTCAACGAAGGGCTGATTGTCCTAAGCGGCTGCGCAAGTGGTGAGATTGGTGAGGCGCTGCGTTATGACGACTATGCCAAAGCGGTCGAGATTGCTCAGTGGTATAAGCGTGTCTTTGGCGACCGCTACTATCTGGAGTTGCAAGACCATGGCCACCCCGAGTCCAATACACACTGGGATGTGCAAGCGAAGATTAACGAAGGTCTGCGCCGCATGGCTGAGGAGCTGGACATCCCTCTGGTTGTGACGTGCGATGGTCACTATTTGACGCACGATTTTCAAGACGCGCATGAGATATTGCTCTGCGTGGGGACGGGCTCATTCTTGAGTGACGAAAAGCGGATGAGCCTGAAAGACTTCGAGCTCCACCTGACTGACCCGCGCGATATCATTACTCGCTGGGGAAGTGAGCTACCCGAGGCCATCACCAACACCAAGCAGATTGCCGACCGCTGTAATGTTGATATCGAGCTGGGTAAAATCCTCATCCCAAAATACCCATTGCCTGAGGGTGAGACGAGCGAACATAGCTATCTGCACAAGCTGGTGTATCGTGGCCTAGCCCAGCGTTACAATGGTGCAAAACCTGAAGATACTGCTGATCAGCTCCCCGAGCAAATTATCCCCACTTTGGCCGACAGTGTGCGTGAGCGGGCTAAGATGGAGCTAGGTGTGATGGCAAGCATGGGGTATGAGGGGTACTTCTTGATTGTGCAGGATTTTATTAACTGGGGTAAGAGTCAGGGGATTGTCTTTGGACCAGGCCGGGGTAGTGCCGCAGGGTCGATCATTGCGTATGCTCTTAATATCACCGATCTTGACCCGCTCAAGTACGGTCTACTCTTTGAGCGGTTTCTTAACCCCGACCGCATTAGCATGCCTGATATCGATGTCGATATCCAGGATACGCGGCGCGATGAGGTAATCGACTACTGTGCAGACAAATACGGTCACGACCACGTCAGTAATATCGTCACCTTTGGTAAGATGGCGGCTCGGGCGGCGGTGCGTGATGTCGCACGTGTGTTGGAGGTGCCGTATGCTGAAAGTGATCGCCTGGCCAAGATGGTACCACCACCTGCCCAGGGGCGGCACATTCCGCTGGCGGTTAGCACTAAAGAAGATCCTGACCTTAAGCACGAATATGAGACGAACCCAACTGCCAAGCAGGTCTTTGATTATGCTATCCAGCTAGAGGGAACGATTCGCAGCCATGGGGTGCACGCGTGTGGTGTGGTGATTGCGCCCGACGAGCTCGTCAAATATATCCCGCTTGAGCAGGCGCAGAAAGGCGTGGTGGCGACGCAATTTCCAATGGGTGAGGTTGAGGATCTTGGTCTGCTCAAGATGGACTTCCTTGGCCTGTCAAACTTATCGATTATTAATAATGCAATGCGAATCATCCGCAAAGTCTATGGTGATACGATCGACCTTTCCACGCTACCGCTTGATGACGAAGCAACGTACAAGCTCTTTCAGCGGGGTGACACGACAGGGGTATTCCAGCTTGAGTCGGCTGGGATGAAACGTTATTTGCGCGCTCTCAAGCCATCGCACTTTGAGGATATCATCGCAATGGTGGCGCTGTATCGGCCTGGACCAATGCAGTTTATCGATAGTTTTATTCGGCGCAAGCACGGTGAGGAGGAGATCACCTACCTTCACCCGGGGATGAAGAGCTCACTTGAGAACACGTATGGTATTTTGGTCTATCAAGAGCAGTTTATGCAGATCTCCAAGGAGTGGTGCGGCTTTACTGGCGGGCAGGCCGATACCCTGCGCAAGGCCGTTGGTAAGAAAAAGATTGATTTGATGAAGAAGGTAAAGCCGGAGTTTGTCGAAGGAGCGGTGAAGGTCGGTGGAGCGACGCGTGAGATGGCCGAGACATTTTGGACGCAGCTGGAAGAGTTTGCTAACTACTGCTTTAACAAAAGCCACGCGGCGTGCTATGGGCTCATCGCCTACTGGACGGCATATCTCAAGGCGCACTACCCCGATGCCTTTATGGCAGCCTTGATGACAAGTGACCATGATGACGTCGACCGACTAGCGATCGAGATCACCGAGTGTAAGCATATGGGCCTAACGGTACTCAACCCTGATGTCAATGAATCATACGAGGAATTTGCTGTGGTACCGGGCAAGAAACAGATCCGCTTTGGTATGGCAGCAGTGAAGGGTGTTGGTGTGGGAGCAGTGGAAGAGATCGTCAAGATGCGTGACCGCGATGGGAAGTTTGCTACGGTGGAGGACTTTGCCAAGCGTGTCTCGACGAGCAAGTGCAACAAGCGGGTTTGGGAGTCGCTCATTAAATCGGGCGGCTTTGATGCGCTGGGTGATCGCTCTGATCTTCTCTTTAATCTTGAGAATGTCCTTGCTTTTGCGAGTAAATTACAGAAGGAAGCGCTGAGCGGCCAGACTGACCTCTTCGGTAGCCTAGCCGACAGCTCTACAGAAGTTATGCCGTCGATTGAGCTTAAGCCAGCACCCGTCAAACACACCGACAAAGAGCGCCTGATGTGGGAGCGCGAGCTGATTGGCCTCTACATTAGTGCGCATCCGCTCGACAACTACGACACGTTCTTTGCTGAGCAGACCGTGCCACTGCGCACTGTCTCACCACAGATCGACGGCCAGACAGTGACGATCGGTGGTCTCGTGACGCGTTTGCGGACAATTGTGACGAAGTCGGGCAGTAAGATGGCTTTTGTAGGGGTTGAGGACAAATCGGGTGAGAGTGAGATCATTATCTTTCCGAACTTATACGAGAAGCTGGCTGGCCAGCTGGAGCAAGATGTGGTAATCACTGCCAGCGGCAAGGTGAGCGCGCGCGATCGTGATGGCAACCTTGGTGATGAAGCGAAGCTAATTGCCAATGAAATCACCGTCGTGACTGATACCGACTTAGCCGAATATCAAGCAACTGGTCGCACGATGTCTGCACCAACCGGCCCAGCAGCTACGCCACGCCGCCGGTCATCATCGCAAAAAAATACCCAGCGTTCAGCGCGAGCATCGGCAGGCACGACAGCACCGTCAACACCACAGGCCCCGCCGCCCAAACCGCTTGACACGCTCCCAACGGTCTATGTGCGGGTCAAGAACCCCGATGATATGGCTGCTCTTACGAAGTTTAAGCAGCTGTGTACACAAAACCCGGGCCAGCACGATATTATTATGATGCTCGGTGATGACAAAACATCGGCGATTCGCCTGCCGTTCCGGGTCGACGCGCAGCAGCGATTGCAGGATGAGCTTGCACAAATCCTCGGTAGAGACTGCGTTGTTGTTAAATAATGCCGTCCCCGCGTAGGGGGGTGACTCGCGCCGCCCTGGGAGTCTGCAGATTGCGCGTGTCAGGTAAAAAACTTCGAACAATTGCGTCTACGACCAGGGTGGCGCGAGGCCAGATACTTGCAAGGCGAGCGAAAATAAGCTCAAGCGCAGGCAAGTTGCAGGCGGTAGCTTGGTTATGCTACCTGCTGCTAGTATAACCCGATATTTGCTACAACGCAAACAAAATGGGTACATATCGTACTGCAATTATCCAGCAGTTGTGAGCGCATAGAGCGCAATACCGGTTGCGACTGATACGTTAAAAGATTCCTTTTGCCCATACATCGGAATCTCGATAATGTCATCCACGAGCGCAAGCGTCTCGGCCGAAATACCATGGACTTCTTCGCCAAGCAAAAGGACGAGCTTATCTGGTGGCTGATACTGCGAAAGATTAACAGAGGTAGGAGCTTGCTCGAGCGCAACAATGCGATACCCAGCAAACTGCGCCAGGTCGAGCTCTGGCTGGTAATCAAATGGCACAAGAGCTTCGGCACCAAGCGCTGTCTTGTGGATCTGCTGGGTGATCTTTTCGCGGATGTGTGGCAAACGTGGGTCGGGTCGCACTGCTTCTTCAGGCTGGTAGGCACAGTGCGGTGGGGTTGGCTGAAGGGCAAGATCGGGGTAGGGCGTGTAACCACTGAGGATAAGCCGCTGCACACCAAACCCTTCGCAGGTACGAAAGATCGCTCCGACATTGTGCGTTGAGCGGATGTTGTGCGCGATAACAATAATCTCTGGCATAGTTGTATTATACCTGAAGTGCTTTAGACTTACCCCCTATATTTACCACGAGCTTTTTGTTACACTAAGAAGGATGAATGAAGATGAAGTCCAACAACGTCGTCGCCAGCAAGATGAGGCGTCGACCGAGCAACGCTCGCGCATTCTTGGTCTCAAATACCTCGATATGCGCCCCATCGAGGAGACACTGCCACTAGCACGTGACCTAATGACGATCGAGGAGATGCACAACCTCTATATGCTGCCGCTGACTGATGGCAATGAGCAGGAATCATATCAGTTTGCTGTTACGACACAAACACCCCAGTCGGTTATCCAGCGGACGCGGCGTACCTATCAAGACCAGGGGTTGCCTGTCGATTTCTATCTGATTAGCCTCAGTGCCTACCGCGTGCTGATGAACCGCTTCGACCCACCGAAGAAGATCGTCTACGATGATATTAAGATTGCCAAAGCGGGTGATAGTGAGACCATCGCTGAGGTGAGTCAGACGCTTGGGCGAGTGAGTAGTGAGGAGGTTTTCGACTTTTTGATCAACCAGGCGGATATGCTTGGTGCGAGCGACATCCACATCGAGAATGAACGCCATGATATCCGGATTCGTCTCCGTGTCGATGGTGCACTCCATCCCGTCGCGACAATCAGCCGGAGTCGCTACCGCGTGATCATGGGTGAGCTTGCCAGCCGAGCTGGCGTGTCGAGTGCTTCGATGGAGCCGCAGTCAGGTCACATCCAAAAGGACGTAACACATGGCAACGCAACGCACTTGCTCAACATCCGTGTTGAGACTGTGCCAACCATGTATGGACAGGATGCTGTGCTGCGTCTCTTTAATTTCGATGAAAGCTTGCTTAATCTTGATTTGCTGGGTATTCCGCCCAAGCAGCGCCAGCAGATTGATGAAATCATCAGCCATCCGCGCGGCCTTGTGCTGATGGTTGGGCCAACGGGCTCAGGTAAATCTACCACGCTTTACAGCATGCTCAATGCCCTTAACACGACTGATCGTAAGATTATTACCCTGGAGGATCCAATCGAATATGGCTTGGCTGGTATCTCGCAGATCCCAATCAATACCACCGCCGGTGGAAGCTTTGGTGAGGGTTTGCGCAGCGTGCTTCGTCTTGATCCAGATGTCGTGATGGTGGGTGAGATCCGCGATGTCGATACGGCGCGCACTGCCATTCAAGCGTCGATTACTGGCCATTTGGTGATGTCGAGCTTCCACGCTAATAGTAGTAGTGCAGCCTTTAGTCGAATGATCGACCTGATTGGTGTGAACCCGATTTTTGCCAGTGCTATCCGCCTTGTGGTGGCGCAGCGTTTGGTGCGGCGTCTCGTGGACGAGACCAAAGAGGTCTACGAGCCAGACGATGCAACGCGCAGCTATGTCAAGCGAGTCCTGGCTGATATTCCTGAGGAGGTAGAGCATCCGGATCTCGACACCTTCAAGCTCTGGCGGCCAGTACCGAGCGATGATGCGCCATTTGGCTACAAAGGCCGCATGGTAATTATGGAGCAGCTTATCGTCACTCCAGGCATACAGAAGTTCATCCGCGGCGACTTTACTGATGTCCACCCAGACGTCATCGAAAAAGCCGCTCAGCGCGAAGGTATGCTCACCCTCGAACAGATTGGCGTATTAGCTGCCCTGCGCGGCGAGACAACGCTTGAGGAAGTGGGGCGGGTGATATAGCACCGCGATGCACGCTTGCTGTATATTCTCTCATTAGATTATGCCTGTACACCAAGTGAGGCATGCTGGCTCACAACTTTGACGCCTGTCATATATTCTGCTACGATAATAGCACATGCTAAAGTCGAATCGATTATCGAGCGAACAGTACCCTTCGCAAGAGCAGCTCGTGGGGGAGTGTAGCGAACAAGAGCTAACCGAAAAAGGGGCGTGTATTTATGTAGCGTTTGATGTTATGAATAGCGTCCTAGAAAAGATGGGCGGCAAGGCAGCACACGCCGGATCTTTTAAGAATGGCCTTGCTATATCTCTCGATAGCGCAGTGGCAAGCATTGGCAAATATCGAATCGACCCGCTCAATCTGACTGACCTCATGTCGCGTATTTATAATAGCAGCCCACACGATAAAGGCGCGTGGAAATTTACAAACCAGCGACTATACCCAGAGGCAAAAGAACGGTCAAAAGACTTGGTAGTGCACCAGTATGAAGAAGTTGTGCTCGAGCATTTAGCGGCAATAGAAACGATATTTCTTGGTGATAGCCGAGGGGTCGACTGGAGTGGCCAGTACGATGTATCAGTACCGACTGTCAAGAGCTGGCGACGCAAAAAGCAGCTTGACCCGCATACTGCAACAGAGGTATATCAGCAATTTGCCCAGCAGGCTGTCGAAAGAGCAGCCCAGCAATTGCGCCCAGCGATAGATACGGATCGCCGCACGCTCGAGCAGTATGAACTGAGCCAGACAGAGGTCGATGATATATGCAGTGCACAGACCCCGTACCTCACAGCCTTTGCGAGCGCATACGAGGCACTATATACGCAGGCAAAACCAGTCGCCAACGCCCACCAGTATTTCCAGCTTGTTTATAGCAAAAGGCTATATAGGCTCAGCCAGCATATTATTGCCGAAGCACCAGTCATCAAGCAATTGCAAAGACAAATATATCAATGGTATGACCGGCCAGACCAAGAAATAGTTGATGATCTTGCTCTTGAGTGTGCCGATCGGCTCTGGAGTGACGATCTGGAGCAAGCGATTCATCAGCAGCTCGCTACCGAATCGGATAATGCTATTGTCGACGCGCTGCGCTGGCTTGAGCAGCAGCTTGACGACTACCAGCCAGAGCACAGCCAGGATAACCGCGCGGCCGTTATGCAGCTTGACGAACCACCACGGGAGACAACTCTGCAAGCGGCTGAGCCAGCTCACAAAGCGGTGAACTATAGCAAAACGCATGAGCAAAAACAAGCAATAACAGAGGTGCAGCTGGATACGGCGATTGCTCCGTGGCTGGGCCAAGACGGTGAGCGCCTGCCTCCAGTTGATGTACTTGTCGATAATGGGGCTGGAGTGCTTGTGCTTGACTGCCGGACGAAAGCAGCCAAAGATATCGAGCACCAGATGGCTGGCTACGAGACAGCAGAAAAGCAGCAGGGCATCATCAGTGAGGTGCTCGGCAGATTGACGCATTATGCTGATGCAGCGCTCAACGAGCATGGCCTCAAGCAGACGCACGCGATGAGTAGGCTCAATGATATACGCCACAGCTCACCATATAAAGCGCATACGATCTGGTATAACAAAACAGTCAGCCGAAATGTTATCCGTGTCTATGTTGCGGATGTGAGTGTCGCCAAAATACCGAATCGGCGTCTGCGATCTCAGCTAAAAAAGCGCGGAATCAAGCACACCCTGCTCTTTGTCGGTGCATGTGATAAGCAGCACCAGCTCGATATGCTGCAGCACATCACCCAGCAAGATCGCAAACGCATCAGAGGGAATGGCGCTGGGTCGGTCTGATGCGCTGCCAAAGCGAATAGCGCCTAATACAAAAGGCCGGTACATGTCAGTATCGGCCTTTGTGGTTTTATATGATAGATAGCCTACCGAATAACCTTCGCCACAGTCTCCACTACGCGTTCATCGAACGGTGAGGGGATGACGTAGTCTGCTGTGGGTTCATCGACCAGCGCTGCCAGCGCCTCGGCGGCGGCAAGTTTGTGCTCGTCGGTGATTTTTTGCACGCCGTTATCCAGCGCACCACGGAAGATACCTGGGAAAGCCAGGGCATTATTGACTTGGTTGGGGAAGTCGCTGCGGCCAGTGGCGATGACGGCAGCGCCGGCTGCTTTGGCGCTATCTGGCATGATCTCTGGTACTGGGTTGGCTAGGGCAAAGATAATCGGGTCTTTGGCCATCATCCCGACGAGCTCTGGGGTCAGCAATCCCGCACGCGATACGCCAATGAATACATCGGCATCTGCCATGGCGTCTTCCAGTGACCCCTGCTGCGAGGCATCAACGTACGCAAGCAAGGCAGTCTTCTCGGCGTTGAGGTCGGTGCGGTGGCTACCCACGATGCCTTTGCTATCAACCGCCACGATGTGCCGAGCGCCATAGGTGTGCAGTAGCTTAATAATAGCAGTACCAGCAGCGCCAGCACCAACCACGACGAATTTGCTATCAGCTAGGCTCCGGCCCGTCAGCTTGGCAGCGTTGATCAGCCCAGCCAGTACCACCACAGCCGTGCCATGCTGGTCGTCGTGGAAGACGGGGATATCCAGCTCGGCCTTAAGGCGCTCCTCAATCTCGAAGCACTTGGGCGCAGCGATATCCTCGAGATTAATGGCGCCAAAGCTTGGTGCGATCGCCTTAACCGTAGTAATAATCTCATCTGGCTGGTGCACGTCGAGCACAATTGGCACGGCATCGACACCAGCAAAGTGCTTAAACAGCAGCGCCTTACCCTCCATCACCGGCATGGCGGCCTTAGGGCCAAGGTCGCCCAGGCCCAGGATGGCCGAGCCGTCGCTAATGACTGCCACAAGGTTATTCGTCCAGGTGTAGGTGGGCAGAGTAGCGGGATCATCTGCAATTGCCTTGCTCACTGCGCCCACACCAGGGCTGTAGTAGCTGCTAAGTTTATCGCGGTCTAGCTCATCGCTATCGCGCAGGCTGGTGGTGATTTTGCCCTTATATTTTTTGTGTAGGTCGAGTGCAAGTTTGTTATAGTCCATAAACTCTAGTATACCGCACACAGGCGAGAAAGAGAAAGGAGTAGTACAAGGACAAACAGCCGTTATTGCAATACTTTCGCGCCAAATGCTATTATATGATGCATAATACAAACCGAGCAAAAAGCCCTGCATCGCCGCAGCGGTTCATAATACGGAGTGATAATGAAAAGATTTATAGACCAGCCATCACTACATGAGACTAGTGCTAAGGATCCGCTTGAAAAAGTAACGGCAGCGATTGCCAAAGATAATGAGCATCACAGAGAAGTCATGCTGGCCCTTCACGACGTAAATACCTCCAAGCACGAGAAGGATACCTATAGTCAGGCTCTGCCGAAGATCAAAACCGATCAGCGAGAAGCGCTCGCGGAGTTTGTGCAGACTGGCGACAAAAGCACAGTTCCACCAGGTGTTCTCCAACGCTATCAAGAGGAGCGAGCAAGCTGCGAAGCTACTCTTGCCGAAATAGCCGAAAAAGAAGAACAGCCAATGGAGAAGGGCGGCTACAGAGCAGAAGGTGAGATAGCGAAGATGCTGGCCAATCTTGGTCATGCGGCATTGACGCCCGATGAATCAGCAGAGCAGGTTGATGAAATGTATCAGGCAACCCGGCTTGGCAAAGACGTACAGCAGCGGCGCCAAATCGTTAAAGATAGGATTGGTGAGATCAACGCCGAGCTGGCATATTATATGGGCCTCACAGAGCCACCCTTGGCAGTCGTATCTGAGGAGACGGCAATTCGTATCTGGGGTAAAGAAGCGGTTGAGAAAGCGCAGTCGACCGACAATGAGAGCGAGCCCGGGCATATTGATGTCTTTCCTGATGATGGCCCAACAAAACACCGAGGCAGCAAGCGGGGATATGCAAGTCGTGCTACACCAGAGTTTATCAAAAAAGATGCCAGCCTGCGGATAGCAGAGGTGCTTGTGGAGTCTACTGGCGAAGCGTGGACGGTGCAAGAATTAGGTGACGAGGTCTACGACCCAGAGAAAGTGCGTACAAAACTCGGGCGATACAATCGAGTGAGTGCCCTGCTAAATATTGACCAAAGACCAGATAACCGCAGTACGATTATTTCAGACGAGTTAGCGCGTCACGACCTTTTACTCCAGCGTGGTCGGCGATACCTCATAGACGAGCATGGTCGGCGGCGCCATCCAATGATTGTCTTCCGTGCGGTGCCAGTTGAGGTTGCTGGGCAAGAATCAGTAGAAGAGCAAAGAAGCGGTCGTTATGGCAAACAGCAGATTATGTGGACGTCGCATAAGGCCGCAGCTGCAGCGCACAAAGCGGGCACTACTCGCAGCGAGGCGCTGCCAGCCGCTGGTAGCGCAGAAAATGAAGCTTCGGCCAGCAGCATGCTAGGCATCGATGATGCACTGGCAAAGCGAGCTCTCGAAGCCGTCCGTGCTGCCGCTAACCGTCAAGCAGCAGAAGCCAAAGAGCAGCAAGAAGCCCTCCACGCTGCAGAGGTCGCCCTCAGTGCAGAAGTGCGCGCCCAGATCGAGCAGCTTGTAGAGCCTGCACAGCCACTGATTGATAGCTTACGAGAAAATAGCGCCGACGATAATGCAGACAAGCAGGTATTTCCTATTCAAGATTTGCCCGAGATAAGGAGCCAGTGCGCTTCTGAGCACGACCTAGAGATATTCCTCAACAAAGCTCGGCAGGCTGGGCTCATCAACAAAAAACAGCTGCGCACTCGTGCGCTGCCGTCTGCTGGCGAGGCGCTTGTGCTTGCCCTCTATGCATACGACCCGCAGACAATGTATGACCTAGTGCGCAATGATGCTGCCAAGCGTGTGCTCCAGCATAAACTCCAGCACGCGTACGACAACAGAGCTGCAGGCATAGCGGATAGCTACGAGGGTGGAGCAAGCGCAGCCCAAGAAAACACCACCAGCTAAACTAGTTGCTATATATACCAAAGTGCGGTATAGTTTAGATTATAAATCCAAAATAGGCATCATCCACCAGTGATGGTACAGAGAAAGAGGAGGAAAGAAAAATGAAGGGAAGTTCTGAGCGCTTAAGTTTCTGGGGTCGCGCAGAGAAAAAAGTATTGTCTGTTATTGCCTTGAGTGCTATAGGAGCTAGCGCCTTGGCAGGCTGTGGCTCTTCTGAAAAAGCACCAGAGAATAGAGCACAGTCCGCTCAAACTGCTGCCACTGCCGAAGCAACGTCGTCAGCAACCGCAAATCCATCCATCAAAGCGCCAGCACGCAACAAGACTTCACAGCCTAAGCAATCTCACTCTACTAACAAAGCAACGGAGATACCATCACCATCACACCCTTCATCGCCAGAGACAACACCATCTCCAACTCCAAACGAAGCAGAGAATAATCAGGAGAAGATGCCCTCCGTTGCTGAGCTAGCAAAAGCCGTCAAAGAAGGGTCTGTGGATGTACTTGGTGGCGTTGTCAAAGACGTTGATGAAGCAGGTAACGGCTACGTTGGTGTGCGACCTTTCTGTTACCGTGAAGACACAGGGTTTGGTCATGGATCGGGCAAAGTAGTTGGGCTGTATACAGTTGATATGTCAACGTTTACACTGCGTTCATTTGATCCAAACCTCCCGATGTCTGATAAGTATGGTAACGCAATCAGTACTAGTATGTGTAACAAACTGACCTTTGATGAATCAGAGACATTTAATTCGAGCTCCAAGAAAGCTGGTGATGGCAATGATGTTTATATCCAAGCTCCTAATGGGGGAGAGCGGATTCCTGTTGGTGCTGATATTACTGGTGATGACTCAAGTAATCTAATACGGATTGGTGGCACCGCTAAAGTGCAGGGAAATGTATCACCTAGCACTCTCCTAGAGCCAATCTCGCGAGAAACTATGGAAGCAATAGTCAAACGTGCCCAGCAGCAAGTGTCGTAAATAGAGACTCTGCGCTAAGAAATAATGGTCTCTTTGCTGTAAAAACAACGAAGAGACCATTATTTTGAGTAGTGATTATAAAAACTACTCTCCCTCTTCTCCCTGCACACAAAATATGGTACAATCAATAACTGAATTGTCATCTAATAATTAAATAGAGAGAAAGTCATGAGTTTTGCACTGATCCAAAAAGTCAATGACCAGCAGAAGAAGCCTGCCGTTGTTGATGTGCGGAGCGGCGACACAGTCCGCGTCCACCAAAAAATCAAAGAAGGCAACAAAGAGCGCATCCAGATGTTTGAAGGCGTGGTGATCCGCACCGACAACAAGGGTCAGCACACCAGCCGCATTACCGTGCGTAAGATTACCAGCGGCGTGGGGGTAGAGAAGTCGTTCTTGCTGCACAGCCCACTCGTTGAGAAGGTCGAGGTGATGCGCCGCGCTAAGGTGCGCCGTAACTTCTTGAGCTACCTGCGTGGCCGCAGTGGTAAGTCAGCTCGCCTGACTGCCGTACAGTTCGACCGCGAGGCGGTTAACAACGTGCACGATGCTCATGCTGAGGCCGAAGCTGCCCGCCTCAAAGAAGAAAAGGCCAAAGAAGCTGCCGAGAAAAAGGCTGCAGAAGACGCCAAGCAAGCTGAGCTAGACGCTAAGGCTGCCGAGGTTGCAGCTCGCCACGAAGCCGCGTAGAATAGCCTCTATAAGAAAGCTTTTACATCCGCCTCTATGTCAGGGGCGGATTTGTATTAGGAGAGCTACGCTATTAGTCTGTTTTGCCTTGAGTGCTTGGCTCATGAGGTTTTGGTGGATAACCTCTCCTGAGCACCGAAAAGGAAGAGTCTGATATATGGATGAGGTATAGAGATAATACGCACAACGTATTCGCTGCAATAGCGATACCATGATACGTTACAAGTTTGTAGCAGCTAGATTGTATCTGATGTTATACTAGATAATATGAGTATCTTTACCATTGTTTCGATTGTTATACCAATTGTCTTGGCGAGTAGTATACCACCTATCTTGCAGCATTATGGCTATGCGCATGAGCGGCGCTACCGCTGGCTCCTGTATTTGGCATGTGGGCTGTTCTTTGTCTCGTGGTATGTGCCATCACCGTTGATCGATGGGCAAGACACGGCATTTAATACGCACTTCATCGGTGGTGGGATATTTACCGGCTGCCTGTGGCTTTACCTCAAGTACGCGCTAAGTTGGCACCAGTATTGGCTAGTGGAGGCATTTTCGCTGTTTGCGCTGGTGTCGGCGCTTGGCTGTATGAATGAGCTATTTGAACTGCTGGTGGCGAAGACTGGTGTGGCCCGCTTGCCACTGGATGATACCAACTGGGATATCGCGGCCAATACTGCTGGGGCACTGCTTGTTTGGCTGGTGTGGCTGGCTGTAGTGGGGTGGCAGCAGATAGCTCGTCGAAGCGCATAAATAGCTAAGTAGCGAGGCATAAAGCAAAGCCACCGCTTGAGGGTGGCTTTATGCTTTCGTGTACCGATGCTATTATTTTGTCTTGCGAGATTCTGCTTGCTCGGTGAGAACGGCGCGAATCGCCTCGAGATTCTCGTCGATCGCAGCCACGTGCCGTCTGATCTGCTTGGTGCGTCGGCCCTGCCGGATGACCCAACAAATGCCACAGATAAACAAGATAAAATACGCGACGTTAAGCGCGACTGCTAATATGAGGAGTGGTGCTGGCCCGGTAATTTCCATGGTGGGTATGAATGATCCTTTCGTGTTATTACTATGACGCTATACAGTTTATTTGTTCTATCTTTTGTGTGGTGAATGCTATGGCACGCATTGCCAGGTTGGTTGAGCTTGCTGACGGTCGACGATGGCACGTGTGCCGTGATAGCGGGCTGTACAATATGCCTGCATATTGAGACTACCCTTGGGTGTGAATGTGAAGCCCGAGAAGAGGGATATCGAGTAGGTGAGGTCGTAGCACGACCACCCGTAGGGGTTGCTCTTATCAAGCGTATACGCACCTGTATGATGTTGATGTGTACATACTTCGTGCGGGCTAATGGTGTGAGCCTGTGCTGTTGTCACTAGCGTAGTTGGGACGCCAGCACACCCAGCAATGGCACATGCAAACACTCCGGTAGCGAGAAGTGTATACCAAAGTGTCCTCGTCATATTCCTCCTTGCGGTAATGTGATATTTGTTGAGCCGAGGGTATGCCTTGATTGTAATGGATTAACGACGCTATCGCAACAGGAAATAGGCAAATCAGCAAGAAATACGAACAAGAACAGAGATAAAGGTTGTATATTATACATCACTATGTTGTTTGACAATACGGGGGAGTGGCTGTTGGTGTGGCGAAGCTAAACGAGTATAAAGATCGGAAGTGTGCGCTATGCCATAAAATATGAGATAATCATAATATGATACTCGGGATTGATGAGGTAGGGCGCGGGCCATGGGCGGGGCCGCTGGTGGTTGGCGCAGTGGTGCTGGGTGGTGCGGCAATAGATGGGTTAGACGACAGCAAGAAATTGACGAAAAAGCGCCGCGAAGCCCTTGCTCAAGTCATCCAAGAGCAGGCAGCGGCGTATGCGCTTGGCTGGGTAAGTGCGGTGGAGCTGGATGACGTAGGAATGAGCGAAGCCCTCCGCCTAGCAACGCGGCGAGCGGTAGAGGCTGTGCAGCAGCAATGCCGCGAGCAAGCTATTGCGCTCACGGAGATTGTGATCGATGGCAGGGTGAACTTCTTGGCTGGGACGGCATTAGAGCGGTACGTCACGATGCTACCTAAGGCAGATGCATTGGTGCCAAGTGTCTCGGCGGCGTCAATCATTGCGAAGGTGGCGCGCGACCAGTATATGGCCACACAAGACGAGCTGTATCCTGGGTATGGCTTTGCGGCGCATGCTGGCTATGGCACAGCGCAGCACCGAGCGGCGATTGCTACTCACGGAGTGACACCACTGCATCGGCTGAGCTTCAAGCCACTCCAGCACTATCGTAATGATAGCCCTCACTCAGCAGACCAAGCACACACCACGCAGCAAGCTGATACGACGACCAGACGTGGCCATGCTGGCGAATCAGCTGCAGCCGCCGCTTTGCAGCAGCACGGCCACCAGATTGTGGCGCGCAACTGGCGGACGAAGTATTGTGAGATCGATATTATCTCGAAGCGTGACGATACGCTGTATTTTGCCGAGGTAAAGCATCGTACGGATGACTATGCAGGCGATGGCCTCGCGGCAATTACGCGCAAGAAGTGCAACCAAATGCACTATGCCGCGCGGTTCTACGCGCATCAGGAGAATATCACCAATACAAACCTCCAGCTTATTGCGATTGCTACCAGTGGCAGCCCACCGCGGGTGGTGCGGATTGAAGCTGTTGAGTAGTGATGGTTTTGTGACTTAAGCTACATAGATCTATAGCTTTTTCTGCGCAACCGCACCTTACTGCTTCGTTCGATAGAGTGCAAGAGCGCATTGTTTTTCTGACAGGTTATAGCTTGCATTGGCAGAAAGCGAATAGTATGGGGAAATGCAAGTGCACGGTTCGCGCCTCGCTATACCTTCGTGAGTGCTGCCACAACCGCCGGGCCATCGCGCTCAATGAGCTCGACGCGGGCGGTGATGTCTGTAATGCCCATATCAATCACGCGGGTAAGGGCTGGCTCGCTACGCAGTGGTGTAAAGAAACACTGGTATTCGCTCAGCTGTTGGCGCGAAGCGAGGACGTTGCCAGCATAGCGCGGGAAGTAGTCGAAGCTCTTGTCGCTGCCGAAGTGCTCTTCGACCCATAGCCAATTATCTTGCAGCCATTGCCACGTAGCATCTCGTGCATCACGGTTGCGCAGCAAGTAAACAAACCAAAAGACGGTGTCTTGGGTGCGAACTGTCTCGGTATCCATCATGAGAGCAAGGAGCTTGCGAATACTTGCGGCATCGCGCGTACTCGTCACGGCGCTGGCGATATCTTGGCGTAGGTCGCTACTGGCTGTTGCCCGATAGTGCGCCAGAAGCTCATCAATCAGCGGCTGTGGCTGCTGGCTATGGCGGACAACGCTACTGGCAATCAGGCTGCGTAGTTCGCTATCGAGAGCCAACAAGCCGCCCGCTGCATAACGCTGCTGCGCCTCGGCAATCACCGCGGGTTGTTCGCTATAGAGCATGTGCGCGATGATCGTCGATCGCAGCTTGGTGTCATTCTCAGGCTCACCAGGGCGCGCACTCCAGCCAAGGCGATCATAACTCTGCTGGGCAAGCTGGCCCACGAACTGCCGCAGTGCCTGCTCGGCAGTGCTATGCGGTTCAACGAAGAGCTTGAGGTGGGCAACCACTGACGACATTACGCTCCAGACGTGCTCGTCTGTCTCATTGCGGTAAGCGTCAAGGAGGGTGAGCAAGCTGGCGCTCGATACGCGGCCACTCCGCGCTAGCAACAGCTGTTGGGTGAGTAAGAGTGAGCGATCGACGACAGATAGCTCACCACGCCGCACCTTGCCAAGCAAGCGCTCTAACAGTGCATCGTCATACTGCGTAATGAAGTGCGAGACATTGCCGTGATTGAGAAGGACTGGCTCATCCAGACTATGCTCTACTACTGTGCGCTGTGTGGTGAGCAGTGCTGGAATAGCTAGTGATAAGCTATGGAGTGGAATCTGCCACGTGGCATCATCCGTCTTGTGTGGGCCAATAAAGAAACGCTGCTGCTCAAGCATGAGCTGCGAGCCGCTATGCGAGGCTGTAACGACCGGGTAGCCAGGAGTGCGGATCCAGTGGTTCATAAGTGCAGCAACATCGCACCCGCTGGCTTGGCTCAGCGCGTGCCATAGGTCATCACCCTCGGCATTACTATAGGCATGGGTAGCAAAATACGCCTGCAGGCCAGTACGAAAGGCGGCTTCGCCTAGCCAATGCATGAGCATGTAGAGGAGGCGTCCACCCTTGGCATAGACAATCGCTCCGTCAAAGAGCGTGCTAATCTCATCTGGATGATGAACAGCTGTTTGGACCGGTTGTACGCCATCAATTGCATCACGGCCAAAGGCCAGCGCACCCTCGTGGTTGCAAAAATCTGTCCACACGTGCCACTCGGGGTGGATGGCATCGACCGCCAGATATTCCATCATGTTGGCAAAGCTCTCGTTGAGCCAGAGGTTATCCCACCACTTCATCGTGACGAGGTTACCAAACCACTGGTGGCTGAGCTCGTGGCTAATAACGGTGGCAATGTATTGCTTATCGGCGATGGTCGTCGTGGTTGGATCGGCTAGTAGGGCAGACTCACGGTAGGTGATGAGCCCCCAGTTCTCCATTGCGCCACTACTGAAGTCTGGTACTGCAACGTGATCGGATTTCGGTAAGGGGTAGGGCGTGTCGAAGTATTCATTAAAGAACTCAATTGAGCGGATGGCATGCTCAAGAGCGAAATCAAGGCTTGCAGGAGCTTGCGCTGGCGTAGCCCAGACGGACACCTCTACGCCGTCTTTCGTCTGACCAGTGATGTGCTGCAACTCGCCCATCACGAGGGCCACGAGGTAGGTACTCATGCGCGGCGTTTGGGTAAAGGTAGTGATGAGCCGACCATCGGCTTCCTGCTGCGACTGGACGGGCATATTGCCAAGCACCGTGATGCCCGACTCAGTTGTAACGGTTATGTCGAAGGTTGCTTTGGCGGCAGGCTCATCAATGCAAGGGAAGACCTCGCGCGCATGATGACTCTCGAACTGCGTCATAAGCAATTCTTTCTTCGCACCGTCGTGCTGATAATAACAGGGGTAGAGACCATGGAGTGAGTCAGTAATTGCTGCTTCGTACGCGAGAGTAATGGTATGAGTGCTGACACTTAGCGTTGGCAGGTGTAGCGAGATCTCGTCCTTATTATGCTCCACAGAGACTGGCTGGTCATCGATCATCGCGCTGGTGATCGTGAGATCTTTGGCGTGTAATTTAATTGGCGTATCGGCCTGTGTTGTCTCGCCAGTGATTGTCACTTGCCCTGTGAAGTGCCGCTGCTGGCGATCAATATCCAGCGCAAGCTGATAGTGAGTTGGTATAAAAAAGTCGATGAGATGAGTAACCTGTTGCATAAAACTAGTATACCGGAATGTGCATGAGCCTACCAAAAAATGACCCTATGCTATGATATGATTATGGAATATCGCCGTCGCCGCGTCATAACGATGTTTTTGCTTGCTGGTATTGTCATTGTTGCGCTCGCGATATATGTAGCGTGGCAGTTAGCGCAATCAAGCCACTCGCCACAGGGTAATGGCGAGGCGCTAGTAGCACTGGAGGCATTGCCCGTTAAGGGCCGTGCACCCAAGACTGGGTATGCGCGTAGCCAATTTGGCGCGGGCTGGGCAACGACGAGTGGCTGCGATACGCGCAATATTATCCTCGCGCGCGACCTCAAGCAGGCGGTGGTGAGTGGCAATTGCAAGGTAGCCAGTGGCCAGCTCGACGACCCATACACAGGCAAGCGCATTACTTTTCAGCGGGGGAGTGGCACGAGTACAGCGGTGCAGATCGACCACGTTGTTGCTCTCAGCAATGCCTGGCAAACTGGTGCACAGCAGCTCAGTAGCGAGCAGCGGCAGCAGCTTGCCAATGACCCGCTTGAGCTCCTGGCGGTTGACGGCCCGGCCAACCAGCAAAAGGGCGATGGTGATGCCGCCACGTGGCTGCCTAGCCATAAGCCGTTTCGCTGCCAGTATGTTGCCCGGCAAATTGCCGTCAAACATAAATATCACCTCTGGGTCACCACAGGCGAAAAAGCTGCCATGCAGCGCGTCCTCGCTACGTGCCCTGGGCAGGGAGTGCCTGGCTAATGCAGCCGAAGCTTATCGTATTTGATCTTAACCATACCTTGATTCGCGACAACTCCTGGCGCAATCTCAATCTCGCCATGGGCATTACCCCAGAAGAGGATGCTGCCTTGATGGCACGCGCCGCCCGGGGTGAGATAACTGATGCCGAGGGTCAAGCCTGGCTATTGCAGCGCTACCAGCAGCGGGGCGACTGCCACAGAGAGGCGGTGCAGCGTGTCCTCAGCCAGTACACCTATATGCCACATGCTCAAATGGTCGTTGCGGCGCTCCAAGCGCGGGGCTACCGCGTGGCCATCAACTCTGGTGCGATGGATATCTTGGTGAGCATGGTAGCAGAGCAGCTTGGCGTGGTGCTTTGGCGCGAGAGCAATCATTTTATATTTGATAACCACGACATGCTGTGTCGGATTGATGCGCCAGATAACGATGCAGCAGCCAAGCTACAGCAGCTCCGCGAGCTAGCTGCCGAGCAGCAGGTCTCGCTGAGCGACTGTCTGGTTGTGGGCGATGGATCGAACGACGTACCGCTCTTTGCTGCGACGGGTAATGGAGTAGCCTTTGCTGGCTCACCTGCCGCCAGGCATGCACGATGGGGTATCGCCGACCTCCGTGATGTGTTGACGATTGTTGGATAAGAACTCCCGCCACTTCATTTGACATCCTTCGCGCTATTCGCTACACTGATAGGTAGATATCCGGCCGGCAGGTCGGAGTTTTTCATAGAAAGGAGTATATAATATGGAAGACCTTAATATTAAGCAGCTTACGTTAGCCTTGCGCACGATCGCTGACGAAAAGAATTTACCTGAGGAGACGGTCCTGGGTGTGATCGAGCAAGCAATTGCTGCGGCCTGGCGCCGCGACAATGGTGAGCGCGACCAAAACGTTCGGGCTGAGCTCAACCTCAACGACGGTACAGCCAAGGTGTTCGTCATTCGTGAGATCGTTGAGGAAGTTAACTTCCCATCGACAGAGGTGAGTCTGGACGAAGCGCGCACGGCTAACCCCGACGCCGAGCTAGGTGGCACTGTTGAGGAGGTACACAATGTGACGAGCTTTGGCCGTGTGGCGGCTCAGACTGCCAAGCAGGTGGTATTGCAGCGCTTGCGCGAAGCTGAGCGCGAGGTAGTGCTTGCAGAGTTCGAAGACAAGATTGGTACGGTTGTGACGGGTATTGTTCAGCGGGTTGAGCCGCGCGTCGTGCGGGTTGAACTGGGCAAGGCAACTGGCATTTTGCCGCAGAGCGAGCAAATCCAAGGCGAGCGCTACGTGCCAGGCAGCCGCATCAAGGTATTCATCAAGGATATCGAGCGCGACAATCGTGGTCCACAGCTTATCCTTAGCCGTGGTAACGAAGCCTTCATTGAGTATCTCTTCCGCCAGGAGGTGCCAGAGCTCGAGACAGGGGCAGTTGAGATCAAGGGGATCGCCCGCGAAGCAGGTCGCCGCACTAAGCTGGCTGTCCTGAGTACCGTGCCAGGGATCGACCCGGTTGGTACTTTTGTTGGTGGGCATGGCACACGGGTCAACGCCGTTGTTAATGAGATTGGTGACCAAGAAAAGATCGATATCATTATGTACGACGAAAACACCGACACGTACATTCGCAACGCCCTCAGCCCTGCTGAGGTAGTGCGGGTCGAGATCGACCGCGAGCACAAGCATGCCAAGGTATATGTGACGGAGGACCAGCAGTCGATCGCGATTGGCCGTAGTGGGCAGAATGTTCGCTTGGCAAGCCGCCTTACCGGCTTTGAGCTTGATATCGAGACAGCAGCAAGCCAGCCAGCTGAGCGCAAGCCGCGCAAGAATATTGAGGATGATCTCTTTAGCGCCATTGAAAACCAAGTGTAAAATTGCAAAGCGCTGCGACATGCCAACCCTGCTCATAATAGAGTAGGGTTTTGCGTATTATTAGCACTCCACCTTGACGAGTGCTAATAAGCAGCGTATACTGAGTAGGGTGGCTTTTAGCCACAGATTTTGGAGGACGACATGGAAGATGATTTTGCAGATTTTATTAGCCATTTGAGTGACGATGCTCGCCTGAGTGTCCAGTACGCTGATGCAATTGCCCGTGGGTATGGCAACCCCTATATTGGCACCGAACACCTACTCCTTGGTATCTTGAGCCAAAGCGCCAGCCTGGGCACCAAGGTACTGGCTGATGCTGGCATTACACTACGCCGGGCGGAGGACTCGCTCCACCTACAGCCGCTCAAGAGTATTACGGTGCGGACTGGTGGGGCAACTGGCCTATCTGAGACGGCTCTGCTGACGCTCCGGATGGGGTGGGAAATTGCGAAGGAGTATGAACATGATGAGCTCGGCACAGAGCATATTCTCTATAGCTTGCTCAAGCAAAACAACGCCCGCGCAACTGTATTGCTACGCGAAATGGGGGCAGATACTGAGGCGATCGTCCGCAACCTCGAAGCTCACTTTGATGATATGCGCGAAGAGAGCCGTGGTGGCACGAGCACCCGTACCGACACGAAGCGGCGGCCAATGCCGCGCGGTGGCAGCGCTCTGAGCAAATACAGCACTGACCTCACGGCCAAGGCGGCCGATGGCGAGCTCGATACTGTGGTAGGGCGAGCACGCGAGACCGAGCGCCTCGTGACGATCCTCAGCCGTCGTACCAAGAACAACCCCGTCTTGCTGGGTGAGCCAGGGGTGGGCAAAACGGCCATCGTTGAGGGCCTGGCGCAGCGGATTGTCCGCGAGGATGTGCCAGATAATCTGCTCGACAAGCGGGTAGTTATGCTCGATATGACGGCAATTGTTGCTGGCACCAAGTATCGGGGGCAGTTTGAGGAGCGGCTGACGGCACTGATCCGCGAGATTACCAAGCAGGGCAATATCATTGCCTTCATCGATGAATTACACATGCTTGTAGGAGCTGGCTCAGCGGAGGGCGGGGCGATGGACGCAGCTAATATCCTTAAGCCGGCACTAGCCCGAGGTGAGTTGCACCTCATTGGTGCGACGACGCTAGAGGAATATCGCAAGCATATCGAGAAGGACAGCGCGCTCGAGCGTCGCTTCCAGACAGTGCTCGTTAAGGAGCCAAGCGTGAAGGATACAGTGGCAATCCTCAAGGGGTTGCGCAGCTACTACGAGAAGCACCATGGGGTGAAGATTAGCGATGATGTGATCGAGTCAGCGGTGTATATGAGTGACCGCTATGTGGCCGATCGCTTTATGCCAGACAAGGCGATCGATGTGATTGATGAAGCAGCAGCTCTGGTACGCGTTAAGAAGGGACATAAGCCAAGCAAGCAGCGCGAGTATGTCCGTGAGCTCAAAGCACTGAATGAGAAAATGGAAGATGCCGTAGCAGCAGAAGACTATGAGCGCGCTGCTCTCTATAAGCAGCGTATTAGCCAATTGACCGACCAGCTTGAGCAAGCACGTCGCGAGCAAGGCCGCAAAACACCACTGGTACTCACCGATGATCATATTGCTCGTGCTATTGCTGTGATGACGCATATTCCGGTTGAGAAAGTCCGCACAAGTGAGGCGAAGCTGCTGCGTAATCTCGAGAAACACCTTGGGAAATATCTGATTGGCCAGGAAGAAGCAGTTAGCAAAGTGGCTCGGGCTATTCGGCGCAGTCGTAGTGGGGTGGCGAGCAGCCAGCGGCCGATCGGTAGCTTTGTCTTTATGGGGCCAACCGGTGTTGGTAAGACCGAGCTGGCGCGCGTGCTTGCTCGTGAGGTGTTTGGCTCGGATGACGCACTGATTAAGATCGATATGAGTGAGTTTGGCGAGAAGCATACCGCGAGCCGGCTCGTTGGCGCACCTGCTGGTTATGTAGGCTACGACGATGGTGGCAAGCTGACGGACAAAGTACGGCGTCAACCCTATAGTGTGGTGTTGTTTGATGAAATCGAAAAAGCTCACCCCGATATCTTCCAGATGTTGCTGCAGCTCCTTGAAGATGGCACATTGACCGACTCGACTGGCCGTGTTGTGAGCTTCCGTAACACGATCATCATCCTTACTAGCAATCTCGGTGCAGATAAAATGCAGCACAATCGCAGTCTCGGCTTCCAGGCCAAATTAGTCGACGAGGACGATACAGCGCAGCAGCAGCGACGCAATGAGTCATATACTCGTGAGGCACTGGAGCGCTTCATGCGGCCGGAGCTAATCAATCGGTTTGACGCAATTATCACCTTCCGCCCGCTCACCAAACCAGAGGTTGGGAAGATATTCGACTTGCAGATTGCTGAGCTCAATCGGCGTTTGGCGCGCCAGAGTCTCGCCGTCAAGGTGTTGCCAGCGGCAAAGCGACGGTTGATTGCTCAGGGTTACAGCCGCACCTTTGGGGCGCGGCCGCTGCGGCGCACGATTGAGGACGAGCTGGAGCACCGCCTTGCGGAGGGGATCTTGGCCCATCACTACGCCAAAGGGTCGGTCTTGACAGTTGGAGTACGAAAAGGGGAGCTGACGATTGACGCACGTAGCGAAAAGGCCTAAGCGCCTCGTCTCAACACTGGTCGGCCTGGTGATGATCAGTGGTATGGCCTGGGCTGGGCTCACCTATGGCCCGGAGCTCTACGATGCTGCAGTGGCGAGCCGGTACCAGCCCGATAGTGCAATGCAAGCGGTGATTGACCAGCTTGAGCTGACCGACAAAGGTCGGCAGCTGCTCTATGCGAGTCAGCCACAATTACAGGACAAGGCTGAGTTTAACAAAAGCTGCAAATCGACTGAGCGCACAGCAGCTATCCTTGGCTGCTACCACCTGCGCCGAATCTACGTCTACAATGTACAGAATCAAGAACTGACTAACGCCGAACCCGTCACGACAGCGCACGAGTTATTACATGCCGCATATGAGCGGCTTGGCCCAAGCGAGCGACAGCGGATTGACAAGCTTATCGAAGCAGAGTACGCCAAGATCAAGACCAATCCGGTCATTGCCTCAATGGTGAAGTATTATGATCAGGCCGAGCCAGGCGAGCGTAATAATGAGCTTCATTCTATCATTGGCACGCAGATTGGTACAATCAGCAGTGAGCTAGAGCAGCACTATGGTCGGTATTTTCGTAACCGTGCGGCGATTGTCGCACGTAGCGATGCTTACCAAGCTGTCTTCGATAAGGTCGATCAAGAAGCCAAAGCGCTCAGCAAGGCAATCAACCAAGAAGCTACCCAGCTCCCTACTGATCAAGCACAGTACAAAGAGATGGCTGAGCAGCTGTCGGCTGATATTAAGGTGTTTAATGCGAGAGCTCAAAATGGCGGCTTTCGCGATGACGCATCATTCCAGGCAGCGCGCAAGAAGCTCTTGGCGCGTCAGCGAGCCCTTGAGGCGCAGCGGCTCGCGATTAATCAGCGCGTTGAGATATATAATGCGAAGATCACTCGGCTCAATGCCTTGTCTGTACGCGCTAATGAGCTGAACCAAAGCATCAATGGTATTGAGCAACCCAAGGAGCAAGTGTAATGGCACGAGCCCGCACGATGTTTGTCTGCCAGCAGTGTGGTGCGCGCTCACCAAAGTGGACGGGCAAGTGTGAGCAATGTGGTCAGTGGAATAGCCTCGTTGAGCAAGCGCCAGCTCCGGCGGGCAAATCTGCTGTGGCACGCAGCGCTGGCCAGGGTGCGTTGCTACAGCCGCGGCCAATCACTGCTGCAAGCCAGGATGAACCAGCAGCTCGGCTTGCAACGGGCATTGCCGATCTTGATGCAGTGCTGGGTGGTGGTATTTTGCCGGGTGGTGTGCTTCTCTTGGCGGGGCAACCGGGTATGGGCAAGAGCACTCTCTTGCTCCAGGTAGCGCATGCGGTTGCGCAGCAGCAAGCGGTACTCTATATCAGTGGCGAGGAGTCGGCTGGGCAGGTGGCGCTGCGAGCAACGCGACTGGGTGCCGACCAGCACGAGGCATTGTCGTTTGCAGCGAGCACGAGCGCTGATGATATTGCGGCTACCATCCGTACTGGCCAATACCAGCTGGTAATTGTCGATTCAATTCAGACGTTGAGTCTGGCTGAGATTACAAGCGCACCAGGCACTGTAAGTCAGATTACTAACGCTAGCAACGTTATTATTCAAGCTGCCAAGCAATCAGGGACGGCGGTAGTGCTGGTGGGCCATGTGACGAAGGAAGGGTCGATCGCGGGGCCCAAGGTACTTGAGCATCTCGTGGATGTGGTGCTGCAGTTTGAGGGCGATCGCTACGGCGGCTTTAAGGTGGTGCGGGCCATCAAGAATCGCTATGGTAGCACGAATGAAGCGGCGATTTTTGCTATGGGTGAGCGTGGCCTGACAGTGGTCGAGAACCCCTCGGCGGCGCTACTTGCCGAGCGCCAAAATGCCGATGGATCGGTAGTACTGGCTACCCTTGAGGGCAACCGCCCCATCCTTGTCGAGATCCAAGCACTTGTCAATCCAACCCATTTCGGGTATCCTAAGAGGACAGCCAGCGGATTTGATCTCAACCGACTCAACCTTTTGATCGCTGTCCTCGAGCGGCGCACCAAATTGCAATTATCCGATAAAGATATCTACATCAACGTTGTCGGTGGACTCAAGTTGGCTGATCGGGCGGCCGACTTAGCCGTCATCATGGCAATTGCCAGTGCTGCCGCTGGCCGACGCCTTGATGATGGCGTAGTAGTGTTTGGCGAGGTGGGCCTTGGCGGTGAAGTGCGCAGTGCCCAAGCGGCCGAGCGGCGCATTGCTGAGGCGCAAAAACTCGGCTTCACCAAAGCAATTGCTCCGCATTCTGGTCTTAAGACGCCCTTTGTCCATGATGTGCGCGATATCCGCAGCGCGCTCATTACCTATCTAAAAACATAACAAAAGGAACAATATGCAATTATCTACTATTGTGTTGCTTATCATCACACTTATTATCCTTGGCGAAGTTAGTTATCTTCTGGCTAGGCTACCGCGTAACACACTCAAAACGAAAGGGCGAGCGCTGTTAGTCGATACGTCGGTGCTAATGGATGGCCGCATTACGGCCGTTGCCAAAACAGGATTTATTGGTGACACGCTGGTGATCCCCCGTAGTGTGGTGGGTGAGCTGCAATTTTTGGCAGATCACGCAGACAGCGACAAGCGAGCTCGTGCTCGTTATGGCCTTGACGTCGTGACAGAGCTGCAGGCGATGGACGAAGTTGAGGTAGAGCTCTTGCAGGATGGCAGCAAAGCACGCGAGGGAGTTGATGAGCGATTGCTGAGCCTAGCCAAGCAGCATGGTGCATGGCTGCTCACGATCGATTATAACCTTAACAAAGTCGCCGCCGTGGAAGGGATTGGCGTGCTCAACATGAATGAGCTGGCGCAAAGCATCCGGATGGCACATTTACCTGGTGAGCACCTGACACTGGCGCTCCTTCAGAAGGGGCAGGACGCTCATCAGGCGGTTGGGCATTTGCCAGATGGCACAATGGTTGTTGTGGAGCAAGCCAGCAGCCAGCTGGGCCGCACCTGTGAAGTGGAGATTATTCGCAACCTTCAGACCGCTGCAGGTAAGATGATCTTTGCCAAGCTCGTCAAAAAGCCAGTAGTTCAGCCAGCCAAAGCGCGCTCAGCTGAAGCATCATCAGGAAAAGCAGTAGCGCAAGAAGAGTCAGCTACTCAACCATCTACTCAGCCCAAACCAGCAAAGACTTTGCGCTCTCGCCAACCAGCGCGGACCCGTGCTACCACAGCTCCAGCAGAAAAAGCAGATAAGAAAAATGACCAGCCAGCCTCAAGCCAGCCCCAGCGAACGGCGCGTGTGGCTCATGAGAAAACAAAGCCAGTAGAGCAACCACAGCCAAAACAGCTAGTCAAGCGTACCTCTCGCGCGCGAGCCGCTACGGCTCCGAAGTCTCCGCAGGCTGCTTCATCCTCTCAATCCAGGCATACCAAGCAATCAACAACGAGCCGCACCCCACAGGCAGCCACGCAAGCTGCCTCCAAGAAACGAACTACTCGCTCATCATCGCGTCGCCGTGTTGACCACGAAGCAGCGCTGCTTGATTTGGTAAAAAAGCAGACGGATTAAGGCTGAGGTGTTTTTTATATTTGTGTTTGATTGCTTGATATAAGTAACTGCCGAGTATATAATATTGTTATTATGACTAGGACAGCAAGGTATGAATCGTCTGCATTAAGTGATTCTTGCTCAAGCACGGGAGAGAAGAAGTTGGCGCGTGTAGTAGCTCGGGCTGTGGAGCTGGGGCGTAATGCATTGCAAATTGGCGAGTATAGTAGTGAAGCTACTCGTCTATTTGAAAGATCTAGCAAGGAACCGATTCATCCAGATAGCGACCCAGAGCTGAAGGCGTACATAGATAAGCGTATTATGACGAGGCCAGAAGCCGTCCCAATTCATGCGCGGGCACCATGGTTTGAAGATTAGCCTAGTCGTTGCGAAGCTAGCAGATAGTAAAGAGATGTTGTTCAATTTTTGATACGTGATTCTCAGGGTGTTATACTGATGGTAGTAATACCATGAAAGGGGAAGCAATTATATGCATACCTATCGAGACTTTCTCACTACCACCCTCACCGCCGCCGCGAAGATTGCAGCTGCGAACTTTGGCAACCTCTCTCACTCGGTCAAGGCGGGAGATCGCAATCAAGTCCTAACAGAGACAGACCTGGAGATCGGCCATTTCCTGACGGATGCAATCCGCACAACATACCCTGATCATAATATTATCGACGAGGAACTGGGCTGTGTCGATAACGGGTCGCGCTACACCTGGGTGGTTGACCCGATCGATGGGACGAGCAACTTCGCGGCGGGGCTACCACAGTATGGCATTATGCTTGGGCTGCTCGATCACGACACACCAGTGGCTGGTGGCATAGCCCTGCCTGCCTTTGGCGAGCTCTACGTTGCGACCAAGGGCGCGGGTGCCTGGTGTAATGGCCAGAAGATCCATGTCTCGCGTGAAACCGACCTTGCCAATAGTCTCGTCGCGTATGGTGTTGACGGTCACCCTGAGGATCCAGCCCGGACAAAGCGCGAGGCTGAGCTACTTGGTGCCATCATCCTCTCGATCCGTAATCTCCGCTCGTCTAATAGTGTCGTCGACCAAGCAATGGTTGCGAAGGGTGCCTATGGTGCCTGCGCCAACCAAACGAGCAAGATCTGGGACAACGTCGCGCAGCAGATCATTATTGAGGAGGCGGGTGGTGTCTATACCGATATTGCTGGCAACCCCATGGATTATCACGACGCCCTAAACCGCTCTCACGAGAACTTCACCTGGCTGGCGGGAGCGCCGGAGCTGCATCGGCAGTTGGTGGGGGTGGTGAAGCCTTTATTGTTTGCCGCATAGCCCTCACTTTCTTATGTGGTTGTGAATCCTAATTTGACTGTATCTCAAATAGACTAGAGTTATATCTGGACCACAATATTAGACACGTCATATTCTCATCTTAGACCTCAAACCACTGTATCCTCATTGCAAAATAAGTCTTATGTTACAAGTAACTACAGACTACTCGAACAAAGGCAGTGCAATTCTGAGCATAGCAACAAATCCTCCATTATGAAAAATCCTGCAGCTGTAGGTGCAGGGTATTATAACTATTCTCTGTTAAAGATGCACTAGCTCGTTCGCTGGCCGTGAGCAGTGTTTTTGTCGCTATAGTACACGCTGTCTGTTAATGTGGCAGTCACAGTGAAGTTTTTGCCAGCAGAGGAGGGGATAGAGACGTTGGTATCGCCATCACTATTAACCTGGCGCGTACCAACGAGCTGGTCACCCACCTTCACCTCTAACTGTTGGAGTGGGTGGCTACCCTGCCGGTAGTATACCGTCGCCGATTGCCCACTAGAGCTTACGGCGACGGAAACACTTGGCTTGGAGTCGGTACAGCGATGAGTATCGTCATTGCTAGCTGCATCATAGCCATCTTGAGCTGAGACAGTCTCTTTGCCTGACGAGTCCTTTGACCGAGTGACAGGGATGTCAACGCGGGCTGACTCTGGCGTGCAGTTTGTGGCCTTTTTCTTAGATACTCGATCGAATGACATTGTGTTGCTGCTGTGATTAGAATTCTTATTGTAATACGATGGGTAGACTTCATTATTGATTCGCTGGATGCCACTCGGTGCAGAGAACCAATCACTGTACGACGCTTTGTTTTGGCTAACGTAGTATTGCGTGGCGTCAGCCATAGTGTAGTCGAGCAGCATAGCGGGGATGAGTGAGTTACCATTACGGAGTGGTGACGTGTCAGAGTTGCCTAGCCAAACAGCCATCGACAGTGCTGGGGTATAGCCGACCGTCCAGATATCCTTCGCTACCACCTTGCCGTTGACCTCGGAGTTTGACGTGCCGGTCTTGACAGCGGTCTTTGCCTTGAGGCGGTTCATTTGTGGCATGTAGTCTTGCCCGCCACCAAGGTTAGCCCGTGCACTGGAGTCGCCGAGGATATCGTTGACGATGTAGGCAGCTTGCTGGTCGATCACCTGCTTCGTAGAGGCCGTGTATTGCTTGAGGACCTGGCCGGTACTGTTGGTTACTTTGAGAACAGTTGATTGTGGGGTGTAGGTGCCCATCCGCGCCAAAGATGCGATGGCATTGACATGGTCGACGAGGCGTGTACCGCAGCTCCCGATGGCACTCGATAAACCAGCTTGGGCGTCTGCGCCTTGGGTGCAGTAAGCACTGTCGCCCATCTCGCGAATAGTCTGCCAGGTGCTGCCGCGTTTGTTGCGCTCGTTCTCCTGCATAGCTTTGATGGCGGGGATGTTGCGTGAGCGAGCGAGAGCTTGGCGGAGGTTAATATTGTTTTGGAACTTACCATCAGCGTTTTGCGGTGTCCAACTACCAAAGCTGATCTTTGAGTCGGAGAGGACAGAACCGCTCCCGTAGTTGGTCTTGCCATTGCCCTTGTTTTGGAAGAGTTGAGCGTAGACCAGTGGCTTGATGGATGAACCAGGCTGGATAAAGGCGGTAGCGGCATTATTTTGACCAAAGACGGCATAGTTGAAATCTCGACTACCAACCAGCGCTACTACCTGACCTGTTTTGTTATCCTCAATGGCGGCTGCGCCATTGGTAAAGCCAGCATAGGTTGCGCAGTTGGTATTACCACAGTTAGAGTTCGTGAGTTTGCCATTAAACATACTTTGCATACGACCCTCAAGCTTACCTTGAAGCGTTGAGTCAAGCGTGGTTGTGACGGTGAGGCCGCCTTTGCCGACTGTTGACTTGCCCAACTCTTTTTCGAGCTGGTCGCGCACCATCAGGACGAAGTGTGGCGCTTTGATGTCAGCATATTGCTCAGCCTTTGGTTTTACAGTGTCAAGAATGGCGACTTGCTTTGCTTCCTTAGCTTGCTCTTTAGTAATGTAATTCATCTCAACCATACTATCGAGCACCTTATGCTGGCGCGCAATAAGTGCACTATTGCCTGGCACGTAATATGGGTCGTAGAGCCCAGGACTGTTAGGAATGCCGGCAAGCAGCGCAGATTCGGCTAGTGTTAGGTCCTTAGCTGGTTTCTGGAAGTAAGTGCGCGCAGCCGACTCGACGCCATTACGGCGGCCACCGTATGATGCTTCGTTGAGGTAGAGATTTAGGATTTGATCTTTGTTGTACATACGCTCGACCTCAATCGAAAGGATCACCTCCTTGATCTTGCGTGGTATACCATCGAGGCCGCGTTTTTCGATTTCGCTCTTCTCGAAGAAGGCTTGCTTGACGAGCTGCTGCGTCAGTGTTGAGCCACCCTGCACGGCATTACCCTGTGAGTTGCTCAGGAATGCGCGAGAAATACCAGCCAGGCTAATACCGTGGTGGTTATAAAAATCACGGTCTTCCACGGCGATCGTTGCCTTCTTGACGTAGTCGCTAATCTGGTTGCCATCGACCACGAGCTTGTAGTCGCCGTTACCTTTATCCTCCCAGAGGAGCTGGCCACTACGGTCCAGATATTTTGTTACAGTGGTCTGGACGCGCTTGTCTATCTCGCCTGGGCGAATTGCATCGAGGTCTTTGCGATAGTAGGTGAAGAGCCCGGCAATAATAAGGGCGAGCACGAGGAAAAAACCACCAACTACCTTGAGGATGGCATAAGCCCCACGCTTGCTAAATAAGAATTGTGCCACGCGGCGTGGGTGCAAGCGATAGAGTAGCCGTTTGAGAGGCTGCTTGGGTAGGCTTGCCAAGTACTCCGCTCTGCGGCGGGCTTCGGCGTCTTTTTTGGTGCGGCGCTTGGCTGCAAGGTTGGAGTAGACGCTAACTCGATGTGATAAATTATTTTTAACCACGATCTCTTATTTCCTCTAACACGCAATATTCTTCTGCATTATAGCATTATATAGGTGGGTAGGGCTAGTCTTTTCCTGCGGCGCGGCCCCGCTACTTCACGCTATTTCGTGCTAAAATAAATAGCAACACGAGCATAAGAAAGAGCAAGAGTGGAGGATACATGACCTTAGCAGAAGAATTAACCTGGCGCGGATTCATTAACCAAACGACGTTTGCTGATATCAATGACATCAATGAGCCGCGCACTTTCTACATCGGCGTTGACCCGAGTGCACCGAGCATGACGATTGGCAACTTGGCCGTTATGATGCTATGCCGCCACTTTATCGACCATGGACACACGCCACTGTTGCTTGTGGGAGGTGCAACCGGGATGATTGGCGACCCAGATGGCAAAAAGCAAGAACGCGATCTTCGCAATGCTGAAACGGTAGCACGTAGTGTTGAGGGCTTGACGGCGCAATTTCGACAGATATTTCGCGGCCAGGATTTTGCGGTAGTCAATAATGCCGATTGGTTTGCTCACGTTAATTATGTCGATTTTTTGCACCAGATCGGTAAGCATGTGAGTATGACGCAGCTACTTGACCGCGATTTTGTGCAACAACGGATCGGCGAAGGCGGGGCAGGCATTAGCTATGGTGAATTTAGTTATGCATTGATTCAAGGCTATGACTTCTTGCATCTGTACCGCGAGAAGGGTGCGACACTGCAATTGGCTGGTGCCGACCAATGGGGTAATAGCGTGACAGGCGTGTCGCTCATTCGCAAACTCGAGGGTGGCGAAGCTCATGTCTTGACGGCACCGCTGGTGATTAATAAGCAAACAGGAGTGAAATTTGGCAAGTCGGAGGGTGGTGCGGTCTGGCTTGACCCAGCGCTGACGAGTCCATACAAATTCTACCAATTTTGGCTCAACTGCGATGACGAGACGAGCGAAGATTTGATCAAGATCTACACGTTGCTTGGTCAAGCAACCATTGAAACATTAATCGACAGCCATCGCGCTAACCCTGGCGCGCGCACCCTACAAAAGACACTCGCACGAGAGGTAACCGATATCGTCCACGGTCATGAGCGCCGCGAGAGTGTGGAGCGAGTAACTAGTGTGCTCTTTGGCGACAATGACCTATCGACACTGCGCGAGGAAGATCTTGATGCGCTGGCTGACGAGATCCCAACCGTCTCACCTCAATCAGTGGTGACCGCTCTGGTGGAGGCTGAGGTCTGCGCTAGTAATGGCGAAGCACGCCGCCTCATCAAAAACAATGCCATTAGCCTTGACGGTGCAAAAATCACCAGTGATCAACCAGCGACGAGTCCAAGCTTGATCAAAAAAGGCAAAAATAGCTTCGTGCTTGTACGATAGATGGATGTTTCCGGTGGCTTGCGCTCGGTAGAATGGTAGCGACCGATTATTCTGTTATGTATTTGTCATATTTTATGGTATGATAATGGCACATTAATTAGCTACAAGAGGAGAATTTGTCATGAAAAAATTGATTGCATTTGATCTAGACGATACTTTGGCAGTAACGAAGTCGCCCGTGAGCGACCGGATGGCGGCTCTGCTGGGGCGCTTACTGGAGAAGTATGATGTATGTGTCATCACTGGTGGAGACTTCAAGCAGATCCAAAAACAGGTGACCAGCCGCCTTGATGTGTCGCCCGAGCTGCTGGGCAAGTTTCACGCTATGCCGACGTGTGGTACGCGCTATTATCGCTTCGACCCACAGGCGAATGAGTGGCAGCTGCAGTATGCCGAGGACTTGACGGATGAGCAAAAAGCGCAAATCGTGAGTGTGCTTGAGTCAACTGCACGGGAGATGGGGATCTGGTGTGAGCACCCAGCAGGTGAGATTATCGAGGATCGTCAGAGTCAGATCACTATATCTGCCTTGGGCCAACAGGCCACTCCGGAGGAAAAATATGCATGGGCAGAGAAATACAAGGATATCCGGCCAATTTACCGCGACAAAGTAGCGGCACAGTTGCCTGGCCTCGAAGTGCGGATTGGTGGCACTACCAGCACCGACATTACCCGCCCTGGTATCGACAAAGCCTATGGCATGAAGAAACTGCTTGAAGCTAATGGCTTAGAAAAAAGCGAAGTCCTCTTCTTTGGCGATAAGATCGAAGAAGGCGGCAACGACTACCCAGTCCGCGCGATGGGTATCGACAGCATTGCCGTCAATGGCTGGGAAACAACCGCCTATGCTCTAGATGGGGTTTTGGGCGTCACGGAGTAAAAACCTTTACTTTCATACACTGACCAAAAGAGCGAAAACTTGCGGTATATAAAAAATACTCACCTAGCAGGGTGAGTATTTTATAGTGAATAACGAATAAACTAAAGAGTTACTCTTTACTGAGCTTTTTATAGCAAAACCGCGCAAGCTCTGGCACAATGGTGTCATATGTCTTGCCGGCGAGCAGACCTCCAGCGATGAAATCCTCCTGTGTGACGTCGACAAGGGCAATGCTTGGTGGGATAAAGTTGTCCTTTTCGTCTTCTGTGTCAAACTCAAAATCTATCAACACAAGCCCAGCCAGATCCTCGATGAACACGTCAATTTCAGCGAGCGTGCCATCGATCACGACGCAGTAGCGGTCCTTTGTAACGCGCTTTGCACTGCAACGTGAAAGTGCTGCGAATTCTTCCTCCGTCAAAGGGATGGTCTGCTCGATGTGCTTGGACGCATCACCTACTGCAACGGAGGTCTTTTTGGTGATTTCATATGTTTTGCCGTTTTGCCTGAGTCGAAGGCGTGAATGCGCTGGTGTGTCTGGGATATAAATATCAACAATGCGAGTTGGCTTGGTTGTCTTGATTTCTTGCGGCAGCTCTTTTGCGAGGAATGTGCGCTCTCGTTCTAACTGTTGGCTCATTGCTTCTCCTTTACTATATCAATAAGTTTAGGTTATTATCTTGCTTGTTTCGTATGTTGGGGGGCTATCAAGCATTTATTGCGCTCAATAGATTTTATTCTTGGCCCATGCCACAAATTATAAAAAAGTGCCGTAAGAAACGGCATTAAATTTACAAATAGCTGGTGCGGATGAAAGGACTTGAACCTTCACGCCACGAGGGCACATGCTCCTAAGGCATGCGTGTCTACCAATTCCACCACATCCGCATAGCAAAGCTATTATACCAAATGAGCTGGTGTATCTGCAACCTTAGCTGCGTCCATCAGCTCGGCGGAAAAAGGTGAGGTGTGCGTTTCCATAACTACGATTGTCCACCACAACAATGTCGTTTGCTAATTTTGGCCCCTCACCTATTCCTGTATGTGATAATACCATAAATCCGCCCGGTTTGAGAAGGGTAAAAAGTCGGCTAACTGTTGTAAGCTGGAGATCGTGGTAGGGCGGGTCGGCAAAGATGATATCGAAGGCTTCGCCATAGTACGTATCAAGCCATGGGCTGACGCCAGCTTTGACTGCAGTAGCGGATGGATCAGCACCGAGCGCTGCGATATTTTTGCAGAGGATGGTAAAGGCAAGGCGGTCACGCTCAACAAACACTGCCTGGCGTGCTCCACGGCTCAAGGCTTCGAGACCAACCGCACCAGTGCCCGCAAAGGCATCGAGGATACGGGCATCTTGCACTACATCGCCAAGCGAATTAAACAGCGCATTGCGCACTCGCTCGCCCATTGGATGGGTGCGGCGGTTATCTGGCGCATCGAGCCAACGCCCGCCATAGCGCCCAGCGATCACTCGGACTTTCATGATGGGTAAGCCTCGCATAGTGCGCTGTACCATGCATAGGCAACAGTGCGGACGATCTCTGGGATGAGCTCATTGCGCGTCTGCAAGGCTAAGCCCGTCGTCCAGCCATTACGCCAGAACGTATGATACATATCCAGTGCATACACCCGCTGCACTGCTCGCAAAAAGACTGCCTCGAGGCCAAGCTGCTGCGCCTCGGCTACCCACTCAGGCGACGGGCAGGTGTCGGCAAAACGGGCGGTACGCATCGAGGCGGCCACACCAAGCTCAAAGAGAATATGTGTCGCAAAGACACCCTTTGCCCCCCAGTATTCCCAGTTTTTGTTGATGGTATCGAGCCCCGTCGTCCCATGGATGAAATTCTTATCTAAGACGGTAAGGCGCTCCTCTTTGGGGCGACCCCAGAGTTCCTCGATTTTGTCACTCAGCGGATAGTGATGAGCCGGCGTGAGACCATCGACGATGGCGTGCGACATCCACGCTGCCTCAAAGGCGGCACGCACCGTGTTGTTTTGGCGTAGCGCTTGGACAAGATTGTAATGATGATCGAGAATCATAACGACGAGGTCGCGGTCGTCTGGCTTGGTAGGGTCGATGTAGTGCCATGGTTCATCGACGCTGGGGCTTTTGCGTTTGATACCGTCGGGGCCATTATTGCCCTCGAAGTGGAGGATATCGCGCGAGCTCGGAAAATGGAGAATGGCGACATGGTGGCTGCACATCTGGCCAAGGTCGCGCCGTGCGAGCTGGTCGATTCGCTGATGAACACCAACCAAGTGCCCCGACTGGTCCCGAAAGGTTGTTCCACTGTACATATCTCATATAGTATAGCAGATTTTGGTGTGGCTGAATCGTTACTATGGATGTGTTTTGTTGAGATTATCCACGTTTCATTATTTTGATGGTATTCCATGCTACTCAGTGGGGTGTAGCGAGCTGATGCTATGCGAGCAGGAGTGGCCTGATTGATTTTGCTTGTCCACTCACTCTTACGTTTCTTCTCTGAAAATACTACGTATACCTAGTATTTCTCACACTATATAGATTTGATGACTTTATGTAACAAACAGTAGCTGCATTTCATTAGATGAAATGATGAAAATTACTATAAGGAGAAGGTTTGGAATGTGGGCGAAATACTCTAAAATGACATTCTCAACCCTAAATGGGCGAGAATGGAGAGAATGAAAAAAGGTAGAATTAAAAATAGGTAAGATTACCTCAGCTTAATTAAGTGTCGTGAGTCGTTGATTGCGTTGCACGGCTGCCTGGAGCTCTGGGTAGTGTTCGAGTGAATCACCACTGGTGATAAAGGTTTGGGCTGCTTTTTGGGCTCGGGCGATTGCCTTGCTGTCGGCCAGGCTCGCAATGCGCAGATTGAGCGCGCCGTGCTGGGCTTTGCCGTAAATTTCGCCTGGGCCACGGAGCTGCATATCGACTTCTGCCAAGTGGAAGCCGTCGCTAGAAGCCTCCACCTCGCGCAGACGCTGGCTCGGCCTACTATGGTTATTAAGCAAAAGATAGCAGTAGCTCTGGCGTGTGCCACGTCCCACTCGGCCACGCAGCTGGTGGAGCTGGGCAAGACCAAATCGCTCAGCATCCTCGATCATCATCACTGTCGCATTTGGCACATCAACACCAACTTCTACTACTGTGGTACTCACGAGAATATCATACGCATGCTGGTGAAATTCTTGCATCACCCGTTCTTTGTCAGCAGGCTTCATCTTGCCGTGAAGCAAGCCAATTCGCCATCGGCCTAAAGTGCTACTCTTGAGATGGCGTACAGTTGTCTCAACACTGCGCGCGTCATTGTCGGGGTTGTCATCGATGAGGCTGCAGACGACATAGGCTTGGCTGCCGGCCTCGAGCTCCTTCGTGACGCGTTGGTATAGGGCTGGGCGCGAGGCGGGAGAAATAATTTTGGTAATGATCGGCTGGCGACCGGCAGGGCGCTGGCTAATGATGCTAATATCGAGCTCGCCATAGACGGTCAGGGCAAGGCTACGGGGGATTGGTGTCGCTGTCATAGCAAGCAGGTGTGGCATATGGCCGGATTTATCAAGGAGCTTCTGGCGCTGCGCCACGCCAAAGCGGTGCTGCTCGTCGATGACAACAAAGCCAAGCCGTGCAAAATTCACCGAGTCTTGGATGAGTGCGTGCGTTCCTACTACGACATCTACCTCGCCGCGTGCAATTCGCTGCACAAGCTCACTGCGCGCAGCACTGGTCACGCTGCCAGTCAGTAGCCCAACTTTGATGCCAGAGGGTGCAAGTAATGCATCGAGCGTGGCGGCGTGCTGACGGGCAAGAATCTCTATCGGTGCCATTAGGGCGGTTTGGTAGCCAGCACTGGCAGCCTGGCGAGCGGCCAGGCCAGCGACCACTGTTTTGCCACTACCCACGTCACCTTGGAGGAGGCGATTCATTGGTGTGCTACGCTGAAAGTCTTGCAGGATATCCCAGGCTGCTCGGCGTTGATCGTCTGTGAGAGTAAAGGGTAGAGCACTCACAAATGACTTCACGATAGATTGCTCAAACGGTATAGCATAGCCTTGGAGCTGAGCATGCGCCTGGCGATTGAGCTGACTAGCAAGCAGCAAGCTAAAGAGCTCCTCAAAGGTAAAGCGCTGGCGTGCTCTTGCGACATCCTCTGATGTGGTAGGGAAATGCATCGCAAGCAGCGCCTCGCTCCGGCTCATTAAGCCTTCGCGTGCAACAATGTGCGAGGGGAGTGTCTCGGGCAGCATTGTTATCAGTGGTCGTAGCTCAGTAAGTAATTTGCGTACTAACTGGCTCTTGAGACCACGCACGGCGTGATAGATAGGTAGGAGGTTGGTATTGTGGGCGGCAAGCTCTTTAACGCGTTCGGCACTTGGGTTGGTGAGTTGGTAGCGGCCATTCTTATATTCAAATTGTCCCCGAAAGTAACATTCATCCCCACTCGCAAGCTGCTGCACTCGATATGGCTGGTTAAACCACACTGCATTGAGCTTGCCCGAGCCATCTGCCAGTACTGCTGTGGTAATGCGGAGACCACGCCGCACCGTGCGCGTGCTGATTGATTCGCAGCGCGCTGTGATAGTCACATTGCCTGGTGTTAGCGTTGCGATTGAGCTCGCTGCAGTAAAATCATCGTGCTTGCGTGGCAAAAACATGATGAGATCATTGACAGTCAAGAGTCCAGCCTGAGCCAGTTGCTCAGCTATTTTTGGCCCAACGCCTTTGATTTGAGAGAGCGGTGTCGATACGTTCACATTTTTATTGTACCGCACCTGGTGTAAATGCGCTGCCCTGTGCTATAGTATAAGCAGTAAGCTAACGGGGGAAGTGTGAGTAAAATTGCAAATTATTTACGCAGTCATATTGCCGGGTCTGTTTCGACTCGGGCCGATTGGCGTGCGTCAGTCAGTGCAGATGCCGGTATTCTAGCCACAACGCCAGAGCTCGTGGTAGCGCCGCGCGTCGTGAGTGATATTCGCAAGATCACCCGTTTTGCCTGGCAAATGGCCGAAAAAGGCCACACGATACCAGTCATCACACGCGGCGCTGGCTGTGGTGCGCTGGGTGGTGCCGTGGGGCAGGGGATACTGCTCGATACAACAGCCCTCGACACGATCTTTGAATATGATGGCAAATCGCAGCGGGTTCGCATCCAGCCAGGTGTACCAGCACGTAGTGTGGCAGCGGCACTAAGTATGCACGGTGCTGGCGTTGGACCGCTGACTGGCCAGCGAGGTACAGTTGGCGGAGTCATTGCAGCTGGTGCACATGGAACGCTGCTAAGCCGAGCGACCGATCCAGCCGAAGCGATTGACCAGATCGAGGTTGTGCTTGCCAATGGCGATGTCATGCAGACAGAGCGTCTCTCGCGGCGTGAGCTCAGCCAGCGCAAAGGCTTGCCTGGGTTTGAAGGTGATATCTATCGTGGTATCGATGCGATTATTACTGACAATGCAGCGCTGATCGAGCAGATTAACCCCAATGATACGTCTGGTTATAGTGGTATTGCGCGGGTTAAGCAACCGGACGGGACGTTTGACCTTGGGCCGCTCTTTGTGGGGAGCGAGGGAACGCTAGGGATCATTGACGAGCTTATTCTCAAGACAGAATTCTTTAGCTTTCGCAAGACAAGGGCAGCTCTGGTATTTCGGAGTAGTAGCGAGGCTCAGGCAGCGATTGATGATATTGACGCACTCCAACCAGCGCAGCTTAGCTATCTCGACGCAGCGATTTTTGAGCAGCTCCGCCGCGATGGCAAGAAGTATGCTTTTTATGAGGCAGCTGCCCAGCAGTTTACGCCGCAGGCAGTTTTGCTCGTGACACTCGATGACTTTAACACCCGGACACGTGCTCGCAAACAGGCCAAGCTTGAGCAGCTGCAATCTGCGGGTGAGACGATCGTCACCATTGCTGAAGATGACGATGATGAAGATGTGGCGGCAGGGTTTGCTGCGCTTGATCAGTATCGCTGGCCCGATGCCGCGCATATTGGTGCGCCGCGCTTGTTTGAGGGATTTTACGTGCCGCCGCAGCGCTTTAAAGAATTTGCTCGGGCGCTCGTGCCACTTGCTCGTGCACTGCAGTTACCACTGCCCCTTGCTGGTTATCCTAGCCTGAATCTCTACGGTGTCTATCCGCGCTTCTCGCTGCGCAAAGTGAGTGATAAGCAGAAGATCTTTAAGCTCTACGACGAGCTCACCAAGCTGCTTGCGCTATACGACGGCCATTTGGTGATGAGTGGTGGTGAGGGCCGGCTCAAAACTCGTTTTGTGCGCGCCACGCAAAATCCAGATCTTACAGCTCTCTACCAGCAAATCAAGCAGCTCTTCGACCCTCACGGCATTCTTAATCCTGGGACAAAAACCACTTTGCAAGCTCGTACCATTACTGCAATGCTGCGCAATGAATATACGGTGGACTGGCAATAAAGCGTTGCGAGGAAGTGTATCTGCTATCTTATAGTAATTGATTTCTTTGTCGTGCCTCAATAAAATAGAGGAAGAAAGAGGTTAATGAACATGAGTGTCGATCAACGCATAATATCCCGTAACTCCGCCACCAACGAACCAATCTGGTCTGGAAACCTTGCGGATGACGCTGCAATCGCACGGGCTGTTTCTGTCGCAACGCGTGCACAGCGGACATGGGAGGCGACACCGCTTGATGTGCGCAAAGACATTATCCGCGCCTTTGCCGACCAAGTAACGACACATAGCGAGGATGCAGCACGGATTATTTCGCAGGATAATGGCAAGCCACTCTGGGAAGCACGCACCGAAGTCAAATCACTTGGTAATAAAGTACAGGCAGTCTTCGATGCCTATGACCAACGGGCTCAGACAGTTACGAAACAAGTCAATGGACGCCAGTCGGTGACGCGTTATCGACCTCATGGTGTTATGGCAGTGCTGGGGCCGTACAACTTCCCAATGAGTATGCCAAATAGCCATGTCATGCCTGCTCTTCTTGCCGGTAATACCGTTATTTTCAAACCGAGCGAGAAAGTACCGTATGCTGGTGAGTACTACGCGCAACTCTGGCAACAGGCTGGACTGCCAGATGGGGTGCTTCAGGTTATTCATGGCGATAGCGACGTAGCGCAAAAACTCATTGCACACCCTCGGGTAAACGGCGTCCTTTTCATCGGTAGTCGAGCGGCTGGCGTGTCAATCGAAAAGCAGCTTGCTGGTGCACCAGATAAGATCTGCGCCCTCGAAATGGATGGTAATAGCCCACTTGTCATCTGGGACTATGACGATGTACGCCTCGCAGTGCATATTGCGGTGCAGTCTGGCTATATTTCAAGCGGCCAACGCTGCTCATCGGCACGGCGGCTTATCGTCAATAGCGCGATTGCAGACGAGTTTATTCCTGCACTTCGTCAAGCGGTTGAGAGTATCGTCGTTGGCAATCAGTTTGATACCAATCCAACGCCTTTCATGGGTCCGTTGGTTGACTATGGGGCGGTTCGTCATTTCTTTGATAAGTACCATGCTGCTGTCTCAGCTGGCGCACATGTTCTCGTTCCGGCTGAACCAATCCCGACGCTTGGTGACAACTTTGTCAGTCCTGGGTTGATCGATGTCACTGGTGTGCCCTTGCCAGATGAAGAGATCTTTGGACCACTCCTTCAGGTGTCGACAGTGCAGACCCTGGCCGAAGCAATTACCCAAGCAAACTCAACACAGTTTGGTCTTGCTGCTGGTATTGTTACTCGTGAGCGTGCGCAATACGAATCATTCTACCAGCAAACAAAGGCAGGCATCATTAACTGGAATCAGCCGCTGACTGGTGCAACGACTGCGGCACCATTTGGTGGAGCGAAGGCTAGTGGCAACTACCGCTCAGCTGGATTCCTGTCGGTTGACTACTGCTCATACCCATGCGCGTCGATTGAGGATGCGTCACCAGCAGTCCCAACAACTTTGCCGGCTGGGGTGGTGTATTAAATGACTAAAGCGAGTTGACATAGATGGCAAATGGTGTATGATAGTGCCATGAAACAATCTTACTCTGTAGCGCAATTGCGAAGTGTTCTGCTCTATCTGTCAATTGGCTTGCTAACATTGTGCGCACTTCTCGGGATTCTTGCAGTATTATCGCAAGAAATTGATTGGCGAATCCTATTCACGACGTTTTGCGCCGCAATCGCATCATTAATTGCTATGAGCAACATATCGCGACTTACGGATAACCGAATAATTATAAAAATTCTATCCATTATGTCGATCATCCTCAATGCTCAGTGGTTTACTGGTATGTTTGTTATCCAGTGGAATCTCTATCGGTTTCTTAGTTTTTGTCGTCCCTCTGTCAGTACGGGGAGTCGATACAATAGACATTATAGCTACTATAGCAGCTATGACTACGAAGGTCATGTTCAGACACGAATGTGCAGCGACTTCCTCTCGATTACGACAAAGCTTACGCTCACAGCATTAATTATTGCACTGCTCATTACACTTAGCGTAAAGACCTTGTCATACGCCAACAAAAACTCTTTCATCATAGGAATGAAAATGATGACGGTTACTTGCGCCAGTCTTTTAAGCATGGCATGTTTGAGTATGGTATGGTTTAATGTGCGAGATACGTCAAGTACGCTACGTTTTTTGGTAGTTTTTGGTATACTCACTGTATTTGGTTTAATAGTAACGCCTATTTTGGTACATCTAGAGAAGGTACAGCGCTACCTCCAACCTACACAACCAAATACACTAGTACAAAATGAGCAGCAACTTCGGCACGAGATTGAACGCCAGGTGCGGGCACAAATTGCTGCTGAGCAGCAAGCAGCAAAAGCGGAGGAACAAGCTCAAGTACCTCCCACAGCTTCGAATGAAGATGGTGCAATGCATGATGTGTAGCATGATTGATGAGTTAACAATGGGTGATTATGCTCCCGATAATGATGGGTGGCGCTGGATGTAAGAGGTGATGGGTGTTGCAGATTGACGGCAACTCAATAATTCCCTATGATCAGATCATGCAAACAATTCGCCATAAATACCTGACTGTCATTCTTCTATCCCTTGTATTGGCAGTACTATCGCTTGTCAGCAATATCTACTTTCCCCAAGAAATGGAAGGGCAGTTGCAGCTATACTCTTGTATCCGCAAGATATTTAGTAAGTTATTTAATGCAGGTATCGTCTGGGCTGCGTTGCCATTCTTGGCAGGGTGGAGATCTCAAAACTTGGTAAAAGCGGCGATCAGTGGCGCTGCTATTGCAGAACTCACACTGCTACTCCATTACGGTATCGGCTATCTTATTGGGGTGTATGGCTCTACGATATTTATGGTGAATTCATTTTGGTTTATTGCTGCTCTTGTACTATGTGCCCCGCTAGGGGTATGCGGCTGGATTGCAGCTTTGCCAAAAAAGTCATCGCGTATATTCTGGTTTATCCTGCCAATAGGGGCAATTCTCGAGCCTATTGTGACTCGAAAACTAATACCATACTCGATAGTGCGGCCATGGCCTGAAGTATATTCAGATTACATTAGTGGTGTGGTGCTGTTGCTTGTTGGCGTTGTTGGTATTCTCCTGTGTTTTCAGCGAGGCAGTTATTTTCGTTTTATGCGCACGCATGCTTAGTCATCTATTGATACACACGAAAATAACCTACAACACGAACAACACCCACCCTGGTGGGCGAGCGTTGTTCATCATCTGGAACCGCATCCCAGGCTGTTTCTACTGGGGTGGGTTCGGGTAAGAGCTTGCTGGTACGGATGAGAGGACTTGAACCTCCACGCCCCGCAGGGCACTAGCACCTGAAGCTAGCGCGTCTACCAATTCCGCCACATCCGCAGATATACGCACCGCAGGCTCTTACCGTGTATTGTATACGAATTTCGGCCTTGCGTAAAGAGTTTTGTGATACAATCAGGTAAATAAACTGTGGCGGGTCTACCGCTATTTTACATTTATACAAGGAGTAATGATATGACCTCTATCCATCCATCGTCCCAAAAGTTCAACAAACTAGAGTGGATACAACAAAAGATCGAAGAAATCCGAGAGGAGTGCGGCACCGCCAACTCGGGTGAAGCTGGAGATAAGCAGTATGCTGAGGTGCGCCGACGGATGGTTGGTGCATTGGGCGCAATTGCCATGCGACCGAGTGAGAGCCTTACACTGTATACGGCAAGCTGCACGCTGTATGGCCTTGCTATATCATCACGCACCGGACAGCCAACACAGGGTGAGCTTACCGAAGAGAGTATTCGCACTATTCGCGAGATCAGCGGCATGGCGCAGCAGCCTGCCGAAAAAAATGACGCTAATACCATAGGAATAGCAGCATAATATAACTAATGAGCACGATGAAGCGCACCCAACAGCCTACCTCTGCGGCAACCGACCACCGCAATGTAGTAGACCGCTATAAAGGGCTATCTCACCAAGCGATCGTTGCCGATCTTGATGAGCATGGCTCGGCGCTTCATATTGCGATTGATAATGTCGTGCGCGATTTCAACATGGGGACGATCGTTCGCAGTGCCAATGCCTTTGGGGTGCGGCATGTCCACATTATTGGCCGGCGGCAATGGAATAAGCGCGGCGCAATGATGACGGACACGTATCTGCACGTGCATTATCACCAAACGGTTGAAGATTTCTTACAGGCTATTACTGGTCGGCCACTCATCGCAGTCGATAATGTTGCTGGTTCAAAGCCACTTCACTCGGTCGCGCTGCCGCGTAGTGCCGTGCTTTTGTTTGGGGCAGAGGGGCCTGGTATTCGTCCCGAGCTGCTCGAGCGAGCCACGTCCATTATCGCGATCAAGCAATTTGGCAGTACGCGTAGCCTCAATGTCGGCGTAGCAGCAGGTATTGCGATGTATGCTTGGGTGCAGCAGCATCGGCTATACCCAGATCAAAAGTAGAGATTACTCTCTTTACTCCTTTTCAAATATAAGGTAGCGAAGGAGTATGTAGTGCTGCGTGATGGTGCTATAGAGTAGCGAATCCGGCCTAGGGCTTGTTTTTCCATGCCGTTTATGCAAAAATAGCAGTAACTATGACAAAGCTTTCATCGGAATCATATCGGGGGGCGCGGGATTGGTATCCGGAAGATCTTCGCGTGCGCAAATACATCTTTCAAACCTGGCGTCACGTCGCCAAGAGCTACGGCTACGAAGAATACGACGCACCACTGCTTGAGCCAGTTGAAGTGTATGCCGCCAAGAGTGGTGATGAGTTGGTGAACGACCAGACGTATCAGTTTATTGATCGTGGTGATCGACAGGTAGCGATTCGTCCCGAGATGACGCCGAGCGTCAGCCGGATGATTGCCAAGCACCGCCAAGAGATTGCCTATCCAGCACGTTGGTTTAGTATTGCCCAGTTTATGCGCTATGAGCGACCACAACGGGGGCGCGAGCGTGAATTTTGGCAGATGAATGTCGATATATTTGGTGTTGATAACATGCAGGCCGAGGCCGAGATTATCGCACTTGGTAGCCGTATCATGAAGGCCTTTGGCGCGACGGACGACATGTATACTATCCGTATTAACAATCGCCAGTTGATCAACCTTATGATGGCGCAGTTTCTCGAGCTCGATGCTGTGCAGGCTCAGCTGATGATCCGGCTGTTTGATCGTAAGAACAAGATTCCACCACAGGCTTTTCGCGATCAGGCGATTGAGATCTTTGGTGAGGCGGCGGCACCGGTCGGCTTACAACGGATTGCTCAGCTCTTGACGGCACGTACTATGGCCGATCTCCCCGAATCGATTCGCGATAGCGAGGCGGTGCGCGATGTGCAGCGACTCTTTACACTACTTGAGCGCAGTGGCGTGACGAATGCCATCTTCGATATCACGCTCATGCGTGGGTTAGACTATTACACAGGTACAGTGTTTGAATTCTTCGACACTCATCCAGATAATAACCGTTCGCTCTTTGGTGGTGGGCGCTATGATGGCTTAGTGGGGATGTTTGGCGCTGAGCCTATCAGTGCGGTCGGCTTTGCACCGGGCCTATCAATGATGCAGCTCTTTCTCGAGGCGCATCAGCTGCTACCAGAGTTTAGCTCCACAACCGATATTTATATGATCGTCCTTGGCGGGGCAATGCGCGGTGCACTAGAGCTAGCGGACGACCTGCGCGATGAGGACGTCAATGTGGAAGTCGATTTCACTGGTCGCAAACTAGACAAGCAGCTCAAGGCAGCGATCAAGAAACAGATCCCATATTTCCTCTTCGTTGGTGAGGATGAGCTGGAGAACGAGATCTACACCCTCAAGAATATTGCGACGAGCGAGGAGCAAAAGCTCAGTCTGGAGCGCGTCGTCAGTGCCGTTAAGGATTATCGTCGTCAGCCATCGCGCAGTGAAGATGATGACTTTGATTTATCGTAGTATCACCATCTATGTCTCTATTACAGCTATAGCTCATCTCTGTTAGCTTCCCGTTTTGCTCGTCTTGCGGAACACGTATACATACGTGTGCATATTTGGGTCCGTCACATGCCTATTTCACACTGCCAGCGACATATGATACAATAACCAACTATGAAGACGACACTAGACCACCTATCAGACACCAAAGTACGCGCCACGATTACCGTCGGTGCAGACGAACTGGAGGCAGCTCGCCAGGTTGCCTTGCGCAAACTCGCCAAGACGACTAAAGTTGATGGTTTCCGCAAGGGTCATGCCCCGCTCGAGTTGGTTGCAAAGAATACCAATCCAGAACATCTCGCCGAGGAGACGCTGAATAACGCCCTGAGCAAAGCAGTTGCTGCAGCCTTCCTCGAGAGTGACGTGCAGGTGCTTGAGCGCCCAGAGGTGGAGATTAAAAAGTTTGTGCCTGGCAGCGAGCTGGAATTTACTGCTGAGGCAGAGGTTATGCCCGCGATTACTCTCGGTGACTATAAGAAACTCAAGCTCAAGCCAGCGAAGATAACCGTTACGCCAGAAGAAGTAACGGAGATCCTTGACCGGATTCGCCACAGCATGGCCGAGCGTACGGACACTGATGAAGCAGCCCAGGACGGCGACGAGGTGACGATTGACTTCGTGGGCAAGCGCGATGGTACGCCTTTTGCTGGTGGCACCGGGAAGGACTATCCGCTTGTACTTGGCAGCAAGTCATTCATTCCAGGCTTCGAAGAGGCATTGATTGGCCTCAAGGCTGGTGAAACGAAGGCGGTTGAGCTCACCTTCCCGAAGGACTACCATGCGAGCGAACTAGCTGGCCAAGCAGTCGTCTTTGATACGACCGTCAAGAAGGTTAAGAAAGTGACATTGCCTGAGCTGACTGATGAGTTTGCTGCGAAGGTTGGGCCATTTACCTCCATTGATGACCTCAAAAAGGACATTGAGAAGGAAATTACTGCGCAAAAACAGCGTGAAGCAGATGACGAGCTGCGCGACGTGGCCGTCAAGCAGTTGGCCGATGTCAGCACGGTAGCCATCCCAGAGGTATTGCGAGCCGACCAGCTTCGCTCGATCGAGCAGGACTTGGTGCAAAACCTCGCTCACCGCGGCCGGACTCTCGAGCAATACCTTGCCGAGAAGGAATATAAGGACAAAGACGAGTGGATCGAGAAGGAGGCTAAGCCAGCGGCCGATGAGCGCATTAAGGCGGGGCTTGTCCTGGCTGAGCTGAGCAAGGCCGAGAAGATCGAAGCCACAGCAGAGGAGCTACAAGAGCGCATCAGTGCCTTCAAGCAACAGTATGCCAATGATGCAACTATGGTGGCGCGCTTTGATGAGCCAGAGGTGCAGCACGAGATTGCTAACCGCCTCTTGACAGAGAAGACGATTGACTGGCTGGTGGCGCAGAATACTAAGAAGTAGCAGATAATACAGCTCGCATAGCAGAAATTAGCACTCTATATTGACGAGTGCTAATTTTCTCGTTACAATAGTACTATGATGAAACCGAATGATTACCTAGTGCCCAACGTCATTGTCCGGACGCGTGATGGTGAGCGTGGCTATGATATATACTCGCGTTTGCTCGAGGATCGCATTATCTTCCTCGGCGAAGAAGTGACTGAGATGACAGCCAATGTCGTTGTCGCGCAGCTTCTCCATCTTGCCAATGAAAATCCAGATAAAGACATTCAACTCTATATCAACAGCCCTGGTGGCAGTGTGTATGACGGCCTTGCAATCTACGATACTATGCAATACATCGCGCCAGATGTGCAAACAATTGGTATTGGCCTGCAGGCAAGCATGGGTGCCTTCTTGCTTAGTAGCGGTGCGAAGGGTAAACGCTTTGTCCTGCCTAATGCCCGAGTGATGATCCACCAGCCGAGCAGTGGTACGCGCGGCAAAGTAACAGACCAAGAAATTAGCTTACGCGAGAGTATCGCTCTCAAAGAACGGCTGGCCACCATTATGGCGGACAACACTGGCCAAAAACTTGATAAAATCAAGGCTGACATGGAGCGTGACTACTGGCTAAGCGCCGCAGACGCTGTAGCGTATGGCCTAGCCGATAAAGTGATTGGCCAGCGCACAAACGCAAAATAGCACGAGTAGCTGCTTTGTGCTATAGTAAGGCTATGACACAACATAGCGACCAATCGACAACCCAGTCTACAAATGCTTCACCTCAAACAAAAAAGCCACGGCGCTTCCGTCCACGCCGTATGACTGTTGTTATGTTGGTAACGATCGTGTTAATTATTGCCTGTATGGCGGCGCTTGCCTTTTTCTATCAGGCCAAGCGAGACACTAAGGAGCTCATGCGCACCCAAACTGTTATGGGAGATATATTAGCGCGTGCGGCTGACTACTCATCAGGAAAGGCGATATCGTGGGATAACTTTGCAATGGGTAGCGTGTCTGGTGTTATTGCCACGCAGGCTGAGCGTGAGCAACTACTGGCAAAGAATCCATTCATCAATTGTCCAGGCCAGTGCGATGGTTGGTTGTCGGTGGCTGATGCTAAACGCCGAGATCAGACAATTGACGAAGGGTTCTCGCCATCACTGTCAACAGAGCGTGTGTTTCTACAGTATGTTCGCGAGGTACTGCAAGATCCAAACACAAAGTGTGCTCTTTGGGATCACGGACCAATCCAAAAGCTGTGTCTATCTCCCAAAACAGGGCGGTATATCTACAATGTCAGCGGGCATGCTCGAGGCTTGTATGAGTGAGTATAATTATACGCAGATCTTAGTATAGATTTTTGGAATTTCAAACAGGAAAACGCTTGACGCACTCGCAGTTCATTCGCTATAATGAGATGTTAATGAAGGTTGTGTAATATGGGTTAGGTGCGGACTACGCCGGTGGCGTGGCGTTTTAGTGTGCGAAAACTTATATTGAGTAAAGCTTCGGTGCCACAACAAATGCACGAGCAGGGTTTTGGAGTCCTTACGCGTGCGGATAGATAACAATAATTCAAGAGGAGTTTACATGCCTACACCTACCACGGCAACAGCTGCTCCATCGCGTGTGTTTTTTACCAGCAATGACACCGCGCTGGCAGTACCCGACTTGCTGGCTCACCAAGAAGAATCCTGGAAGGACTTCGTCGAGACGGGCTTGAGCGAAATTTTTGCAGAGCTCAACCCAATCGAAGACTACACTGGCCAGAAGCTCGAGCTGCGCTTTAAGGATTATGCCTTTGGTGAGCCCAAGCACACAGAGCAGTTTGCGAAAGAAAACAACCTGACTTTCGACGCACCACTGCAAGCCACCGTCGAGCTCATCAATAAGACGACCGGCGAAGTCAAGGAACAGAGCATCTATATGGGCGATTACCCTTGGATGACGGAGCGCGCAACGTTTATCATTAATGGAACAGAGCGCGTAGTGGTAAGCCAGCTGATTCGGAGTGCTGGTGTACTGTTTAGTGCCGACCGCGTGGCGGGGCGCAACCTCTATGGTGCCAAGATGATCCCAGGCCGTGGGGCATGGCTCGAGTTTGAGACTAGTCCATCAGGCGCAATCTACGTGAAGATCGATCGCCGCCGCAAGATTGCTGCCACCACCTTGCTGCGTGCTCTTGGTATGAGCAAGGTGTCGGCCATTCGCGAGGCCTTTGCCGATATCGACACCGGTGAGATGAAATACATCGAAGCCACGCTCGAGAAGGATCCAGCGCACGGCATCAATGAAGCGCTGATTGAGGTCTATCGCCGTCTGCGCCCAGGTGATCTCGCTACTGTGGAGAACGCTCGCCAGATGATTGAGCGCATGTTCTTCGACTTTAAGCGTTTCGACTACAGCCGCGTTGGCCGCTACAAGATCAACCAGCGTCTAGGTGTTGATGTGCCTAATACGGCCGAATATCGCACATTGCAGATGAGTGATTTGATTGGTGTCTTGCGTGAAATTATTCGCCTTAACAACACACAAGAGCCAGCTGATGATATCGACTCGCTGAGTAATCGCCGCGTGAAACTGGTTGGCGAGTTAGTGGCACGCCAGTTCCGCGTTGGTATGCTCCGGATGCAGCGCAATGCAATGGACCGTATGAGTATGAGTGACCTCGAGACAGTTACGCCGAGCCAACTGATTAATGCTCGCCCAGTGGTGGCAGCAGTGCGCGAGTTCTTCGCCAGTAGCCAGTTGAGCCAGCTGCTTGATGAGGTGAACCCGCTGTCCGAGCTGAGCCACAAGCGTCGCCTGAGCTCGATGGGGCCTGGTGGTTTGAGCCGCGAGCGAGCCGGCTTTGAAGTGCGCGATGCTCACCCCACCCACTATGGCCGGATTTGCTCGGTGGAGACACCAGAGGGTGCTAACATTGGCTTGGTGCTGAACCTCGCCACCTATGCACGTATCAACGAATACGGCTTTATTGAGACGCCGTACCTCAAGGTAGTTGATGGCCGCGTGACTGATGAAATCGTCTACCTCGATGCCTCGCAAGAAGTAACTGAGGTGATTGCCGACGCTGGTGCTCGCCTTAATGAGGATGGCACCTTCGTGCGCGATCGTGTCAGTGCGCGTAAGTTCCTCCAGCCAGGGCAGGTAGATACCAGTGAAGTCACTTTCATGGACGCTGCACATAAGCAGATCCTTGGGTCGACCGCGAGTCTTGTGCCATTTATCGAGAAGAACCGTATTGACCGCAGCTTGACTGGCTCCAACATGCAGCGCCAGGCAGTGCCACTTTTGCAGCCAGAGTCGCCAACGGTTGGCACTGGCATTGAGCACGAGGTGGCGCGTAACTCGAGCCAGCTTGTGACGGCCGAGGCTGATGGAGAAGTGATTCGGGCTGATGGCGAAGCAGTCGAGGTGCGCTATGCTGATGGCGTCAAGCGCTACGATCTGATCCACTTTGCCAAGAGCAATGACGATCGTTGTATTAACCAAAAAGTCCGAGTAACCCGTGGCCAAACCGTTGCGAAGGGTGACACTCTCATCGAGGGCGCGTCCATTGCCGATGGTGAGCTTGCCCTTGGTAAGGACTTGCTGGTTGCCTTTATGCCGTGGGGTGGCTACAACATGGACGACGCGGTGATCTTGAGCCGCCGCTTGGTAGAAGATGATACCCTTACCAGTATCAACATCAAGGACTACACTGTTGAGGTACGCGAGACAAAACTTGGCCCAGAGATCGTGACACGCGATATTCCAAATGTGAGCGAGGATAGCCTTCGCCACTTGGATGAGAGCGGTATTGTACAGATTGGCTCTGAGGTCAAGGCGGGTGATGTCTTGGTTGGAAAGATTACGCCAAAGGGTGAGCAAGAGCTCAGTAGTGAGGAGCGCTTGCTGCGTGCAATCTTTGGTGAAAAGGCCAAGGATGTGCGCGACACCAGCCAACGCATGAACAATGCTGGTGGCGGTAAAGTCGTTGGCGTCAAGGTATTTAGCCGCGAGAATGGTCATGAGCTCAAGACGGGCGTATTGATGCAGATTCAGATCTTTGTCGCTCAATTGCGCAAGATTGGCGTTGGCGACAAGATAGCTGGTCGCCACGGCAACAAGGGTGTGTGTGCCCGCGTAATGGCGGTAGAGGATATGCCATACCTGGCCGACGGTACCCCTGTTGATGTCATCCTTAACCCACTCGGTGTGCCAAGCCGTATGAACCTTGGCCAGCTCTTTGAGACGCACCTCGGCATGGCTGCACGAGCACTTGGCTACAAAGTTGCCACACCGCCGTTCAACGGTGTGCCAGCCGATACCATCAAAGATGAGCTTGAAAAGGCTGGTATTGCGCGCGACGGCAAGAGCCAACTCTATGATGGTCTGAGCGGCGAGCCATTTGAGGAGCGTACAACGGTCGGCGTGATGCATATGATCAAGCTGCACCACATGGTAAGCGACAAGATCCACGCCCGCAGCACCGGCCCATACACCATGGTGACTCAGCAGCCACTCGGTGGTAAGGCTCAAAACGGTGGTCAGCGCCTCGGAGAGATGGAGGTCTGGGCACTCGAGGCTTACGGTGCCGCGACGACGCTGCAAGAGATGCTAACGATTAAGTCGGACGACGTGTATGGCCGCGCGAAAGCCTATGAGGCGATCATCAAGGATGAGCCTATTGCCGGGCCAAAGCTGCCCGAGAGCTTTAACGTGCTTGTCAAGGAGCTGCAAGGCTTGGGCCTGCGCGTTGACCTACTGGATGAGTCTGATGAGTCGGTCGATGCCGAGCACGTCATTGCTGCTGCGGGCCCTGCCGACAAAACCGTCCCATCTGACGAAAGCGATGACGAAGCAACCTATCTTGATGAATCCGACGGCATTGGCACAATTGCCGATGACAGTGGTATGTCCGTCCAAGATATTGACACAGTAGAAAACCTAAGCGAGGAGGAAGCCTAAGATGTCCCACGTGCTAACAGATCACGATATCGCCAATTTTGATGCGGTACGCTTGGCCGTCGCCAGCCCCGAGGATATCCTCAAGTGGAGCTACGGCGAAGTCACCAAGCCGGAGACGATTAACTATCGAACCCAGAAGCCTGAGCGCGATGGCCTGTTTTGTGAGCGTATTTTTGGCCCAGTCAAAGATATCAACCCACATGACAGCAAGCTCAAGGGTGTGCGCAGCCGCGAAGCTGCAGTAGACAAGAATGGCGAGCTTGTCACTAAGTCGATCGTGCGCCGCGAGCGGATGGGGCACATTAGCTTGGCCACCCCTGTTGCGCATATTTGGTTTATGCGCGGCACGCCCAGTGCAATGAGCCTTTTGCTCGGCATTACGGTGCGCAACCTCGAGAAGATCGCGTACTTTGCTACCTATGTCATCCTCGACGTTGACGCCGAGACACGCGACGCTTATTTGGCTGACCTTGAGGCAGAGACCGAGGCAGCACGTGCCGCCATTAAGATTCGCTTCCAGCGCGAAGCTGAGGCTGATGGGGCAGATGTAAAGGCGCTTGCCGAGCAGCAAACGCGCGAGTACGAAGAGCTTGAGGCAACCTACAGCCAAAAGAAAGCCCAGCTCGAGAGTCTGCAAAAGTGCGCCCTCCTGAGCGACACCGACTACCGTAACCTGCCCGAAGAGTACGAAGAGCTCATTAAGGTTGGTATGGGTGGTGATGCCCTCAAGACACTGCTTGATGATATTGACCTCGATACCCTCATTGCCAATCTGCAAGAAGAAGTTGAAGGGGCACGCGGCCAACGCGAGAAAAAGCTCCTCAAGCGCCTTAAGGTGCTCGAGGGTATGCAAGCAGCGGGTATTAAGCCATCAAGCCTGTGTATGACGGTCTTGCCAGTTATTCCGCCAGATTTGCGGCCAATGGTAGCCCTGAGCGGTGGGCGCTTTGCCACGAGCGACCTCAACGACCTCTACCGCCGCGTTATCAACCGCAATAACCGCCTCAAGAAGCTCATCGAGCTCAATGCACCAGAGGTAATCCAGCACAATGAGAAGCGCATGCTGCAAGAGGCCGTTGATAGCTTGATCGACAACTCGGCTGCTCGTGGTGGCCGCGCTGTCAATGCAACTGGTGGACGCCGCCGCCTTAAGAGTATTAGCGATATGCTTAAGGGTAAGCAAGGGCGCTTCCGCCAGAACTTGCTGGGTAAGCGTGTTGACTACTCGGGTCGCTCGGTGATTGTCGTGGGCCCAAAGCTCAAGATTCATCAGTGTGGTTTGCCAAAGCAGATGGCAATCGAGCTCTTCAAGCCATTTGTCATTAGCTGGCTCATCAAGGGCGATTATGCCCACAATATCCGTAGTGCAACGCGCCTAATTGAGGCAGGTGAAGCGGTTGTGTGGGATGCATTGGATGAAGTAATCAAGGGCAAGTATGTCCTGCTCAACCGCGCGCCATCACTGCACCGCCTGAGTATCCAAGCCTTCCAGCCAAAGCTGGTTGAAGGTAAAGCGATCCAGCTCCACCCACTCGTCGCTAACGGCTTTAATGCTGATTACGATGGCGACCAGATGGCTGTTCACTTGCCGCTCAGTGCCGAGGCACAGGCCGAAGCACGCGAGCTAATGAGTGCCGTCAATAACCTGCTTAAGCCTGCCGACGGGAGCCCTGTCCTCAGTATCGACCAGGACGTGGTGCTCGGTAACTATTACCTCACATACGAGAAGCCTTCGGCTCAGACTGACACTGTTGCCGTCTTTGCCGACAGCCGGGCTGCTGAGCTAGCCTACGACATGGGTAAGCTCCATCTGCAGAGCCCGATTCGCATCCGGGCTAAGGGTGAGATCCGGACAACCACCCTAGGGCGTGTCTTCTTCAACGAAATCCTGCCAGAGGACTTCCCTTACAACAACAATGTCCAGACCAAGAAAGAGCTCAAGCGGGTGCTTGGTCAGATCTTCGAGCGCTATGGCGCTGCTGAGACTGCTATCACTGCTGACCGCATGAAGGGCTTGGCCTTCCGCTTTGCTACCACTGCTGCAGTGTCGACCGGTATGGAAGACTACCTCAGCTTCGACGAAATTGCTGACTTCGTGGCTGAGGGTGATGCACGTTCTGCTGCAATCTCGGAGCAGCTCGACCAAGGGCTTATTACCGAGGACGAGCGCTACACATTGACCGTGAACAACTGGCGCACCGTCGACCGCAAGGTAGAGGACTTCTTGCGCAGCCAATTGGCCCACATGGACACCTCTGTTGCAACGATGGTGAACTCTGGTGCTCGTGGTAGCGTCAACAACATTAAGCTGGCCAGTGCGATGATCGGTATCCAGGTGGATGCTGCCAACCGCGAGATTGAGCTGCCAGTGCGTAGCAACTTCAAGCGGGGGTTGTCGAGCCTGGAGGCCTTCGTGGCAACGCGTGGTGCTCGCAAGGGATTGATCGACACCGCCCTCAAGACGGCCGACTCTGGCTACCTGACGCGTCGCTTGGTCGATGTTTCGCAAGATGTCTTTACTGTTGAGGACGAAGAAGGTGACGACGATGGCTTCACTATCTACCGTAATGAGTCTGAGGAGACGATGATCGAGTTTGGCAACCGCTTGTTTGGCCGCTACACCGCTGAGGCAGTGCCGGGCCACCTCGACCGCGACCAGCTCATTACACGTGAGATTGCCAACGCTATCGAGGCAGATCAGTCGATCGACCAAGTACGTATCCAGTCTGTCCTCTCTACCAAGAACTTGCACGGTATTCCACGCAAGAGTTATGGGATCGACATGGCAACTGGCCAGCTCGTCGATGGTTCGCAGCCAGTTGGTGTCATTGCTGCTCAGTCGGTCGGTGAGCCAGGTACGCAGCTGACGCTTAATACCTTCCACAGCTCTGGTGTTGGCGGGTCAGACATCACCCAGGGTCTGCCGCGTGTCGAAGAGCTCTTTGAGGCACGTAACCCGAAAGGTCAGGCCTACGTCACAGAAGTCGCTGGTTTGGTCGATATCTGGGAAGATGGCAAGAAGTACGTTGTGCAGGTCACGCCGCAAGCAGGTAAGGTAGAGCGTATGCCGCTCGATGGCCGCATGGTGATGGTACAATCGGGCAGTAAGGTCAAGGTTGGCGACGTCATTGCGTCATTCGACGATGGCACGCAGCCACTTACTGCACCGTTTGATGGAGTGGTTGAGTCCACCGGTGATTCTCTTGTCCTCACAGGCAACGCGACAGCACCAGTCCGCTACGAAATCCCTGGCACGATGTACCTCGTCGTCAAGCCAGGCGATATGGTCGAACCAGGCGATCGCCTGACACTTGGTTCGCTCAACCTGCACGACCTCATGCGCCTCAAGGGCACAGAGGCAACCCAGCGCTACATCATTAACGAAGTACTTCGTATCTATGCTGCGCAGGGCCAGGATGTGGCTGGCAAGCACCTTGAGATCATCGTCCGGCAGATGTTTAGCCGGGTGCAGATTGATGATCCAGGCGACAGCACCTTCGTCATGGGCGACATCATCTCCAAGGCATCAGTGGTTGATGCCAACAAGGAACTCGTTGCCCAGGGCAAGACGCCAGCCCAGTATGCACAGCTGCTGCTTGGTATCACCAAGGTGAGTATCTGGAGTGATAGCTGGCTGTCTGCTGCGTCGTTCCAAGACACGACTCGCGTGCTCATCAACGCTGCCACCAGTGGCCGCGCCGACCACCTCAAGGGTCTTAAGGAGAACGTCATCATCGGCAACAAAGTACCGGTTGGTACGGGTGCACACCCCCTGCCGCTCGAGGAGAATGACTCTCCGGAGGATGAGTTTGTCGCCGAAGCCCAGGCCGAAGAGGCTGAGCCAGAAGTGACTATTGCTACTGACGAGCTGTAGGGAATAGCTAGTCTAGAGCAAAAGAGCCCCACTTGAGAGAGTGGGGTTCTTGTTTTTAGCAATATGAATTGTGACGAGCACTTTACTACCACGGTACGGCCACATCCAGACATGACCAATGAAGAAGCGCTTACTATGCCTGAAGATGAGCTGGTAGAGTCGACGAAAACAATTCTTGGCAGAGAGTTTGCTCCACGACCGAAAAGTTATGTTAATTGGCGAGTTATTGAAGGGCCGGTGGCCCTCCATGTCGTGGATCAGCGTCGTCCAAAACCTAGAACAAAACAGCACTGGTGGCAGATATTGTAATTAGCAATGCAAAGAATAAACAAAAACTCGTCAGGATAACGACGAGTTTTCTATTGGTTTTTTGATATTAATCTAGACTGGCTTGTGACTTCTCAAGACACGATATAAGCCAAGTTGAACCGCCCATAGGGTGCCTTTGTCATTGAACCGAAAGACAATGAACTTGTCTGCATCCAACCTATATCGCAGATTCTTTCTCCCCCAGAGTCCTCCTTCAAACTCCGGATCTCCAAACGTGTTAATGACTTCCTGTATCGATGCTGTGTTTGATATTGATGTTAGTAGTTTGTAAGAGAGTGGAATATAGGGCTCCTCATAAAGACTGTCATCCTGTAGGTAAATAGAAAGAACGACGAGGATATCGTTACGCCACTGCAGTTCGAGGCCTGCGCTATAGTACGACCAGTACGATTCGGTCGAACCAGCACCGAGGAAGCTTTCGTCGGTATCTTCAATTAACGGCTCGCATGCCAAGCCATTCGTTGCTTTATCGACCTGCTCCTGTATTCCATCAATTCCTCTTCCGATTAGATCAATATATTTGGTAATAGGGCCGTCTAGTCTTGTTTCCATATTTCCTCTGTAAAGTTGGCTTAGTTGATTTACTAAGTTTGATTATACAATAAATTAGCGATTATGTAATACGAATCACCCCAATTCCCAGCGGCTACACAATCACAAATCACCCTAGCAGGTATTGGCTAACCTACAGCGCGTGCACTAATTAGCTACTACCGATACTTCGGCATCTCTACCGTCACTACTTCGCCTTTGCTGAGGTCGCGGCATTTATCGCCTTCGTAGACTTGCCGCAGGTCGACTTTTTTGGCGTTGCGAAGCTGGGCTTTGTAGACGTCGCAGCTGAGCATATCATTTTGGCGGATCTGGAAGAATACCCAGCGCCCATCGCTCGATTGATAGAACAACGCTGTCCCTTGCGAATTAAAGAGGTGCGACTCGGGTTGGACACCGCCCAGTGGTATCTCTGCCAAGCGATAGCCTGCAAGCTTGCTTTCGCGCACCGTCATCGTGCCGACAATGCCGACGTTATAACTCGAACTTGCAGCAGGCGAGTAGGCGTTGTAGAGAGGAGCTTGCTGCTTGGCGAGGTCTTTATAATCTGCAGCATCAAGGCATTTAAACTCAACGAAGCGAGTTTCCTTGTTTTTCGGATCGTTTGGGTCAAGTGGGGTATTGCTAATCTGGCACGTTACGTCGCCATTGCTACGCGTAAAGTCTGCGAGGTATGGGCCGTCTTTGTCGGCATCTTGCACGACATAGCGCGTGAATTGATCATAGTCGAGCATGTGCTCCAGGGCAGTAACGTTGCGCTTAGCCTCGGCCTTAGGTAGGGTAGCGGCAGCACTCTTGGTTTTACTTGGATCGGTAGCGATAGAATAAAAGCGAAAACCCTCTGCCTTAACCGGTGTTGATAGTGATGACTTAACAGCTTCTGTCCCTTTGAAGTATTTCTTAGCACGTTCCAGCGTCTTGGTGGCAGTGAGCTGCTCGCGTGGACCAGTCTTTGTCTCGGTGTGTTGTTCGGTGTCCTTGGCTTTGTGCGGCCGAGTTGCGATATAAATAATCCCTGCCGCAATAGCAACAACCGCCAAACCAGCCAAAGCAAAGCGAATGGCTAACCCACGCGGTGTTAGGCGTGAGCGTCGATATTGAGGTGAGGGGGATGATCCGCTGAATAGCATAGTGTCATTATACACTGCCAGCTAGGTTGGCAGCAATGGCCCTTGCCTAAACGCAAGGTACTTCGTATAATGCAAAGCATGAGCGCTATGAAAAATCGGTTAATGCAGAAAAAATACGCTGGCTATACTGTGGTAGAGTTGCTGGTTGTGATCGTTATTATTGCCATCCTTGCTACATTGACACTCGTCTCGTATCAGCGTATCCAAGCTGGTGCACAAGGGCGGACTCGCGTGGCCGACCTCACAGCAATGCGCCAAGCACTCGACCGCTACTATACTAAGAATGGAGCGTACCCGGTTGCCAAGACTGCCGGTAGCACTACTCCTACCTACCAGCGCCGCGATAGCGCCACATTCTTGCGCCAATTGGTGCCAACCTACATTTCCACGCTTCCCAGTGTCACACAGGGCAGTACCACTGATGCAACCAGCAACACCTATCTCTACGTCACCAATGCTCAACAAACCGAATACAAGCTACTCTATGTTAATACAAGCGGCCTACCACCAGGTGAGTACGATGCCGTGCCTCAAGCAATGCGCACCACCGCGCCAGACCGCTATGGGGTGTGGTCAAAAAACGGCGAACGGCTCCCTGGCTAGCAGGAGTAGATGGACTCATCAGGGGTGATAATTACTCTACCACCCACATTCAATCCATGCTATAATCAATCGTTGAGAGTTGTATTACTCATGCTAAAAAACACGTAAGGAGAGAAGGAGCCCCCTATGGCAACCCCCAAGGATGTCCCTCTGCAGGACTTTCGCAACATTGGTATTATTGCCCATATCGACGCCGGCAAGACGACGACGACAGAAGGTATTTTGTACCGCACCGGTATTAACCACAAGATTGGTACCGTGCGCGGTGATGATGGTGGTGCTACCACCGACTGGATGAGCCAAGAAAAAGAGCGTGGTATTACCATTACCTCTGCAGCAGTGACCTGCTTTTGGAAGGGTCACAAGATTAACATCATTGACACCCCTGGGCACATCGACTTTACTGCCGAGGTGGAGCGTAGCCTGCGCGTACTCGACGGCGCAGTGACAGTCTTTGATGGCAAGATGGGGGTAGAAGCCCAGAGTGAGACCGTGTGGCGCCAAGCTAACAAATACGGTGTGCCACGTATCTGCTTCGTGAACAAGATCAATCAGACTGGTGGTGACTTCTACAAGTCGATCGAGTCAATCCATAATCGCCTCAGCAAGCAGGCCTTCCCAATCCACCTGCCAATTGGCTTTGAGAAGGATGTTTGTGGTGTGGTTGATCTTATCGACATGAAGGCCTACACCTATGATGACTACACCGACCACGAGCTCAAGGTGGGTGAGATCCCAGCTGATATGCTCGACAAGGCAAAGCGAGCTCGCAGTCTGCTCGTTGAGAACGCTGTTGAGGCCGATGACGACCTGATGATGAAGTTCCTCGACGAAGGTGAGGATGCCATTACGGTTGACGAGCTCAAGGCAGCGCTGCGCCAACGTGTCTTGGCTGGTGACTTCTTCTTGGTGACAGGTGGCGATGGCCGTGGTGTGATCGTCGAGAAGGTACTCGACCTGATGGTAGACTACCTGCCAAGTCCGCTCGATGTTGGTGAAATCTGGGGCAAGAACCCCAAGACTGGTGACGAGGTAAGCCGCACACCTGACGATAAGCAGCCAATGACTGCACTGGCCTTCAAGCTGGCTGCCGACCCATTTGTTGGTAAGCTGATCTTCATCCGTGTCTACAGTGGTCGCTTGACTGCCGGTAGCTACGTTCTTAACACAACAACAGGCGAGAAGGAGCGTGTGGGGCGTATCGTCCGGATGCACGCCGATAAGCGCGAAGAGATCGACAGCGTGGGCGCTGGTGACATTGCTGCTGTGGTGGGCCTGAAGGGTACCTTTACGGGCCATACCTTGTGCGACCAAGCGCATCCAATTGCTCTTGAGGCAATTAGCTTCCCCGAGCCACCGGTATCGATCGCGGTGGAGCCCAAGACTAAGGCCGACCAAGAAAAGATGGGTATTGCTCTGCAACGCCTGGCTGAAGAAGACCCAACCTTCCGCGTCTACACCGACGAAGAGACAGGCCAGACTATCATGAGCGGTATGGGTGAGCTTCACCTAGAGATTTTGATCGACCGCATGAAGCGCGAGTTTAACGTTGAGGCTAATGTTGGTGAGCCGCAAGTCGCCTACCGCGAGACTATCAAGGGCACGGCTGAGGCGCAAGGTAAGCACGCCAAGCAGTCTGGTGGTCGTGGCCAATACGGTGATGTCTGGGTGCGCTTTGAGCCGAACGAGCCAGGCAAGGGCTACGAATTCTTCGATGAAATCAAGGGTGGTGTGGTGCCACAAGAGTACCGCCCAGCTGTGCAGAAGGGTATTAAGGAGACACTCGATGGTGGTGTGATTGCTGGCTACCCAGTGGTCGACGTCAAGGCAACCTTGTACGACGGAAGTTACCACGATGTCGACTCAAGCGAGCTCGCCTTCAATCTGGCTGCTCACCTGGCTGCCCGCGAAGGTATCAAGAAGGCCAACCCAGTCTTGCTCGAGCCAGTGATGAAGGTTGAGGTGACGACGCCTGAGGAGTTCATGGGTGATATCATTGGCGACCTCAATAGCCGCCGTGGCCGCATTGAGGCAATGGAAGACTTGATGGGCGGAGCGAAGCTCGTCAAGGCTATTGTGCCACTGGCAAACATGTTTGGCTACACCAGCGACATCCGCTCGATGTCGCAGGGCCGAGCTGCTAGCACGATGGAACTTGCCCACTATGAGGAAGTCCCACCAAATGTCGCGCAGGAGATTATCGAGAAGCGCAGTAAGTAAGCCTTCTTGTATTATCTCTATAAAACACCTCTATTACAGGGGTGTTTTATTATCTTGTCTCAGCGCAAGGAATAGTGAATAGTGCGCAAAAGCCGACATATATGCCGGCTTTTGTTGGCGCAAGGCTATGGTTTGTACTACTTTTTCGTTTTCTTGTCGTGCTTGGCTATTTTCTTGACGGCAATTTTTTGCGGCGCAGGTAGCGGCTTGAGTGGTACCGTTACCCTCAAGATGCCGTCCTCCAGGTGGGCCTTAATTTGCTCAACATCGCTACCATCTGGTACCTGTACACGACGGCAGAAGCTTGTGCTGCTCTCACGAACGACGTAGTTGCGCTGTTTGTCCTCGGTTTTTTCGTGCCGTTCGCCGCGGATGACGAGCGCACCATTGTCAAGGCTTACATCGAGGTCTTCCTCGGCAAAGTTTGGCACGTGCGCTTCAACAACCAGTGTATTATCTACCGTATAGACATCAGTTGCGACAGCTTGGCTGAGTGTCGTGGTAAAGGGATTGTCAAACAGCTGCCGCTGCAATGCGCGCAATTCCTCAAATGGATTGTATTTTGTAAGACTACTCATAGGGTGCCTCCTTGTGTGTTGCTTTTGTATTCTTATCATAGCGCGGTAAATAGAACAATACAAGTACTTGCATCCGTCTAGCAAAGCGCTTATACTTATATGCATGACGCAATCGACTCGTCAGCAACGCAGACTGATACAGCTCAAATGGCTGAGTTTCGCTGCTGTGGCAGTAGCTTTGCTGGGTTATATGTATTGGGATGTCGAGCTCAGCCCGGCAGCGTCTACCACTAAGACTGCCGGCAGTGGTCTGGAAAAAACACTCGTGCTGGGCACCGATCCTGGCTTTAAACCGTTTGAATATAAGCAGGGGCAGGAGATCGTTGGCTTTGATATTGACCTTGCGCGGGAGATTGCTAAGGATACAAACCGTTCGTTACAAATTGAGGAGATCGCCTTTGATGGTCTCTTGCCAGCCTTGCAGGCTGGACGAATCGACCTGATTGCAGCTGGTATGACTGTCACGCCAGACCGGCGCAAGAATGCTGAGTTTTCGCACACATACTACACTGCAGCGCAAAAGATAATTGTGCCAAAGACTGGCTCAACAATTGCCACTAGTGATGACCTCATTGGCAGGCGAATTGGCGTACAGCTTGGCACCACAGCCGATACACTGGCACACAAGATTCGTGGGGCACAGGTGGTACAACTCCAATCGACAGCTAGTGTCGTGCAAGAGCTCAGCAATCGGCGGATCGACGCTGCCATTATGGATGATGGGCCAGCTCGGCAATATCTCGCCACGAACCCGCAGCTCGTTGCCTTGCCGCGCAACCTCTCACGTGAAGACTACGCCATTGCTATCAAAAAAGGTAATAGCAAACTACTCGCTGAGGTAAACGCCAGCATTGCCGCAATGAAGCGCGATGGCCGCTATGAGAAGCTTATCAAGAAACACTTTGGAGTAGCCCAGCCATGAATGTGTGGGATATCCTCTTTGGTGATGAGCGCTATCTATTCTTGTGGCGCGGCCTAGAAGTGACCATCCTCCTGACCGTCTTTTCGACGATCATTGGGCTTGTGATTGGCCTAGTTGTCGCTCTTATGCAGCAGTCTGCTTGGCAGCCATTTCGCACCTCCAAACTACATCGCCTCCAGCGCTGGCGGCCATGGGTGAGCTTGGCTCATTCTTATACCACCGTTATTCGTGGCACACCCGCTTTGGTGCAGCTGCTCATCATGTATTACGTAGTATTTGGCTCGTACCGTGGGGTGCCAAAACTGTGGATTGCAAGCCTCGCCTTTGGTATCAACAGTGGTGCGTATATTGCCGAGATCATTCGCGGTGGGATCGAAAGTATCGACAACGGGCAGGTCGAAGCGGCGCGCTCACTTGGCCTGAGTCGCTGGCAAACCATGCGCTATATCATCCTCCCTCAAGCACTCAAGCAATCATTGCCATCACTAATTAGCGAAGGGATTTCACTCCTCAAGGAGACATCAGTTGTTGGTTGGATTGGTATGAACGATCTGATGCGTGGTGCTGATAATATCCGCTTCCAAACGGCCACCGCCTTTGAGTCGCTCTTTGCCGCTGCAATGATTTACCTCGCCCTTACCACGCTATTTACGTGGGTGATGAATCGAGTAGAGAGGAGGCTTAAAGCGCATGATTAATATCAAGCAGCTCCGCAAGCACTATGGCAATAATTATGTCTTGCGCGGCATTGACCTGACAATCAAGCGGGGAGAGGTTGTGGTCCTCTTGGGCTCGAGTGGTGGTGGCAAAAGCACGCTGCTTCGCTGTATTAATATGATTGAGACGCCGACAAGCGGGGAAGTATGGGTTGATGGTATTGATATGACCAATCCAGTGACCGACCTCAACAAAGCCCGGACTGAGCTTGGCATGGTTTTCCAGCAGTTTAACCTCTTTCCGCATATGACCGTACTCGAAAATATCATGCTTGCACCACTTAAGGTGCGCAAACTATCAAGAGCCAAAGCTAAGCGTCAGGCGCTTCAAATGCTCGATCTGGTTGGCCTTCGCGCCAAAGCCCAAGAATACCCAAGTCATCTCTCGGGTGGGCAAAAGCAGCGGGTAGCGATTGCTCGTGCCTTGGCAATGCAGCCAAAAGTCTTGCTCTTTGATGAGCCAACGAGTGCGCTCGACCCTGAGATGGTTGACGAGGTACTAGCGGTCATCAAGCACCTTGCCGAAACAGGGATCACAATGATCGTCGTCACACACGAGATGTCGTTTGCGCGTGATGTCGCATCACGGATTGTCTTCCTTGACGGGGGTAAGATTATTGAAGATGGTACACCAGCGCAGGTCATTACTCACTCCGCACAGCCGAAAGTTCGCACCTTCTTTGCTGCACTCAGCAATGATTGATAGATATTCTCCATGCTATAATGCGCTCAAGGAGGAATACTATGTCAGATACAATGCAGCGATTCAAAACACTCTTTGCTGGGAGCGATGTCGACTACGTAGAATGCGAAGTCGTTAATGCCACGCAGCGCTACCTACAGCTACGTGAGCAAGGCAAATGCGAGGGATTCACGCCAGTGATTGTGACGCTCGATGACCTCATCCTGGATGAGATAACAGAAGGCCTAGAGAACGCTGGCGTCCAGACAGTCCCCGAGCTTGTGCGGCGCACCATGGAAGCATCGCAGGCAATTGATGTACCAGCCTTCTTTGCTCACGCCGCGCAGGAGCTGCCAGCTGAAACAGCGAAAAAGGATCAGCAGATCTCTACTGTGGATGATTATTTTGCGTCGGGCTTCTCGGCGTCGCCTGATGACGATGACCCTACTACAGTTGACTTCATCAGCCCATTCCAGGCAGATAGCGACAATCCGGTTATTATTATCAAACTACCAACCACAGCGCCGTATGAGGCACTCGCCTATCTCTGTATGGGTGGTTGGAATGATTGTCCCGAGCCAGCTATCCAGGTGGCGGTATCGCGCTATTGGTATGAGAAGTACGGTGCTGTGCCTGCCGCTATCAGTCATGATACTGTTGAGTATTACGTCGAGTGTCCACCGCAGACCGATGCCGATGCTAAGGCGGTTGCCGTTGAGCTCTTCTATTTTTCATATGGCGATGCAGTTTATCAAGGGTCGGAGACCTTCGAAGCGTTGGCAAATCAAGTATATGGCAGTCGACAGTGGTATGTTTGGTGGGACTAGCTACTTTACTTTTTTGCCACCGCACCCTATAATAAATCCTAACGCGCGACGCGTTTTGTCGTAGTGTCTCTACTCCGGCAAGTAGCTCGCGTCGTACCAAATATTAACATAAGTAAGGAGTACTTACCTACATGGCAGATTTCGATCGAAGTAAGCCACACATTAACGTTGGTACTATGGGTCACGTCGACCACGGTAAAACAACGTTAACGGCTGCCATCACTCACGTGTTGGCAAAGCGTCTTCCAAGCGATGTAAACAAGCCTCGCAACTACGAAGACATCGACAACGCTCCTGAGGAGAAGCAACGCGGTATTACCATCGCTAGCTCCCACCAGGAATACGAGTCGGAGAAGCGCCACTACGCGCACGTTGACATGCCAGGTCACGCCGACTATGTCAAGAACATGATTACTGGTGCCGCTCAGATTGACGGTGCTGTGCTGGTGGTTGCCGCCAACGACGGTCCATTGCCGCAGACACGCGAGCACGTGCTGCTTGCTCACCAGGTTGGTGTGCCAAAGATTGTCGTCTTCCTCAACAAGATGGACTTGGCCGACCCAGAGTTGGTTGAGCTAGTTGAGATGGACGTCCGCGAGCTGCTCACCAAGAACGGCTACGATGGCGACAACGCACCAATCATCAAGGGTTCTGCCACCAAGGCGCTCGAGGGCGACACCGAGGCAGAAGACGCCGTGATGGAGCTGGTGGCTGCTATGGACGACTACTTCGAGTTGCCTCAGCGCGACCTCGACAAGCCATTCTTGATGCCAATCGAGGATGTCTTCTCGATCAAGGGTCGTGGTACGGTTGCAACTGGCCGTATCGAGCAGGGTGTCATCAAGATCAACGACCCAGTAGAGATTGTTGGTCTTAAGCCAACTCAGACCTCTGTCGTGACTGGTGTCGAAGCCTTCAAGAAGAGCCTCGACCAAGGTCAGGCAGGTGACAACGCTGGTCTGTTGCTGCGCGGTATCGAGCGCACCCAGATCGAGCGCGGTCAGGTGATTGTCGCTCCAGGCACACTCACTCCACACACCGAGTTTGAGGCGGAAGTCTACATCCTTAAGAAGGAAGAGGGTGGCCGCCACACACCATTTAGCAAGGGCTACAAGCCACAGTTCTATTTCCGCACAACGGACGTGACTGGTGAGATTGAGCTCCCTGCCGACAAGGAAATGGTGATGCCAGGCGACCAAGTGACCTTCAAGGTGACCTTGAACGCCCCAATCGCTATGGACAAGGGTCAAGACTTCGCTATCCGCGAAGGTGGCCGTACAGTCGGTGCCGGTGTTGTAACCAACATCGTCAAGTAGTTTGCACAGTACTCGCAAACTCACAAAATACCTCCCACAGGGGAGGTATTTTTGTTTTTTACACAAAAGATGATATGATACCGCTATGAACTATACTATCACGAAGCATACCACCACGCAGGGTTTGCCTGTCTGGCTGGTCGACACTCCTGACGCAACAACGATTCAAACTACCATTGCCGTGCGGGCAGGGTATGAGTACGTTGGTGACGCTCGCATCTACGAAGCACCGCGTATCGTCCAGCACATCTTGACCCAAACTATGAATGATAACCACATTGGCGCGTCGGCGTGTATCTACCAAGATCGGCTGCAGCATTTTGTGGCTTATTCACTTCAGGCAGAGAGCGCACCGCAGTTTGCTACAAAGCTGGGTCATATGATACACAGCCTCCACCAAACACGTATCACACGTAATGCCTTCCAGGCTGCTAAAAAGCGTACACTTGCCGAGATCACTGAGGAAGAGCAAAATATTGACATTGCTCTTAAGAGCGACAATGAGCGCCAAATGTTTAGCAGGCCAAAGATTAAGTGGCGAGCAAAGCTCACACCCAACATCTCTTTACAGGATATACAGCGATTTTACGGGATGTTTTATACACTAGCTAACAGTGACATTGTTATCACTGCTAATATGCACGCACCTGATTGGGATGAGACGGTAATTCTACAGGCGATTGAGCAAGCTTGTGATGGTGCCGCGGTTGGGCAGCGATTTCCGCTCTATCAAATGAGCTATCTTAAGACAATGACTCAACAAGATCGCTATGGGACAATTATCGTACCGCAACTCTCAGCAAAACATTTTCAGTTTAATAGCGTGTTGCATACGATCGGCTTTCACGGGTTTCGTCTCAACTTTGCGCAAGATCCACTGATGGAGATAAGCGCTCGGATGCTTGCAGAATGTATATTGGTGCTGTTTACCATGCCGAATCGATTGGGTGACTCTTTCAAAGATCACCCCTTATATCAAGCACGGTGTGCTGCAAAATACTGCACAATATTTAATGAGAATGATATGGCTGTCCGCGAAACTGGCCAATCATATCGCTTTATTATTCATTACATCGTCGAAGACAGTGATATGCCACTGTTTGAGAAAAAGCTATGGCAAGGGCTACAAAAGCTTGCAAACGAGGGAGTGCCACTCGAGGTATTTGAGATTGCTCAGCAAGCAGTATCATGGCGGATCGACGATGAGACAAAGGCAGAGCACTTTCATCAGTGGGTGACTCGACAAATTATTAAACGGTTTAAGGACGAAGACCCGGTAGTGAGCTATGATGACATCGTTCGTGCATGCCGGGAAATACGACCAGAGACTGTGACACTTGCTGCAAAAACCGCATTGCTTAAGAACTGGGTATTTAACACTCACATGACGATCGAGAATGACTGCCAATCTATCGCTCAAACAATCTACGACGCTATGGAGCCAGTATTAATTACGCTTGATGATATCCCAGGCAGGCTATCAGCAGAGGAGTTTGAGCAGGTAGCGTAAATAAAGGATAAATAAAAATCAAAAAGAGTGATAGTTGTTATCACTCTTTTTTCAATCACTTATAGCAGATGTTACATCCGGATCTCGACATCGACGCCAGCTGGCAAGCTGAGGTTGTGGAGGTTGTCGATTGTCTTGGGTGTAGCATTGGTGATGTCAATCAAGCGCTTGTGGACGCGCATCTCGAACGTCTCACCGCCAGTCTTGTATACATGCGGGCTTTTTACTACTGTGTAGCTGCTGCGCCGCGTTGGTAGTGGCACAGGACCTGCGACGTTTGCGCCAGTGCGCAGGGCAGTGTCGATAATTTGCTTGGCTGATTGGTCGATCACCTTGTGGTCGTATGCCTTGAGGCGAATCCGAATCTTGAGCCCTTGGTTGTTTTGAGCCATTGCTCCTCCTTTTATGTGCAACTCTGTAACTTTAGCAAGATCGAAACAAGCTAAATTATCAGAGTAAATTAATAATACATCTAGCATTATATCATGAGAATATACATCGTGCGCTATTTATTATGAGCTGCCATGAGTCTGTATCCGAATATCAACTACAAAAGCACGAATCTCTCGCATATTTTTGAGCTTAAAGCCGGATTGACAACTGACCCTTTCGCTTCTGAGGCAATTCGTGTATACTGTACTAGATATAGCGTTATAGTAGTTAGTGGCAAAAGGGACAATATATGAACTGGAAGATTATTCTTCGATCGCTCAAAAATAAAGACATGCAGAAGCGCCTTGGTATCGTGCTAGGGCTCATCGTCGCCTATCGTTTCTTGGCGCACGTGCCAGTGCCGTTGGCTGAGCCAAGCCGACTTAAGGATATTATCCAGAACGTCGTATCGGCGAGTGACTTTGGTGGCTTCTTAAATATCCTGACTGGTGGAGCATTGGCCCAGCTGTCTATCGTTTTGATCGGCCTTGGGCCGTTTATTAACGCCAGCATTATTACCCAGCTCCTTACCAAAGCCATCCCAAGCCTTGAGGAGATGCACAAAGATGGTGAGTCGGGCCGACGCAAGATCAACCAGTGGACACGTATTGCTAGTGTGCCGCTGGCGATTGCTCAATCGATCGGTATCATCTACTTCTTGCGCCAATCGGTTCTGGCTGGGAGTACGACTGGTACAGTGGCTGGCTCCCTCCACGAGTGGATTGTTGCTGTAACGGCACTGACTGCTGGCTCGCTACTCTTGATGTGGCTTGGCGAGCTGATGACAGAGCAGGGCGTTGGTAATGGTATTAGCCTACTCATCTTCGCTAGTGTAATCAGTCAGCTGCCAACCACCTTTGGGTCGATCTACTCATCGCTTTTTAATACTCAAGACGGTTCGCTCAGCGTCTTTGGCTGGTTCTCACTACCCGTTAACCCGACAACCTTCTGGACGGTAGTTGTCCTTGGGACGATCGGCCTCATCCTACTTTATCTCCTCGTTAAGATTAACGAAGCACAGCGCATTGTCACGATCAATTACGCCAAGCGGGTTGGCGGCAATAGCTCGTACGGTGGTATTAAGAGTATCTTGCCTATCAAGCTCATCGCTGCGGGTGTGGTACCAGTTATCTTTGCAGTGGCATTCCTCAGCTTGCCAGCTTTTGTGGGGCAGTTATTACATGCGACACCTGGTGCAAATCAGCAATTAGCAAATAACCTTATCCAGTGGTTCCAGGCACCCACTGCTCAAACATATGCCACAGGTGGTCTGACAGTGCTTATCTACCCATCGATCTACTTCTTACTCGTCATTGCCTTTACCTACTTTTACACCGGTATCGTCTTTAATGCGAGCGAAATTACGGAGAGTCTTGAAAACCAAGGTGGCTTCATTGAAGGGATTCGCCCTGGCCCAACCACTGAAAAATATCTGTCACGCACCGTCAATCGGCTCAACCTGTTTGGGTCGCTTGCCCTGGGGATCATCGCCATCATTCCGTTTGCGATCGACTACGTCTTTGCGCAGCTTGGCATTAATGCCAACAACATGGCAATCGGCGGTACGAGCTTACTTATTGTCGTGACGGTTGGCCTTGAGACACTCCGTCAGATCAACTCACGAGCGCTGATGGTAACATACGATGATTTCTCAGTCGATGACCTTGATACTAAGCCAAAGAAGCGTGGCTTACTCGGTCGGCGGCGTACTGCGGCAAAGGTATAAGCTATCACTAGTATATCTCGCAAAAATACCGTCACCTCTATCTGTGGCGGTATTTTTTGATACGGTTCCGTATTCCATAATAATTCGTTCATGAGCCTTTAGAACGTGCGCTATGAGTGGCATAGTGCTCTATCATTGCAATTCACAATATAGAAGGGGAGGATGCAGAACCGTAGCGGAATAGAGGCTGTTGAATAATGGTGAGCTTTTACGTCTATACATCATGAAAGCCTAGAGGATGATGCTACGTTTAGAAGTCGCTCGCAAAAGCTACCTCTCTTACGGCTCCATTCTGATATAAGAATAGTGTCATTCATAATCTCACAATAAATGATGCAAAAAGCCGGTTACTCCTCTTTACTCCTACAGAGAAATAGCGTATAATACGAAGCTGTATATCTATGGCAAGTTCGAAAGAAGTTATCAAATTGCGCGGCAAGGTAGTGGAAGCACTGCCTAATACGCAATTTAAGGTAGAATTAGAGAACGGCCTAAGCATTATCGCTCACATCAGCGGCAAGATGCGCAAGCATCACATCCGTTTGGTCCCAGGCGATACCGTGGAAGTCGAGTTAACCCCGTACGATCTCACGAAGGGCAGAATCGTCTTCCGCGCACGCGTTTAATAACGTAGAGCGGCGGCCTGATATCACCGCTGTTCTCAGTAACGGCAGGTTTTTCCTGTAGGGAGATTTGTACGCTCATGAAAGTTCGTGCGAGTGTCAAAAAGATCAGCCCCGATGATCAGCTGGTCCGGCGCAAAGGCCGACTCCGTGTCATCAACAAGAAAAAACCTAAGAATAAGCAAAGGCAGGGTTAAGCATGGCTCGAATTGCTGGGGTAGTTATCCCATCAGACAAGCAAGTGCACATTGCTCTTACCTACATCCATGGTATTGGGCGCACGCTTGCTCGAGACATCCTTGCGGCGGCAAAAATTGAGCCGACCACTCGGGTGAAAGATCTCACCGAGGCTGAGGAGCAGAAACTTCGCGACATTATCGACAAAGATTATGTCACTGAAGGTGATCTGCAACGCCTGGTGACCAACAATATTAAACGCCTCAAAGACATTGGTGCATACCGCGGTCTCAGGCACAAAAATGGCTTGCCAACACGCGGTCAGCGCACTCGAACGAACGCACGAACTCGCAAGGGTAAGGCGATCGCCGTCGGCGGAGCACAGCCAAAGGCAGCAAGTAAGACGTAGGAGAAAGGACGAGATATGGCACAAGCAAAATCCACCAAGAAAAAGCAGCGCCGATCAGTCCCATCTGGTCAGCTGCATGTACAGGCAACCTTTAACAACACTATTGTCACATTTGCAGATAGCAAAGGTAACGTCTTGACCGCTGCCAGCGCTGGTGCATGTGGTTTTCGTGGAAGTAAGAAGGGCACAGCCTATGCAGCACAGATTGCTGCAGAAAAAGCCGCAGAAGCTGCCAAGAGTAGCTACGGCATCCGCACTGTTGACGTATTTGTCAAGGGTGTTGGGCTCGGTCGTGATGCGGCAATCCGCGCAATGGCCGGCTTCGACATTGCCGTCAATAGCATCAAAGATGTAACGGGTGTGCCACACGGTGGCGTTCGCCCACGAAAGGCAAGGAGGGCGTAAATGGCACGAGATAGAAGCCCAATCGTGAAGCAGAGCCGCCGCGAAGGCGTGGCGCTTCACCCTAAGGCACACAAGATTTTGGCACGCAAAAGCGGTATTCCGGGCGAGCACGCTCATGGCCGCCAGAGCAAGCCAAGCATGTACGCAACCCAGCTACGTGAAAAGCAGAAGGTGCGCCGCATGTATGGCCTACTAGAGAAGCAGTTTGCTAAGCTTATGAACGAAGCAACTCGCAAGCCAGGCCTGAGTGGCGAGAACTTGCTCCGCTTCCTCGAGCTCCGGCTCGACAACGCTGTGTACCGTGCTGGCTTTGCGACAAGCCGTCGCCAGGCCCGCCAGCTGGTGAGCCACGGTCACTTTGAGCTTAATGGCCGCCGCGTCGACATTCCATCAATCCGCCTCAAGGCAGGGGATGTCATTACCGTTCGGCCAAAGAGTGCAAAGTCTGGCTACTTTACTGCAATTGACGACATCTACGGTAACACCTCCCAACCACCTCTGAGTTGGCTCAAGAGCGATATCAAAAAACTCAAGATCGAAGTATCGGGCGAGCCAAAGCGCGAAGAAGCTGAAGCTGGCATCAACGAGCAGCTGATTGTTGAGTACTACTCACGCTAACAAGGGTAAGGAGAATTTTGTACATGTCTAAATTAATTCACGATCCAGCGTTGGCGCGCATCGATGACAATGGGCCGCACAGCAGCACGTTTGTCATTGAGCCACTGCACGCCAGCTACGGCAACACGCTGGGCAACAGCTTGCGTCGGGTATTGCTGAGCAGTATCCGCGGCGGAGCCTTTACGGCTTTCCGAATGCAGGGTGCGACACATGAATTTACCACCGTGCCTGGTGTCAAAGAGGATGTTGTCGACATCATGCTTAACCTCAAAGGTGTCGACTTGATTGTGCACAGCGATGAGCCAGTCGAGCTGCGGCTTGAGAAGCAAGGCACTGGTGCAGTAACCGCTGGGGATATTGCAGCTAATGCTGAGGTTGAGGTTGTCAACCCTGAGCATATCATCTGCACAATTGACGACCCACAGGCTAATGTCGTTATTGATCTGGTGGCCGAGGCTGGTCGGGGGTACTACCCGATCGAAGAGTCGAGTGCTAACCGGCTGCACAGCGACATGATCGCCATGGACGCGCAATTTAGCCCCGTGACGCGTGTGCGCTTCAAGGTCGATCCGACTCGTGTTGGCCAAGAAACCAATCTGGAGCGGCTTGAGATGACCGTCGAGACTGACGGTAGCTTAACGCCACGCGATGCCTTCGAGCAAGCTGCGGCAATTTTGGTCAATCAGTATACCGCTTTGGCTGGTAGTACAACTGTTGTATCAGCACCAGCGCTTGGCACTCAAACTGCTGAGGAAGATAACGAGTTGAATACCTCGATCGAAGACCTCGGCCTCAGCGCCCGCACTGCAAACGCGCTCATCAACAACGAGATTCGCACTGTTCATGACCTTGTCACTTTGACAGAGCAGGACCTGCGCGAGCTCAAAGGCTTTGGCAGCAAAGCCCTCGACGAAGTAAAAGATAAACTAGCAGAATTGGAGCTCTAAATGCATCGACACGGATACAAAGGGCGCAAGCTCGGCCGCGAACGCGATCAACGTCGAGCCCTGCTCAAAGGCCTAGCAACCAGCTTGGTTGTTGAGGAGCGAATCGAAACAACGCTGCCAAAGGCCAAGGAGTTGGTGCGCTACATCGAAAAGCTCATTACCAAAGCTAAGAAGGGTGACCTCGCGCATCGCCGCGCTGTCATTGCTGGGCTCAGCACACAAGCTGCGGCAATCAAATTGGTTGACCAGATTGCCCCGCAACTCAGCCATCGATCAAGCGGCCACGTGCGTGTGTATCGGACACGCTTGCGCCGTGGCGATGGTGCGCAGATGGCAGTGATTGAGTTTGTTGACGAACTCAAACCAATGCCTAAGCCCGAGGCAACCACAAAGGAGGCGAAGTAGTTATGGCTCACAAAACATTTTCGCAGAAGCCAGCTGATGTTAGCCGGCGCTGGATTTTGATCGACGCGAGTCAAGCACCACTTGGCCGCACTGCAACAACCATTGCGCAGTACTTGGTCGGCAAATACAAGCCAACTTACACGCCGCACGTCGACGGGGGTGACTATGTTGTCGTCATCAACGCGGCTAAGGCTGTTGTGACTGGCAAGAAAGAGACGGATAAGATCTACTACCATCACAGTGGTTTTCCTGGTGGTATCAAAGACGCTCAGCTCAAAGAAGTGCGCGAAAACGCACCAGAGCGTATCATTACTGCTGCTGTGAAGGGCATGTTGCCCAAGAACAAGCTTGCGGCAGACCGCCTAGCTCGTCTCCGCGTCTTTGCTGGCGAAGAGCACGCCCACACCGCACAGCAACCAGAGAAAGTAGAGGTACAATAAATGGCACAAGCAACATACGACTATGGTCTTGGCCGGCGCAAAAGCGCTACTGCCCGCGCTCGACTGGTCAAAGGTAAGGGAAATGTAACGATCAATGGCAAGTCGGCGCTCGACTACCTGTCAGGCAACAAGACATTGCTAGCTGAAGTGACTGACCCACTGGCCTTGGTTGGTAAGCAAAAAGAGTTTGATGTTACTGTCCTAGTGAAGGGTGGTGGCCTCAGCGGTCAGGTTGATGCTATTAAGATGGCGATCGCTAAAGCGATTACCGTCGGCGCACCAGACCTGCGCGGTACACTCAAGAAGGCCGAATTCTTGCGCCGCGACCCACGCGAAAAAGAGCGCAAAAAATACGGCTTGCGCAGCGCCCGCAAACGCGAGCAATACTCGAAGCGTTAAGCATTTTGCCTGCTTCATAACATACCCTGTCAGCATGGCAGGGTATTTGCTATAGTAAAATATTACTAAGGGTGGTGAGATAGAGTAGCTTCTAGACACTAGAGGTGTTACTACAGGTCCCTTATATGCATAATGTCACCATTCTTTTGCAGCAAGCCCGCCAAAAATGATACAATATCACACTAGTATGTACGACAAACTCCACGAACTATTTGGCCTGGCGTATCCGCTGCATACCCAAGTATGTGGCGATTGGCACGACATATCTCGGCCGGTTATTGTCCTTATACACGGTATCGGGGTAAATCATAATATTTGGCAAGATGTGCTGAATCAGCTTGGCGACCAACCAGTCTTAGCAGTTGATTTGCTAGGCTTTGGCCAATCGCGCAAGCCTGCCTGGCTCGATTATACCCTGACTGATCATGCGCGTGCCTTGCGCAAAACGATTCGCCATGCTGCGTCGCTGCGCCAGGTAATCTTGTGTGGGCACTCACTTGGTACACTAGTCGCAATTGAATACACTAAGCTGTTTCCTCGCCGCGTCCAAAAGCTTGTACTGTGCTCACCACCAATCTATCTACCGAGTGATATTGCTAAGCGCCCACTACGCGAGGCATTACTCAAGACAATTGGCAAAGGATTTCTTAAGGCGATCAACGCATCACCAAAGCTCATCGGCGCAGTCAATCAATACAAACGGACGCAGAAGAATTTTCATGTTAGCCGCGAAGGGTTTTCGCCATACGCCAAGACGGCACGCAATAGCATTTTACTCCAAACCTCGCTCAGTGATGCCTGTAATCTCCCGCCGCTACCGATAACGATTCTCTACGGCACACTCGATGCAGTGATGATACCAAAGCACTTCAAGGCAATCCAGCGCCAGCGTCGCAATGTCGTGATTGAGACAGCCATCACTGGCCACGAGATTCGCAAACGCTATGCCAAGCTTATTGCCAAACACCTCGAACAATAAGCTTGCTATTCCTATATAGTATGATACCGTGCTGCATACTACTACACCTTTCCTGATATAATAAAGCTCCCTTCTATAGCAAGGGAGCTTTATTGTCTGCTAGAGAAGAAGCTCTTCTTATGTTAAGTTAGTTACCGCGTTTTGTTTTGGAAGTCGCATAGCGTTGCCGATACGCTATTGTCGGTGCTTGACTCCACTACAACCTGCATATTTGGGTCACTCGAGAGCTTCATCAGTGAATAGATCTGCCCATCTGGCATAGCAATCTCAAGGCTCCCTTTGTCGGCGACGAGATAGACGAAGTAGCGCTGGCGATTTTGCCAATTATTATATACTGCATACGCCTTCTCGTACTTATTTTTCGCTTCACCAGTGATCTTCGAGCTATTACGCTTTACCTCATAGGTACCGGTCTCGGTGTTGAGGTCAACACTCACGCGACTGTCGTTTTGATTGATAAAGACTCGAACATGGCCTTTCGTATTGGCCGTATTGTTCGCAAAGTGAAGGCTAATCTCTTGTGAGGCTTTGCGATTGACCTTGAGCAATTCTTTGTGGTAGCCATCAGGTGCTGTTTTCGACGTTCGGGCCGAGTGCTTTGTGCGGAGGCCGCTGGTGCGCGCATTGTTATTGATCAAGCGCGACCGCACGACATACTTTCCATCCTTTTGGGTCATCGAGAGGGAATGGGTTGAGCTCATCGAGCCGATATGCTTCGCTTCCTGGCCGTCATCCTTCAGAATCTGCCCTTGTGAATACTCCCAGTTACCCATCCAGCCAATACTCTTAACGCGTGTTGGGCTTTCTTGGTAGTAATTAGCACCGTAGTAATCCGTTCCGTGGTCAAGCCGCTCTGGTTGCTGCTCGGCGACAAAGGTACCATTGGCTTCGAGGTGGCCAATCATGTAGTAGCTGCCTGTTGTCGAACCATATTGATAGCCATTAGCCCCGAAGAGCAGCACGTGCTTGGTAGTCTTTGTTTGTGGATCATAAAAACTCTTGAGGTTAGGGCACTCGATAAGGCCAAGATCTTTGCCAGCAAGCGTGCTACCGTTGAGCATGGTCGCGCCCTGGTATTCCCACTTTTTTCCGTCAGTACTTGAGTAGATACCAACCTTATCACCCTCAGCCAGATACATCATCAGCTTCTTAGTAGATTCATTGTACCAGACGTGTGGGTCGCGGAAATTCTGCTCTTTGGACTTTGCCTTCATGACTGGCTGGCTGTGATTATACGGGTGGTAGGTGCGACCATCATCAAGTGAATATGCGACATATTGGTGTTGACCAGTCTCAGTATAGCTCGTAAAGTAGGCAATTATTGCCGTTTTGGGCAAGTCACGGAAAAATCCATTACGATTCTGATACACCGAGCCCGAGGCAACTGCCGACCAGCCGTTAACAAACTTAGGGATCGCCACACCAAGATCTTCAAAGTGCTCCCAATCCTTGGTGCGAATATGATACCACTCAGTGCCGTCGTTGCTCGACTTGTAGTTTTTATTGAGTAGGTAGTAGAGGTGGTAGTAGTCATCCGTTCCTTTGAAGATTGTCTGGATGTCATTCATGAAGCCTTTTGGCGTATTGTAGTGGTTTGATTGCTGGAATCCATCGGTATTAGTGTTGGCAGTAATGTTGGATAGATTGCTATTGCTGGAGTTCTGTGCAGATCGTGCGTAAATATAGCTTGACCCCGCGCTTAGCAGCGCAAAGCCTGCCACTAGCGCAACAAGAGTATACTTTGTCGTATTTTTTTTCGTTTTGATAGTTTTTAGCATGGTGCTCCTTAAATTTTTCTTGACATTAGCAAATCTAATACACAGTACATTATGAGTATCGTTCGTGGTGTTCTCCTGTCGTCCTTCTTAACTCCTCTCGTCTCGATTGCCCGAAACGAATCCTTACTATCTAGCTAACCAGAAATGCTATACTATGTCAATGATATCGTTTCGTATAGTACCTCATATACTGCGTGTTTTGACCTCTTATTCAAACTAGCCACCGAAAATGCTATACTACATATATGTCCAAAGAAGTTATCCTCACCGGAATTCGTAGCAATGAAGAGCCAACGCTTGGCAATTATCTTGGTGCCTTTGTGCCAATGGTACAGCTGCAGCAGCACTACGCTGGGCACTACCAGCTCAATATGTTTGTGCCCGACCTCCACAGCTTTACCACACCAATCGACCACACGACACTTTACGAGAATACGCTAACCAACCTCAAGTACTTCATCGCAGCAGGGCTCGACATCACCGACGAACATACGTTTCTCTACCGGCAGAGCTTCATCCCGGCACACAGCGAGCTTACATGGATTTTAGATTGCTTTACTGGCTTTGGCGAGATGAGCCGGATGACGCAGTTTAAAGAAAAATCAGCTGATAACAGTAATGTCACTGTTGGGCTCTTTAATTACCCCGTCCTAATGGCGGCTGATATCCTCCTCTATAACGCCCGATGGGTGCCAGTCGGTGAGGATCAGTTCCAGCACCTGGAGATTACGCGAGATATTGCCCTGCGTATGAATCGTAAATTTGGCGAGCTCTTTACTATTCCAGAGCCAACTGCCAAGCAAACCGCCTTCATCCAGCGCGACACTGGCCTGCGTATCCGCAGCCTGACGAACCCAGAAAAGAAGATGAGTAAGAGTTCAAACGACCAAAAGTCCAAGATCAACCTCGCCGATACCCCCGCCCAAGCGCGCAAAAAGATCATGGCTGCCACGACAGATTCGCTTGGCGTTATCAACTTCGACTGGCAGCGTCAGCCGGGTATTACCAATCTACTTCAACTGCTTGCAATCTTAACCGACCGCCCGCAAGCTGAGGTAAATGCCGAGTGGGTAGGGCAGACCCAATATGGTCCACTCAAGCGTGCAGTAGCTGAGGCAGTGGCTGCTTTCCTCACTGATTTTCAAGCGCGGCTCGCAAACATTTCTGACGAGACACTGCTTGCTACTCTCGAGCGCTCTGAGCGAGCGATGAATGAGGTCGCCAACACCACGCTCCTCCGCGTACAAAAGGCGGTTGGCCTGCGGAGTACATCATGAGTAGAGCGCGAGATGGAGTCATTATATGAAAATCACATCAAGCGACCTCCTTGCTATCTTACGCCAGTTTCGTCAAGCAACTGACGATAATGTCCCGCGTCACATCGACCAAATCGCCAGTAGCCACCCACAGCCCATCAACCAGCTGGTGCGTTTTCGCTTCGACCGACGGCAGTACTTTTTGCTCATCGACGACACAGCGGAGGATCATGCACCCTACATCATGCAGCAGATCTACACCGCAAAAAGTGATGCAACAGGGGAAATTCTCTCCAACCCACTCAGTGACATCGCGACCTACGGCCTGCCGTTCAAGGGTAAGGATGTCTACCTTTTTCAGCAGCAGCGCACCACCCAGCGCCTTGATAGCCTGCTTGCAACGCGCCACCCCGAGACCAGTCGCTCCACTTGGCAAAAGCACATCAAGGCTGGCCACGTCGCTGTCAACGATAGAGTCATCTGTCAGCCGCGCCAACTCGTGGCAGAGACTGATAGCATCGCCATCAACCTACCTGATATGGCCGACCATAGCGACAAAACCCTCCCGATCCTCTACATCGATGATGACGTGATTGTTATCAATAAGCCAGCTGGTATCCTGACGCATAGTAAGGGTGCACTCAATGATGAGTTTACGGTAGCGGACTTTTTTCGGCGTTATACCTCGGTTGGACTGGAGACAAATCGGCCCGGGATTGTCCATCGGCTCGACCGCGATACCAGTGGGGTGATGATTGGTGCACGTACGCCTGAGGCCTTTCAACGGCTTAAGAAGCAATTTGCCGAGCGCCACGCTAAGAAGACATATCTAGCGGTTGTGGCAGGGCAACCCCGTCAGCAGCAAGCCAAGATCGATGTCCCGCTGGGGCGTAACCCGGCCGCACCGAGTACCTTCCGAGCCGATCCACGTGGCAAATCTGCCCAAACAATCTACAAAGTACTCGCCTCGCAGCCCAGCATGAGCCTACTCGCGCTGCGTCCCCGCACTGGCCGGACACATCAGCTGCGCGTCCATTTGGCGTATATTGGCACGCCGATTGTTGGTGATCGCGTCTATGGATCAGCAGGGGAGCGCCTCCTCCTGCACGCCTATCAGCTTGAAATCACGACACGTGCTGGTGTGCGCCAGACCTTTGTTGCACCGCCGCCAGCAGCCTTTATGGCACTCTTTCCTGAGGGAGCTGATGCCATCGCTCATTTATAACCCACGCACCGAGCAGCGCCTTCGGCAGCTTGCACAGCAGCCACCACAATCGCTGCTTCTTGTTGGTGCGCCGGGGCTTGGGCTTATGACTGCAGCACGGCAGGTTGCGAGCCGCACCGCACTTATCCTCCGGCCTCATACCAGCCAGGGTCACGCCGACCAGCAGCGCGGGACGATCCGCGTTGATGATATTCGCTCACTTCATACGCTCACTCAAGGCAAGGCAACAGCTCGGCAATTTGTCATTATCGACGACGCCGATCGAATGACGCCTGCCGCCCAAAATGCCTTCCTTAAGCTCCTCGAAGAGCCGCCTCACGCGCTTCATCTCATCCTCACTAGTCATCAGCCCCAACGCTTGCTGGCAACAATTCGCTCACGCGTCCAGACTGTCCGTATCATCCCACCTCAGCCAGACCAAACGGCCACTCAGCTTGATCAACTTAGCATTATTGACCCGACGCATCGTGCTCAGCTACAGTTCATTGCTCAGCAGCAGCCTGCGACGATCGCACGCTTGGCTGCTAATAACGAGGAATTCTGCACCATTGCCCAGGCAATGACCGATGCACGTCAATATATCACTGGTGCTACCCGCCAACGCATCGTGATTGGGCAGCGCTATAGCCACGATCGAGCTCGCGCATTGCTCTTGCTTGAGTGCCTGCTACACATTGCATGGCATTCACTCCGGACGCAGCCATCACAGCAGTTGCTTGCCCAGGCAGAGCGTATCGCACGTGCACACGAGCGCATTACTGCCAATGCCAGCGTGCGGATTCAGCTGCTGGCATGTGGTATACTATAACTATGTATGGATTATTATTGGTAGCTTGCGCTGGTGCCTTTGCCTTGTGGCAGCAGCAATCAATTGCCGAGACCACCTCACAATTACCAATGCGTCTCTCGGGCAAGCTCGACCGCCTGTGGGAGGTAGCTCAGGAGTCACTGCGCGATCGCCGTTATCTCCGCGCCGAGAAGGCACTGCTGACGATTTTGCGGGTGGACGAGCGGAATGCAACCGCCTATAACCGGCTCGGTATTTTATACGCCAAGCAGAAGGCCTTCGATGATGCTATCGAGTGCTTTGAGATTGCTCAGAGTCTGGAGCCAAGCGCTTCGAGCCTGCACAACGTTGGCCTCATCTACTACGAGACCAAGCGCTACGACAAAGCTGCTCTCGCCTTTGAGCAAGCACTGGCAATGGAGGACAAGCTCGCTGCCAGACATATTGCCTATGCCAAGGTACAGGAAAAGCTCGGCCATAGTAAGAAAATGCTAGAGTCACTTGAGCGAGCTGCCAAGCTAGAGCCTGGTGCCCAAACATATCAGCTCCTGGCCGAAGGCTACGAACGAGCTGGCGACCACAAAAAAGCTCAGCGCATTCGGACCAAGATGCAGCCCCAGCCTACCTCTGCGCAATCACCGCAGCAGCAGCACCGAGCACAACCAGAGCCTCGCCAGCAACCCCAGCAACGCATTACTGTGCCGTCTCAGCAGGTAGAGCAACAACCTTCAACGGCGTATTACCATCCACCGGCTGCATTGCCCGCTCCAGCAGCGCCAGCGTATACTCAAGCACCTCCGCAGCCGCAGCCAAATGCCGCATATAGTCGACAGTCCGTCGCTGTTCATCCACCAGCACGAGCTCCAATGCCCGCCAATCGCATTCAGCGCAGTGCGCCACGCCGCATTACGATGTAGCCGTGTTATAACTATAAAATGGCTAGGTACAATCAATAAGGCAGCAGTATGTATGCTGCCTTATTTACATTCTCAGGGCAGGGTTTCTCGCTGCGTAAGCCCTTTTGCTATTGATATATCGCTATATCATTACAAATACGTAGTTACAATTACCACGCTTCCAACATTGTTCTTACAATAGCCAATACAAAGAGTGGAATAAGCTCCTACCAATTTACAGCTACTACGTAACTGCAAAAACAAAAAAGACCTCCTCCGTAAGAAAGTCTTCGCGATATACGTATGGAGCCGCTTTACGGATTCGAACCGTAGACCTACTGTTTACAAAACAGTTGCTCTGACCAGCTGAGCTAAAGCGGCAGAAATGGTACCGGAGGTAGGACTCGAACCTACGAAGCTAAAAAGCGGGAGATTTACAGTCTCCTGTCATTGCCACTAGACGACTCCGGCAAATAAAATGAACTAACTGTGAATTAGTATAGCAAATTTTTTGCCAATGTCAAAGTGCGAAAAACACAAATCACACAATCTCTTACGATCATGCAACGTACCTCTGTTAATAAAAGGACTTTTGCGATATACTGCACTCTATGACAAAAAAGTATTTCGATCATATTCTTATTGCCGCTACGCTCGATAGGCCACCACAGGCTCGTCAAGTACGGGAAGATTACCAGCCAACCGAGTGGCCAATATCAGAGGAAGAGCTTCGCAGACATCCTCTTATACCACTTTTTCCATCCCTTGTTGTGCGAAAGGATAGCAAGGTAGACACTAAACAGCGCGACAAAATCGCCAACCACGTCGAGCAACTTGCCCGCGACCTCACACCATTTACTGTGCAATGGGGTCGCGAGGTAGAGATGAGTGGGTCCGCAAAAAGCCCTCTCCACGCCAAGGAAATCACTCATGGCCGTGATAAAATCCTCGCCATCCGCAATACACTTGGCTGTCTAGCTATGGAGTTGGAAATACTCCACAATGCGCCCAGCTCACTGCTATATGCTCAGTATAAGCCAGGTAACTCACTAATGTCGTCGACCATAAGAGAAAAACAAATCGACTTTATTAGCATATTTACTACTCGCTCCTACGATAAATCGAATTCTCTCGGTAGTGGACCTCAGTCAATCACCCGGTGCGACTATCCACTTGGCCTATACTGTGCTCCACGATCATCAATTGAGCCTTATAGAGACGACCATCCAATAACTGCAGCGGCAGCTTATGGCTTATCCGAAGTTACTCCTCCGCAGCGAGGCCGTCACCAAGCACCAGCCCCAACAGGTCGTGTCTATCGGCTACCACGCCACCGCCAACCAGTCTAAGTTTGTTGCTGATAGTGTGCAGCATGGAAGGGCACTTCTCGTCATATATCTTAGTAAGCGAAAAAACATCATCACTATCCTTACTATCGGTCAACAACAAAGATCACCCCGGCAGTGGGGTGATCAACAAATTCAGCCATGGAGCCACGATCGGGGCTTGAACCCGAGACCTCATCCTTACCATGGATGCGCTCTACCAACTGAGCTATCGCGGCATTACTTGGTATTCTACCATACGAGATACGTACCAGCAAGCCTTACTGGTTCTTGATGTGCTTGTTTTGCCAGCACACTCACCCTTTCTCTCCACTGCTTCGTCTATAGAGCGTGCGAAGTTCTACCAGTGGTCAGCCTACCTCATATAGCATCTATAACTTGGCTTTTTGCGCCATACTCAATGCCGCAATTGGGGAGGTTATGATACGTCTATACATAATTCTCCTAGAATCCATTGACAAATAGGGGTATTCGTGGCTACAATACATATTATCTATCGTTCGAACGATCTCTTGTCGATAGAGTGTTTGTACGATAAAGTTTCGTGTTATAATAAGAATAACCATTAAATAAAGAGGAGTCTATGGCAATGGCTGGTTTTGTACAGTGTATGGAAGTAATCGACAGGTATCGGTGGTGGGTCGGAGGGGTGATATTCCTCGTGATCGCCCTGAGTTGGTGGTTCCGCGTGGCGAGTGCTCGCAAGAATAAAACCTACACTGCAACACTCCGCAAAAAATACGCAGTCTTGGTTGTTGCTGAGGACGAAGATCCAGAAGTCTTCGAGAGCTGCCTCGCGAGCATCAAAGAGCATAGCAAGCCAACGCAGCTACTCGTCTCGATTAACGACGCCTCGCACGCCCACCAATCTCTCCGAGCAATCGCCAAGGAATACGCGACGACAGTGGTCGAGCAGCCTGAGATGATGAGCTATGATGCGCAGCTTGCCTCACTGATTGAAAAGGTGCGGCGTGTGAGCCTTGTGATTGTCACAACTCCGCGTGCGTACTGGACGACATCGACAATTAACCTCCTTTTACCCTTTGCCGAGTCAACTATTGGGCTCGTCAGTGGCCGCCAACAATACACTGGTGGAACGACGCTCTCTCAGCGAATCGGCAGTTGGCTCCTCGATATGCAGCAGCGTGTTATTTTGCCCATGCAGAGCCGCCACGGCCAGGCTTATGCTATAACGAGTGACACCTTTGCCATTCGGCTTGAGCTTCTTAAGCACGTTACCCAGAGCAGTGCAGAAGCGCAGCCATGTGCCGTGCATCATCCATCAAGTATCGCACTGTCTCTGCCTTCACAACACCATGCAGCCTACCAGCACAGTGCTCTCACGCAGATCAACCACCCGGCAGAACTCTACCGGATTGCAAGCAGCTATACCCAGCTGAGCCGCGCCGCCTATTGGCAACTCTGGCATCAGCACGCACGCATCCGGCAGGCGGGGCTACTTGTCTGGCTTACGCACATTGGCTTTTGCTTTGCGAGCTTGCTCTATCTTGGGGCGCTGATCGTGCTTAGTAGCACGCTCGTCAACAACGTATACAGTACTCTGACTGGGGCAGCGACTACTGCAACGCTCTGGAGCAGCGTAACGATCCTTGGGTTCGTGCTTGGCTGGCTTATATGGCAGGCGGTGCGCAATATTCCACACCTTAAGCATCACCCACGCGACCTATGGCTCCTGCCACTCTATCTTCCTATCGCTGGTAGCCTCGCGCTCACGAGCAAACTATGGGCACTCGTTACACTCACTCGCCATCACGCACCCGCTCCATCGAGCGCACTTCGTCAATATGCAACTGGTCTCGCGGCAATTGTCCTGCTGCTCATTACAGTGCCACTCGCATATGTCGTGGCAATGATCCCAGCTCAGCAACCACAAGAAGCTCCGCACCGCCCTGCGCAAACTGCTCCACAGCCGCAGCAGCAACGTGATAATCGCGGCAATACAGACAAGAAGCAGGCTAACCGCCCAGCAACTACCTCTAGTCAATCGCAAGCGCAGCACACTCCAGCTCATTCCGAGAAGAAGAACCAAGCTACCACACCAGAGCAAAAGCCAATTATGCTGACTGCCCAAGATGGCGACTCACAGTCGCTTTTGGCACGGCGCTTTATCAAGAGTCATCATCAAGCTCAGCAGCTTAACCCTGCACAGGCGGCATATGCCGAGAACCGCTTAGTGGCCTTGATGGGGCAGCGTGATGAAATCGACAGTGGCGAAACCTTCACCGTGAGCGCCTCACAGCTTGCCGCTGTGATCACTGAGGCCCGAGCACTGAGCGCTGATGAGCAAGCGAACTGGGCCGCCTATACCACAAGCGAGTAGCAAATCGCCGTCGCCACTAGCATTACACCATAGGCTATGCTATAATCAACCAAGATATTTTATAAAATCTAACGAGTAAAGAAATGGCAAAGAAGAACAATACCAAGCGAAAGATTATTGCTCTTGTGAGCAACCTCACTAAACACCGTACCTACGTAACGCGCAAGAATACAATGAACACTCCAGATAAGCTCGTTCTGCGTAAGTATGACCCAATTGCTCGCCGGCACGCTACTTACACAGAGACGAAGAAATCGCTCGGCCGTAACGAGGTTAAGCCGCGCAAAGGCTAGTCTTATCGCAATAATAATCAAAAACAGCATTCACTCACGAATGCTGTTTTTGTGCCGGCAATCAATTGTGAGAGTTAGTATAGTGACCGATGCGGTTCTATGATCGATTGCTTACACGTTACTACCTGTAGTCTCTGTTTTTCTGCGTTAGTTTTTACTCACTATTTTATTTGGGTGACATTCCTAAAGGACTACCACTAGACCTGGCAACTGGCAAATGCTTAATCACCAGCGTAAGTGATAAGGCTTTAAGTAGCATTACTTCTTTTTAAGTAGCATTACTTCTTACTGTATTCTTAAAAGATAGAAGAGGGGAAGGGTATGGAAACTATCGCTCAGATTTCAGTGCTCAAGACTATCTATGGCGATACCCCTGGTGAATAGTGGCATGGCGCTCAGCCTGTGCAGTGGCAAGCTGCTCGGCAAACACGTCGAATGTCGCTGCTAGCCATAGACCGTCAGAAACCATCCGGTCAAGCAGCTCCATCGTCGGCGTTGCCATAGCAGCATAGATATAGAGGACACCGCTCGAGATCTCAATACTAAGATCATCAAAATGCGACACTATCACCGATGCTACATCAGGTGTGAGGTAGCGTTCTATCTCGACTGCCCGCCCAAGCTCGCCATACACCGTATATTTCTGCATAAATTCTTCTGGTTGCGGCCCAAACATCCCGAGCCGAAGTGGTTGCAATTTGTAACTCGGGTAGCTAGCAATCTTGCCTTGTCGGCCAATAAACATATACGGTACATCACGGCGCGTGTACATATCTACCGCGACTATCAGCCACTGTTGAGGCGAAGGCTTGGGGCTATTAGCAATGCGCACCATATCTCGCCGCGACACCAGCGTGACATTATAGCCGCGAATATTACCCACGCTATAGTGCCGGTCGCGATGAGTCGTCGACATAGTGTAGCCGCGGATTGGGTGGTAGTCGTCATCTCGTGGGTTGATCGTCCCAAAATAAACTAAGCCAGCTTGCTCGGCAAACTGCTGCACTATCTTGCGCGCTGCCGAACGCTCTGCAAAAGCCGCTGGCGAAACCTGCCGCACGACACGCTTGACGCGGTGGGTAATGGCATCATGGGCTGACATAACTCCAGTATATCACTCCTTTAGGCAAAAAATACCTCCGTCAGGGAGGTTGGATACTATTGTGGCAGGGGCATGAGGAATCGAACCTCAATCTACGGTTTTGGAGACCGTTATACTAGCCGTTGTACTATGCCCCTCTGTACTGTCTCCAGTATATCAAATCTATAGCCAAACCGGAAGAACTTTATATGGTAAAGCGAATATTGATTCGTTTATGCTAAAAATCCCTCGCACCACGCGGAGTCTGCTATAATAAATTACATGCAACCAACGCCTCCAGTTCGGCCCTTTGCAATACTCATGGTTGGCTTGCCCGGTAGCGGCAAGACATTTTTTGCCGCTCAGTTTGCCAAGGCCTTTGGCTCACCCTTTATTGATATTAACGAGCTCTCAGGCTACTGCCAAGACGATACAGCCGCGGCAGTAGTAGGGAAGACATTTCTGCAAGAGATTGCTAAGACCAAGCAGCCTTTCATATACGAGGGTGATAGCAACACCCGAGCTCGCCGAAGTGAATTTGTCCGCTGGGCACGGAGTGAAGGATATCGGCCAGTGATTATTTGGGTTCAAACAGATGTAACGACAGCCCGAAGCCGAAGTGTCAAGAATCAGCGACTCTCACGTGAAGCGTTTGATTACTATGTGCGGCGCTTTAGCGAGCCAACCGCTGGCGAGCTCTATTTTGTCATCAGCGGCAAGCACCCGTATTCATCACAGTCCCATGCTGCCCTTACCTTCTTGAAGCAGATCGATCAACAAACTGAGGATGAAGCTCTGCCGAGCAAAGCACCAGCCACAGCTCCACTAGCAGCAAAGCAGCGCACTCAAGTGCCACCACCGACACCAGCCAGCCACCCAATGCGCGCTATGTCAAGCACCCCACGGCGAGGGCAAATTCGCTCGACACGCTACATTGTACAATAAAATAACATCTTGGTTAAAAGGAGGGAGGCTTTTATTTATGTCTTCTACGCTCCACGACGATGAATTTGGTGATATCGCTATCAAGCGCAGCGCCAAGGTGCGTTCCATCACAATACGTCTCTCACCAAATGGCCAGCTCTATGCCAATGCCCCGCGGCACGCACCACTCTTTCTCATCCGCCATAGCATTGCAACCCATCGTCAAGCACTCCGCCAGCTCCTGCACCAGCACGCGGTGCATGGTTATCAAGACGGAGAGACAATAGGTAAGCACCACTCGATCGCTGTCATCCCCACACAGATGGTCAATCGGCCCACTGTGCGCACCGCAAGGCAAAAGCTGCTCGTCTCTCTCCCACCAGAACACACCATAGACGAGCCAGCCGTTCAGTGCGCTATCCGGCAAGAAGTTGCAACCATCTTGCGCCGCGAAGCCAAAGCCTACTTGCCACAGCGCCTCCATGAGCTTGCTGCACGCACTAACTCAACCTACCAGCGTATTCGCTTCAGCCATGCGAGCACTCGATGGGGGAGCTGCAGCAGCACAGGTACAATTAGCCTTAATATTGCGCTCATGAAGCTCCCCGATGAGCTAATTGACTATGTCTTGATCCACGAGCTCTGCCACACCCACCACATGAATCACTCTTCAGCTTTTTGGGGGCTAGTAGAGCAGTATGATCCTCACTACCGATCACACCGGCAGCGGCTCAAGCGCGAAACACCAATGATATAACATCAGCAAATGTCACACAAAACGCTTGTGCCTACCGTCATACTCCAGGTATACTAGAAGCGTGTCGCCATACGCTACCAATAGCCAAACTAGTACTGTCGTGCGAGTCAGCAGCGTTGTCTTTCCACTCTTGCTTTTTGCGTACAGCAAACTTCTCGGTCTTGATGCAATGCAGCGCATTCCTGGGGCAGGCGAATGGTCTTTCTATGCAGCGGCCAGCGCTTGGCTTGCTCTTGGTCTCTACACCTGTTTCCGCTCATCGCAGACGAACAAGCAGCGAGCCTGGCAGCTTGTCTTATATCATGGGCTGGCTTCGAGCTACCTCCTGAGCATCTCTGGCGTAGCAGTGCCGTTTACCTGTGCGTGGTCGCTGTTTATGCTGGCAGCTTTTGCTTATGCTGGCTTTTCTGGGTGGCTGCTCAGTGCACTCGTGCTTTTTATTACAGCAGCGCTTGATGCATTTTGGCTGACGCCACAGAGTATTGTTGATATTACTACAACAACATTAGTGGCCTTTATGCTTGGTGTGGTCATTGTTGCCCTTGCATATCGCCACAATCTCTACCGCTCGGCACTGCATACCAGTCGCGAGGCAATGACCTTGCAGCACGATCGGCTTCTGACGATTATCAACAATCTCGCGACCGCTATTATCGCAACCGACCAGCAGGGTATTATCCAACTCTACAACGCTGCAACGCTCGATTTGCTTGATACCAATACAAGCCCGCATAGCAAGCCAATCGATACCATCCTTCCACTGCGCGATAGCGCCAAGCAACCAGTCTATCTGACCCGTCTGCTCCACGCTGCAACCGTTACGCAAACACGCGATGATGTATGGATGGAAGTATCGGGTGAGATGCTCCGCCTGAGCATCGTATTTTCACCAATTCGAGCAGTTAATACAGCGAGCGACTCAAGCGATGGCTACGTCCTCATCCTACGCGACATCACGAAAGAAAAGTCGCTTGAAGAAGAGCGCGATGAGTTCATCAGCGTGGTGAGCCATGAGCTTCGCACTCCTTTGACGGCAGCCGAAGGGGCACTGAGCAACATCCAGCTCATGCTCCACCGGCGCGATATGCCACAGCACACACTCAAAGATCACCTCGATGCAGCCCACGAGCAAGTTGTGTTCTTGGCCAAGATGGTTAATGACCTCAGCACTCTTGCACAAGCCGAGCGTGGTGCTGCCGACATGCCAGAGCTACTTAATGTCCGTGCGCTCATGGACGACCTGTACCATCAATATCGTTCCCAGGCTGCCAAAAAGCAGCTTACTCTCACGCTCGAGACATCACCGCGGCTGGGCCATGTCGTCGCAAGCTCACTATATGTACGCGAGCTTATCCAAAATCTCCTCTCTAATGCCCTCAAATACACCAAAGAAGGAGAGGTCCACCTCAGTGCGCGCAAGAAGGGTAATCGCATTATCATCGCTGTGCGCGACACTGGCATTGGCATTAGCAAGAGCGACCAAGCACACATCCTCGAACGCTTCTGGCGCAGCGAAGACTACCGCACACGCGAGACTGGCGGCACTGGCCTTGGCCTCTACATTGCTGCCAAGCTCGCGCGCAAGCTCGGTACACGCATCGAGTTTACCAGCCAGCTTAATCATGGCTCAACCTTCTTCTTTGCACTACCCGCAGCAGCCCAGCAAGCAGCACTGCGTGAGAAGCATAAGAAATCTTAGCCGCATTCTCTGGAGGAGTTTGGCTGCTACACTTCGTTTTGCCACTAGTTACCTCTCGCTGAGCCGCATAACAGCGATAGCACGTGTAAGTGCTAACGAAGAAAAAAGAGTAGATTGGAGCTTTCATCTCTTGACAACCCTCACTATAGCGCGCTACACTAGGGCTTGACAGCCTGCAAAGACAGGCTATTAAATTTGGGGAGTATGCTGTGGCGAAACCAAGCAAAAAATCATCAACCAACCGCGTGACGCGCATCACCGCGCAAGACACCACGCCCACCAAAACTAAAACATCAAAAGAAAAGACAACCTCTGTGGCATCAGCCAAAACCGAGGCAAAAAAATCAAAAGCAACCAAGCCAAAGCGTCAGCGTCGTGGCCCATTCTCAGCGATTCGCAATTACTTTGCTGGAGCCTGGTATGAGCTACGCATGGTGCGTTGGCCCGATCGCGCAACAACATGGAAAATGTCTGGTGCACTACTTGGCTTTATTGCAGTGTTTAGTGCGACGCTTTTGCTGCTCGATGCTGCATTTAAATATCTATTTCAAATTATCCTGGGGAGGTAGACAATGACAAAAAAACGCTACGACAGCACACGGCAATGGTACGCTATCCACACCTACAGTGGCTACGAAGAGAAGGTAGCCGATAGCATCCGCCAGCGCATTCAGGCCGTTGATATGGCCGACAAAATCTTCGATGCCATCGTCCCTAAGGAGAAGCAGATCCAGATCAAAAATGGCAAGCGCAAAGTCGTTGAAGTTAAGATTTTCCAAGGCTATGTCTTGGTCGAGATGAAGCTCACCGACGAGACATGGTACATTGTACGCAATACGCCTGGCGTCACGGGCTTTGTGGGGAGCGGCACCGAGCCAACCCCTGTAAGCGAGGCTGAGATTAAGAAGATCAAGAAGCGCATGGGCGTGGAAGACCCCAAGCACCAGATTGACTTTAGCGAAGGGGAAGTGGTCAGCATCATTGATGGACCATTCAAAGACTTTGATGGCACCGTGAGTGAGATCGACACCACCAAGGGCAAGCTCAAGGTGATGGTGAGCATGTTTGGCCGCGATACGCCAGTTGAGCTTGATGCTCTGCAGGTCAAGAAGGTATAAGCCTCGCGCGGTTTGCATTTGCATGAGCGATCCACTATAATAGCAACGTTACGCACTCAATACCAGTAGTAATTGAGTAAAAGGAAATAATAATGGCAAAAAAAGTTATCGGCAACCTGAAGCTTCGTATTCCAGCTGGCCGCGCCACCGCTGGGCCACCCGTTGGTAGCACACTTGGTCAGTGGGGCTTGAATATGATGGACTTCATCAACCCATTCAACGACGCCACCAAGGCAGATATGGGCAAGGACGTCATCGTCCACATCCAAGTGTTTGAGGATCGCACCTTTGCATGGCGCAGCCTCGGCCAGCCCGTAGATGATATGATCCGGGCCGCAATCGGCATCAAGAAGGGCAGCAGCAAGCCACACAGCGACAAGGTTGGGACGATCACCCGAGCACAGCTTGAGGAGATCGCTCAGGCAAAAATGGAGCAACTCAACGCCATCAGTCTCGAAGGAGCCATCAAGACGGTGGCGGGTACTGCTCGCAGCATGGGTGTGGAAGTTACTGACTAATCCACCTAGGTGCACATCAAAATACCTCTGCACGCAGAGGTATTTTTGGTATAAATTGACATATTTTGCAATAGTAGTTTACAATAATCAATATGCGTAAACTCCTCCTCGACAAAATCTCCATACCAATCCTTATCCTTGGCGTGCTCGTCGTTGCGGCGATTGGCTGGTGGCTATATGAGGGGACGATTGGTAGCTTCACAACGACGATCTTCTATAATCGCTTCGATCACGATGCAATTCGCCATATGGATGTGAGCTATCAGTCGGGGTACGCGATAGACGGCTGGGATGGCAATAATGGTATGGTTATTGGTACCATCACCGACAAAGCGACGCGCGATCGCTTGCTGACTATCCAGCCCTTTACTGATTGCCCGCACGGTTGTTCGGGGTGGTATCATTACAGAGACAACCTCCCTCACCATGAGTCGGTATTTCGAGACACCGCTATCCTTGGCAACCATACTATTCCACCAAAGAAGTTTCGTGATCAAGCTCGAGCAGCCATTAGCAGTGACAACCGCTGCGTGGCACGCTATTCGTCGAGTCATCGCACTAACGATGTATTTTGTTTTTCACCAAGCAGCGGGGCATTTGTCTATGAGTTTGCTGAAATGAGTGGAATGTAGGTAAAGAGTAGTATAGTAGTGCCAGCGACGAAGAAAGAGAACAGTAATACGATACCCGAGAATATAGCCACCTTCAGACTAAGAATATTATTATAGTACAAGAGGAAAAATCATGAGCATGTCATCCACCCACGTCCAGCAACCACAAAATATACCAGTGCGTCGCACTAAGCAGATGGTACGGCTATGGCTAATTTTTGTCATTGTTGCGCTGATATCAGAGGTGATATCATATATAGTCAATTACCATACAACTCACTACACACGAATAGATCCAGTTTGGGCAGCTACCATAATTTTCAGTATGGATGCAGCCTGCTTCGCGGCTGGCGTGCTATGGCTTGGCCGTGGTAGGAGGCCTATTTCGCGCGTCATCTATGGCTCAGCAGCGTTCTTAATGGGCGCATGTGCCTTCCGAATTGGACATAAATTCATTCCTGCCTCAGCAGCCATAGCATTGGGCTTCCTCATTGCAGTGCTTGCCACTATTCCTCGCTTTCATGCGCGACATTACAAGCAGGTAGAGATAACGATGAGTGTATTGATTATCGTTGGCGCACTTGGACTAGCGTGGGCGTTTCGTATCGTTAGTCTGTATCATCCACCTCTGCAGATTCATTGAAAAAATGGCAACATATCGACCTAAGGGAAGAGCTGTGATCTATAAACCTACAGAGGTCCTTTCACACTTATAGAATAAAACACCATCAAGACACACCATACTCCCAACCTACACGAACCGTTCCAAGCGTTGAGAGTTAAGTAATTAGAAATTAGATTGAGTATTGCTCGGGCATGTCAAGGCCTTCTTCGTCGTAGCCACAGGACACCGGTCACCAGCACCATTAGCATGATGAACAGCCCGATCGCGAAACTGGTCACCATTCCCCAGTCGGTGGCACGGTGCACGACGTCGGCAAGAAGGCTGCGCCCGGCACCGGGAGCACTAGCCGTCGTACGCAGTCCCTGTCCTGAGCGCACGCTGCTGACAAGTTCCTGCGCACCCACCGGCCACTGATGACGCACCACGTGCTCACTCGCACCACCGAACCCCACGCCGGAGACAGCCACGCCGAGCACCACGCCGATCTGCCTCATCGCAGCGGACAGCCCAGAGGCCGCACCTGCCTCATCACCCTCGAAGGAGGCGACCGCCAGCTCGTTGACCACGGTCCCGGCAGCGCCAACCGCAATGCCCGCCAGGATCAGGCCCGGCAGGAGCACCACCCAGGTCGATGAGCCGTACAACAGTACCCATGACATCAGCGCCGCGCACCCGACGACAAGGATTCCCAGCAGCCTGGCCGACGGCGCCCAGCGCCCATTACCGCCACGAAACAGCCACGCCCCCGCGATGGCACAGAGACTGAACGGGAGGAAGCAGAGTCCGGCCTGCAGGGGTGAAAACAGGTAGATATTCTGCGCATACAGCGACAGCCAGGGCATCTGCCCCACCAGACCAGCCTGGACGGCAAAGCCGGTCAGGATACTCACCACATAGAGCCGGTCAGTCAGTAGGCGTCCCGGAACCATAGGTGAGTCCGAGCGCCGCTCGACGGCCATGAACAGCCCCATCGCGGCCAGTCCGACGGCAACGCCACCAAGCGTGCGCTCACTAGTCCACCCCCAGGCCGACCCCTCCAGCAGGACCACTGTCACTGCTCCAACAGCAAGAATTGCCAGCAATGTCCCAAGCCAATCTACTCCTGAGTTATTACGGTCTGTACTTCGGTCCTTCACGTACCACGACGCCAGCCAAGATGCTACCCCCACAGGAACGTTGATCCAAAAGATAGAGCGCCACCCAGCGACTAAGACCAAACCACCGCCTGCCAGTGGCCCCACTGCGATAGCCAACCCTGAGATGAGCCCGTAGATCCCAGTAGCTCGTGCCCGCTCGCGTCCAGCGGGGTAGCGATCAGAGATCATCGGAACGCCGACGCCCAGGAAGATCGCCCCACCGACCGCCTGAAGAGCCCGGAAAGCGTTGAGTACAGCCATCGAAGGGGCCAATGCGCACACGGCTGACCCCACTGTGAACAGGACCAGCCCCCATCGGAACAATCGCAGCCGCCCCAGACTTCCGCTCAAAGTCGCCGCTGACATCAGAAACGCTCCCAACGGCAGCGTGTAAGCGTCCACTACCCACTGCAACTCACTCTGCGACCCACCAAGACTCTGCCCGATATCACCCAGTGCCACCGACACCACCGTGATATCCAGGACGTTCATGAAACTCACCGTGCAGACGAGCACAAGCGCCAGAACGCGGCTATTTATTAGCCCTGCTACTTTGCGACTACTCGACTCGATTACAGCACCCATATTCTGTCGATTCACTCGTTATTCTCCTCCACATCTAGCCAATAGTCAACTGATCAGGCCCTGTAGGCCTACCTGAATAATCTTCTCATCCAGTACCACGAGCTGTTGATCCACTCCTCGGCAGCGTTGAAGTCGGTCGTTAGTAATTCCTGTATTATATAATAGATGAAGGTCGTTTCTCGGCCATATTTCTATATAACCATAGAAGATATACCATGTAAAGGCTGTGAGATTGGGATATTGATGCAATCACTTCTACATACCATATATTTCTATACTAACCAATAGACATAGCAGCAGTACGAACACAACGTCGGCAGTGATCTCAAGCAATTATTGACAGCATGAACCTCAAGGTGTGGTGGCTGCGGAAGCTGACAAGTAGCAACTGAACACCTTTGCGCGGGAAAGTGGTTTTGACCGATAATCTTGTGGCGAAGCTAACATAAATGAAAGTGGTTGGTATCACATTCGCGATAGGGTAGTTGGCTTACTGAGGTGCTACCTTGCTTTACCAATTACACCATAAACTATTCGATGGTATCTCTGACTGAGGCATCAACTATCAGCCACTCAACACTGATCAGCAAAAACTTTATGTCTCGCAATGGCAAGTAGTGCGACAGCTGGATAGCAGCCTGGAAGCCTCTGGAGACGACGAAGTCACATTGAGCCAGCCAAGTGACCTCGTCGTCTCAGCGCCAGAAGGGCCAGGCTTGCACGGTCTGCCAGACGATGACCTTCCTGCCCCAAAACCCAGCAAAAACAAGCAAAAACCCACGCCATGGGGCTTCCATGACGTGGGTTTGAGTGTTGACTCAATGGTCGGGGTGACAAGACTTGAACTTGCGACCTCACGGCCCCCAGCCGTACGCGCTACCAGCTGCGCCACACCCCGACAACGTCTCTCATTATAGCACAATTGGTGACACGTGCTCAAAATAACCACTTTGTTATTTTCGCATTGTACAAGTTTATTGTCTCATGCTGCGGGGCCATATGTGCTATACTAGAATGGTTAATGAGTAATCGTGGGAGGCACCCAAGCCGCTTGCACCACAGAAAGGATACTATGGCAAAAAAAGCCGATCTGCTTGAAAAAGCAGCAGAGCTGAAACTCGATGTTTCAGAAAAAAACACTATTGCAGAGATTGAGGCAGCTATCGCTGCAGCAAATGACAAGGATGTCATTGCCCAGCGCGAGGCTACTGTTGCAAAGGCTGGTAAGCGTAGCCAAAAGGCTCTCGACGAAGCCGAGGCCAAGGCCGAGAAAGAAGCCCGCAAAGAGGCTGGCGACACAACCCCTCAAGGTGATGTCGATGCAGCTATCAAGAAAGGGCCCGCGCCAAAGGTTCGCCCACTGATCGAGCGCCGTGGTAAGGCCTATCGCAAACTGGCTGAGAAGGTTGAGAAAGACAAGGCATACTCGCTGGACGAAGCACTCCAGCTGGCAACCGAGACCAATCCTGCTAAGTTTGATGCGAGTGTTGAGCTGCACGTCCGCCTTGGTGTTGATCCACGCCAGGCCGATCAAAATATCCGCTCGACAGTCGTCCTGCCACACGGCACAGGTAAAACTGTTCGCGTTGCTGTCTTTGCACCAGAAGCCGAGGTTGCAACTGCTACCAAAGCAGGGGCAGACATTGCTGGCGAGGAAGCTATCATCAAGTTGCTCGACAAAGGCACGTTAGACTTTGACGTTTTGATCGCCACCCCGCAGTACATGCCAAAGCTTGGTAAATACGCCCGTCTGCTTGGGCCGAAGGGTCTGATGCCTAACCCAAAGAGCGGTACTGTAACAACTGACATTGCAACTGCCGTCACTGAGGCAAAAGCTGGTAAGGTGGAGTACCGCGTAGACAAGCAAGCCGCGATTCACCTCAGTATCGGCAAGGTAAGCTTTGGTACAGAGAAGCTCCGCGCTAACGCCAATGCCTTCTTCGCCAGCTTGCAAGCTCAGAAACCAAGCTCGCTCAAGGGTGTATATGTCAAATCCATCGCAGCTGCAACGACGATGGGACCTGGCATCAAGGTTGAGCACAAACTCGATTAGTTAAGAGAAGAGTATCGCACTCGCTATATAATACTGCCAGTCGGAGAAGCTGGCAGTATTATTTATGTGCCTACCTATACATGATATGATGGAATGAGTGGTGATACTCTCATACTATTTCATTCATCACCATAGTAACGGAGGTGCTATATGAAAAAATATGTCTACTCACTCGTTGGTAGCGTTGGTTATCTTGAGCGATTTTTGCAGCCACAGACACCAGAGCAGGTTGCACAAAAGGTGAGCCAGGCTATTGCTGACCCAACTGTCCTCGATGGCAACCGCTGCTTTAGTATCTGTGTGTGGGCCTTGCCAGATGGTATTGACCATCCAAAGAATGTGCCAAAGGATAGCTTGGCTGATGGCTACTACATGCAATGTACTGGGTCGAATACCGGCATGACTATAGAAGTGCGCGTGCCAGATCCAGATAATCATACAGCTCAGTATCCATATATCCACTATGTGATTGCCCGAGAGCCAGTGGCTGATAAAGAGCGATTCATTCCACTCACCTGGCAGCGCGATGGCGAACCATTTACGATACGCATTCATCCAGAAGAGGTATTTACGGGAGAAGAAGCTGGACAGATTTTCACAGATTATATTACAAAGGACATTATACCGTCTGAATCTGTTTTACGAAAAATTGATATATAGGGCGTGGGGTATTTTGCAATGAAAATAAGAGGTTATGTAAATGACTCAGCACCAAGGTAACTACATCGTCATTGAGGGGATTGACGGCACGGGCAAATCAACCCAAGTAGAGCTTCTTGCCAAACACTATCAAAGTCAAGGCTACGTAGTGACAGTTGTGGAGGAGCCGAGCAGCGACGACCCAGCCCAGACCACGCCAATTGCTCACTACCTCCGCACTGTTATCAAAAATGGCAATCTCCGTCGCGACCCAGAGATTAATCTTGCACTACTTAGCACTGCACGGCGCGAGCTATGGCAGCAGATTATTCAACCAGCGCTGGAGCGGGGCGAAACTGTCCTCGCGTCCCGTAATTATTTTTCGACACTCGCCTATCAGGGGTATGGCGAAGGCCTGAGTCAAGAACATATTCGGCACATTACCGGCTTATTTACTAGTCAGCGTTACCTTACGCCAAATCATCTCATCATTCTCACGCTCGACGATGAACAGGAACGCATGCATCGTATAAAGCAGCGAGGTACTCTCGCGACACTAGATACCTTCGAATCACAGGGCAGCGACTTCCAGCAGCGCGTCCATGATGGCTATCGCATTCTCGCGAGAAACTACCACATTCCTACAATTCAGTGCATTCGCGATGATGGAGTGCTTAAGTCGCCATACCAGATACAACAAGAAGTTCTATCGATCATTAATCTAAAATAATTATGCTAAATACCCTATGGGGCTATTTAGCAAGAAGTAATATTAGTAATATACCTGTACCTGACCCCCTACATAATAACCTTATATTCACACAGCATAGGAGTATCTTTAGTGTGAACAGCCCAGCCTCACGCATCGCATTAGTTCATTAGTATGCATCCTGCAGAGGTCAACCCTTGTGATTTTTTATTAACTTTGCTACAGTTGTATGCACTGTGTCGAATCCAACAAAAGAGCGTAGAGCTAACCCAGTAAATAACACCTTAGCGCACGAGACAAATGCGGGCTTTGATAAAGATCGATACGATTTATACGAAAAAGCGCTCAATCTCACTAACACACCAGAGTCTAAAACAAAGCGAATCGTATCGGGCTTGAGCCTCATGCGAGACTTTGCTGGAGAGCTATTTGCAAAATATAGCAATCACAGTGCATATACTGCGTACTTATTGTATACAGCAGGCAATCGTGATGAACTGCTCAAAACAGAGAACCTTGCCAGCCTCCGCCACAAGATGCTCGAAGATCATAAAAAACAGTGGGAAGTAGATGCATATAAAAAGTTTAACCAAATCGTTTCGATGCTGCAGGATACCAGCCAGCTGTCAAGCGCCTGGAGTAAATTTCTTAATACGCAGAAGATGTCATCTGACCCAGACGCTCAGAACAAAGAGTCTCTATACACAGCCATTACGAAAGCTCGAAAGCTCGAAAAATCAAAAGGAAGGATAAAGCCTTCCTCTGCGGAGAGTCAATATCTTACAGACGAACAGAAACAAAGTCAGCTTCTTGAGACTGCAACACACGACCGCATGCAAGCAGAGAACCTCATGCAAGAGCTGTGGCAGCAGCCAATGAATATGCTCAATCTTGATGACCTTTTAGATGCAGGAGAGAGCGTTGGGCTTTCGACTATTTTTATGGAGGCTGTCAACACGCTCAATAAACTTAACAACACTCGCTATGATACATCGGAAGCGTATGAACTAGCCTACAAGAGCGAGGCATTGCTTGCACCACTGTGCGAAATTATTGGCTTTGATGGGCTTGCAATGGCGCTGCGAAGCAAGGTGATATGCCTCCAACTGCGCAATACCGGCCAAGGGCATTTTGTGGATCTCGCTGAGCGCATCCTGTCGGAATTTGGCGTGCTGGGTACTACCGATACTGACAACCCAGGTCACGTCATCACTGCCGAAGAACGCAACCAAAACTATTGCAACATTACAGAAAAAATTCTCGCGCGCATGATTGGCAAAACAGACAAAAGCGGAGGTGACAGCAAGCTTGTCCTTGGCCAAGAATCGAACCATAATATTGTCGTAGGGAATGGTAACTGTAGTTATAAGTGGCACACTGAGCTCCGAGCGGTATGGCGGCTCAAGTCTGTTGGCTCTCTCGCGCGTAAGCTCGCAGAAGCAGCAAAAAAAGCAGAGAAACAAAAGAGAGAAGAGTATCAAAAAATCCGCACCTCTATCTCACCAGACATACTGCAAGCGTATGATGACAAGATGAATAGTGTAAAAGCTAAAGAGAAAGAACGTCAGGATGGGCGAGAATTCATACCATACGAAGACTTGCAAGCATATGACGAGAACACGATAAAGATTTTGGACGATTTAAAGGCTCAATGCATCGACGAGCTCTGTGAGCAATTTGACGATATTACACCACAGACACTACGTTCATTGTCTCCACCAGAAAAAGACAGCTCGCTCGAAGTACCGTTCGATATTGATGGCATCACATTCATTACAGAGGATCGCGATGAACTGCTTGATGTGTTCTTGGATATGATCAACAATAACGATATTGTTACGCCACCACAAGATAAAGCTACGCAAAATAACAAGACTTCAACCAACGAGGATGATGACTATATTATTACCCCCTATGCTGCGCCAGGCCGAGACAAGATACTCAAGGTAGAGGGAGACACTCAATTCATCGAGGATATTAAGGCTGCATTTGAGGCTCGTTATCCGGGTACTCGTGCTGAAGAGTACATTGATTTTAAGGAAGATAACAAGAAAGGCTTTCGCGTTGCTAAGATGACAGGCCTGTATGAGGATCAGGCCTCGGGTATTTTGCCCTTTGAAGTCCAGGTCCTCACCAAGGAGGATCGCAAGGCAACACGCCATGGCATAGCAGCACATATCTTATACAAGCTTGGTAAGCAGCTTGGCTATCAGCTCCAGCCGACAGAAGAGCAGCTCACGCGCATGAGCAATCTCAACAGGCGTAAGCAAGATTTTGGCAAAACAAGCCTGCACCAACCAAGCCGAAGCCGCATCAACAATACCAATCGCAAAATCGATGCAATGCTTGCCCAAGCACAACTGCACAGCTAAGCTACTTCCTCGCTCTGTTTACGCGCCGACACAAATATTTTTCCACGCCTTGCATCCACCCACCACCATCTGCTATAATCCTTCTCAGACATTGCCAAAGACCGTAGCGGGCTGTTGTATATAACAAAGCAGCCGATAAGCATGCTACCGAGGGAATTTCGGATACGCCGTGGCCTCTTACGCCAGCGTTCTAATACGAAACTCGAGACTCGTCTTTGCAATCATGCAGAGGCGATTTTTTGCGGCATATGTCGGACGTTAACAATGCGGTCGGATACAACAACAAACCAGTAATACTGCACCCCTTCTCGGTGTGTAGGTATTACAACTCCAAAGAAAGGATTTTATCTTATGGCAATTTCCAAAGATAAAAAACAAGCTTTGGTGGCTGAAATAAGCGAGCTTCTCGCAGAGGCAAAGGGCACTGCCGTCGCGACCTACCAAGGGACAAGTGTGGCAGATCTGCAGGCGTTGCGCTGCGAAGCTCGCGAAGCTGGTGTTGTCATTAAGGTGGTGAAGAACCGTCTCGTGCGTGTTGCCTTTGCGCAGCATGACACCTACAAAAATACCGACACTTCGGCCCTGGCTGGGCAGTTGCTTTATGCAATCTCGCCAGACGACGAAGTGATGGCAGCGAAGGTGTTGCACGAGTTTGCCAAGACGCATCCAACAGTCCAGTTGGTTGCTGGCTTTAGTGGCGAAGGTGAAGCTCTCAACACAGCCGACGTTACTGCACTGGCTGGCTTGCCAAGCAAGAATCAGCTGGTGGCCGAAGTGGTGGCACAGCTGCTCTCGCCAGTACACGACACTACCAACGCACTTTCGGGTAACCTTCATGCGTTGCTCGATGGCATCGAAGACGCCAAAGCAGCTGCGTAACCAAGCGCAGCATTGTACTAACGTTTGCACTATGCAGACAATAACTCGTGCGATAATTCTACCGCACATCATTGAAAGGAATCCATCATGGCAGATGTGAAAAAACTGGCCGAAGAACTGGTTGCTTTGACCGTTCTGGAAGTCAACGAACTCAAAAATGTCCTCAAGGACGAATACGGTATTGAGCCAGCCGCTGCTGCAGTTGCTGTCGCTGGCCCAGCCGCCGACGCTGGTGCTGCTGAAGACGAGCAGACCGAATTCACCGTCACCCTCAAAGAAGTTGGTGGCCAAAAGGTTGCCGTCATCAAGGCTGTTAAGGAACTCACTGGCCTTGGCCTGGGTGAGGCAAAGGCTTTGGTCGACAACGCACCAAGCCCAATCAAAGAAAAGGTCAGCAAAGACGACGCCGAAGCTGCCAAGAAGACCTTGGAAGAGGCTGGCGCTACCGTCGAACTGGCGTAATCACCCTACCGACCGCATTGATACCATCAGCACACCCGCTTGGGTGTGTTTCTGGTTAGGGTTCAGAATGGAATCAGTGCGAAAGATTTAGAACTGAAAACGTAGCGCGCGGTAGCTAAATTTACGAAAATTTGACAAGTCCTCCGTGTATTGATATATATATATATATTAACCTTTTGCGACCGCAGAGGGTTTGCACCTCCGAGGAAGGGAGAATATCATGAGTAGCATGACTGTCACTGCCATCATCCTGCTGATTATTGGGCCATTGCCGTGGTATTTTCTGCTAGTCATTGCCAGTAGAGAATTGCGATGGAAAGTGCTAGATAAAAACAGAGCGATTATACGTCTCTGTCAGGTAGTCTTTTCTGGCTACATAATTGAGATGATAGGTCTCATCGCTACTGTGTGCTATAACTTGCATATTAGTATCGCCGGGACGATCTGTTGGTCGATCGTTGGACTACTGGGAATTACTCTCTCTCATGTAGCAATATTCTGCAATGTTCACATCGACCAGTTGCTCAAGAAAACCGTCTGCAGCTATGATAAGCTCCGCGGTTTCCCGTCAGAGATTAGTAGCCGATGACGAAAGGAGGTGCCCACGCACAGCAATCTGTTGAGCTCACTGCTCCGGATTGCTGTGCGTCACTCCAGGTGGGTGGCGCTCTAAGCATCTGACTATTTTTACAACGAACTACTGGCTACCCCTGTTATCGCTGTGGATAACCACCAAGTGCCTTGACAAGGCCCCACCCCATCGCTATATAATGGGTTGATAACTAAGAAAACAGACAAGGAATTGCGAGAAAATATGTCTGAACTACCAGAGAAACAGGTGAAGCGATTGCGATCGCTGATTCAAGAGGCAGAGACAAACCTAGCCGCTGCAAAGGAATTATTGATGAGTATTATTGGCGACGATGGCGAAGTCGTCGTGCCAAGTAATAGTCGTGAAGAAGTGTCAGGCAAAATAGTCGAAGGTATCTTTGACGGGCAGGTAATGGTCGATGCCGATGGCAAGAATTATCCCGTGCCAGCCAATTATGCCAGCAAGTCTAAGCTTGTTGAGGGCGACAAGCTCAAGCTGACAATTGCTGACGATGGCGGCTTTATCTACAAGCAAATCAAGCGAGTGGAGCGCAAGCAGATTATCGGCACGCTCACCCAACACGATGGTGCATACTACGTGGAAGCACAGGGGAGAGAATATCGGATCCTGCTGGCAAGTGTGACATTCTTCCGGATTGAGATTGGTCATCAGGTCACTGTCATCATTCCTGAGGACAAACCCGACGCAACGTGGGCAGCGGTGGAAGCACCGTTGTAGCAGATATACCTCTACAGGTACATTATAAAAAGCAACAACCGTTACGATGTGGAGCGGTTGTTGCTTTAAGGCGTAATTTTATACGTTTTATCTACTAGGCATATAGTCAAAATAAATTGACTACTGCTTGATAGTGAATTATTTTAGTGATTTACCATCTACTGCTGCAGGAATTGCCTCATCAAGATACCATGTCCAAAATGCGCGACGAGCGTTAACATCAACATCTTCTGCAGCCTGCCAATTCAACCCGCGAGCAGCAGCAGCCGAGCAGGCGTAGCTCAAATCGAGGGAATCTGGCAGTAAATCGTCATCCTTGAGATCGCTATCCATATCGACTTCGTAGTACAGATCTCGGTGGCAGGCTGACATCACAGCACTAGCTGCGGCATCGGCCACGAAGGTTGCTGGCTCGGTGATGCTGTCGAGCTCCACATCGAAGAGGAGCTCTTCAAAGTAGCTACGTGCACGCTCCTCTGCTTCTACTGGATCAGCCTGTCCATCTGCAACATTCTGTGCGAGCGTGAGAAGATCTTCGACTCCAGAATCATCAGGGAAAGCACGATACCAAACATCTTGTACGTGGCGGACACACATTGTATTGAGCCGGAGGCGAATTTGATACGAGAGGTCGGCGTCGTTCTCATCGATCATTGCTCGCCAGATCGCAATACGGCGCTGTAGTGAGAGGATTGCTTTGTCGTTTGCAGCGAGTTCTTCGCGGCCGAGTTGTAGTTGTTGGTTGAGGTTGTTCATATCGATCATCTATGAGACTCCTTGCTTACTAATTACAGACCACATACTACCATCCTGTGGCGGTTTTGTACAATTGCATGTATAGGATCAATGCAGAAGTTAACACTTCGATCGCATCTCCATCCATTCTGCGGTATAATATAGCAAATGAGCAGAGCACTATATCGGACGTATCGGAGTCGGTCGCTTGATGAGATTGTGGGGCAGTCGCATATCACGCGGATTTTGCAGCGGGCAATTGCTCGTGGGCATATTGCCCATGCCTATCTCCTGACGGGGCCACGTGGAGTGGGTAAGACATCGATCGCGCGTATCTTGGCGCACGAGATCAACGGTCTGCCATACACCGATGAGTCAACTCATCTTGATATTATCGAGATCGACGCAGCGAGCAACAACTCTGTGGAGGATGTCCGTGATTTGCGCGACAAGGTGCAAATTGCACCAACCAGCAGTCCAAAAAAAATCTACATTATCGATGAGGTTCATATGCTCAGCAAGTCGGCCTTTAATGCCTTGCTCAAGACGCTAGAAGAGCCACCCGAGCACGTCGTCTTCATTCTTGCGACTACCGACGCCGACAAGCTTCCGGCGACGATCCTCAGCCGGGTGCAACGCTTCAATTTCCGAGCAATTAGTCCGCGTGATGCAGCCAAGCATTTGGCGTTTATTGCTGAGCAAGAGAATATTGCCATTACACCCGATGCATTGGAGCTGATTGCAGAGCAAGGGAAGGGGAGCTTTCGAGATAGCATTAGTTTGCTCGACCAACTGCGCTCACTGAGTGATGAGACAATCGACCGCGCGATGGTCGCAGAAGTGCTGGGCCTTGCGCAGGATGAGCTGGTAGAGGCGCTGCTGGCTGCTTATGCTACGGCAGATATTGGTCGCGCCGCCCGGCTGATCGATGAAGCTGAGGCGGCCGGCACACCGGCTGAGCTTCTTGCCGAGCAGCTGCTTGGCATCGCTCGCCAGCGTGTTGTAGAGGACGCAGCACTGTTGCCATTACTCGATAAACTACTGGCTGTACCGCGAGCCGGTTGGCCGCGCATTGCACTGCTCACCGCTCTGACAAGCCGGGCTACGCCACCAGTCACAGCGCCTTATCGTCAGCCATCACCCACTACCGTCAGCGAGCCAGTTGCGCCATATACACGCGCACCAGCTCCATCATCGCAAACACCTCCTCCCTCAGGTCCTCCTCGTCAGAAAACAAATGTTGCAGCATCGGCCGAACAGCCTCCCACTCCAAGTGCTTCCGCTACTGATCATACACCAGCCAAGCAACCAAGTGTTTCTGCAGCAAACGATGAAACACCCGCAGCAAGCCCAGACCCAGTCGACTTCCCATGGGAGCAGTTTCTCGATGCTGTTGGAGCAGTCGGGGCGCGCACGTACCTCGCCAAGGCAGGCCACGCGTTTGACGGCCAGATGCTAACGATCTACGCTGGCAAAAAATTCGCCAAAATGCAGATCGATCGCGCCCTCCCCACACTCAGCGCAGCACTGCACCGCCTTGGCATTACTGCAGAGATTGCCATCTTAGCTACCAGTAAGCCGCCCAAAGATCGCCAAAAAGCCGCCATTCTTGCTATGATGGGGGGAGGAGAAGAAATTACCATCAATGGCTGACCAATCACCCCAACCAAAAGGCAAAGTACCACCGCAAAGTCTCGATGCTGAGATGAGTTTGCTTGGTGCGGTACTTATCGACGAAGAAGTTTTGGCCGATGCTAGCGAGCATGTCGGCGCAGAGGACTTTTATGATAAGCGCCACGCGACGATCTTTGGGGCAATGATGCGCCTCTACGAGCGGCACAAGCCAGTCGACCTTCTTACCCTGACCGATGAATTACAAAAAAAAGACCAGCTTGCCGAGGTAGGTGGCTCAGCCTACCTGACTGAGCTAACCAACTACGTCCCGACCGCAGCGCATGCTAGTAGCTATGCCGAGATCGTTGCCCAAAAAGCAGTGCGGCGACGGCTCATTAAAGCCAGTGCCGATATTAGCCAACTTGGCTTCGACGAAAATACCACCACCCAAGAGCTGCTCGAAAAGGCCGAGGCAGAGCTCTTTAGTGTGTCTGACCAGTCACTCAAGCAAGACCTCGTGAGCCTAGAGAGTATTCTCACCGATAGCTTCGACCGTATTGAAGAGCTGCACCGCAACAAAGGACAGCTGCGCGGCATTCGCACGGGGTACCGTGACCTCGACACGATGACAGCTGGCCTACAGCGCTCCGACCTTATTATTATTGCAGCTCGCCCCGCCATGGGTAAGACGACACTAGTGACAAACCTCGCCTACAATGTCGCAACGATCGAGAAAAAGCCCGTTCTCTTCTTCTCGCTTGAGATGAGCAAGGAGCAGCTCACCGACCGCATGCTCGCTGATGCCAGTGGCGTGGATAGCTGGAATATCCGCACTGGTAACCTCAGTGATGATGATTGGGCTAAGCTCTCCGAGGCAATGGGTGAGATGGCCGAAGCACCCATCTTCATCGATGACACGCCAGGCTTGAGCGTCCTCGAAATGCGTACCAAGGCACGGCGCGCCATGCACGACCAGCAGCTTGGGCTGGTGATCGTTGACTACCTGCAGCTGATGCAGGCCAATGGCAACCACAATGGCAACCGTGTTCAAGAGGTGAGTGAGATATCGCGCGGGCTCAAGCTGATTGCCCGCGAGCTTAATGTACCGGTCATTGCCCTAAGCCAGCTGAGCCGCTCGGTGGAGTCGCGCACGCCGCCGGTGCCGCAATTGGCCGACCTGCGCGAGTCGGGCTCGATTGAGCAGGACGCCGATATCGTCTCCTTCATCTACCGGCCAGGCTACTACGAGCCAGACAATCCTGAGTTCCAAAATATCACCGATCTTATCATCGCTAAGCATCGCAATGGCCCAGTGGGCAAAATCCAACTCTACTTCCACCCCGAGCGGCTGCGCTTCATGAGCCTCGACAGGCGACATGATTGATACTATACTATAGTTATTATACGTAGGAAAACCGTTGCAATGACAGCCCACACCACATCACCACGCAAACAACTAACCAAAGAGCCATCTGCCGCCTCATCATCTTGTCCGCCCCTAGTCCGCTGTGCAATGATTTGTGGAGCACTTGGCCTCCTTGGTACTGCTTGGTGGCTGATATATCTTGGCTGGATGTTCGCAGTTTTTCTCTTTACACCATATTTTTTGTTACATATTAGCTTGATAACTCTTTTCTGGTGGCTTAGTGTTATGCTTATTATCGAAGGAATTGCAATTATTCGTACATACACCAACCGTGGTAACCAGCGCTATCGCGAAGAGGGATTTTGGCTCGCCTTGGCACTGTTCTTTCCACTATTGATAGCGGGTGAGGCCGTCTATAATGCTTTGTCTGCGCAGCAAATTCATGTGTTTTCGTCGAGCCCACAGTTGTGCTTCTTCGGCATTATAGTAACTACTCTGAGTGCTGTGTGTATGTGGTATTCGATGGGATACTCAGCACTAATACACAGCAAAGCTGCGCGAAAAAGACTTCTAGGTTTTTAGACATACCACATTAGTGATTATTGCATAACATAGTGAGGAGAATACTATGACGGCTCAAACACAAACCATCCCAGCGCAAGCAGCCCAGCTAAAACATCCTCCATTGAGGCAGCGCAGAATCATCGAGCGGCTGCGCTTTATGAGTCTCGACAGGCGGCATGATTGATGTTATGCTATAGTCATTATACATAGGAGAACCGTCGCAATGGCAGCTCGCACGACATCACCACATACACAACCCACTAAAGAATCGTCTTCGCCTTCGCCGTCCTGCTCACCACTGGTTCGCTGCGCGATGGTTGGTGGAGCACTTGGCCTCCTTGGCACTGCTGGGTGGCTCATCTATCTTGGCTGGGCAGTAGCAGTCTCTGCCATTGGGCCGTTTGCGTTCTTGATTTGGATAAAATATGTCGTTGTAGGCTTATTCTGGATACTCGGGATTGTCCTCATTATTGAGGCAATTGCGTTAATCCATGCTTACACTCGTCGCTCGGGGCAGCGCTACCGCGAAGAAGGGTTTGGGCTCGGCGTTACACTGCTCTATCCACTGCTCGCGGGTGTCGAGATAGGATACAATGCACTCATACATAGTCAATCACAACAGGATATCATGGCATTTGCCAATCCTCTAGCGGTACTGATGGGTATTATCATGATCACACTCGGCGCGGTATACCTGTGGTATCAGTTGGGACGGTCAGCATCAATGCGGCAAGCGAATAATGAAGCTGTGTCACTCACATAAACGCTACTTATGGTATCGAGCAAGTTCATCCATCGAGCTATGCTATAATACAACCATAAACACCTTAGTGCAATGAAGGAGACTCTATGGCTGTAGCTCAAGCAACAACCACAACGACTCAGACACCGCGCAAAATCATCGAGCGCCTCGCTACCATTCTTGCCTGCTGTGGGATTATCCTTAGTGGCATCTTTTTCGCATTTGTTGAAGCGATGGCTCTTTACAGCGCGTCGACTGGCTTTGAGAGGACAGAGCCATATGAGTATATCACTACGCTTATTATGCTTGCCTATACAATCAATCTTACTAGTCAAGCTGTCTATGTCATTATTCGCACGTTGCGTTCAGCGATTGCACCGTATCGTCAGCAGGCGGTGGCATGTGTGGCCATTCTTGGTTATTTTGTCGCATTAGCGGCCGTATATCTCTATCACCACTATTTTGTTCAAGATGGGTTCGGCCCACACACTTTTCTCCAGACGACGGCTGGTGCTGCTCTTGGCCTGACTATCTCTGGTCTTGGCTCACTTTATCTGTGGTATGTGTTACTGCGAACACGCAAAGGGCAGGTGGTTCGCTCTTGAGCACCCCCGCAAACTCGGGTATAATAGGGCAATATGGCAAAGCAAGTTGTCGACTATCATTTGTACCGCTGGCGGTATGGCCTTGGCTATGGCTTTGTAGTGGTAGCAATTATTGCGGCAGTTGTGCTAGCTGGGCTGTTTATCCCTGGTGAGTTGCGGCAAGGTGAGCTCGATAGCGCGCTGCAAAGCAGCCAATTATCCTTCCAGAATCTTACTCCCGCTATGGTTATCAATGCGCCATATCATGGCTTGCAAAAATTAAGCTTTGCAGCGCTCGGCGTGACACCACTGTCAATTAAGCTACCATCTATGGTAATCGCCCTGATGACAGCGCTTGGGCTACTTCTTCTATTTCGCTCCTGGTTTTCGCGGAACATTGCACTTATTACAACGATCCTCGTGACGATGACGGCGCAGTTTCTTTTCTTGGCGCAAGATGGCACGCCAGCTATACTCTTTAGCTACCTCACTGTGTGGCTGCTCTATGCTGCAACGCGCGCCATTCGGACGAAGAAGTTTCTCTCCACTCTCTGGAAAGTGACGGCCTGTGTACTGGCGGCACTCCTGCTGTATGCGCCACTTGGCATCTACGTCGTTGTTGCCCTTGGGATTCTGGGGGTGTCTCACCCGCATGCTCGTTATACAATTCTGCGCGTGCAGCGCAGCCGTCTTGCTCTGGCGGCCGTCATTGGTCTCGTGGCGATGCTGCCACTTATCTATGCAAGCATCACTAACCATGATGTACTTAAGCAGCTCTTTGGCTTGCCGCTCGAATCGATCAATGTGGGAGCAAACCTTCGCCATCTTGGCGTCACACTCTTTGGGCTCTTTACGTCAAATAAATCATACCTTGTGCAACCATTGTACTCGGTTGGTATGATTTTAATTATACTGATTGGTCTTGCCTCGCTCCTGAGCCACTACTATACAGCACGCAGCTATGCAGCACTCCTGGTGGGGCTGCCGTTACTGGGCGTGGTGATTAGTAATCCACAGCTGGTGACCTCACTCTTTCCGGTGGTGGCGATCATCATTGCATTTGGCGTGGCGTGGCTGATTAACCACTGGTACCAGATGTTTCCACGCAACCCATATGCCCGGGTGGCTGGGTTACTCCCTATGACGCTCTTGATTGGCGGGCTCACTCTTACTGGTATTGGGCGCTATGCCGAGACGTATCGCTATAATCCAGATGTTCTTGCTCACTACTCGAGCGACGTCAAGCTCCTTAACGACCAACTCCAGGGTGATAATGTGCGCGTCGACCACCCTATGACGCTTGCCGTGACCGAGACGGAGCGATCAATGTATGAAATGATTGCTCGCTATAACGACCGATTGCGCGTTGTTACCACTGTGCCCGAGCAGCAAACCGTCTTTACTGCAACGCGCGCCTACCGCCAGCAACATCGCGACCTAACGCGCCCAGCACATATTATCACCAATGCACGTGCCCACGATAGTAATCGGTTTTATCAGTACGAGCCATTATAGATATCGTGGGGTGTATTTGCTAGTAGACCGCTCATCCCTGGTTTAGAAAGTTTATTATTATTTCATCTGCGTTGCTTGATAGAGCTGCACCCACTGCCTAGGCTGGAGCTCTGATGGCCTACGCTCAGGGTTGATGCCAAGTTGGGCTCGCGGCAGGGTAGCGAAGCGCCGCGGCTTGGCGTAGTGCGCTACCACAAACTGGCTGTACGCTGCCTGCTGATTGCGGGGCAGCCAGGGCTCGGTGCGTGGCAAAAGCTCGAGCAGTACCGTATCGACGGCGGGTGGTGGTGTGAAGTCCGTCCGGCGCAGGCGGTAGCGGATCCGCGCTTGCCACCACGGTGCCAGCTGAGCGCCCAGTGCCGCCGTAAAGTGGCGATCGCTCGGCACAAGCTTCGACGCAAATTGGCGCTGGACGATGAGGTATATCGCCTGTGGTGGGGTGGAAGCAGCGGTGAGCATCCGCACAATATCGGCACTGAGTGCAAAGGGGATATTAGCAAATACTTTATATGGCTCAGCAGGAAGGGTAAGCTGGCGGATATCGGCCGCGATGATGCGGACATGTGGCATGGATATGGTATGCCTGCGCAGAGCATCGAGCGCACGTGGCTCATTCTCGACCGCTACCACCTGCTGGCAGCGCCGCGCTAAGGCACTCGTAATGACGCCGCTACCTGCCCCGAGGTCATAAACCGTATCGCGCCGGCGGATAGTACTGTGGCCCAATAAGATAGCCGCCACGCGGGGGCTACGCAAAAAATGTTGGCCATGGCTAGCAACACGTCGTTTCATACTGCTAGTGTAACAAACAAGCCTATGCGTCGTAAACGCGCATAATCTCGCTTCGGCCTATTCCGTCAGCAAGCACAAGCGTGTATACTAGAAGCAATGGATACGAATGGTGGGATGACGATGCGCTACCGGCAAGCGGCCTATTATACTGTGCTAGCACAGCGTGTACTCTGGCGCACCCCGCCAGCTGGACAGCCATTGCAAACAAGCGATATAAAGCAGCTTTACTCGGATGAGCTCCGGGTAGCGCTTGCGGCGGACTTTGCGCTGAGTTTTAGCTTGGCTCAGATTGCGGAGTATGATCAATCAGATGGCACAGCACCGCTCATTATTACCGATCGTGAGCGATGGGCGGCAGCACACGCTCATGCGCTCGTCTATGATATGTTACAACCTGACTGCGATATTGCTCGCTCACAAGCGGGGATTGATGCACTCTGCACGTTAACACACGACCCGCAAACTTCATTGTCTGACGCAATACACCTCTGTGACGCTCGTCTTGGTGGTGCACTCGCTCAGACAAGCGGCAGGGTACTTGGCCAGCCAGAGCAAACAATCTACTGTTTGATCGATAGCGCGGTCGCCCAAGACGATACCCCATGGCACCTGGCGAAGCTCCTCAACCCAGCGACTGACGGCACGATTATCCCGATCATTCAGCTACGACCCAGGACACTGCTCGCCACGCTTTCCACCTACGAGCTGCTTGCGCTTTTTATTGGCTATGGGTATGAGCCACGAATCGTTGACTGCACCACAGCTGACCCGCGCCAGCCAGATGCAGACTACACTGCTGCGCTCGCGTGGGCAACTGAGCGCACTGCTGCTTTGCGCCAGCCAGTCCAGCCACGCCCACACAAAGCCCGTCGACCACTGTTGCTTGTGCGTACTCCAGAACAGCTTGAGACGTTACTAGATGATGACGAAGCACAAGAGGACTCGCTCGATGATAGTAGCGATGTTCAGCCATCAAGCATTGCCCGGGCACAGGCAGCGCTTGCTCACCGCAAAACAGATGGTGCTGACTCAAGCCGAGCAGGCACGCAGGCATGGCTTGCTCAGGTGTTTGCGTGGTGTGAGCCAGAGAACCTGTTTGACGCAGCAGGCAATCTCACGTTTGCCGAGACGAAGGCCCTGCCGCACACGGCTGCAGCTCACGCTGATAATGACTCCTCCTTAGGTACAGCTCAGCTCACCGCTACACAGCCCGCCCTGTCGGCCACGCGACTACGCCGGCCAGCTATTGAGCCTTATGCGGTCGTTGCGACGCCACCTGGCACGCAGCGCAGCAATACGCTCTCCGGTGTTAGCTCGTATCTGGCCGATCTTGCCAAGGATGCGGCGTTAGATAATTTCCGGCTTTTTATAAGTCCGTCGCTGCAGAGTGGTACGCTTGCTCAGCGTTTTGCATCACACCCACGAGCCTGGCAGTGGGGCAGTCAGCCCAGTGCAGCGCCACACGCACCAGATGGTCATACGATGAGCTACCCAGCAGCAGGTGCGCTACGCGGTATGCAGCTTGGTTATCTGGAGCAGGGGAGGCAAAGCGTCTTCGTTGGAGCGTCTCTACATGAGGACATGAGCGCGGTAAGTCGCTCGTATACCGCAGCTCTATCGAGCCAGCCAAGCGGCGCATCGCTACCGAGCCTCAACACTATTCTCTCGCATCAGAGCACCGAGCAGGTAACCAATGCGCTTGATCAGCGAGACGCCCCCACAACGGTCTACTTCCCAGCCGATAGCAACTGCGCGGTGGTGACGCTCGATATGATGCTGTCGAGCACGCAGGTGATCAATATATTGCATGCCAGCGATACCACGCAGCTTACCTGGCTCACCACTAAGGCGGCTCGAGCTCAGATGCACGCGGGCCTTGCTACGTGGAACTTCGCCAGTCACGCCAGTCCAGATATTGTACTTGCCGCGTGTGGTGACGTCGCTACTACAGAGGTACTGGCCGCTATTGAGCTCATCGCGCATTCTTGCCCAGCTGCCCGGGTACGCTGCGTCAATATCTCGAGCCTCACGCCGCGTGGCTTTGGCACACTCGCTCAGCCTGTCTCGCGGCGAACGCTTGCGCGCACCGTGACGACAACCAAGCCGGTGATTATCGCCTACCCGGGCGAAGAGCGCTCGCTTGCGGCAACACTCTTTGCTTATGGGGTCGATGGTCGGCAGTTTGATATCCACAATTTCGGCCTGGCACCGTGCGGCGACACGCTCATGACGAGCCTCATTAACCAGCAGGCTAGTCGCTATGATCTTGCTATTACCGCTGCAACGTGCCTTAGCGCAACAGGCGTTATCTCTCCAGACGATGCCCAGCGCCTCGCGGAACACTGCCACGCAGCGATTGAGCAGTGCCTCGCCCATGCACGCGAGCACCACACCGACCACCCGATGGTCACCACCTGGCAGTGGCAGCAAGAGCAGTAGAGAAGCCCCGTGCACACTCATCGATACCGCCATCACTTCACGATAAATGGTATAATAGACGGTGATGAGAAAACCAACATTCGCAACAATCCAGCTCGAAAAGATCGTCGGTGGTGGGCAAGCTCTCGGCACGCTTGATGATGGCCGCAAAGCCTTCGTCTGGGGTGGGTTACCGGGCGAGACCGTCACTATCCGCATCACCAAAAAGAAATCACACTTCATCGAAGGAGTGGTGACTGAGGTGCTGGCTGCTTCGCTCGAGCGCATTACCCCGCGCGACCCCGAGAGCTACCTCAGCACCAGCCCATGGCAAATTATGCCGCTGGCAAGCGAGCAACATTACAAGGCAGCGCTGATCGAGGAGGCCTTTGAGCTGCACGATATTGTCCTGCCAGAGCCGATCGACGTTTTTTGCGATGATATACCCTATGGCTACCGTAATAAAGTTGAGCTGAGTTGGTATAGCGACAGGGCAGAGGATGGCACCGAGACGCTCGACCTCGCGTTCTTTCGGCGGGGGAGCAAGGGTAAAATTGTCGTTGACGGGACGAGCTTAGCTCGGCCAGAGATCAACCAGCTCGCCCGGCAGGTGCGCGACCTGCTGCGCACCAAGCAGGTGACGGCGCGCCAACTCAAGACACTGCTCATCCGCTGCGACCAAGCCGGCCACTGCGTGTGGCAGCTCTACACCAAAGACCGCCTAGGCGATGTTATCAGCCCAGACGAAGCCGCCACTTTGTCAGCCCAGGGCGGCGAGATTATCTACTCCGACCCCCGTTCGCCGGCCAGTCGGATCACCGAGCGCCTGGCATGCTTTGGTGATCCTGTATTGCAAGATGCCGTTCTTGGCGTGCCATTTCGCTACGCCACCGAGGGATTTTTCCAAGTTAATCTGCCGGTCTACGAGCAAGCACTGCGTGATATGCAGCGATTTGTCCAGGTGCAGGATAGCACGTCGCAGCCCACGCTCGACCTCTATGCCGGGGTAGGGACGATTGGCCTGACGATCGGCAGTGATAACGTCACACTAGTGGAGATCAACGCCGATGCAGTGCGCGAAATGCAGCGCAACATCCGCCAGCTAGGCCGCACGAGCCAAGCCAAGGCCATTCTCGCACCCAGCGAGCAAGCACTGGAACACATTACTGGCGATGCGCTCATCATTCTGGACCCACCACGCGCCGGTCTTCACACCGATGTCATTACCAAACTCCTCGCCACCCAGCCGCAGCGCATCCTCTACCTCAGTTGCAACCCCGTCACTCAAGCGCGCGACGTGGCGCTTCTTGCCACGCACTACGGCATTGCCTATCACCGAGGCTACAACTTTTTCCCTCGCACGCCGCACAGTGAGCATTTGGTGGTGCTTGACCGGCTTACGTAGTGGCTTTATATCGCTCTTATAAAAAAGTGATTCTTCACGATTCAGACATTGAGAAAGGAAATACAAAAATGAGCGCATTCATGATACAAATGCAGGTTATCTATACAGCTCTTATGGCTGGGATGATGCTTATGTATACTATTACTTTAGGACGCTATTTTGATTATATTTTAAAACACAAGATACCTGGCGCATCTCAAAATTGGGCACTGTTTCATAATAATACTCGAGTGCAGATCCACCACACAGCTGTATTGGTTGGCCACGCAATGTTGTCGATAATTTCTCTCGCTACCAACCATACGAGAGGGCTAACTCCACTCGTGGTTGCAGCGGCTGTTCCATTTCTTATGCTTACCACTCATGTGGTAACTGGCTTTGCCAAGGCGGAATTTTTTGTCAATGGTGCGCAGCGATTGGATGATGAGAAGACAGTAAAAACATATCTTGCATGGAATATGCCACTCCATATCACATACACTCTCCTCTATGCTGTATCGGCCGCTCTTTTGCTTCCATTGCTATAGGTCTCAATCGTCAAGGATCACGAGGAAATGAGAGAATATTTATCTTAGTTGTACATAGTTGGGTATTAAGTCTATAATAAGCTTTATGCGACGCTCTACCCGAAGAAAGATTATTATCGTTGGGGTTTTCCTTATGACGTACGGCGCTGTTACGTACGGCCTTCCTTATCTGCTTTTGGATGCACCGTTCGCACGGGTTAATGCAACTGAGACGCTCAAGGAGCGCTTTTCTCGCGAATATACGCAATCGCTTGATGTCAAATATAGCAAAGGGTCGCCTCAGCTCAGCCGCGAAAGCCCAAGCGGCACAGTACTTGGCTACGTTACAGACACGAAGACACGCCAGAAGCTGCTCCAGGCTCAGCCCTTTGCCGATTGCTCTGGTGGCTGCTCGTCGTGGCAGCCGTATAGTGAGTATGGCAAAACATCGCCACTGCTTAGTATCGAGCAAAATTCATTACCCGACTCGCGCAACATTCTTCGCACGGCAACGGGAGAGGAAAGTCAGTGTGTTGCTCGCTACCACCCAAAGTCGCACGGTGAGATATTCTGCTTGTCGTCTTCGACAGGGGCGTTTGCGTATAGGTATGATGGTGCATCGTAGGGATGCGGCATTTTGATCTTCATCAATTCTAGCCTCACTCTCCATATTTAGAGGACTACGACAACTTGTTCAGTATCTCCAAACTTACGACCATATAGCCATGTAGGACCGCCATGCTGCTGAAGCTCAGCAATGATAGAAGGTGAGGTAATAGTGTCTCTTGTCGTTTGAAGATACTCTTGCTCACTCATATCCTGTTGGATGTGATGTTTTCTCAGAACGACACCATGCTCGTACACTCTCTGCATAATTTCATCGAGATTGTCTGGAATGTAGCGATCTGGCATATCGTTGAAGAGGTCGTCTGGCGATGGTGTCGATTTGTTATTGGAGGAATTATCGCTCAAAGGCGGTCGCCGCCTTTGTGTTCTTAGTGTTCTGCTAGTTATTTATTTGGTTCTGGATCGCACGCTCGAAGAATCTTGTCGCTCAAATCCATAATTGTCTGTCGATCTGCAACACCCATCACTTCCTGCATCCATCGCCACCCATCCTTATTGGGCGCGTAGTCACCCATCGTGAGCTCATCAATAGCGCTTGTAAGTTCGTGCCATTCTTTTACTGTTAGAGTGACGGAAACTAGCCTATCGAGATCGTGATTTTTTACTGGGTTTGACGTTGGGTCAGTAGATGACATATAAACTCCTTTATGGTATTAGTGTTACACTAAACATATCTCGAGTTGTATTTTAAATCAAGTATCCTTGCTGGAAACTGGTTGATTTAAGGCGTCGTTTTACCCCAACCCATTCCGTATCTCCAGCAAGGATATATAAGAATAGATACACTCATTATACAGGTGCATGCTATCTATACGCCCCTTATGGCTGGGATGATGCTTCTATACTATTCTTTAGGGTATTCTTTATTTATCGCGAGGAGAAGTAGTATTGTCCAGATACCTTCCCAGCTTCTTGGAAATATTTAAGTAATAATCAGCAGAGGAAAGGCCGTGTACGTTTTCCAACTGTCTCCATTCTTCCTCAGAAGGTGCATAGGGGCCAAGTGTGAGTTCGGTAATAAGTCCCATTAGTTTGCTCACTTCTTCGGTGGTTAACACAATCGTCATAGGTTCATCCAGCATAGCGCGTATGACCTTATCGTAGGCTGATCTATCTGTATTGTTTGGCATAACATGGATTCCTTTCTGGGATTTAGTTCATTGTGGTAATTCTAAAAGTACTATAACACCCCCGTTAGTGCAAGTATGTCAAACTAATTGCTTTGTGCTACTCAGCACGAGACGCCACCACAAAGCGCCGGCCCACACGCCACGCCCACCACCATTGCAGTATGGTTACTGGAATAATAATGGCAATGCCAGGCCAGAGGAGGAGTAGGTTCGGCGGGGTAAAATCGAAAAACTCACGGAGCGGGCCAACACCAAAACTCACTACTGTTACAAACAATACCGCAAGCATATACAGCATGCGCGCAAGATGAGCCCGCTTATCGAGCCGGACACCAAGCATGCGGCCAGCCAAAAATACCAGATACACACCATAGAAGGTCGCTACCAGCACTGTCATCGTTGCTACCTCGCCAAGGCGATCTGGGTAGAATGTGCGGCCAAGCCAATACACACTAGCCACCGCTGCCCCTGTGAGCACTGCAATTGGTGCCACTGCCAGCAGGGTGTCGTGCCAGAAGCGCCGCGGGTCAATCCGGTGCCGCGGTGAGGGCGGGAAGAGCGTCCACATAATCGTCGGCATTGTCACGAGGAAGATATTCATAAAGGTAAGGTGGCGCGGCGCATATGGGTACATAATGCCAAGGGTAAGGGTAATGGCTAGCAGCACCACACCATAGATAATCTTATGGAAGAAGAGCACGCCAATGAGCTCGATGGCCTGCATGATACGATTGCCTAGCTCCATTCCGAGGGGTAATGACGTGAAGGAATTGTTGAGCAGGATAATATCGGCAACACGCCGACTAGCTGGTGCACCAGCATACATCGCCACGCCAAGGTCGGCTCGCTTGAGCGCCAAGGCATCATTGACGCCATCGCCCACCATGCCAGTGAATCGCCCTTGGTCTGAGAAGTGTGCAATGAGCCGCTCCTTTTGCTCCGGCAAAACACGGGCAAAGATTGTGTGGGTATCGGCCGCCTCGGCAAACGCTGCATCATCAAGCTGAGCAAGCTCCGCTCCCGTAATAGTTGCCTCGGGCTGGTGAATCCCCGCCGCCTTCGCGATATAGCTGACTGTCCGCGGGTTATCTCCGCTAATGACGCGAATTGTTACTCCTTGGCCTTGCAAAAATCGCACGGTGTCGACCACGCCATGACGTAGGCTGTTGCGCAGGACAATTGCCCCCAACGGCTGCCCTGAGCCAGCGGTCAGCTGCTTGAGTGGCCCGGTACTATCGGCAAAGCGGGCAAGCAGGAGGACACGCAGGCCGTCATTTGCCCAGGCATCGAGCTGGGCTTGCTGGGCTGGTGAGAGCGGGGCGAGCCGCGCCACAAACTCTGGTGCGCCTAGCATCAGCGTCTGCACTGAGCCAGCAATCTCGGCCCGCACCCCTGCCATTTTCCGGCTCGATGAGAACGCCATCACCTCTTGGACACGGGCGGCGGGAGCCTGGTGCGCGGCAAGAATTGCCTGGCCAGTCGCATTGCCACCACTGGTTTCGTGTGCAACCAGGGCAGCGTAGTGGGCAACGAGTTCATCACTGGTCGATGCGTCGAACGACGCAGCGTGCTCGAAGATAACGTCATCACTTGTCAAGGTACCCGTCTTATCCACGCAGAGCACGCCAAGCAGTGCCATTGCTTCAATCGCTGAAAGCTTCTGAGGCAGGACCTTAGCCTGAGCTAGGCGCAGTGAGCCAAAAGCAAGTAAGAGCGAGCTCGCCAGGAGCAGCCCCTCTGGCACGACTGTGATGGCTGCGGTAATAATCGTCTTGAGAATGCTGACCGCCTGCAGCCCCGCAATATGGTAGCGCGCGAAGATAAGCAGCGCTAACACCACTGCACCGTAGGTTAGGACGGTAATAGCCCGCTGGATAGCCCGCTGAAGTGGTGTGGGCTGCGGTGCATACTGCTTAAGTACGGTACTGATTGCACCAGCCTTGGTGGCGCTACCAACTGCCGTGACGCGAGCGTGGGCTGTACCCGCTACCACTGTTGTGGCTGCATAGATGGTATCACCGGGTGCTTTGTCTACCGCGGCAGATTCACCCGTGAGCATGCTCTCATTTACTTCGAGGCCTTTTGCATCGAGTACGACACCGTCGGCGGGTAGCTCATCGCCAGTGTGGAGCGCGAGGGTATCGCCAACCTGCAGTGCATCGTAAAGCACCTCGGTAATGGTACCGTCGGCCTGGACCACGCGGGCACGTGGCGCGCTCATCAGCTCAAGCTTACGCAGAGCGCGCTTAGCCCGAATCTCTTGCACGGCACCAATCAGCGAATTGACCATAATCACGAATGATATAAACCAGGCATCGCGATACTCCCGCACGTAGACCAGCGCCATAGCAAGGAGCAAAATCGCCAGCACGATAGGCGAGGCAAAGTTGCGCCGGATGATGACCAGATAGTCCTTCATAGGTTAGTTCATTCCTCCTCGATGATATTGACACTTCGCAGCAACCCGCCAACCACTGCGCGCGTCGCTATCTGCTTGATAAATATGGCCGTCCTTCACCTCATCAACCAGGATGAGGGCTGGGTTGTATGGCGCAAGCGTACGATAGTACATAATGTCGCGATCGGTGATGCGCCCAAATCCGGGAAATATTTCGCGAAATTTTTGCCGGCCAAATTCATCAAAATACTCTGGCTGACCGCGGGGTGGGAAGAATGTCTCAGCACGCAGACCAATTCGCACCGCGATCTTCTTCACATCGCCGAGCAAGAGGCGCGATGGCCCATAGACCAAGCAATAGAGCTGGCCGTCTGTCGCAAAAAACACTGATGCCTTGGCGGCAAGCCCCGCGGCAATATTGCGCGCCACCACGCGATCGATCACCAGCTGCACGCCAAAGCGCGCGGCGAGCGCCTTCTGTACATATGCAACATCCATGTGGTTACCAAAGTCCATGATAATTATTATACCGGAATCTCGGCCAAGCCGCTAGAGTCGAGGCGGCGAGTGTGCGATAATGGAGACATGTCTCAACACGAATTTTCGACTCGATACACACACCTCAATAGCCAGCAGCGCGCCGCCGTCGATACCATCGATGGGCCACTGCTCGTTGTGGCTGGCCCCGGTACTGGCAAGACGGAGCTGCTCAGTATGCGCGCCGCCAACATCCTGCGCCAAACAGATGTACTGCCTGAGAATATTCTCTGTCTTACCTTTACCGACAGTGGGGCAGCCGCGATGCGGCAGCGTCTGCGCAGTATCATTGGGGCAGATGCCTACCGCGTCGCTATCCATACCTTCCATAGTTTTGGCAGTGAGGTGATAAATCACCACCGGGAGTATTTCTACCATGGTGCATCACGTAAGCCTACCGATGAGCTTGGCAGCTACGAGATTTTGCGTGGTATCCTGAGCCAGCTCGATCATCATAACCCCTTGAGTAGTAAGCAAAATGGTGAGTTTACCTACCTGCAAGACATCAGCCGGAGCATTAGCCAGCTCAAGCAGGCTGGTCTCAGCAGCGCAGAGCTTCGGCAGGTTATCGATGCGGACGAGGCGCTCATAGCAGCCGTTGAGCCACGCCTTAGTGAGGTCTTTTCTGCTGGGCGAATAAGCAAACCAATGGCCGGCAAGCTCGCTCCGCTAGCGGGCGAAGCAGCTCAGCTGCCACTGCCGCCGTTGCCGCCCACCATTCCACCACTAGCCGATAGCTTCTCGCTCAGCCTGGCTCGAGCGATCGATGAGACGCTTGATAGTGGCAAGACCACGCCACTCACCGCCTGGCGCAACCACTGGTGCGAGAAGGATGCTACTGGGAATTATGTCCTGAGAGATCGCAAGCGCCTCAGCAAGCTACGCGCCCTTGCTGAGGTCTATGAGACATATCTTACTGAGCTGAGCGCGGCTGGTCTGTATGACTACGATGATATGATTCTCCAGCTCGCTCAGGCGCTCGATACTCAGCCTGAGCTGCGCGCCAATCTAGAGGAGCAGTACCAATACATCATGGTAGATGAATTCCAAGATACCAACCTCGCGCAGCTGCGCATCCTCTTTTCACTAACGAGTAGCCCGGTCCACGAGGGTCGCCCCAACATTATGGCGGTGGGGGATGACGACCAAGCAATCTACAGCTTCCAGGGGGCAGATGTGAGCAACATCCACCGCTTCCGCAGCCATTACCGCGATGTGCAGCTGGTCGCCCTGACGGATAACTACCGCTCGAGTCGCGCCATTCTCACGCCAGCCCGGGCTGTTATTACTCAGGGGAGCGACCGGTTAGAGGCGGTGCTTCCCGAGCTCGATAAGACGCTCACGGCCCATCACCAGCCAGCCCAGACTGCCGTCAGTCTGGCCGAGCTACCCACTAGCCTAGCCGAGCGCCAATGGCTGGCGCAGCAGATTCGCCAGCAGATCGACAGCGGGACACCGCCCGAGGAGATCGCCGTCCTGGCTCGACGTCACCGCGAGCTGGTGGCACTAGTGCCGCACCTCCAGGCCGCAGGCATTGCCATCAACTACGAGCGACGCGATAATATTCTTGACAATCCTGTCATCCAAGCACTTGAGCTACTTGCACGGGTCATCGATGCCATAGCAGCAGGGGAGTTTCCCACCGCCGATAGCCTGCTGCCAGAGCTAATGGCGCACCCAGCCTTTGGCTTTGCTAGCCAGGATATTTGGCAGCTTAGCCTCCAGGCGTGGCGCAACCGCCAAACGTGGGGTGAGACAATGATGGCCAGCCCAACCTTCCAGCCTCTGATGGTGTGGCTCATCCATATGGCGTGGCACGCGCAGCATCAGCCGCTTGAGCTAGTGCTGGATGATTTGCTTGGCATCCCGCAGCCAGCCGCTGGCGAAAAAACCCAGGCCGTTGTAGCCAGTGTCATTACCGAATATATGGCACAGCAGATGGCCCAATTCGACCAACCCATCAGCCTCTCCGCCGAAGCAACTCCTGCAATGCCCACCATAAGCTACCGCTCACCACTGTACGACTATTACTTCTCGCGTGAGAAGCTTGCTGAGCAGCCCGACGCATACCTTGCCTGCCTCGAGGCTTTGCGCACGCTGCGCAGCCGCACACAGGAGCATCGTGGTGATGACGAGACACTCCGGCTTGCCGATATACTCGACCTCCTCAGCTTGCATCGGCAGTTCAAGACACCCATCACCACCATTCGCCAGCGCACCGAGGCGCATACTGGCCGCATTAACCTCATGACGGCACACAAGGCCAAGGGGCTAGAGTTTGGCCATGTCTACATCGTTGGCGCGGTTGATAGCACCTGGGGGCGGCGCGTGCGCTCACCTGTGTCGCTCATCACCTATCCAGACAACCTCGCCATTGCTCCTGCTGGCACTACGTACGACGAGCGCCTCCGCCTCTTTTTCGTCGCTATGACGCGGGCGCGCGACCACCTCACCATCAGCTACAGCACCCAAGATGATGCTGGCAAAGCAACGCTGCCGGCCAGCTTCCTCGACGGCGTTGACCTCACTGCAACTACTGTCGATATGCCCAATGACGTGCCAAGCCTCACCACCCAGCTCACCACTGATTGGCAGCGCCGCCTTGCGCCAGTTGGCACGCCCGAGCCCGATTTGCAGCAGCTCCTCCAGCCCATGCTCGAGCAGTATAAGCTCTCTAGCACCCACCTTACTGCCTTCTTAGACGTGTCGCGCGGTGGGCCAGCAGCCTTTCTCACTGGCTACCTGCTGCGCTTCCCACAGGCGCCTAGCCCGCATGCCATCTACGGCAATGCCATTCACCACGTGCTGCAGCGTGCACACACCCATCTTACTGCCACGGGCAAGGTGCGGCCGGCTGAAGATATCCTGGGCGACTTCGAGCAAGAGCTGAATCGCCAGCCGCTAAGGCCAGAGGACTTCGCATACTTTAGCCGCAAGGGGCTGGATTCACTGAGCGCCTTCTTGCAGGCCGAGGCGCATACATTCCGTCCCGAGCAAAAGACCGAGCTGAGCTTTGCCGGCCAAGGAGTTGTGCTTGGTGATGCTCGCCTTACTGGCACGCTCGACCTTGTCGATATTGATCACACTGCCAATACCATCGCCGTTACAGATTACAAAACGGGCAAGCCCGCCCGCAGCTGGCAGGGTCGCACCGATGCCGAGAAGATTAAGCTGCACAAATACCGCCAGCAGCTGATGTTCTACGAGCTCCTCGTGCGCTACTCGCGCGACTATGCTCGCTATGACTTTGCCGGGGCCACGCTGCAGTTCGTCGAGCCGGATAAGGATACGGGTGCTATTCACCAGCTTAGCACCAGCTTTTCTCAGGCCGAGCTGGATGAGTTTGCCCAGCTCATTGCCGCCGTGTGGCGCTGTATTACCCAGCTCCAGCTGCCCGACACCAGCCACTACCCAGCCACATACAAAGGCATTCTCGCCTTCGAGGAGGACCTGCTGCGGCGTATAGAAGAGCAAGAATAGCGGCTAAGCGCGAGCATCTGTGACACAATAGACAATGTATTCGCTATATACTCTTGCTGCAACACTCTACAGGAGAGGATGGCGTGGCTAATAGCCAAGCATATGGACAAGCTCTTTTTGCTACCCTGGCCGAAACATTTTGGTGTAGTATATACGGCATTCTTAGCTCTCGCGCTGACGAATGGGTTTTCCTAGGGGAATTATCTCTGCTTATTTTTATCTGATCCTTACAGCGGGAGTGTAAGACTGTCTGAGTGCAATAAATCCGCATCGTCTGTATTTGTTGCGAATAGGCATAGAATGAAACAGAACGTAAGAACAAAACGAGAATCTCTACAAGACATGCGCATATTGATTGACAGACTCGCTGTATATTGGTATATATAGTAACAGCTCAACTGAGTGAACCCTGTTTTCTGCCAGATGCAGAAAAACTCGAGACGCTCAGCACGAGAGCGTCCTTGAAAAAGGGTTCACCGATGATTTCTGCCGAGACTTCGGCGGGGAGGAGGTGAATACCTCATGTCTTGCAGGGCCTGTGCCAGTGATGGTTATACTGGTACAAGAGTCTGCCCCTCTTGTAAGGGCAGTAAAAAGGAAAAAGGGCCTTCTTTTTCCTTTAAATTAACCTGTGCTACATGCAGTGGCACAGGCTATGTCTGTGCCTGCGGTCGGCCAAACGGTCGGTAGCAGGACACAGAATACGACGGTCAGCCTCACGTGCGAGGCTGAGAAAGTAGGTATAAGCCACGGCAGAATAAGGTCGTGCACCTATCCGTCACTGGAGATGAATGGCTCCATTTCCCTTTGTGTGTTAACTCACATAGAGGTGCAGGTTCGATTCCTGCTATCTCCGCTACTGGCAAATGCTCCGCTTTTTTCGCGTAGAGCACTGCCATAGCAACCACCGCAGGTTTACCTTTGTCGGACAAAGAGGGGCAAGGCGGTATCGTTGTCATTCGGGAGACAACGATCGAGAAGTCTCATGCTGCGCGTTTATTACCGTGCACCTGCCACGGAGACTTCTTTAAAACACACGACACTCGCGAGATTCACTCGCACCTTGGCTATTGGCCAGGACGAGCAGAACCGCTTGTAGTCTCTCCCGAGCTCCTGCATCCGCATCATGCGTTGAGGCAGGAGCTTCTTCCTTTTCTTGAGAACATATAATTGCACGTGTGCAAAGCTGATTGAGCAGACCATCACAAGGGGAATGGAGCACACCAACGCAAGACTGCGATACGCCAGCCAGCTTTAGTGAGCTACCACTTGACAGCCTCGCCCAAGTAGATTACAATTATCTCTACCCTTGCAAAGAACTCGCCGGCGCTGCTCCGGCTTGAGTTTTTGTGAGGAAAGTCGGTCGATGGTGACCGACCTGGGATGGCCCGCGTGGTTGCGGGGTACGAGAGGCTTGCTTGTCAATGGAGACAAGCATTCGTGGGAACTCTCGTAGCAGGTTCGACTCCTGCCATCCCAGCTATGTGAGTACTTCTCCAAGGAACTGCCTTGGAGAGTTGACCCCAGAAAGGGGGTGGTCTATAAGATCAGCATGCTCACATCGCCCCGCACCTACTGCGACACCCATCTACGCATAAATAAAGCGTAGGTGCGGGGCCTCTCCCCTGATCAATTGTGTTATAATAGCTTGATATGACGTCGTTTTGGAATGATTTGCCGCAGCCGTTTTTTGTTTTGGCACCGATGGAGGCGGTGACGGATGTGGTATTTCGCCACGTGGTGGAGCGGGCTGGTGCGCCCGATGTGTTTTTTACTGAGTTTGCTAATGCGACGGGCTGGGTACACGCTGGCGACAGGGCAATTGCTGGCCGGCTCATTAAGACGAACGACGAGTACCCCCTGGTGGCACAGATTTGGGGCGGCGAGCCAGGCGATATGGAGCAATTTGCTCATCACTGCGCGCGCCTGAACTTTGCAGGGATCGATATTAATATGGGCTGCCCCGCCAAGAGCGCTATCAAGAGTGGGGGAGCGGCGCTGATTCGTAATCCAGACGTTGCAGTAGCCGCTATTGCCGCGGCCAAGACGGCTAGTCTGCCAGTCAGCGTTAAGACCCGCCTTGGCTACAGTGCTGTGGACGAGTGGCGGGCATGGCTCACGACACTGCTTCAGCAAGATATCGTCAATCTGACTATTCACCTGCGTACTAAGAAGGAGATGAGCAAGGTAGCGGCGCACTATGAGCTGATTGATGATATCGTGACGCTGCGCGATGCGATTGCGCCGCAGACGCTGCTTACTATCAATGGTGATATTCGCGACCGGGCGCATGGCATGGCACTGGTAGCCGCCCACCCAGGCGTTAATGGTGTGATGATTGGCCGTGGGGTGTTTGCCGATCCATTCTGCTTTGCGCCGCGTGCCGATAGTGTAGCGCAGAGTAGTCGCTCTATAGTGCAGCGCAACTTCGCACTCCTTCGCTACCACCTCGATCTCTTCGACCGCTGGCAGCCACAGCTAGGCCGGCCATACGAGACACTCAAACGCTTCTACAAGATCTACATTCGCGATTTCGACGGTGCGAAGGAGCTGCGCGACCAGCTGATGCACACCACCAGCACAGATGACGCGCGGCGGATTATCCACCAGTGGCACGAAGCGATGTCTGCGTCTGAGTAGCTGATACTCTGGTGTTCTTGCTATGTTTGATCCTCTATTGTATTGCATGAGGGTCACCTAGAGCGATGGTTCTCCATCGGTATGAGTAGGGTAGTGATGCTTGCGATGTCTTTATCTGCGAAGAAAGAAACGCTTATTATAATTACTGTTGCCACGCAAGAAAAAGAGGTACTAGGAAGAGACCTCTTAACTGGCCCAAGGGGTTGGTTTAATTTACTTGTTATTTACTTTTGTTGCGCTCCTTTAGAGGCTATGCAAGCACGGTCACCGTCATGCGTGGGCCACACAGTGCCATAATAGCAGCGAGATTGTAGTAGAGCATGGCAGTAGCGGCATGCTGCTGGGCAGTTGGATCGCCCGGATAGAGAGCCTCGGCCGAGGGTGCAAAGGCCCATGTGTCGATATTGAAAGCCTGGTGATGCTCGTGTGCGCGGTCGAATTCCCGCGCTAAGGCATGGCGGTCGAGCGTTGTCCCTGCGCGCTGATTCATTACCACTGCTGCCTCGTGGTGGTTGCCGCACAATATATCGGTATGAGCACCAGTAGGCTCAGCACTCTTTGCTAGCTGCGCGTCGACCATTGTCACGAGCTTGTTGCCACTAGCCATAACGAGCTTGGACTCATCTGCTGCATGACGAATGATCTGCTGGTGTGCTTCGTCGCTACTATCGCTACCAAGACCAAGCTCGGTGGCTAGGCTGCGCAATTGCTCACCACGCTGAGCAATGATAGTAAAGATCGCGCCCACCTTGTCGGCCGCAGCGCAGCCAGCATCTTCGCCATGAGCATAGTCATCCCGATGGACGTGCACCGTCGCGGGTATCTGGCCAATTCGCCCCAGGACGCGCGCATTCGCTTCATTAATAGCATCGCTATTACCACGTACCAGTCGATCCGTCACTAGGTAGAGCAAGCCACCGCCTGCACCATTTGGCACTGCTTCTGCTGTGCTGCCGGGCCGGCCATCCATGCACGCGCCAATGATATTCTGCGCTGCTGGCACGTAGTGTTCACTAAGTTCCTGAATAAATTCTGCCGCACGGGGGCACTGTGGCGTATCAAGCTTGCCAAGGCCATACTCATCGCCTAGCTGGTAGGATACAACAGGCTGCTCATAGCAATCACTTGTCGTCTTCTTATTATCTCGACAACCATATGTCTCCTCTGGTAATGATAGATGGGAAGGATAAAATTCCGTCATTATGCTGCTGCCTCTCTGCGGTTATCTCTGTTATCCTAATATTTTATACGCGGTGCTTGTTGTGGCGTCGGCGCAGGCCAGCCACCTTGAGACGCACGGCATGGCGGTCGACCAGCTGGTGCGCTTTTTCGAGCTCTACCTGAGTACTAGCATTGTCGCGCTGCTTGAGAGCACGCTCGAGGGCGGCTTTACTCTCAGCCTCAATGATATCGTCACCATGCTCGGCTTCGTCGACCAAGATACGTATCTTTGTCTGGCTAATCTCGACCACCCCACCAGAGATAGCAAAGTACTCCAGCTGGTCGTCACTGTCGTCTTTGGCGCGACGTACCGCTACAACACCCGGCACTGCCAGAGTTACGAGTGGTTCGTGCCCCGGGAAGACCGCAATCTGCCCATCCGGCGTCGGCAGCATCACCTCATACACAGTCTCGTGCAGCTTGCTACCAGTCAGTGTCACAAGTTCTAAATCCATAGCCTTACTATAGCAGAGTAGCAGAGAAAAAGCGAGGTAGAAGGCAAAGTGATTTTACTCCAAGCAAGAGAAAAGGGCGGGGAGCAGCAAGCCATATGGCGCTGCTCAACCCGCCCTTTGGTGGTAGGAGACGACCCAAGGTACTAAACAGAAAGCCCCCAGGCGAGGAGGGATACGAAGACCCCTCCGACGGCGGCTACAGCAATGAGCAGCAGCCCCAGGGTCTTTGACAGGCGCTGGCTTGCCACGATGGCTCCTCCAAAGAGGAGCCACATACCATACATCACGAGCCAGGGCAGCTCGTGACTACCAAATGCTGTCCCACCGAAGTGGAACAGCATGAGGTAACTCCCAAGCGGTACACCCGCCCAGGAAGCCATTCCAATCACCCAGAACGGCGCAACCTTGCGCGCCTTTCTGGCTTCCTCGCGCATGGAACGGCTGTCCCATGCATTCTTCCTTCTTTGCATGGTATATCTCCTTCCATGCGTCCTTCTGGAGGCACTGGTCGCCCCACCATCCTCAAGTGTGCCATATTTGATCGGGTAAGTCAAAGTGTGTTTATCTGAAGCTGAGTGCTTTACTGCTTTCTTATACTGCTCACCGTAGATACACTGTAATAAGCATATTTCTATCTACCAATATATCTTGATACTATATCTATTCTCTATGTATCTATATCTTTATAACTCATCTCTCTTTCTATAACTTTCTTTCTCTATATTTCTATATCTATACTTATCTCTATTTATCTATTCTTTATCTTCTTATCTTTATCTTTCTCTATATTCATACTATTCTCTATCCTTATATATCCATATACCCAATCATGGTAAGATTTCTCTCCTATTATATATAAATATATAAAAAGAAGAGAAAAAGAATCGACACTAACAGGGAAAAAACAGGGTAAAAAAGGCGAATTTCGAAATTCGTCTTTTTTGAAGGAAGAAGATGAGAGAAATGGCGAGAAAGATAGACAAAGAAAACAGCAGCCAACACGGAGAGAATATCTCGGTTGGCTGCTGCCGTGTAAGAATGTGCAGAGCGTGCTAGTCTTGCTTCTCGCTCAGTGGTACTGGCGACATGTAGAACCAGTTCTCTGGCTTGTCGTCATACTTACCACTCAGGATATCCTTAGCATCGCGGATGGTGTCGGCGAGCTTGAAGTAGCTTCCAGGGTTGCCGGTAAATTGCTCGGCAACGTGGAATGGCTGCGCCAAGAAGCGCTGCAAGCGGCGTGCCCGAGCAACGATCTGCTTCTGATCGTCACTCAGCTCTTCCATACCCAGGATAGCAATGATGTCCTGCAGCTCCTTGTATTGCTGCAAGACGCGCTGCACTTCGCGGGCCACTTGGTAGTGTTCCTCGCCAACCACCTCTGGGTCGAGCGAGTTAGAGCTCGAGTCGAGCACGTCCACTGCCGGGTAGATACCAATCTCCGTTAGGGCACGGTTCATCACGATGGTAGCATCAAGGTGGGCAAAGGTTGTAGCCGGCGCTGGGTCGGTCAGGTCGTCGGCTGGCACATACACCGCCTGAACAGAGGTAATCGAGCCCTTCTTGGTACTGGTAATACGCTCTTGCAGGGCGCCCATCTCCTGTTGCAGGTTTGGCTGGTAGCCCACCGCACTTGGCAAACGGCCGAGCAGAGCAGACACCTCAGCACCAGCCTGCGTAAAGCGGAAGATATTGTCGACAAAGAGCAGCACATCCTTACCTTCATCACGGAAGGCCTCAGCCATTGCCAGGCCAGCCAGTGCCACCCGCAAACGAGCCCCCGGTGGTTCGTTCATCTGGCCAAAGACAAGTGACGTCTTATCCAGCACACCAGCATCCTTCATCTCGTGATAGAGGTCGTTGCCCTCGCGGGTACGCTCACCCACACCAGCAAAGACAGAGTTACCACTGTGGAACTTGGCGATGTTGTTGATTAGCTCTTGGATGAGCACGGTCTTACCCACACCAGCACCAGCGAAGAGCCCAGCCTTACCACCCTTGGTGAGTGGCGCAATGAGGTCGATCACCTTGATACCGGTCTCAAGGATCTCGGTCTTGTTAGACTGCTCGGTGAGGGCAGGGGGCTCGGCATGGATGGGCGCACGCTGCGCATCATCGGCTACTGGCTCGCCGTCAATCGGTTCGCCCACCACATTAAACATCCGCCCCTGCGTCGCTTCGCCTACAGGTACACGGATCGGCGCACCAGTTGCAATTACTGACTGGCCACGCTTGAGGCCATCGGTCGATTGCAGGCTGATAGTCCGCACCGTTTGCTCGTCAAGGTGCTGTGCAACTTCAAGCGTCAGCGTCTGGCCATCACGCTCGACGTGCAGGGCGTCGTAGATAGCTGGCAACTCCACCTCGCGGTCGAACTCGACATCCACCACCACACCCATGATCTGGATGATTTTTCCTTGGTTTTTACTCATTCATTTCTCCTTTTACTACTTGTTGTTGAAACAGACTCTCTCGTCTTCGCTCATTGATGTAACACACAATGTATGCGATCAATAGAGCAAAGACGACAAGAGCTGTCAGCTTGATACCATCATTGACGATTCGCATTATATCTTTGATCCAGGAGTAATCCCCACCGTGGAAATATGCCCAAGCACTAATTGCAGAAATAAACAATGATTCAACGATTGAAAACAACATTACAACAAATGTGATAACACCGACCACAAGAGTGTTTCTTTTCTTATTTCTATAGCTCGTATGCATACCAACCCAAATAGCAACCATGGTTATTGCCAACGGAGGAGTAACTGTAGGGAAAGAGATAGTAAACGAACCTGAACCATCGATACCACGAATAGAAGATTGAAAAGTCGCAGCAATCCACGTCAAAACACTCAAGATAGCACCAACGATCAGCAGTACCGACGATGTCTTAGCGTACCACTGAGACTCTGTTAGTTGAGCACTACGGCTTGGGAGCATGCCTCGGTGTTGGTTTATATCTACGGGAGGTGTTGGTTGATTCTCTTTCATCATATTCTTCCCTCCACTGATTCCATTTTCTTTGGTTGCAGATTGTCCTGGCTGCCTGACTTTTTGGTATGAGACCTCTGTCTATAGCGCATACCATCACGGGCTGCAATACCGCAGTAAGCTAGCAATGCCGCAATTGGCACATACGGCAAGAGACTACTGACGACTGGCAGCTCGGCACATGCCATAATAGGCTGAACTGGCCAGGCAAGACGAGCAATATCACTGGCCTGCGCCTCCACACCATGCACAGCAAAGGACACAAGAAAGCCCACAACATACGAGCCAAGGCCAGCAAGGATCACAACTAATAGGCCAGTAGTAGCACTTACAAAACTCGCACTGTGCCGCCGGCCATACCGCCAATACCACAGCCCACCGAGAACATATGGCAGCACGAGGGCAAGGCCAAGAAGTAGCCCCTCACCCTGGCTGGCAGATAGCATCTGAGCACCGCCCACAAGAAGCAACACCGCGCACACGAGCGCATACATGGCAAGTGCAGCCATCACAATACGCGCGTAGTGTTTCATCCCATTGCCTCCACTCCAGCGCTAATCTCAGTCAGCTCTTGCGTGATGGCACCTTGGCGCTGTTTGTTCATCTCGAGTGTTAGGTCATCGACAAGGCTAGTAGCATTATCGGTGGCATTCTTCATGGCAAGCATACGCTGGCTGTGTTCACTCGCCCGGGCATCAAGCAGGGCTTGGTAGAGCCGGGCACTGACCATGCGTGCAGCGATGGTGTCGAGCACTGCTTGCGGGCTTGGCTCAAAAAGAGCTTCGTCGTCTGAGATTACTTCATCGTCATCCACCGCATCAAGCTGCTCGGCGTCAAGGCCAGCGGGCAAGAGGTGGATTGTGTCAGGGTGCTGCGTCATACTGCTATAAAAGCGGGTGAATACAACGTCGACCGCATCGACCTGCTTGCTCACAAACATATCGTGCGCGGTGTCGAGAATTGCCCGGAAGGCTGGCCCAGTTGGACGATCTGGCACATCCTCGTACACCCCAACCACCTGCGTATCCTTAAGGCGCGCAACAAACTGCGCCGCCTTGCGCCCCACTGCAATGGTGGTGTTGTCAATCCCGGCCGCATCGTCGTCGCGCAGGAGCTGTACGTAGCGCTTGAGGACGTTGCTGTTGTAGGCACCAGCCAATCCTTTATCGGCGGCAATGACGATGATCAAGCGACGCTTGACTGCGCGCTGGGCAAACAGGGGGTGATCGTCGGTCGCACCCTGGCGCGAAAGGTAGCGCAAGAGGCCACGTGCTGCTGTGGTATACGGCGCAGTGGTGCGGCTTGCATCTTGGGCACGGCGCATCTTGCTCGCTGCCACCATTTGCATTGCCTTGGTGATCTGCTTGGTACTCTTAACCGAGCGAATCCGTGCTTTGAGCTGTTGCGTATTGGGCATAGCGACCTCCGTTGCTTACTCCGCAAATTCCTTGGCAATTTCGCCCGCGGTTGATTCTATCAAGTGGGTGAGCTTTTCATCAGCGCCAAACTTCTGGTCACCCTTGTTGAGGGTGCGCATCTGCTCCTTAGCTTCGGCCCAGAGACGACTCAACAGAGCATCTTGAGCAGCTTTGATCTTCGTAGCTGGCACGGTGTCGAAGTAGCCTTGGCTCACCGCCACAATGCTCACTACCTGCTCCCAGACACTCATTGGCTGGTATTGTGGCTGTTTGAGAAGCTCTGTCAGGCGCTGACCACGGCCAATCTGTGCCTTGGTCTCGGCATCAAGGTCGCTTCCAAACTGAGCAAAGCTTGCCAACTCGCGGAACTGACTTAACCCGAGCTTGAGGTTACCACTGACACTCTTGAGCGCCTTAGTCTGGGCGGCACCACCAACACGCGACACTGAGAGACCAGCACTAATAGCCGGGCGAATACCTTGGTAGAAGAGATCTGTCTCCATAAAGATCTGCCCGTCGGTGATGGAAATCACGTTGGTGGGGATATAGGCGGAGATATCACCCGCCTGGGTCTCAATGATTGGCAGGGCAGTGAGCGAACCTGCCCCAAGCTCATCACTCAGCTTGGCACTGCGCTCCAGCAGGCGGCTATGCAAATAGAACACATCACCGGGGAAGGCCTCGCGCCCTGGTGGGCGACGCAGCAGCAAGCTCATCTGGCGGTAAGCGACAGCGTGCTTGGTGAGGTCGTCGTAGATCATCAACGCATGACCACCGTTGTCGCGAAAGTACTCACCCATGGCGGTACCAGCGTATGGCGCAAGATAGAGCAGGGAAGCTGGGTCGCTTGGGCTGGTCGCTACCACGATAGTTTGGTCCATCACACCTTCTTCTTTGAGGCGCTCAACCAGGCGAGCAATCTTACTCAGCTTCTGCCCAACGGCAACGTAGACATTCACCACGCCAGTCTTTTGACGCGCTTGGTTGATCATCGTGTCGAGTGCGATTGCCGTCTTACCGGTTTGGCGATCACCAATGATGAGCTCGCGCTGGCCACGACCAATCGGGAACATCGCATCGATGCTCATAATACCAGTCATCAGTGGCTCATGCACGCTCTTGCGGCCCATCACACCAATCGCCTCACGCTCTACGAGGCCGCGCTGCGTGGTAGTAATAGCTGGGCCACCATCAAGCGGCTCACCGAGCGGGTTCACCACGCGGCCAAGCAGCTCCTCGCCGACCGGCACACTCAGGACCTCGCCCTTGAGCTTAACGCGGTCGCCAGCAGCCACACCTTGGTCGCTGCCAAGCAGCACAGCACCAATCTCATCTTCCATCAAGTTGAGGGCAAATGCCTCAACGACACCTGTTTTGGTCTCGATCTCGAGCACCTCGCTATAGCCAGCGTGGCGCAAGCCATGTACCCAGGCCACACCATCACCCACTCGGGTCACGATACCGACCTGCTCTAGTCCTTCAGAGGCTTCCAGGCCTGCGATCGCTTGCCGCAAGCTCTCGGACAACTCTGTAACCGTTGTTTCAGCCATGTATAATTCCTCTTATTTCGTGCCCGCAAGGGCGGTTAGTTTGTGTTGGATAGTGCCATCGTAGTGCTGGCCCGGCAGAGCGATCTTCACGCCGCCAATCACCGACGGATCGACAACCTGGCGGAACTGTACTGACCGAACTGGTGCAGTGCCATTCTGCTCAGCAAGTGCCGTGACCTCTGTCTTGAGCTGCTTCTGCAGGGCAACCGATAGCTCGTGCGCCGTCGTGACTTCAGCCACAACGATGCCGCGCTCAGCTAGCGCTTCCTCAATCGTTGCTGCCACCACATCGACATCGCGCGTTGCACGGGTGTCTATAAGATAGGCGGCAACCTGGCGCAGCACAGCAGACACCTCAGCACCAGCAGCAATCTGCTCAGCGACATACGCAGCAAGGCGGCGGCGCGAAAAACCGGCCGCCATCAGCCTTGCTCCTTATCGAGTGTGGTCAGGTGCTTCTCAATCAGTTGGCGATCTTTCGACGCGTCGACAGTCTCGGCCGTCACTGCACGCGTTGCCTCAATAACCATGTCGACCATCTCCCGGCGCAGCGCCCGCTTGGCCTCAGCTAGCTCCGTCTGTGTCTGGGTGCGAGCCGATTCCAAGATGCGCTCGGCCTGCGTGTGAGCGTCGTCCTTGGCATCGCTTACCATGCTCGCTGCCTCAGCTTTGGCAGCGGTCACAATTTCTTGCGACTCGTGGCGGGCTTTCTTGAGCATTGCAGCAGTGCGCTCCTCGGTCTCGTCAGCTGCCTTTTGCGCTTTCTCAGCTGCTTTGAGGCCATCGCGAATCTTCGCATCGCGCTGATCGAGCATGTCGAGCAGCGGTGGATAGACCCACTTCTTCAAGACCAAGAGCAGCACCACAAATGCCACCATTTGCAGGACAAACAGCTGCCAATCAAGACCAAGCGACGAGAATAAATCGCCACCACCCGCCTCTGTCGATGCAAAATAGTGCAGGGTGTTCATGAGTGCGAACTCCTTACATCACCTTGCCGACGATCGCGGCCACAAAACCAATGATAGCCAAAGCATCGATAAACGAAATACCAAGGATCATCATGGTGCGTAGGTCGTTAATCTTTTCTGGGTTGCGGCCAGCTGCCTTCATAGCGCTGGCACCGATCCAGCCACACCCAATCGCGGCAAACGCCCCTGGGATAGCATACGTCAGGGTAAATGCGATGTCTTTCATAATTATTTCTCCTTATTTAGTTGTTACCAATGTTATTTTGCTCCTTCGGTCACGAGGTTCGCGTCTGAAGAAGTCGAGGTGTTTGCGTGCGTATCTTTTTCCTCATCACCGCCGTGATGCGCCAATCCGAGTGAAATAAACACGGTTGAAAGCATAAAGAAGATATAGGCCTGAATGCCACCGACAAATAGTTCAAAGATATAGAACGGCTGCAATACCGCTGGCATTGCCACTTGGGTAAGGTAAGCGATCATCGCAATCAAAATCTCACCCGCCAGCACATTACCAAACAGACGGAAGGACAGACTCAGTAAGCGCGAGAATTCTGCCACGATCTCGAGAATCCCGACAAAGGACATGATCGGATCGCGCAAGGGATTCACAAAATACCGCTTGAGATTGCCCACAAAGCCAAGCTCGCGTGCTGCATATACCTGCGCCATAACGATCGTAACGGCTGCGAGAGCGAAGGTCATATTAAGATCAGCATTTTGGCCCCGGAACAGTGGTGTATGGCCAACCATCACTGGCCCAACAACTGGCAATAGCCCCAGCCAATACTGCGCGGCGATAAAGAAAAACATTGTAATAACAAGGGGGGCAACGCGCCGCGTCCATTTCTTGCTGGGGATGACCTGCCCAACGGTACTATACAGCCCCTCAAAGCACCAGACAGTCAAGCGAGTTGCAAAATTCGCCTTCTTCTTGCCCAGCACCGCAGCACGCGTGCGAAACATCAGCCAGGCCAAAAGGACAAGGCCCAATAGGCCAACGAGATTGGCATTAGTAATTGGCCAGCCAGCGATCGAAAACACCTCGTCTGCCTTGACTGAGATGTGTGGCACTGCCGCAAAAAACATCATGTGCGATGACCTCCCTTAATTTGGTGCGTAATGAGCCCAGCTGCAAGGATAATGCCGACCACGAGGCCAGCAAACATCAGCCACGGCTTGGTTGCAAACTGCCGGTCTGCCCAGACTCCGAGCAAAAACAACCCAACAGTTGGCACCGCCATTCGCCAGGTTGTCCCAAGTAGGGTACGCCACAGCACACTAACCACTTGGCTACCGTGCGAGCGGGCATTCTCACGAGACTCCGTACTCATATGGCCTTATTGTACCAGGAGGCCCCGCAGACGTAAAGAGGGAAGCAGCAGTTGGATATGAATCTTAAATCACCGCCATCTCGCGGCACACTAGCACCGTGCTTTTGCTCCTTGAGACGATAGAGCACACACATAGCTTGTGATGATTTAGCGTAGAGTTGCTACTTTATATATAACATTGACTTTTATAACCATTTCTCAGGGGGCTCTGCACAAGACAGCTGGCGTCGCACCACAAAGCCGCGTATACTAGAGCTATGCCACGCCGCAACAAAACACCCAAACACCAGTCTTACCGCCCACCGCGCAGCGAAGCAGCCAAAAAGCGCTACCCGAGCCGAGCCGCCGCCTTGCGTGCCATCGCCGAGCTCCGCAAATACCAGCTGGATGTACAGTTACGCGCGTATCAATCACCGCACGATGGTGGCTGGTATCTGACGAGTCAGCAGAGTGCAGGAGATTAACATCCCGGTAATTCCCACATCTCTCTATTCTCATATTTTTCGCAAGAAGCCCTCATAGGAAGTCGGTACGTCTCCGGAGAAGATCCACCCCGTACCAAAAAATCACAAACATCATTATAGCAACACGCTTTTATATTCCACCCAGATGAAATAGAGAAAGGGAACTAACACTGAGAAAGAAGCCGTGCGCCGTACACCCAGTACGCTTGCCAACCCCACCTCCACCCATGCTATACTAGCAAGAGCGAAAGGGGAATATATGAGTACAACACCATCAGTCATAGTATATAGCGCAGAGTGGTGCGCCTATTGCAAAACAGAGAAACAATATCTTGACAAGCTCGGCGTGAGTTATACCGTGAAGGACATCGAGAAAACGCCTGGTGCTCAGGATAAGCTCGCTGCCAAAACTGGCGGCAAAGCCCAGGGCATTCCAGTCACAGATATTGCTGGCGAAATCGTCTACGGCTTCGACCGAGCTCGGATTGATGAGCTCCTTACAGCAAAGGGATTATTGCCAGACGCATAGCCCGGCCATTCATCATTATTCATCAACTCACTGCCTGCGAAGGGTAGTGAGTTTTGATATTACTGCTCTTTTATACACGAAGAGAGCGAAGCTGCATACGTAGTATATATAATGTTGTTCAGGCCTTTTTTATTTGACTCAATAGAGTACGATTTTGCAATTACATATATTGCTGATTTATTATTTATAACAGAGGTAATATATTGATTACAAGGTATAGATAATACTCATTTAGTGTTAGAGTATCTAATCTATATTGACTAGCTATAGGACTCTTCATTCAGATCACTATTTTGCACACTGTAAGCATCTTGCGCTGCAGCTAATAGAACTTCACGTGGCGCTGGGCATTTGTATTCTTGTTGGCACGGGGTGTTGGGTTGGTGGTAGTCGTGTCATCACCCAGCTGGCCGTTGGAGTTGTTACCCACCGTAAATACTTTGCGGTTGTTGGTATAAACCACCGTTGTGCCATAACCCGAGCGCACATACGATGCTAAATTGCCCTGCGTACCAAGGACGAGCATTTGCTGCGGAGTGGGGTAGATGCCATTGGTGCCACCACCGACATGTCCAAGGCCTAGCTGGCCAGTTATATTGCTGCCCGCACCAAAGACGCGGCCATCACTCGTGACGACGAAAACATTCGCATTTTTAGGGTCAATACCGTTAGAGGTTGTCCAGGACGAAACAGCCTTGACGCCAGGAGGGAGGATGAATTTAACTGGGGTTGGGTTATATACCTGACGCTTGTGGGCATCTAGATTGGATGTATCGACATAGACGCCATTGCCCAGTGCACCGTTATTGAGGCCAAAGGTCTTAACCTCGCCGTTAGCATAGACCATGCTGGTAAAGTACTGGTCGGTTGTGATGTCTACTACTCCAGACGGCGCGACACGCTCGAGTGTTGGATTATATGGCAAGAATGTTCTGTCTGCATAGTACTCACACGAATTCATCCTCGTCTCGCCACCAGTTGCGATATTGACTTCAGCAACACATAGGCCTCGGCCACCAATGTCGGTGCTATTGCTAAGGTAGACATGGCTCCACGCACCTGCTGGGTACCGAAAGTCAAAGCGCTTGCCATTAGACCACCAAGCGCACCACCGCATACGCGTCTCTTCATTATTATGGCCAGTTGCCTCGACACAGCGGTTTTGGCCTCCACCTGGGTTTGACTCGACTTGCAGGGCGTTATTCGTCCGATTGAAGTGCCACTTCTGGTTTGCAGCAGCACCCGAGCACTTTTCTGTCCTGAGGTTTGCCCCCACCGCCGCCAAGCAACGGTCTGACACCCCCGCACGCAGCCGGAAGGTCGGTACGCCCGCTTGGCCATAGTTTGTCTTGCCCGCCGAGTAGACTGCCCCTGCACTATCGCGAATATAGACCGTATCGCCGTCAAAGGCGAGCTGCACCGCCTTGGTCTTGCCAGGTTTGCCAAAGTCACCCAAGCGGACAGGCATGTGTCGCTCATTAATATCGCCCTGAGCGAGCTGGCCAAACTCATTATTGCCCCAGCCATAGACCGCACCGCTCTCACCAATCGCATAGGCTGTTTTGCTGTCGACTGCCCAGGAGTGAGCATCGGCCCGAATCTTCTCAGGGAAGGGCATCTTGGTTGGCATCTTTATTGTCGGAGCGGTCGAGTTAATACCGGCAACACCTTTGTCGTTGGAGCCAGCTACATAGACGTTCCCCTGAGATGTTACGACAAAGGTGACAATCCCCAGCGGTGATACGAAAGTCGCAACATTGTCATTGCCAGGCAGTACAAACTGGACGGGGTTTGTTACCCATGCAATAATTTGGCCAGGGTTGCCAATCTGCCCAAAGTTATGCAGCCCCGCACCCCATACCTCGCCATCCTCTGTGAGGGCAAACAGGTTGCGGCCATGGGAGAGGAAGTTGGTGTAGGTGCGCACGACGCGCTTGTTAGCAGGGATGTTGAATTGCTTGAGCGTGAGTGTATCAGTAGTTGAGCCAACACCGAGCTGGCCAAAACCATTGAACCCTGCTGAGCGTGGCCGCCCAAACTCGTCGATGACGGTAAAGAACGCACCATTGAGTGTAAAGCCGCCACCAGCCGCATAACCAAACGAGACACTATCGAGCAGTGCGCTCAGGCCTGCTTGGCCCGCCAGGCGATACTCGTAGCTCTTCCACACTACGCCATCCGTCGTGCGGATAAGCTCCGTCCGGCCCACCGCTGTAATGCGCTGAATACTCCCTTCGCGACGCTCTGGCTCACCCACCTCAAAGGTTGTGCGCACATTGCCGTCCTGCTGAACATACTGGGTGCGACCAGCGACTACTGTGCCTTTGCAATCAGTATTAGGCCGCAATTTTGCAGCATCTGACCACTGCGCGAGATCGTTATTGAGCTCAAGACATTTGCTGGCAAGGACAACGCCACTCTCGGCCGCCTCACGGGCTAAGCGCCGGTAGTGCTGGGCGTAGAGCCCCTCGCGAATCGCCGTTGATGCAGAGGCCGCCACGAGGAGTAGCATCATTGCCACCACTGATGCCACGATTACCGTTGGCAGGGCAAACCCTGCGCTTGATCTATCTTTGTTCAGTCTCATTGCTTCTACAATAGCGTAGATTGCAACCGTAAGCAATATGTTGGTACGAAATTATGCACAGTATAGTGTACATATGATAAGCTCTCATGTCCGAAGCTTACATAATCCTAAAATTAATCAATGCACACTCCACCGACGTGAAGTAGTAGGTAGAAAGGCACAGAGCAGAGAAGTGGAAGCTTGTAATGCTCACGCTCACCACTACGAGAGGTGGGTCTACCATGCAAATTCTCATGGTATTGAAAGGCGTGTACTTGAGAGGAGGGATGTGGAAGCAGTTGATATTTTACGATGAGATTACCTCTTAATGCGCCCCAATCTGCACCACCTCACCACCCAACTTTTGCCGGAAGTAATTGTCGTGGCTGACGTAGAGGATGGCGCCAGTATAGCGCTCTAGCGCCACCTCAAGCTCTTCGATACTAGGTAGGTCGAGGTGGTTAGTAGGTTCATCGAGAATAAGCAGCTGCGGCTCATTAGCGAGCATGCTAATAATCTGGAAACGCGCTTTCTGTCCACCGCTCAGGCGGGCGAGCGGCACATCGCGATCCGTCTCAGCAAAGAGGTAGTCGCTCATCAATTGGCGGAGCTTGGTCTGGCCGATTGGCAGCCCACGGTCGAGGTGCATCTGCTCAATTGCCTGAGCCAGTGTGAGACCAAGATACGTCGGGGCAATCTCCTGCTCATACACGCCAATTCGAATATGGCTATCGAGCTGCAGCGAGCCACTATAGACAATTGGCGTATCGCTACCTCTGTCTTGCACCAGATTTTGCGCGGCGAGTAGTTCTCTAATAAGTGTCGTCTTGCCCGCGCCGTTACGACCACGCAGCTCCACAGCTTCACCCTCACGCAGATCGATATTCACCCCCTCAAACAAGATCCGCTCGCCATAGCCCAGCGCCAAGTCTCGCACCGCCACCAGTGTGCGCTGGCTTCGCATTGCACCATCGCGCATACTCAGGCGAATCGTTCGCGCCTTAAACTTCTGGTAGCGATCAGCCATCTTATACTCCAGCTGTGCCACATTGTCGCGATCAATCCAAAACGTCGGCTTCTCTATCTGCTCAAGCTGCTCAAGCTCGGCCATAGCCTGCTGCTCACGCTGTTTGAATTGCTTAATGGTGCCGGGGTCACGCGCGCGCTCCTTCATCCGGCGGAATTGCACGACCTTATCCTTCACATTAGCAATCCGCCGCTCGACCTGCTCGTACTCATGCATCGCGTTGCCTGTCGCCGAGGCATTTTGACGGAGATAGGCATCGTAGTTGCCCCGGTAGCTGAGGGCTGTGCCATCTTTTATCTCAACGATCCGGTCCATCTCTGCCAGCACATCTCGGTCGTGGGTAATGACGAGCATTGCTTGCTTCGCGTCCTTGAGCCAGTCGACAAACTGCTTCTTAGCAACATAATCCATATGGTTCGTTGGCTCATCGATCAGCGCAAGGTCGGCCTGGGCGTGCATGATCTTCACCACCTCCACTAGGCGCTTCTGCCCACCACTCAGGCTCGCCAGATGTCGCTCACCATAGCCTGCCATTTGGAAGTTCTTTAGCTCCTCCGCCACTAACTCCTCAATCTGGTAGAAGCCCTTTTGGCCAAAGCGCTCCAGCGCCGCGGTGTATGCTTCGATTTTGGCCATGTCATCACCCATCGTCTCGGGGTAGGTGGTGATAATATGGCGCAGGCGCGCATACTCCGGCAGGCCACGCAAGATATATTCGAGCACTGTGATATCGCCGCTGTCGTGGTGCTCTTGGGCCGTTGCCACCACCACACTGCCACGTTTGAAAATAATCGAGCCACTATAGTCATCATCCACCCCTGTTAGCATACCAAACAATGTCGACTTGCCCACACCGTTGCGCCCCACCAAGCCCACCTTCTCGCCATCATTCACACTAAACTTCACATCCGTCATCAGCGTCTTCGCCCCAAACGACTTCTCGGTAATGGCAATATCGGCAATCATAGGGGATATTATAGCATGGCAAGGTATAACGATAGGGGAGGGTCGCCTCCATACACCCCTTCCAGACACAAAAAGCCAAGGAAATTTCATCAGCCTTGTTGTATGATGCTAATATTACAACGTATTTTTATGATCTATCTTTTTTACATTTTGTTGACACTCTTTAGGCATCATGGCAGGCAAATTTTGCAAACAAAACAGAGGTAGAAGCGTGGTAATCAACACCATACTACACACCAGAATGATATATAGTATACATGCTATACCATCATGTATTGTCATTACGGCAGCACCCTCCGCTTGACTAGCCTCTCATATATTGATATATATATATTAACTTTTCGCTCAAAGTGCGTCTTGGGGCGGAGAGTCGCCCCTCGCTTTGAGCTTGCCTTTGAAAGGAGGTGAGAAAGATGTACGGACAAGACCGAGCCCTGGGGCTCGGCTGGTGTGTAGGGACAGCTCTGCTCCCCGGAGTCGCCATCGGGTATGTGATGCACTACATCATCGGCGTCTCTCAAGTTACATCAACAGCCGTAGGCGCAGTCATTGCGTTATCTGGCGCGATTGCTGCCTACGTCGTCCTTATGCGCATTATGCGTAAATGGGACGAAGACATGGGGCGTTAAGCCCATCAACATAGCTCACCAAACCGTGCTTCAATCTGATCGTAGTGCTCTATAAGCGCACTCTCGGATTGAGCAATTAATCCGGTTTAGTTTGAGCATGGTTGGTGGGCTATGTTTTTTGATTAAAAGAAATTAGTTGAATACTCCGCATTATTATTCTGTTATTTTTACGACACTCTTTCCATACATTTAGCGGTATAATGGTCTGCAGACACGCTAGAAAATAACAGAAAGGATTATTAATATTATGAGCGAGCAACTCGCTTTTATTAAAAGTGACGACATTACGCTAACAGGTAGTAATAATACTGCCATCACCCATGGCCTCCAGACGGCACTCTTCCCGCGCAATATCCCCGCGCGCGAGATAGCGCGACATTCGCCAGATGAGTTGCAATTTATGGCAACGAACGAAATGCTCGACGAGGCCAATATCCATTTTACGCAAAAAGAGAAAGTTACACTATCCAAATTCATTGATCCGATTGCTGATGTTGATAAGCTTATGGCAAGCGAACTTACTCAAGAATGTCTGCTTATCAAAGAAAGGAACGGGACACTGAGTGACATGATTCAACTTATCGAGGCAAGTCTTGCAGCAGATAGCAAAGCCGACGCTAATATCTCCACAACAGAGTAGCCAGCAAACCTCTCATATGCACAATCAGACGTAGCAAGAAACTTCAGAGGCTACAATATCCATTACATCTGCTACAATAGAAGAGACATATGAGCAAACCCAATTCTACCAAGCCACCAGTACCAGCTATTGTCAATCGCCGCGCGCGGTTTGATTATGAACTGAGCGACGACATGGTGGTTGGCATGAACCTAACCGGCCTAGAGGTCCGCGCCGCCCGTGAGGGCCACGTGCAACTCAAGGGGGTATATGTAACGATTCGCAATAGCGAGCTGTGGCTCAATAACGCCAGCTTCTCGCTGCGGCACAACGAGCAGGGCCAACCAAATGCCCGGACAGTCAGCACCAGCGCACGTAAGCTTCTGGCGAAGCGGCGGCAGATCGAGCAACTCGCTGATCGCAAGAAGGACGGCTATACCATCGTCCCCACGAAGCTCCTCACCAGTGGCCGTTACATTAAGCTCGTCATTGCCCTCGGTAAGGGTAAGAAACGCTACGACAAGCGCGAAACCATCAAACGCCGCGATGTAGAGCGAGAGCAGCGACGGGCAGTGCGGCAGTATCGCTAGTAGAATCTTGAGAGAGCCTTAGGCTAGGCTCTTTAAAACCTCGATACTCGGATTATTACAATCGTGCACACTAAAGAGAAAACAGAACTCACTACATGGTCGGTAGTGAGTTTTTAATAGACATTATCTACTCTTCTTCGAGCGCATTATGGCTGGCAATGAGCGACTCATACAGCGCTATAACTTTCTTTGCCATCGTCACAGAATCAAACTGGCGCGCTACCCTCAGTGAACCACGAGACAATTGCTCGAGCTTATCAGAGTGAGTAAAGAGATCGTTGAAGACCTTGGCAAAGTCTTCGCCCTCAATCCCATCGGTCAAAATTGCATTTTTCTTCGTCAAGCCCTCGGTCATGCGCTCATCACAATAAACAATCGGTAGGCCGCTTGACGCCGCCTCGAGGAAGGTCATTGGTTGGTTGTCAAAGTGGTATGATGCGAGTGAGAAGACATCGGCTTGCTTGAGCAGCGCCGCTACTGTATCGCTGGGTTGCATACCCGCAAAGATCACCCGCTCTGCCACGCCAAGCCGCTCGGCACAGGCGCGCAGCTCTGCCTCGTACGGGCCACCACCAACTAGCACCAGCTTGACGTTCTCATCTGGGATGTGCGGCAAAGCTTCGACAAGTGCCTGCTGGCGCTTCTCAGGGCTCAGGCGCGCTACTGAGATAATAAATTTATCGTTCGGGCCTTTCGTGATAGGCGAATCCGCCGCCGAAGCATCGTGATAGCGCTGAGTATTGATACCATTTGGGAAAACGTGGCATGGCGTCGTGAGGCCGCCGTCCTCCACCAGTATCTTAGCCAGGTGTTGCGATGGCGAGATGCACGCATCGCACTGGTTGGCAAACGCCGCAGTAAGACGCCACCCTTGGCGAGACAACATATCGCGAATCGCACTCTTGCCCATACCATGGAGCTGCTCACGCGAGGTGACTGGCAAGATCGGCTTCGTCCGAAAGACAACAGGGAAGGCAACCGAAAGCGCAATCACCCCAGCTGTTACCATAAACGGATAGTCGTCGATCAGCTCGCTATAGAGTGTGTGGATCGTCGTAACATGGGGAATCCGCTGCCGCTTGGCTACACTGTGGGCCAGCACGCCCATATAGAATTGCATTTGGCTGTGGACGATGTCGAATTGGTAGTCATCCAGCTTTTTGGCTAGGCCAGGGTAGATGACAGCCGTCTCGCGCTTGTCGAAGACGTAATTCTTCGATGATGGCAGGCGAATGACGTGGTCGTCATGATCGTCATAACCTTCGCACTTAGGCGCAACAATGTACACCTCATGGCCCAGCGCCTCAAGCGCCTGCCTCAAATTAACCGTTGATGTCGCCACGCCATGGACTGATGGCAAGTAGTCATCAATAAAGATTCCGATTTTCATAGCTATTATTATAGCATACTTCTCTGTTATTTGTGGCCAAGCTCGAGAATCTTACCAAAGTAAGCTGGGTTGCCAGCTACTACATTGTGCGCGCTATCGCCAATTTCTGCCACGCGCAAATCAGCCTTAGGATAGAGCTCACTGACTGATTGCATCAGGTTTGCTGCGTCACCTTTGCGATTCATCCGGCTCAGCTCTGGCGAAACCAGCGTGACTGGCGTATCTTCAGGCAATGAACCAACTGCAGAGAGTAAATCGAGATTGAAGCCCGTGGTCTGTGCCATCGCTGAGATATCTTTTAGCTGCACCGCCAGAGGTGGTCGGGCAATCTCCGGTGCGTCTTTGACATGATCCCAGGCTTCACGAGCAGCAACATCGTATGAATTCTTGATATAGCGCTGCATATTAATAGCCTCAATACCCTGAGCGACAGCAATCCCTAGCTTGCCAAGCGACCAGCAACTACTTGGTGGATCCTCGAGAACAAGCTCAGTAATCTTCTGACGTTCTGCAAGCGCAGCTGGCATTGCCGCACCCAGGCGTGCTCCATACGAGTTACCAAGCACAACAACTTCATCGCTATCAGCTGCCACTCTATCGACAACTGGTGCGACCTCTTCGGCCAACACCGCAAAGCTGCCTTCCTTCGCTATCTTGTGTGCAATTGGCTCGCGCAAAGCACTAGTTGGCGTGGTAACAATATTAGGCATCTTGCCGTCTTTGTCTCGCAGTGTATGGGCAATTTCTGCCATTTCTTGCTGCGCTACCTCTGTATATGCATTACCGCCCCAGCCCATACCATATATAACGGTCAAGCCGCTTGATGCCTCGCCCATCTGTGTCAGGACAAGCGCACCCTTACCAAGGTTATTGGGCAGCTCGCGCTGTTTCAGCGTCTCAAGTAGTCTAGCACGCCCCCCCCAGGTTGGTTGGAGGTCCATCATCCCTTCTTCTTGGCGGACAAGCTTGCCGCCATGATATGTGTTGTGTGTGATCGGCAAATCCTGCCCAGTGTAGTTTGGCTTTCTCATAGGTGTTACACTCCTTTGTATTAGTTGTACTACACTATGTAGAATACGTCAAGTAGAGTACCATAATATATTAGTGAGCGACATCTGGGTAGCTCTCAACTGCCTCGAACTGTAGTAAATGGCCAGCTTGCGGGGCGCATATGAAATCTGCCTCGGGCAGAAGCTCATGCATGATATCAAGCGTCTTCGATGTGATAATATTGTCCTTGCCGCCAACAATGACGGTTATGTTGCGCTGATATTCTTGCGGTATGTGGTGCGCGTAGGGGCTTTGATTATAAAGAAGCGTGGTGAGAACTGCCGAGTCTCTCAGTGTTAGCGAGTCCTTTTTGTAGGTTTCGGATTCGCGCAGCCACTGCCGAGCATCGCGGCGCTGCGTCTTGAGGCCAGCTGCCACTCGTATGTATTGAGCAACTTTGAGGTTGTAGGCATCCCAGCCCATTTTTTCTGGGACTTTGCTAGACAGCTTTTGTAAAATATCTGCCAGCTTCGTCGTATCCGGGGTAGGACAGGCTAAGATAACCTTTGTCTGGGGCGAGATGATACCAGTACTCACTGCATAATACACCACTGAGGCCGAAAAAGACGTGCCAATAACTACATCTGGCGTGCGGCCAATCTGCGCCACCACATGTGCAAACCACTGGCCAAGATCTTGATAGTCCTGAAGCTCGGGCTGCACCGAGCCACCATGCCCAGGTAAATCAACAGTATAGACTGCATAGCCAAAGTTTACATATCGCTCAGCCAGTGGCATCATGTCGAGCTTGCCACCTGTCACTCCGTGGAAGATAAGTACGGCTTTGTCCGCCGCGGTATTACATTCGTACCAGCACACTCCCTGAGCTGTCTTTTCTTGGCAACCAAGCGTCTGGCGCAGCTCTTGCAATGTTGGGATAGTTTGATGCTTCATAACGACCCCTTATTATAGGTTATTCCTCAGCTTGGTACAACTATCTGCTATACTATATACTACTATGCGTACAAATCATCTCTCTGTTGCTATTGTCTTGGACGATAAGTTCCCCTCAGCCAGCGGTGTGAGCCGATCAATCCAAACCCAGATCGAGGAGCTTACCCAGCTTGGCCACCATGTTACTCTTATTGCTCCCCGGACTGATCTTGAGACGCCAGAGCATGCCACAGTTGTGCCTGCTGCTTCATTTCGGTTTCCTGGATTACCACTCCATACACGCATTATCTATGCCTCTCGTCGGGTAGCACGAATAATAAGCCAAGAGCATCATTTTGACATCATCCACAGTCAAACCGACACTGGCGCACTACTGCTTGCAGCCAAAATAGCTCGAGTTCAGCACATCCCACACATCCATACCTTTCACACCAACATGGCTGGCTCACACACAATGCCAGTGCCCACATTCTTTGCAAGCCTTGGGTTTCGGTTCTGTGCACTGCTGACTGCTCGAATTCATCAGCGCCATTTACACAGCCAGCACGCAGCCGCCCCACAGCTTGCTAGCGAGAGCTGGATTGGCCGATTTGATTGGCATACTCAGGCGATCATCGCTCGCGCCGTCGATGCTTCCACTACGCCATCGCACTATATGTCTGCCTATATTCGCGCTGCCGCACATGGCGTAGACCTGCCTGGCGCAATTATACCAACAGGATATAACCGCACGTTTGAGGCCTATGCCCAGGCCACTCAGCGCCAACGCCAGAACGACGACGGTAAAATTCGCTTTATCACCATTAGTCGCCTCGTCAAAGAAAAGCGCCTCGATGTTATCATTCAAGCCTTCCAGCAAGCAGCCATCCCACAGAGCGAGCTCTATATTGTTGGTGATGGGGCAGAATCCAAAAGACTAGCTCGGCTTGCGCAAGGTTCTCCCAACATCATATTTACTGGCCATGTTGGTGGCCGCAAGGCGATCGTCCAACTCTTGCGCGACGCTGATGTATTTGTGCTTGCCTCGTATCGTTTTGATAATCAGCCGATTGTTATCCCTGAGTCTCTCGTCGTTGGCGTTCCTATTCTCTACTGCGATGACCGGCTCGACGTTGGTCTTAATCAGGACAATAGCCTCCTCGTCCAGCCCGACACTGCCAGCCTCGCAGCGGGCATGCAGCGGATTGCTGAGCCAGCTTATCATCAGCAACTCGTTGATGGCACAAAGAGCGTTTTGACCGAGCTATCACCCCAGGCTACTGCCACTGCTTATGCGCAGCTATATCAGCAGGTAATTGAGCAATACTACAAAAGATAACTCACTCGCCACAGAGTCATGCCATCTGCTATACTACCCTTATGAATCTCTACTCCTGGAACGTCAACGGTATTCGTGCGGTGATAAACAAGGGCGAATTTGCCCGCTTTATGGCGGCGCATAACCCCGATATCCTGTGCCTGCAAGAGACGAAAGCGCAACGCCAGCAGGTGGAGCTGGATCTGCCGGGCTACCACGAGCACTTTTATAGCGCGGCCAAGAAGGGCTATAGCGGCACGGCGATTTTTAGCAAAACCGCACCAGTGCAGTGGCGCGATGGCCTGCCAGCTGAGCTGGTAGAGCAGTTCCAACTCGCGGCAGATAGCTATGGCAGCCCAAACGATGAAGGCCGCGTCATTACAGCGGAGTTTGCCAGCTTTTGGCTGGTGACGTGCTACACGCCCAATAGCAAAGGGGACTTAAGCCGGCTGGCCCTGCGCGCCCAGGCCTGGGACCCGTGCATGCTGGCGTACCTACAGGGGCTGGAGGCCGGCCAGTACGGCCCAGCCAAGCCTGTACTCTACTGTGGGGATATGAACGTTGCCCACGAGCCAATCGACCTTGCCAACCCACGCGCCAACCGGGGCAAGCATGGCTTTACAGACGAAGAGCGCGCTGGCTTCCAGCATTACTTGGATGTTGGCTTTGTAGATACATTCCGCGCCGCTCACCCCGGCCAAACCGATGCCTACACCTGGTGGACACACTGGGCCAACGCCCGGGCTCGCAACGTAGGCTGGCGGATCGACTACTGGCTAGCCTCGGCGGCAATCGCCCCGCGCATCACCAGCGCCCACATCCACGCCAGCCAAATGGGCAGCGACCACTGCCCAGTCAGCATTACACTAGATGAAGCGGTAGCGTAGGCTAAGGTTATAACTAAGGACGCGATAAACACGCAAACCTTGACACACCCCTCATATATTGATATATATATATTAGCTTCTCGCAATCCGACGAGAGGCGAGTCTAAAAAGGAGGGGAGGTGATCTCCATGATCGATGGCATCAGCTTCCTTGGTGGAAGCGGATCCTAGCTGGTCAGCAGAGGGTGCGCAGGCATACGTTTGTGCACCCTCTGCGCCCCAACCTCCCATCTCCTATCTATACCCAACCTAATCGTCAGTACTACTCTTACTAGAGTATGTAAAGCTCCTAGGTTGGGCTTTTTCTTTTTCGCGTTTTTCTACCCACTCCCAGGCCGCGCCAGTACCTCGACATTGTATATTAAAGATCGCGGCGCACTAATAGCAAGCAAGTTATCACTTCAGCAGCAATGCATAGCAAGCACCACCTCCTTCGCGGTATAATAGCTCTATGCTGAGTATTTTCTCTCTGTATTATCTCCACCCGCTAGAGCAAGGCAGCTGCGCATGAATATCCCCTACTGGCAGCAGCAAACGCCAGCCAAACCGCTCTACCCAGACATCGCCTGGAACAAACCTCAGCAGCGGGCGCAAGCGGGCAAGCTGGGTATTATTGGCGGCAATCGGCTGAGCTTTCGCGCTATCGAGCATAGCTATACCACTGCGCTCGCCACAGGGGTAGGGCAGGCACGCGTCGTGCTGCCAGATGCCCTGCGTGGCACTATTCCCGCCAGCGTGACGGATACGATTTTTGCCGCAAGCAACAGCAGCGGCAGCCTGGGTAGTGAAGCCTGGCCAGAGCTGCAAGCCCTCACTGGCTGGGCTGACGCACTCCTCCTCATTGGCGACGCAGGCCGCAACAGCCAGACTGCCATTGTCTACGAAAAGCTCGCGAGCCACACTACCACACCACTCATCATCAGCCGCGATGCGGTCGACTTGCTTATGCCAAGCGCGCCGCAGCTTGCTAGCCAGTCAAACATCCTCATTGTCGCCTCATTCTCGCAAGTCCAAAAGCTACTGCGCACGCTGTACTACCCCAAGATCCTCACCTTCCGGATGCCGCTCCTCCAGCTGGTTGAGACACTGCACAAATTTACCATCACCTATCCACTGACCCTCGCCACCTTCCACGCCGACACCATCCTCATCGCTCAGCACGGCACTGTTACATCAACACCGTGGTCGCAGCCAATGGCGCTCTGGCAGGGCACTGTACCAACACGCATCGCCGCCTATACCATGTGGAATCCAGCAACACCCCTCCAGGCGGCAACGGCTAGCCTGCTAGATGGGAAGGAGTAGGTATTAGGTATTAGGTATTAGGTATTAGGTATTAGCTTCGGAACTTTTTGTTATAGCTATCTGTAATTCTCTTCTTCATCTCTTTGGCTAGTGAAGGAAAGTATAAGAGTCGCTCATACCCTAGAGCACAAGCAACATCTCTATGATCTGCTTTTTACTTGAATGACAAACGACAGGCATATTCAAGCACGATAAATATACCGATGAGACCGTCTCAAGTAGTGGGATTTTATATCCTACCAAACCAATACCGAAAGGGAAGAGCGAGAAAAGAAATTTGCACGCAATGTGCAGCGCCATTATTATGTTGTTCGTTTTTTGTGTTCAGATCATACGAAGCACAAATCATGAACAAATGTTTGCGTCACATGAGCCCACGACCTCTGTTATTCTGCTAGACAAAAAAGTAGCACAAGCATAAAACACCGCCAAGTGCTATACCAAAACTCTCCTATTGCATGGTGTGCTATATTTGCATGAATGTCGGTATTATATATCTTATTTATAGAACGGAAATAGCACATTTCTACCGGAAATCAAGTACTCATATCATGTTTTGCGATGATATTTAGCTTATCGGTAATAGCAGATCGCCTATTTTCTCTTGCACTATAGAGTAAAAAGCAGATGAGTAGTATATTTGTTCGCCCTAGTTTGTGCGCTCCGTCAACCATGATACATGAGTAATTAGCGTGTTCAGTGCATCCTCATACTGCTCTCTTTGTTTTGTGTGTTGCTACGCAGCCCCTACCTTATTCAGCAAGCAGAAACCACCGTCTCAGTCTGTATTAAAAGTCTATGTCGCTGGTGAGTAATCTCGCTCATCTATCTGGGGATAGAATCGGGTGGGTATAGATGGAATATCTTGAGGAGACCATTGAATACCGTTATCCTTAGCAACTATGCCCGCAGAAGCTAACTACGGCCTATATTAAGTCTCTATCGAGTAGGGGTGTAAATGATCTAGCTACTCGTGCCACCATCCAGAACCCGCGATGTAAACATATATTTACACCGTCTTTCCTTATCATTCCAACAAAATATATCCTACCACTGACTAAAATAGGGCACCACTAGCACAGACAGTTACACTTACACATGCGCAGTCAGCCTTCTCTTGCAGCCTAGGAGAGACCGAGAGAGGGCAGAGCAGTCTTAATACGTCTCATCGGAGTAACTAACTCGCTCCACAATTCCACAGATGAGACCAATCAAAAAAGAGGGCATACAGCTTATATCGGATCAATGATTTACTTCCAAAAACCAAACAAATAAAAAATCACCCGTCCATGCAAAACGGGTGATTTTTGGGTTATTCGCAAACGGTTATTTATTTGCGGTGGCGGCTTACGTAGTAAGCGGCACCTGCAGCAGTGAGGCTACCAATACCAGCCAGCGGCAGGAGGGTACCGCCCAAGCCGGTGTGTGGCAACTCAGCTACTGGAGTTGGAGGAGTTTGCTCACACTTCGACATGTCGGTGGTGTAGTCATTGCTTACTTCGTTGCGGCGAACTTCGACGATCTTCTTGTCAGAGATGCGGCAGACCTTGACCTTGTCGCAGTCGGCGGTGTTCTTTGAGTGCTTCTTCTCGTCGAATTCTTTTTCCTTGATGGTGACAATAGCACCAGTCTTCAGCTCACAGACCTTCATCTTGTCGCAGTCTTTGACGTTCTTTGAGTGCTTGGTAGCGTCAAATTCGCTTTCTTTGATGGTGATGATGGTGCTGCTGCTCAGCTCACATACCTGGATGGTTGGCTGAGGTGTAACCTTGATGGTCACTTGGCAGTCTTTGCTTGTCTTCTCGACGTTGGTGCTGCCACCTTCGCTACCGACCACAGTCATCTTAACAGTGTATGTGCCTTCTTTGGCGTAAGTGTGGCGAACAGTTGCACCACCGTTGGTGGTCTTGCCATCGCCAAAGTCGTAGATGTAGTTAACGACCTTTGCACCTTCCTTAGCAGTTGCCTTGGCGGTGAACTGGTATTCGTTGCGCGAAATCTGGGTAGCTTGCAACGCGTCGCAGGTCAGGCTTGGCTTGGCTGGTGGGGGAGTTGGGGTGCCCCAGATAGGGTTACCACAGTCCTTGATAACACCAGCGATAAACTTACCGTTGTTGTCGAACCATGCATAAACGCTAAAGGTTGTCTTGCCCAAGATGAAGCTATCACCGGTTGGGTACTGGTAGTAGGTGTGGCCACCAGCGGTGCGCTGACCTTCTGGCTGCTTTTGCTTTGTACCAGCTTTGGCCTGCAGGGTGCGGGCACCAGTAGCGACAACACGACCACCAACAGTCACGTTGCCGTTCGCATCAACTGTACCTTCTTGCATGTTGGCACCGTTGATCATCTGCTCGGTAATACCGAACTGGCTGTACAGCTGACGGATCTCTGTACGCTTTGTGTAAGTGCTGCGCAGGGTTTGTACGTCCTTTGTGCCGCACTCTACGACATTAAAGTTGCTACAACCTGCTGAGATCGCTGCCGATGCTGGCTGCGCTACCCACAGGCCACCGATTGCTGCGCCAGCGACTACGCCAAGTGCAACAAACGATTTTGCTAGTTTGTTCATTTGTTTTCCTCCTCGTCATTATTAGACGTTATGTGTTGAGATTATCATGTCCTTTATTTTTTGTCAACATTACTTTTTCATATATTATGCTTATGCTTAAATCCATATTTTGTGGCTGCTGTTCTACCACAAAATCACGATTATAGCCACTGTTATATCGTGGTTGCGTGCAAGCGATGTTCGATGGTGTTGTACTTATCAAACATACATCGCACGCTCGGTGCTTTCGCCTGTTGCGCAGCTATGTGATGTTGCTCGGCTTTTTTGCCATATTTTTTCTTGATCGTTCGTGGCTGGTTATCCAGTAGCTTAGGATGGGCGAGCGGTCGTATTGAATGAATAGAATGACCGGCTTAGGCATATCTCCGTAGAGCCCTGCACGAGAGGCTAGCCAAGTGCGGTGCAATCTGCTATACTTGCAGAAGTTGCAGGATAGGGCTGCAATTGATCTTACTCACGCCGCGGTGGTGGAATTGGTAGACACGTCAGACTCAAAATCTGATGTCCACTCGGACGTGCCGGTTCAAGTCCGGCCCGCGGTACCAGTGTTTATTCAGCTGTTTTCCGAAAAATAAGCCGCAGTGTCGGCTTATTTTTTTGATTAATAACTTCTTGCTCTCCGATTATGCCAGGCTTGAGAGATTAGGTATGTGCAGGCAACCTCATCCAAGACGGATTTTGAAACGCAAGCGATATATTGGTATATCAAAGCTAATATTGTATACTGGAAAGTAGTTATGCAGCCACAAGATTCGTCACGCACAACATCACGAGGGCATTCGTCGCAGAGCCGCGATGCACGGCTTAGTGAGGTGCGTGGACAAATCGATGCGCTATACAATACCTCGAATGGTAGCGACAGTGTAAACCGCCCCACCATGCAGCCCATCATTGGCAGTACACCGACTCGCCAGCCTGCGCCCAACACGAGCGCCAAGGCTGCTACCTTCTCAGTTCCAAACCTCGCCAGCAAGCCAGCTAGCCATGCACCAGTGATACGGCACGCGGTAGGTGGCGTTCAGCACAGCCAGACGGCTTACCGCCCAGGCGCGCAAGCGTGGCGTCAGAGCCAAGCGGCTGCAGCGTCAAATGCCCACTCAGCACCTACCGCCCGCGAGCGCGATATCTCATCTATCACGCCGCGCAACCGCTCACAGGCGCACTATATTGGCACATCAGCCCAAGTGACACAGTCATCACAACCCACGCCGGCCCGCACAGCCACTTCATCAACAGCTCACGTGCAGCAGCCCTCATCTCAAGATAACCATACCGAGCAGCCAGCAGCGAGCGCGCATCAGCCGCAGCAACCAGACAGCCAGCGCCCTACCGGTGCACCACGCCAGCCCACCGCCAACCAAAAGGCCGCTTGGCAGCAATACCACAGTGCTTGGCAAAACTACTACCAGCAGTATTATGAGCGCTACTACTTAGGCCAAGTCAAGAAGGCTGAGGAGCGCCTCGCTGAGCAAGCCAAAGCTCACGACGCCGATACACCTCACGCCACCGCAGCCGCTACAGATCAGCCAGAGGAGCTCACCCAAAGCCAAGCCATGGGCGACCTGCGCTCGCGTTTACTGAGCTCGATCCGCAACGGCGCGAGCAAAGTCCGCCATAGCCGACACTTCATCCCTGCGGTAGCTGGTATTTCCGTTATGGTATTATTCTTGGCATTGCAGTACAACCGAGTCTTTTTCTCATACGTTGCGGCCTATACCTCACCAGGCGACCTCGATGCCCAGAGCTATATTATTAGCCCATATGACTCGACCAACGTTGGCCCAGATCCCAAGCTTATCATCCCCAAGATCGCGGTAGACGTACCCATCGTGTGGGATGCCAACGCTGCCAGCCAAGCCTCGCTTAACGCCGCTATGGACAAGGGCGTCGTGTGGTTCAACATCCCTGGTGCCAATGCGAAGCCCGGTGAGGTGGGGAACTTCGTCGTCTCAGGCCACTCGAGCAACGACTGGCTCGACAACGGCAAGTATAAATTCATCTTCGCGCGGCTCGAGCAAATGCAAAAGGGTGACAATATCTACGTCAATTACAACGGCAAGCGCTACACCTATACCGTCACTGGTTCACAAGTCGTCAAACCGACCGATGTACACGCACTGCAAACCAACGCCACCAAGCCAACTATGACGCTCATCACCTGTGTGCCGCTCGGTACCGACCTCAACCGCCTGCTCGTCACAGCCGAGCAAGTCAGCCCCGACCCGTCCTCCGCCAAAAAAGAAGCATCTCAAACCACTACCAACAGTGGTAGCAACAGCAAGAGCGCCATGCCAGGCAACTCACCAACCTTCGTCCAACGGGTCGGCAACCTGTTTTCGGGGCGGTAAGCTGGCTTTATAAACCAGTGTGATATCTACGCTTGAGGCGCGATATTTCTCACTAGTTACTCTGGTAGTTCGTATAGTAGTATGAAGACGAAGGAACGTGTGCTATCGAGAAGAGATATGCGAATATAAGAGCACATTGCCGAACCACATAGTGTCATAGCAACGAGAAAAGTATGTAGAAATAACAACGATTACTGACTAGTAGTTCTGCTAGCGACCTCTGTTATCTTGATGAATATCTCGTGAATCTTGCGACTATTGCTTCTTGGAGCTTTCCTCGACACTTGACGGCGTGCTCATATATTGATATATATATATATTAACTTTTTGCTCAAAGTCTGTCTTGGAGCGAAGAGTCGCTCCTGGCTTTGGGCTCACCTCTAGAAGGAGATGGGAAAGATGACCACACTGATCGCAATGGGTATCAGCGGAGTCGTGGGCTTAATCCTGCTATATGTTTCCACACGTATAGAGGAGGCTGGTCATAAGAGTGTACTTAAACGGTATGGTGCAGCAAATGCTTTTGTTGCACTTGCAATACTTAGTGCACTATTCCTGTTTAGCTCCCACGATGTTAATGATCCACCAGTCATTGCTGGCATTATCATGTTCTCTGCATGTGCCACGGCAGCTGTTGGATCAGCCCGCGCTTACACCCAGCGTCGTCGTCAGGGCGAATAGCCCACCGAACATAGCTCACTGTAATTCGTGCTTCAATCTGATCGTAGTGCATTCTATTACACTCTCGGGTTGAGATATATCCGGGTTCAGTTTGAGCATGGTTGGTGGGCTATGTTTTTGGATTATATAAGATAGATGAACAAGCGAATTATGTACTTAACGTTCACCACAGTGTAGCAGGGGGTAACTGCACGATCCTGATGATGACTAGTCATTGACGATTTTCGTCTGGCGTAGTGCCACACCATCCTTCGTCTTGACGAAGCTGTAGAGGTAGCGCTGATTTTGTGAGAGAACAACAGGAAGATCGAGCGCCGAGGTAGTGATGCGCTGCTGGTTGACGCCATCGAAGTCGTAGAGATGCACACCGCCGTGTGTGAAGGTGAAGTGGTAGCCATCAATCCAGTTGATGTCGCGCGTCAGTGGCTGAGGGAGCTTGATGGTGGAGGATTTGAGCAGCTCGAGATCGTACGTCATGAGGCTCGTGTCGTTATACACACAGGCGAAGCGATGCCCACCGCGCGAGAAATCGACATGGCTAATGCCACCTGGCATGCTGAGGCTAGCGACGGACTTGAGACTACTTGCCGTACGCGAATCGCTCGCGGCATGCGAGGTACTGCTGAGGATCTCAGCCGTCTCGCCATAGGCGATCACGTAGTATACTTTGTCGTAATATTTCTCGATACGGAAGTGGAGTGGTGCCACACCATCATCGGCATAGCTACGGACGGTGCGAGGCTTGGTGGTGCCAATAGTGAGGTAGCCAGCGGTGCGCTGCTTGCTTGTGTGGTCGAGCTTGGTTGTGTACGTGACAGTAGTGTCGCTGTAGAGTGCAAACTCAGCCACGTTGCTAACGAGTGGGCCAGTGATGGTCATATCGCCGAGGCTTGCTTGACGCAGGTCTCCCTCATCAGTGAGGACGAATAGCTTGCGGCTATCGCCCTGCGAGAATTTAGCAGCATCAACATCCACACCAAGCTGCCGCGTGACATTCTCAAGCTTGTGGCTCCCCTGCGTGTCGAGAACGAGCCACTCGGTTTTATCGCCATTGTAAGTGTGCTTGATCGTCACATAGCGGTTATCCTTGTCCCACGAGTCGAGGGTGAAGGTTTGGTGTTCGGTATTGTCTGGCGCAGTGTAGTGCGCACTGTCGAGTGTGATATTCGTCGTCTGCGGTTTATCGCCACTGAGGTCGGCCAGGGTAACGGTAGGCTTGTGCGCAGCAGGAGTGAAGGCGAGATAGCGGTTATTACCCGAAGCAATGGCGCTTGACGCACCACTAGCAGTTGTGACATTCTTGTGGCTTGGATTGTTGGAGATGAGCCGGGCGTAGTCGAGCCACAGCACGCTGCCAGCCTTCACATCCACCGTCTTGTGCCAATCATGGTAACCTTCACGCTGGATAGTGATATTACGCTGGCCCGCCGAGAGGGTAAGCTTGCTAGGCGTCTCGTTGCTGAGGCGGGTTTGGTCTACCGTCACTTGGGCACCATCGGGGTGTGTGTCGAACTGCACCAGGCCGCCCTGCACGACCTTACCGCTCGACCAATTGAGCCGGTACCCCTGTATTGCATAAGCAAAAATCACGACGGTGAAGAGAACAGTCAGCACCATCATGCTATAAATCAATGTCAGATGGACGCGTTGGCGTCGCTTTCGTTGCTTCGTATCCATGACAACATTATACCATGGCTGGCGAGAAGTGGGATGTGTTGCATATCGTAGTTCAACCTTGCAGCAGGCTCATGTATTTTATTTTGTCCCGAGGATTTTATACAAAACAGCGCACACCTCTTGCAAAACCCCTTATGCTTGGAGTATTATACGATCAAAGAGGGAACAAGGGGGATATATTACTATGCGTCATACGACGGCCACACATGGTGGGCACGTATCTAAGCGGGCAGCTGAGCAAGCGACCGTTGGTTTAGATATACAGAGGCCAAAGCAGCATCGCACAAGCAAATCAGAGCGGCAGCCTGTACTATACGGGCCGGAGCTAAAGATTATTCATACTGCGCGCACTCGCTCTCCGGCGGCCAAGGTGGCTCAGAAGCATATCTCAGAAATGATCCCCGCAAGCAAGGTGGCGCAATCGGCTCAGGTTGCTAAGGCAGCACCGCAATCGCCGGCAAAGAGCCAGCCACGTATGGCTCCAGGAGCCACTCAAACTACTCCACTGCGCGGCGCGCACCAGCCAGCCATGCCACATACGACCGCACCGCAAAAAACAGTGGCGACGCATCACGCCGCAACACCAACCGCTCGCATCACCAAACATCACCGGCCAGTGGCGGTGCAACCTATTGTGTCGTCTCGGCCCAGCACGCCGCGCCAGCTACAGAAGCGGCAACCCGTGACGATCTCGCCACTCTCGGCTCAGCCAGCGGCCACTGCATCGCCACGCACCCAAACACACCGCACCGCTCAGCATACGCCCACCCTGCCTGGCGCGCCACGCAGTATGGATTTTGTCTTTGTACCATCAGAGATAGAACCACCCAGTGCCGCCAAGCGCCACAGCACACCACCACCATCACAACTGGCACGTGTGCTTGCCACCGAGCAAGCCGAGCAGACGCAAACCCAAACCACGCAGCCAGCCATGCCGATCGGCCTGCCCACGCTCAACCTCGCCGAACTTGCTGCCCAACCACTAGTGGCGCAGCCTTCTGGAATGCCCCAGGGTGAGGTGTGGTGGCCGCCAGCCGAGCCAGAGCTCACCACTACGGAGAATATCCCCGTTGGCACACTGCCGCGCAGCGTCCTTACCGAGCAGAGTAAGAAGCCGGCAGCCGCGCCCAGATCCAAACGCCGCAAGCTTTTCACTAGTAAACGCCGCACCGACGAAACCACCACCAGCGTCGCACCACCACCGGCTCGGCAGCCAGCGGCTCACCACTGGGGGAGGCGCCTCAGCATTGCCGGGGCAATGGTGGCACTGCTTGCCTTTGGCGGCTATCTGACATACCACAACATGCCTGCCATTGCTACTCGTATGGCCGCCGCTCAGGCTGGCATTAATGCATCGTTCCCATCGTATCAGCCGAGTGGCTATAGCTTGGCGGGCGGCATATCGCAGCAGCAGGGGAGTGTCTTAATGAAGTTCGCCGCCAACGCTGGCCCAGGCACCTTTACTCTCACGCAGAGTCGGTCAGATTGGGATTCTAGCGCTGTCCTGGCAAACTACGTTTTGCCCAGCTTTGGCCGCAACTTCGCCACTACCACCAGCCGTGGCCTCACTATCTATAGCACCCACAATGCCGCCGCATGGGTCAATGGCGGCATCCTCTACACCATCAAGGGCAATGCACCTCTGTCGAGTGAGCAGGTGGAGCGGATTGCAGCAAGTATGTGAATTTCTTGAGAGGTCTGCACTTTTCCCATCACTTCATCCGATGGAGTGTGCAAACAGATTGCAATAATCTGTTTGCAGCCCAGCGCAAGAGGTCGATACTCGGGGAGTGTCGACCCTTATAGCGTTCCGGAGGAGGGAGCGATGGGAGAAGCGCAGACTATGGCCAAAATCATGCCATTCTAAGATTGTCGCAGTTCATCTGCTATACTTATCCATATGAGTAACGACACATCATCTGATACACCATCTTCGCATGCCACTACCATTCGCACCCGCTTTGCACCAAGCCCCACGGGGTATATCCATGTGGGTAATGTGCGCGCAGCGCTCTTTCCGTGGCTGCTCACGCGCCAGCAAGGTGGAAAGTTCGTCTTGCGCATTGAGGATACCGACCGCGCTCGCTTTGTACCTGGAGCGGAAGATCTGATTCTCGATACACTCGACTGGCTTGGGCTAGACTGGGACGAAGGCCCACGCGTTGGCGGTGAGGCTGGGCCATACCATCAGTCGGAGCGCCTCGCCATCTACCACCGCTGGGCACAGAAGCTCATCGACAAAGGCCTCGCCTATGCCGACCCCTACACCTCAGAGGAGGTCCAAGGCTTTCGCGAGGAAGCTCGGGCTGCCAAAAAGGCTTTCTTATACCGCGACTATCGCCCAACCAATCCACCAGAGTGGGATGGCACCCAGCCACTGCGCTTCAAGGTAGCCGAGCCCCAACGCTACACCTGGCACGATCCTGTGATGGGTGAGCTCTCTGCTGGGCCAGAAGCGCTCGATGACTTCATCCTCATCAAGGCCGATGGTTACCCAACATACAACTTCGCTCACATCGTCGACGACGCCGAGATGGGCATTACCCACGTCATCCGCGGACTAGAATATATCTCCAGCATTCCACGCTACCTCAGCCTGTACGATGCGCTAGAGCTTGAGCCACCCGTACTGGCCTGCCTGCCACACATCATGGCGCCGGATGGCAAGAAAAAGCTCGGCAAGCGTGATGGCGCCAAGAGCGTCACCGACTACCGCACCGATGGTATTTTGCCCGAGGCAATGCTCAACTTCCTCGCCTCGCTGGGCTGGAATGATGGCACCGAGCAAGAGATCTTTGGCAGGGAAGAGCTGATCGAGAAATTCCGCCTCGAGCGCGTCCAGCGCAGTGGTGCCCGCTTCGACGAAAAGCGCCTCCTGTGGATGAACGGCCAATGGATCCGCCGCTTATCGCTCGATGACCTCTACGGGCGGGGCGAGCACTACTGGCCAGCCAGTGCCGCTAGCGCCGACGAATCGTACAAAAAACAAGTGCTTGCTCTGGTGCAAGACCGCCTCAAGACCTTGGCCGAGCTGCCAATGCTGAGCCGCTACTTCTTCGAAGAGCCCACTATCAACGAAGAACTCATTACCACCAACAAACCTCTGCGCAAACTGACGGACGAGCAGCGCCGAGAGCTCCTTGCCACGGCCTACGCCGCCCTAGCTCAGCAGCGCACATGGACGCCAGGCGCCATCCAAGACACCCTTAACCAACTCCTCGAGACCACTGGCCACAAGCCGGGCGTGCTCTTTAGCCTCATCCGCATCGCCACCACCTGGGCACCCTTTAGCCCCCAGCTAAATGACACGCTGGCGCTGCTTGGCAAAGAGCGGACGCTCGCGCGGATTGAGCAGTATCTTGGGTAATAACGTGCTCCACATCACACAAAAAACCGGCTCTCCCAGCCGGTTTTTACTTGAACAAATAATTGCGTCATGAGCAAAAAATAATAGCAATAACAGGGGTAGGGGAGCTGCCCGCGAATACACAATGGTACTCAAGCGGGCAGCCCCGGTGGATAGAAGGGCCATGCCTATGCTATTCCATAGGCCAGCGTGAGACTTGAGAGATCAAGCCTTTTTTGGTTCCTTGCGATCAGTAGCACAAGTCGAGTCACTATCTGCCTCCAGCATCGCTTGAGACAGCGATCCCCATCCAATAACCTCATCCTTGGTCTCACCAAGAATAAAGGGGAGAGAGGACACCCTCGAAGCGCGGTCAGCCTCGGCAGCAACCAGGGCCTCACGCTCTTCGCGTGAGCGGCGAAGTGACGCTTCAGTAGCCTCGCGCTCGGCTTCGATGCGTTGCTGCTCTTCAGCAGCAACGCGATCGGCCTCAAGGCGGTTGATCTCATCCTGTATGTAGCCATACAGGACATCGAAGGCGCGACGCCGGTATTCTTCCGGTGAGGGAAGCTTGGCGCCGTACTCTTTGCTGATGAACTCGATCAGCTCTGGGTTGCGACGAACAACCCGAGTGACGGACTCATGACTGATACTGACTACCTTGGTGTTGATACTGTCAACAAATACTCCACCAGCACCAGCCTCCAGCCTCTTACGAACATTCTGAGAGAGGCCAGATTGAAGCAGCAAGCGTATATAGCGGATGACACTGTAATCAAACTCAATTGCATTCAACTCACCAGAGCCGAAACGCCGATACAACTGCTTACGTTCTTGCCATCCACCCACTAAGACGACGCCAGTAACGCCAGTCAGGAATGCGGAAGGAATAGTCAATAGTAGCCACCATAACGACCAAGCATACGATGCAAAGCAGCTACAGATAGCAACTGACCCTACCACGATGCCGCAACGAGCAAAGAATGTCAGTAGAGCTCGCTCTTGGTTCGCATATTTACTCTGATCGTGGTCGCTTTCGTTCCAAGCCCAATGGTAGATCTTAGGGCACTCCCATGGCTGAGACACCTCCTCTCGTGTAGCACCCTCGATCCAAAGGGATCGAGAGATAGACCTATCCCACTTACTGTAGTCAACTTGCTCTCCGTCTACGTAGAGTACACCACAGCGAATCTCAAGGAACATATTCTCTTCTCCTTTCTATCTGTAGAGAGAATATGAAAGAAATTATATATATATATATATATATCTGTCAAGGCCTTATTGCTGCGTTATTTACAACGCTACAGGGGCGGCAGCCTACTGTTGGCTCAAAATATCATGCTATTTGCTGGTATGGTAGTAGCCTGGCTGCGGTGGGTACGTTGCTATCCTTGCCAAGCGATGCTCGTGCCACGAGAGAGGGGATGCCGCGCAATTACTCCGCTGGAGGTACGTCGCCCAGCCAGACCTATGGCGCCTGCTCCATACCGCTCACGGAGTCCGCGCCATTAATTATCTTGCGCGCAACAGGGGAGGCGAATATTTCAACACCCTGCGGGCCCGAGCCAATCCCTATGCTACCTCCGAGAGCAGCAAGCGTCATGGCCCCCATGACATCAGATGACGGCTGCTTGCGCTTGCGCACCCCTTCTTGCACTCGCACTTGCCCCACACGCCAATCTCTGCTGCTCGCTTGCTGTGGCGATTGGGGTGATTGACCTTCGTCAGTCCATTGTGATGGTGATATAACGCTGCTGTCTCTACCATTACTTATACTGTCGCTCTCTCGTCGTGTCATATTTCCTCACCCAAATTATCGTTAATGGTTATTCATTGTAGGCTATTTTTGCGGATTTGCCAAGGGGTTTGTTGGGTAATTGATCGCATTGCGCTCGAGGTGTCGATGGATCTATCTTCGCCATACAGCTCTTACGCAATTCCTCATCATCCACTGCCACAAAAAGGCCCAGCGCACGAAGTAAATAACCAAGACCCATTTACTCATAGAACACAAGCAGAGAAGCACAAGGGCAAAAATACTCACACCGTACAGTGGTCAAGCCCAAGGTAGCCTTTTGCCGCAAAATTCCTCATTCATCGCTATCCGCTCATGGTATAATGGCCATAAGATGAGTTCACCACAGAATACACCACCGGCAGCTTTTGGCGGTCGGGCGCAGCGTCGGCGTTTGCGACGGCATGGACGGCACTTTATGGGGCTGCGGCATTTTGTGGGGCAACACCGCATGCCCGTGATGGTGATTGGTGGGGCATTGGTGGTATTTGCTGGAGCAATGGCGTCATTTTCTCTACTCAATAAGCCTCGCCAGGCCAAGCCCGCTCCTGTTGTGGCAACGCAGAAAGCCCCAGAGGTGTATTATTCGCCTCTGACTGGCCTCAAGGTAGCCGACCAAGCGGCCACCACCAAGCCCGTTACTGCAGTGATGCTCGAGAATAGCCCCAGTGCTCGCCCCCAGTCGGGCGTCAAGCAGGCTGAGGTGGTGTACGAGGCAATTGCCGAGGCAGGCATCACTCGCTTTCTTGCGCTGTACCAGCAAAACAAACCAGCGATGATTGGCCCAGTGCGCAGCCTGCGGCCATACTACATAGACTGGCTGGCGCCATACCAGCCCAGCGTAGCCCATGTAGGGGGTAGCTCACATGCTTTGCAGGAGATCCGCAATGGCACCTACCGCGATATCGACCAGTTCTTTCATGAGCGCAGCTATTGGCGTGCCACCGACCGCCGTGCCCCGCACAATGTCTACACCAGTGCCGAGCGGCTGGATGACCTCAATAGCAGCAAAGGCTACAAGCAGTCTGTTGTCAAGACCGCACTTGCCCGGGCCGATGGCAAGCCAGCTAATCCTGCCACCGCCACTGTGGCCGTCATCAACTTTGGCAAATCCGCCCGCTACAACACGCGCTATCAATACGATGCTAGCACCAACACCTACCAGCGTAGCATTGGCGGCGAGGCTAGCTTGGACCGTGAGGAAGGGCAGATCGCGCCCAGCGTTGTGGTGGCACTGACCGTCCAGCAGAACACTGTGCAAGAGGACGGCATTCGCGAAAATATCATCACCACTGGCCAAGGCAAAGCAACTATCTTCCAAAACGGCAGTGTGGCAGAGGGAATATGGCGCAAAGCCGACCGCGCTAGCCCTCTCGAGCTGCTTGACGCCAATGGCAAGGCAATCGCTCTTACCCGTGGCCAGACATGGATCGCGGCAGTACCTGGTGGCACGGGGAGCGTGTCGTGGCAGCAATAGGCCCAGCCCGGCCATTGCCACCTCATCGTTCACCCACCCTTATTAAGCAATATTGGCCACGCTATAGTCGCCATGCTATTGGTGCGAGTATCCTGATGCAGTGCACTATTGCCGGGCTCGTGGCGAGTACGCTGTGGATGATTGGCCTAAACCCTAGCCAGCTGCAGTTTTGGCTGGTCATTATGGTTGTAGTATTGGCGAGTATCCCACTCAATATTTTCCTGCTCATACAGCTGCTCACCCCGCTCAAAGACCTCACACATGCCCTCAGTCACGTAGCGGGTGAGCCCAGTACCATCACACCGCCCAACCCCAATGCAGCACACTTCGAGCGCGATGGCTTCAAACCACTGTTGCAATATATCTACCAGACGGCCGCACTAGCTGGCCAAAACCCACCGAGCCAGGCTCACGCACAAGCTGCCCAGATCGAGGCCGCGCTCGATCAAACCAGCGCTGGCATTGCCATCCTCACCAGCCAGGGGCGGGTGTGCTACCATAGCCGCCACACCCCGCTGCGCCAGAGCCATGATGGTACGATCGAGCTCGAGCTGCTATTTGAGCCAGGCGATGGTCTGACAGAGTGGCTCGCACACTGCCGCCGCAGCGCTGTTCATGCTGAGAAGACCTGGCTACGCGTTGCAAACAAGCTGGTGGGTGAACCTGGGCGGCGTATCTTCGACATTACGGCCAATTATGAGAAGGGAAGCAGTGCCGAGGTCATACTAGTGCTACACGATCGCACCACTCTCTACCAGCCCGAGGATGATGACCTCGATTTCATCGCCTTTGCCGCTCACGAGCTGCGCGGACCCATCACCGTTATTCGTGGCTATCTGGATGTCCTCACTGAGGAGGTTGGCCCAGCGCTGGCTGGCGACCAGCAAGAGCTACTAGGGCGGCTTGTTGTCTCGGCCAATCGTCTCAGTGGCTATGTCAACAACATCCTCAATGCTAGCAAGTTCGACCGCCGCCACCTCCGCGTCCACCTAGCAGAAGAGTCGGTTAGCAGCATCTACAATATCATCCGCGACGACATGCAGCTGCGTGCCACCACCCAAGGTCGCCAGCTCACGGTAGATATCCCCACCACGCTGCCCACTATTGCAGCCGATCGCTCCAGCCTATCTGAGGTGCTAAGCAATATCATTGATAACGCGCTCAAATATAGCAACGAAGGCGGGCTCGTAGCTGTGTCAGCAGAGCAAGACGGTGCATTCGTCGCCATCAAGGTGCAAGATCACGGCATCGGCATCCCCGCCAATGTCATGGGTAATCTCTTCCACAAGTTCTACCGCTCGCACCGCAGCCGCGAGACCGTAGCTGGCACGGGTATTGGGCTCTACATTAGCAAGGCGATCGTCGAGTCACACGGTGGGCAGATTGGCGTGGTAAGCCGCGAAGGGGAGGGTTCCACCTTCACAATCACCATCCCCACCTACGCCAGCGTAGCAGACAAAATCACTGATGGCAGCAATAGTCAGCTCATCACCAGCGGCAGCGGCTGGATAAAAAACCACACGATGTATAAGGGATAACAGAGGTAGTAGGAGAGAAATTATGGCAATTCAAACGATTCTCGTCATCGAAGACGATCGCTTCATCGGCGAAATGTACGTGCGTAGCCTCCGCAAAGCAGGCTATACGGTAGACTGGCTGATCGACGGGGCAGACGGCCTCGTGGCGGCACGCAACAATCACTACGACCTCATCCTGCTCGACATTATGCTCCCCGAAAAACGCGGCAGCGAAATCCTCGAGGCACTGCGCGCCGAGCCGCAACACATCGCCGGCACAAAGATCGTCATCATGACCAACTTCGACCAAGACGAATCCACCCGCCTCGCTCTCCAAACTAGTGTAGACGGCTACCTCATCAAAGCCGAGATAACCCCACGGCGATTACTGGAGATTATTGCGGGGATGGAGAATGGCTAGCGGCCGTCTCTGCTGTATATACCTCTTAATCCGGCGTCATCGAGCGCCTTGATGATCTTATCATTTGGATCAAAAGCATTTGGGGAGAGAAAGTCACCATTAACCCTTTGGCGAATACTCTCGACAGCTTCAGACGAAGCGAGCATACTTCTTCCACCTATCATTCTATAGCCTTGATCTAGCGCAATCCTTCCTACCCGCCAACCTATTGCATGTGCACGCAATTCGTACGACAAGCGATGCTGTTCAGCCATGCCGTCTCTATCCATCATCCATACTGGATAGTCAAGATAATCTGCCCCATGTATCATTTCATGACTTAGCGTATCAATCATTTCAACCAGTTGAATAATTCTCTCATTAACAACAATACTGGGTTGACCTATCACTCCAGCAGCAATATTTTCTTGGCCTTTACGGGTCATATTTACAACTGACGAAGTTGTTTTTCCACTCCTTTGCGCAGGTATGCTTAGCTCTCTCCTATGATGATTTTCTTTTTTTGTATTTCGAAAATACATTACAGCAAGATCCCATTTGACCGCATTGTCTAGATCTAGTTCACGGAGAACTGCATTATATTGCTCTTGTGCTATGCCGTCCATTGTTGTATACGCAACCTCACTAGGGTACAGCGATACAATAGGGATTATCCGCTGCCTATGCCAATCTGGCACTTCGTCAATCACTCCATTGGTATCAATACTAGGCACATGTGCACAGTCAACAGCTTTTGCCAAGCGTACCGCATGCTCGCCCAAAACGTCATATCCTTGTGGACTTTGAACGATTCCAAAAATACCTTCCAGCGACCGTTTCAGCCTATCCTGCCGCGCTACATACTCAGCAGGGTGCGGCATGATTTTTTTGCTTTTCTCTAGTGCCATGTGATTATTATTACTTATATTTTGCGTAGAACGCAATAGCGAACAAGTGTATTGGAATAACTCTTCCTCACATGGCGGGTCCATCACACCGAGTATACTTCGGCCAAGAGTGATATAGCGAATATTTGCCAATATGCCACTACCTCCATATTTCTTATTTGGTCAGTCCGTTATATACAGCGGTAAGGTTTTGAAGTTTTAGCTCTTGCTATATACCTCAAAACAACACGCAAATAAAAACACCTCGCCGAGGCAAGGTATCGTAATGTAGCTTTGTTGGTGACCTCACCGGGAATCGAACCCGGATTGCCAGGATGAAAACCTGGTGTCCTAACCGTTAGACGATGAGGCCGTGCATGTGCACATAACAGTGCTGTGTGCCATTATACGAAAAAGTCGCTGGTTTGTCCACCATAATACCGCTCTATTGCTGCGCGAGCCGAGAATCATGCTCTAGCTGCGGCGATATCTGCTATACTAATGACACAATATTGTGTAATACAACGAAGTTACTTATGGATATTTCGCCCGTTCCGACGTCTGTGCTGGGAGAGCATCCGCCCCAGCGGCCCGCCAAGCGGCGGCGCAATAAGCTCACGCTGTGGGTGATGCTTGCGGCGGCCATCACTGTGGTGCTCTCAGCCATTGCTGCGGCGGCGACTCTCCTCTCCTCGCCACAGCGCATGCAAGCAGCGGCAGTGTCGGCCGCGCCATCGCGCACCGATGTATTTCTGGCTAATAGCTATGGAGCAGGCCAGCACGCAGTGCGATTTGCAGCGGGGCAGGGTGCATTGAGCTTCTTGGGTAGCACAGCCGACCACTCGCGGCTTGCCATTGCAGGGCAGGGCGCGCAGGATACCACACCAGTGCTCCGGATTTGGGACACTGGGCGCAAGCAGGCAGTTGCCACGTGGCCAGCCAGCACCTGCAGCAGCGTCACACCACGTGGAGTGGTGTATTGCGCCAGCCAGCAGCGAGGGCGCTCGGTCATTACCGCGGTAGAGCTTGCCACCGCTAAGGTTCTCTATACTACCCCTGTAGCTAGCCAGCCGAGCACGCTCACATACTATGGCACAGATAGCCAGCAGCAAGACATTATTGGTGAGAGTGCCACCGCCACCTTCTACGCCGCCGCAGGGAATCTGCGCCCCATCACCAGTGGCGATTTTCAGAACCCCAACGCCATCTGCACTATAGCGGGCGGCAACAAACTCCTCTGTCGCCGTAATGCCGAGAAAGACCATGGCGCTAAGCCATCCCAGAAGTCGCCCAGCAAGCGTACTCCCTCACGTACCACCACCGGTGTCGTCATCACAAATGAGCGCCAAGCGGCCACTGCAGACCAATCGACGACCACCATCACCGTGTATGATATCGCCAGCAGCACGCGCGAAGTGCAGCGCACAGCTAGCTCCAGCAACGTCACCTTGGCAAGCGACGGTTGGCTGGAGGGCGCTGCTGGCAGCAATACCATCCAATCCAGCGGGCAAGAGACCTTCGAGAGCTATGGCCTTGATGGCAAGCCACGCAGCCGCAGCACTGTCAATAGCGCGTACAAGCTCAGCCCAGCCGCCAGCTCCTTCACCAACCCCGCTGGCACTACTGCGCCAACCTACTCTCGAGAGGCTCTCACCACAGATATGCCGCGCGTCGTTGTGGATGGGCAGGGCAGAGAGTTCCTGCGCATTGCCAGCCAAAACACGCAAGACTTCGCCCTAAGCCAGGCCACCTACAGCCGCACCAGCGGTGGCACACTCACTCTGGCCGATGGTGGCAATATTGTCTCCGCCAGCCTAGATGGCTCACTCCTCCTCACCAGCAACCTCCACTCTGCCGGCATCCAAGCCAGTGGCAGCAAAGGCCTCAAGATCGTCAAAGTCGCCGATGGCAGCACTATCCTCACCATCAAAGCCACCGACATGCGCAGCCTCACCATCCGCAGCAATCTCATCGCTAGTACCGGCAAGGACGGCACACTTGTGGTGTATGTGCCGGGTAAGTAGCGCTGCACCCTACGCCTCAACACACAACGCGCCCACGTCCTCTGCATAGCCGCAGCTTTATAGCAAAATAACCCGCCAATTGTGAGCGGGTTATTTATTAAGAGCAGTAGAACAGGGATTCTACCGGCTTGCTGCGTGGTTAAGCACATAGGCACTGAGGCAGGCCAGACCAACGCTGAGCATAACGATGGCGGTGTGCGGATCGATGCTGTGCGAGATACTCAGTATCACTACGATGACGCTGAGCACCAGGCAGGCTGCGATGAGCAGGATGTCGAGCATTTGCTTGGGCGTCTTTTTGCGGGTGGTCGATACTGTGACCTTTGTTTTTGTGGTAGTTGTTGCTGGCGCGGCTGCTTTGGCCGCTGCTTTGGTTGATTTTTTTGCCATATGGCCTCCTTTGTTTTCTGGCACTATTGTAGCACATTGTAGAGAAAAATGGGCGAATAAATTACTGCTCGGATCGTAAGAAGCGACTGACAGCAAGCGCGGCTATCTCGTCTGACACTCCATTGCCATCACCCACGCAATCCGCTATAATACACACAAAGCATAAGGGGGATAACCAATGGGGGTGCAACAAATCAGCCGGTTTTGGCACCGGCGCTTGTGCGAGGCAAGCATGCTCTATGTCGTCATCATCGTGGCGCTGTGGGCATGGCGGCACTTTGGCGGGGTAGATCAATACAACCTCGTACTTGGCATGCCGCTCATTGCCGTCATCTTGGCCGGTATAACAGGGGTCGTGGCAGCGGTGCTTCACATCTGGCCACCGCAGCAACGGCTTGGGCAGGCGAGCCTGGTGGTGTATCTCTGCGCCGTTGCCACAACAGGCGCGCTTATTATTGGCACTGGCGGGCTGAGCTCACCCTTTATTGCAGCGTGGCTCTTGGTGGCAGTCTTTGCGATGTTTTTTGGCTGGGTAGGGCTAGCACTGGTTTTGCTGCTGGTCAATGCCTATCTCAGTTGGGGGGTGCTGGCGGGGCATATTACAAGTACGATGATTCCTAGCGCTATGCTAACGGGTGAGCTGCCCGTCCTAGTGGGGTGCTTGCTCTGGGGGCCGGATGATCGCGCCGCACAGGCTCGCACCACCTCGTACCGCGAGCTTGCCGCCACACTAAGCCGGGTAGCAGGCAAGTCAGACATCGTGCTCAATGCAATTGGCGATGGCGTGATGGCGCTCGATGCAGATGGGATGATAGAGCTCATCAATCCAGCAGCCCAACGTCTTGTGGGCTGGGGTGACGAAGATGCTCTGGGCCTCAGCTACCAATCCGTCCTCAAGCTTATCGACGCCAAGAATGACCCCATTACCAATGATACCGACCCTATCGCCGCCGTCCTAGCGGACAACCAGCCCCTCGCCACCGACCGCCTGCGCCTCGTGACGAGCTCTGGCAAGACACCGATCATCTCACTCGTCATTTCGCCCGTCAGCAGTGAGCCAGGTAGTGGAGTTATCGTCGTCTTTCGTGACGTAACAAAGGAAAAGGCCGAGGAGCGCCAAAAAGCCGAGTTCATTAGCACCGCCAGCCACGAGATGCGTACCCCTGTAGCGTCAATTGAGGGTTACCTTGGCCTCACCCTTAACCCCGCCACCGCCACCATCGACCAGCGTGCCCGCGACTTCATTACCAAAGCCCACCGCTCGGCTGAGCACCTCGGCCGGCTCTTTCAAGACCTGCTAGATGTAAGCAAAGCCGACGATGGCCGCCTGCAGAGCAACCCCGAAGCGATCGACCTCATCCCCTTTGTCAGTGACATCGTGGAGGGGCTGCGCCACAAAGCTGAGGACAAAAAGCTCCAGCTTATCTTCAAGCCACGCCCTGGCACACCTGGCGGTGAGCATAGCGCTACCTTTACGAGCCGGACGCTCAGCCCTGCCTTTTATATCTATGTCGACCCAGACCAGCTGCGTGAGGTGCTTGATAACCTGGTAGAGAATGCTATCAAATACACCCCCAGCGGGCGTGTAACGGTGGATGTGACCGGCGGTAGTGGGCGCGTGACGATCGCCATTGCCGATACTGGCATTGGCATACCAGTGGAAGATCAGTCACACCTCTTCCAAAAGTTCTATCGGGTGGATAATTCGGACACGCGCGAGATTGGCGGCACTGGCCTCGGGCTCTATCTTAGTCGCCGCCTTACAGAGGTGATGGGTGGACGCTTGTGGGTAGAGAGTGCGTACCGGCAGGGAAGTACCTTCTTCCTTGAGCTCCCGCGCTTGAGCGAGCACGATGCTCAAACCGCCCTCGCTGCCAAAGCCAAGACGGCAGCACAAGTAGCCGAGACAACCCCGCCTCGCCCGGTGCCAACTTTTGCCGCAGCCACACTCCAGGGCCAAGGCTTTTTGCCGCAACCAAGCCTAGCTACTCGCGCCCAGCACCCAACCCAAAAGAACAGCCGCTCAGCCACGCCACCCACGGCAAAAAACGTGCAATCTACCGCTGTTACCGCTGCTCAGGCTGCTCCTGCCACTCCCTCAAGCGCCACACCGCCATCTGCGCCAAGTACGTCGCCCACGGCGCACATCATTGCCACCAGCCAGCCCCGGCGCAACCCCACTCGTGTCCGCGATGTCCTCACCACGCCGCGCTCTGCTGCGCCACCACGGGCAGTGCGGTAAATCTCACGCCTCTCTCGAAATAATTATAGAGACCGATATTTTCCACAATACTGGCCTCTTTTATATTAAAACCTGCTACTAGTACCCCTCCTGTAGCAAAAAGCGAGAAGGGGAGTGAACCCCAGCGAAGGCAAAGCCCCAGGCTGCTACACGCTTACGACTAGGGTTTCTTGCGGGAAGATTTGCGTGATCGCTCATTGAGCAGACATAGCGTAATAGAACTAAGGGCCATCGCTTCCGTACCACACGCTACCCCGTGCATCACCGCTTCTTCCATCTGACGATGCTCGAGCCCATCGATGTTTGAGAACCCCTCGGCAGCAGCAATCTCCTCATCTGTCGTCAGCACATGCTCAGCGACTGGATTAAGCAGGTTACCCACCGGCTCCATATTGCCACTGTCATGATAGAGACTAATACCTGTTGCGGCTGTCAGAGTGGCGCCAATGGTGGCCAGCACCCCTAGTGCCCGCGCTGCTTTCTCACGCTGTGAGGATCGCTCGGGCGATTGTAATTTTTCTGCAAAACGCGTGACCCAGCTTGGCTTCTCGCTTTTGTGCCGCGCCCCAGCGTGTCGCATTTGTTGTGTTGTTGTCATATTCATATTCCTCTGTTAGGGAGTGCTATGATACCACAGTATATATTTATAGTCAATAGCTACCCAGTAGCGCTGCCAAGCTAAACATACGCTAGCTAGAGTATAGAGCAAAGCTCTTTTCTTTGGCTTGGTCGCGAGTTTCTCGATGTTTTCTTATAGTGGGGTTGCTGCGAAGAGCAGGGGAACGTTCTGCAATTTCAGGTATGTTCGCCTATTTGCAAATCACTACCAGCGCTCTGTCAATCTCTTCGCACAAAGCCAACTGTGCGCCAGACCCATCACCAGAACAGCACTTTATATTAATTCCTCTCAAAAAAACCACAAGCACTATGGTATTTTTGCTGATAATTGCGTACAATAGAGGGTGATATGACAAAGGTTAAGATTCTGCTTGTCGAAGACGACAAAAGCCTGCGCGAAATATACGGAGTACGCCTGTTGGCCGAGGGGTATGACATCGTGTCGGCCGGCGATGGGGAAGAAGCACTCGCCATGGCTATCAAAGAACGTCCGCAGCTCATCATTAGCGATGTGATGATGCCTAAGATTAGTGGCTTCGACATGCTCGATATCTTGCGCAGCACCACCGAGACGCGCGGCATCAAGGTGATTATCATGACGGCACTCTCTAGCCAAGACCAGCGCATGCGTGGCGAGGCACTGGGAGCAGACCGCTACCTCGTCAAATCGCAGGTTGGCATTGAAGATGTGGTGCGCGCCGTACACGACGTCCTTGGTGATACAGGGGTGAGCCACCGGCCGGCAGCACACACCACTCCTGAGCCTCAGCCAAGCGCACCAGCTATGCCCGTGCCACCAGCCAGCCAGCCCACCACACTGCCGCAGCCCACAGCGCCATTCTCCACGCCGCGGCCAGCCAGCCTGGGCGAGCGAGTGATCCACCCACTGCAGTCTTCGATGCCAAAACCAGATTATGCCAGCCTGATAGACGACGAGCTCGATGCCGCTAATGGCGCTCCACATCCCACCACGCCCATACCACCGGCCGAGCCCACCACGCCACAGCCATTTACCTTGCCACCAGCCGAGGAAACACCAGAGGCCGAGATCGTCACGCATCATGATGAGTACCCAGCCCCTGCTAGTAGCACGCCAAGCCCAGCCGAAGCTCCGCACCCACACACACCGCCAGCCAGCGATGCACCCACCGCTCAGCCACCACTCATCAACGATATTATTGCGCCGCATAGCACAGCGCCATCAGGTATTCCAGAGATCACACACCAGACACTGGCAAGCAAACCACCGCTGCCGCCACACCATACCCACACTCCAGCCGACGACGAAGCCGAATTGGCCGAAGCTCTCCACATGAGCACACAGCAGACCGATGATGAGGCAGACACCGATGCAGCCACCTACCAGCCAAGCCAAAACCAGCTCGTCACAGACGCCGTGGCCAGCCTTAATGAGCAGATGGATACCATGCCAACCCCTGTTGAGCCGCAACCGCCAGCCGCCACAGCATATAGCACACCAGCGCCAAGCCATCCAGCACCAGCAGCCTCAGCGCAGCCACCAGTTACTCACCACGAACATCACGAGGCTGCTGATAGCGCAGCTATTACGCCACACAGCCCACAGGCCATTACTGCAGACCCGTCTGATGCGCTAGCCGCGGCGTTGCTTCAGGGCAGTGCAGCCGCTCATCCATCGGTCTCGCCAGTCGATCATCCGCTTTACGATGCCATCCGCCCAGCTCCCACGGCTGCAGCGCATCCTGCTCCAACACAGGCCACCACTGTAGCACCAGCTCGGCCACCAGCTACTCACCATGCCGCGCCAATGCCTCAGCCAGCGGCCATGCCTGCGCGCCCAGCACCAGCCATCCAGCATAGCCACGACGACCTCAGTTTCGAAGAGACTGAGCGGGCAACGCCATCGGTTGTATCGCACTAAAAAGCGTATCTATATCGCTCCACACGTGCTATACTAGGTAATCATCATTGCATGGAGTCTGTTATGCCCGATCGATCACTATTCAACTACCCATTCCATGAACAACCTACCGATGACCCCGTCACTGGCTCTGCCGCGCAGTGCGGCGACCCGCTACAGGCCGATAGTCGCCAGCATCCATCGCTTGAGTACCCACTCGTTGTGCCAGAGGTCAAGCGTAGCCGGTTCTTTACCCGCATTCGTGCCATTGGCCGGGCTGCTCTCCGCGGCACACGGGGCATTGTCTCAGTGCTTACTCAGCCGTGGTCGCGTCATACCCATCAGCATTAAGCCGAGAGAGTTATGAGCGCAGAGCCGAGCCTTCGGCCAGCACGTCCTGGGTGATATAATAGAGGCATGTCGACTACTCGCCTCAACAAACATATTGCACTTGTGCTGGGCCTGTCGCGCCGCCAAGCGGATGACCTGATCGCCGCTGGAGACGTCGTGGTTGATGGCGAGGTGGCTGTGCTGGGCGCTCGCCTCCAGCCAGGTAGCCAGGTAATGGTCAAGGGCGCACCACTGCCCAAGCAGGTTGCTTACCGTACTATTATGCTCAACAAGCCAGTTGGCTACGTCTGCTCGCGCAAGCAACAGGGGTCGCAGCCGACCATCTATAGCCTTTTGCCAGCAGAGTTGCACACGCTCAAGCCCGTTGGCCGGCTCGATGCCGATAGCTCCGGCCTGCTCTTGCTCAGCAACAACGGCGACTTTGCCTACCGTATGACCCATCCGCAGTTTGCCAAGGTCAAAGAATACCACGTCCGGCTCGACCACCCGCTCGAACCCCTCCACCAGCAGATGATTAGCGACTACGGCATCCAGCTGGCCGATGGCACCAGCCGGCTCATCCTCACCCGTCTCCGGCCCAATAGCCGCACCGAGTGGCACATTAGCATGAGTGAGGGCCGCAACCGCCAGATCCGCCGTACCTTCGCTGCCCTAGGCTACACCGTCACACGCCTGCACCGCACGCACTTTGGCAGCTATAGCCTGGGCAAGCTACCACGAGGCAAGTGGCAGGACGTGGCTGAGCAGTAGGGTGCTGCAAATCCACTCACGCGCTTTCATGATATAATGAGAGTATTATGGCTACCAAACTTCCTACCGTTGCAATCATCGGGCGTGCCAATGCTGGCAAGAGCTCGCTGTTTAATCGTATGATGCGCTCGCAGCAGGCCATCGTGGCACGCGAGGCTGGCACGACGCGCGATCGGGTGGTAGGCAAGGCAGCCTACCATGGGCATGAGTTTTGGCTCGTCGACACCGCTGGCCTCAAGCCAGCCGAAGACGAGTTTGAGGCAAGTATTCAAGAGCAGATCACCGATGCATCTGATGCGGCCGACGTCATTCTCGTGGTCGTGGACAGCACCGAATACCCCAGCGACGAAGACCGGCGCGTTGCCAAGACTGCCCTCAAGAGTCGCAAACCCGTCATTCTCATCGCAAACAAAACCGACCTGCGGGGCAGCTTGCCCACCAGTGAATTCCTCCGCCTTGGCATCAAGAGCATCATCCGCACCAGTGCCGAGCACAACAGTGGCATTAGCGATGCACTGGATGAGATCTGCCAACACATCCCAGAGAAGCGCCAAGCCGAGCCGAGCGATGTGCTCAAGATTGCGCTGATCGGCCGGCCCAATGTGGGCAAATCCAGCCTCTTCAACACCCTGGCAGGCAAGCAGCAAGCCATTGTGGCTGGAGTAGCAGGCACCACACGCGATGTCAATCGTATCCGCCTGCGCTACCAGGGGCAAACCATCGAGCTGCTCGACACCGCTGGCATTCGCCGCCAAGGCAAGCAGGAGGTGGGCATCGAGAAGTTTAGCGTCTTGCGCACCCTGGCTGCCATTGAGGAGGCCGATATCTGCTTCCTCCTGATGGATGTGAATGAACTCAACACTGCCCTCGACCAACGGCTTGCTGGCATCATTGCCGAGGCAGGCAAGGGCATGGCCATCGTCGTGAGCAAGTGGGATGCCGTGGAGGGCAAAGATGCCTACACGCGCGATGCACTCGCCCCGCAGATCTCCGCCCAGTTCGACTTCACACCGTGGGCACCACTCATCTTCACCAGTGCTGTTACGGGCCAGAATGTGACGAAGTTATTCGACCTCGCTCTTGGCATCGCTGCCCATCGCCAGCAAAAGACCACCACGCGCACCCTCAATGACCTCCTGCAGCGCTCTGTGCAGAAGCACCCACCAGCTGGCCTCAAGAATACCCACCCCAAGCTGCGCTACATCGTCCAGACAGACACAAACCCACCGTGGTTCGTTATCTACGGCAGCAACCTCAAGTTCGTCCACTGGAGCTACAAGCGCTACCTCGAGCGGCGCATCCGCGACACCTACGACTACACTGGCACCCCCATCAAGCTCTCCTTCCGCGACGAAAAGCAGCTCAAAGCCAACCGCGAGCGCGTCAAGCGCGGCCTCGAGCCTGTGACCAAAGCATATAAGCAAGCCAAAGACGCCGAAAGATCCACCAAGCGATAATTATAAGCCTACAAGCGCATGCTACGAGGCGTTCATGATGTGCTGTGCTACATACAGAAAGAAGTTGACGGCGTGATCAATTATTGATATATATATATTAGCTTTTGTTGACAAACCTATCGTGTTTGACCAAAAGTGTTTTTTGACAAGCGGGAGAATAGACAGCAAGGTGAGATTCTCTGGCGCTAGTTCCTAGGCCAATAGTAGTTAGTGCCCGATAACCTCATCTTGCTGGCCGCCATCCGGGCGTCTGAGTAGTGTTTTCTCGAGAGGAGACACGGGCGCTCCGCCTGGATGAGGAGAAAGGAAGTGCCATGGGCACTTATTACAACCCTGGCATCGATGTCATCAACGGGCGTGTCGGACATAAGCTCGACACGTTCATGTACGACGCTGCTACAGATGCTCTCCGTCCAGGAGAACATCTGTATGCCTGCCTTGAGTTCACGACACACACTGTAGCAGTGTGTGTTGATGAATTTACTGAGTTCAGACAAATGTCTGAACTCCTCTGCCCATACACACTGTACGCTCTGAGCGAGCTTGAACATGCTCGCTCAGTATAGACTCCGAGCTGACTGACAAGCCGCCAGAATTACCAGCGGCTACGCTGCTGCGCATATTCTCCTGCTTGTCAGTTCGCTCTATAGACCCGCTATACTGATGGGTCAGCGAATAAATTCTATCTCGAAATTATCCATAAAGCACTCCGTCAGCAGCCAGCACCAAAAAAGTGGTAGCCTTACCACTAAACGTACCAAGCCACAGGTGCAATACGACACAGGGAAAATTGATATCGATCACCCTACCCAAACATCATCAGCTGCGCCGCCAACCCATCGCGGGTGATGCTGCTGGCATGAGTGCCAATGCAAACCAGCTTGGGCGCTTCGCCAGGCTGGCCAGTGGTGATCTGAATCTGCTCGGGCGTAGCCTCGATGTGCCGGCGCGCGCCATGCTCATCAATAAAGCACCCCTTGAGCCGGCGCAGCCCATACGTCACAAAGAGCTGCAGCCACAGCGCCTCAAAGGCTGCCTCGGTAGCAGTGAGCTGCGACATGTCGATGACGCTATAGGTCGGGTTATCCGGCACGGCGAGCTCACCATCGTACGTATCGAAGAAGGTGAGTAGACTCGACGGTGTTGTGATCTTACTAAGGTCAAAATGCCCATACGGCGCAGACAGCACCCGCGTGTAGGGCAGGGCGCGGCGCTTGGCATCGTAGGTGGCGCGGTCGTCGCCATGCAGGAGATCTTCTTTGGTGATGAGAATCGTGTCGGCGGCTTGCAGCTCCATCTCGTGGGCTGGCTCAATACCGTGCAAAATCTCATGCGCCGTAATGACGTAATAACTCTGCAGCAGCTCGTATTTGGCAAAGATCCGGGCATTAATGAGCTTCTCTACCAAGTTCATCGTCCGCGCGACCCCTGTTGCCTCGATAAAAACCGGGGTAGGGGATGACTGGCAAAAGTCCAGCAGCATGCGCGTCAAGGCATGCTTAGACGAGCAGCACACACAGTCACCCGCCAGCATCGTCACAAGCTCCGCCAGGCCTTCCAGCCGGTAGCCATCAACGTTCTCGTTGGCATATTCATTCTCGATCACGCGCGAGCCAGCAAATTCCGGCTGGCGCAAAAGATACTCCAGCACGCTCGTCTTGCCCGCCCCCAGCGAGCCATTGATGAGGTAGAGCGGTACCAGGCCAGGCTGAGCGCGCTGCTCGTCGAAGGCGGCATTGAGGCTAAATTCAAGGTCGTTATCGCGCTGGGCCATGGGTTTAGTATAGCATGATAGGGTATGACCGCTCGCTCTAACAGAGTATCTTATAGTCTTATACTAAGGAGTAAGGCTGCTAGGTACGGTGCTATAGTTGAACAAGAAAATATATGAAGGCCAGCCATACAGCAGGCGGATGATCGCTGTAGTGTAATCTGGCCGGAACATTTTCGGTTCAGCTACAGCACCACCAATGCAGCAATGGTGGTAATGTCTTTATAATCACAGTCTCACACTACAGCCACGACAAGACCTCATCCATGCTATACTAATACGTATGAAATTAATCCTGGCCCAAGGCAACCCCGGCAGCGAGTACGCCCGCACGCGGCACAATATTGGTTGGCAGTGCCTGGATGCGCTGGCCTGCGCGTACGGCGCCCAGTTTGCCACCAAGCCCAAGCTGCACGCCGCCACCGCCAGTGCTACCATTGCTGGCCAGCCGGTGCTGCTGGCTAAGCCAACCACCTTTTACAACGATACCGGCCGGGCAGCCCGGGCGATCATTGATTTTTATAAAGTATCGCTCAGTGACGTGCTTGTTATTCATGACGAGCTGGCGCTGGAATTTGGCATCATTCGTGTGCGCCACAGTGGTAGCGATGCAGGTAATAATGGTATTAAATCGCTCAATGCCCACCTAGGCCAAGGCTACGCGCGGCTGCGGATTGGTATCCACAGCCCGCTGCGGCGGCGCATGGGCGATGCGGCCTTTGTACTCAAGCCCTTTAGCCAGGCAGAGCAAGAGGCACTCAATACGGCCATCATCCCAGCAGCTACCGCCCTAGTAGAGCAGTTTGTAGCCGGCACCCTGGCCGATACCAGCCAGCGCGTCTACACCACGCCAGTATAAGCACCGATGGCCGCCCCCGCCACGATATTCATGGCCTGCGGGCCAGCCGTTTGTTGGGCTGCCGGCATTGCCCGGGCGAGCACCCCGGCCAGCGTACCACCAGCGGTGTAGGGGTTGCAATCTAGCGTGACCGCCTGGGTGTGGATGCCATGGCCTGGCGTGTACAGCGGCACCTCCACCGGGGTAACCGGCACCAGCTGCTGCACCACCCAATCCTGGCCGCGGCCGCCTGCCAGCAGGGCCTGCCACTGGCTTGCCGTGCACTGATGGCCAAACACCAGCCCCTGGCCAAAGCCATCGTCGCAGCGTTTTGCAATATAGTCCTGCCGGCGGTGGGCGTGCTGCCAGTCCAGCTGCCAGGCTGCTGCCAGGCTATAGGTGGGTGGCATGATGCACCGCAAGGCCGGCACATCCACCCCCATAGCGGTGAGCGCCGCCTGCACCGTATCGTCCCACGCTAGGGCAAAGAGCTCCTTCGAGCGCAGCAGCCAGGCCCGTAGGTCGTTCTGCTGCACCACAGCGGGGCTGTAGCGGATAGCCTGGTAGTCGGCAATATCGACATCATAATTCGCCAGGTACACGGTATTACGCCATAGCACATCAAAGCTATGGCCGCGCACCGTCATGCGCCCAGACTGGTAGCCAAACTCCGGCGGCTGTGCCAGCACAAAGCGCAGCTCTACACCACGCTCCCGGGCGGCCTGGGTAATGCCCGCGGTGGCGGTGGGCAGATCGACAAACTTTGCTGGGTAGCCACGCTCCATGCTCACGGCCACGGTTAGGCTTGATCGGCCCGGGGCAGCGTCCATAAACCAACTGGCCAGCGCTGCGTAGAGTGATGGCGAGTCAAGCACGCCAGGTGTGTTAGGTGCGCCAGGGGCAGGGGCGGCCTGAATAGCCGGTATGTACGCGGCGGTCATCGCCAGTGCCTGGCGGGCACGCTCGTAAAAGCTAATTGCCAAGGGGGCGGATTGATTCACCTCAATAAACTGCGGCCCAGGGCTGTGGGGCGCAAGCGGCAAAAAGCCATCAATCCGGCGAAAGCGGCGGCGCATCGTGCGTGGGCTGACCGGCGGTGCGTGGTCGACCAAATATTTACCCTGGGCACTGAGCGATTGGTACAGCCGGTCATACACCACCTGGCCAGGCATAAAGCTCGGGTGGGACTCAATCGCCACCAGGGCATCCTGCAGCGTATAGACGGCCTGGGCGAGCTGGGCGGCAGCTGGTGGCGTCAGGGGTAGGGGAGCCAGCAGTACACTGGCCTGCTTGCCGGCAATTGTAATCGGTGGGATGCTGGCCAGCTGCTGGGTGAGCTCACGCTGCTGGGGCGGCGCCAGGGCCTGCAGGGCGCTCGTCCACTGCGCCAGGGCCGCTATATCCACGGCTGGTTACTCCATAAGTCAAGCACGGTGCCGCAGCCTCGCGCCAGGGCTTGGGTGTAGATATGCGCCGCCAGGCTTATGTCTTCAATCCCCAGGCCAGTCGGGCCAAAGAAGACCTTCTGCGCTGGGCTGGTGCGGCCCGGCGCCTGGCCAGCCAGGATATCACCAAGGTTGGTAACGTCGCTATCGGCAATAATACCCTGGCTAAAGGCCACCGCGTGGGTCTGCACGCCACGGTGCTTACTCTGCTGCCAGTTATCAGATACAATCACATCCATATGCGCCAGCAGCTGGGGCTCATTTTCGAGGCAGCCGATGTTACATATCGTCACCCCCGGCCGGTTGACCGCCTGCAGGGGCACCACTGGCTGGTTGACGTTGGCCGCGCAGGTTATAACGATATCGGCATCCGCCACGGCAGCCTCGGCGCTATCGACGGCACTAACGGCCAGGGCCGGGTAACGCTGGCGCAGCCGCTCAACCAACTGGTGCTTGCTGGCGCCCCGGCTATAGATACGGATGGTATCAAGGCCCGGCAAGGCATGCAGCAAGCCGCGAATTTGCGTCATCATATTCACACCCGCACCCACGCAACCCAGGCTACGGGCATCCGTACGGGCCAGCTTGGGCGCCGCCAGGGCACTCACCGCCCCGGTGCGCATGGCGCTTATGACCTGGGCATCCATAATGGCAATCGGCATTTTGTGGGCATCATCAAACAGGGTAATGGTGCCCGTTGCCCGCGGCACACCCTGGGTAAGATTCCCCGGCATCGCCCCCAGGGCCTTGACGCCAAACACCGTACCCACGGGTGTGGCGACAGCAGCTGGCAGCACATTCACCACGCCAGCCTGGGCCTCCTGCTGCTTGTGTGCTAGCCGGAGTGATGTCTTAGCTGGCTGCAGTGCCTGGCCGGCCCGCCAGGCCGTAAAGGCTTCCTGTACCGCCTGGGTCGCCAGCGCCATATCAGCACCACCAGCATCCAGCACATCCTGCCGGCTGAGCCACAACACCTGGCCGGGGGCCAGGTTGTGGGCGGGTTGTGGCTGTGGCGACGCAGCGCGAGTACTATGGCTACGCACCGGGGCGCTCCTGGGGTGGTAGCAGGCTCAGGAGGTCAATCGGGAACTTCGCCTTTGGCCAGTTTTGGGCAGCGCGGATATGGGCTTTGACCGCTGCGGCCCGCATGGCCACGTCATCGCGGGTATGGGCAGCAACCGTGCTCAGCAACTGGCGCACCGCTGCCGCTGTGGCGGGTTCAATATCACTGGTTGCCAGCTGCTCACCACGCTCAAGCCGGCGCACAAAATTAGACATACCAATGCTATAGGCCGGCGCCTGGCCCAGCTGGGCGGTAATAAACGCCGTATCCGTTTCATCAATAATTTTATTACCCACCGGCACTAATTTTACGTCATCGTGGGCTGCAAGCTCGGCCAGCTGCTGATAAATGGTCGTACTCTTAATGGTCGGCTCAACCGCAACGAACACCATATCGAATAGCCCCAGCATGCCAACGCCAAACACATCGGCACCGGCGGTTAGGTCGGCAACGATCAACTGCTCGGGGCTATCCTGGGTATGGGCCAGCACCAGCTGTAGCTTGCCCAGTGCCCCGTGGTGGCAGGACCAGCCCATGGTCTCCTGGCTGTAGGAGCCAAGCTCCAGCAGCACGGTACTTGCAGGGTGGGGGAGACCTCGCCACGGCTCCACCTGGAAGCCAAGCGGCAGGCGGTCGCCGTCGCTATAGGGCGGGAGTGTACGCGGCAGGCTTGGCAAGCTCGCCAGCTCTGGGCGCGCCTGGCGAATAGCTGCCTCAACATACTTGTAGATTGGCGTAAAGGCACTGGCCTGATCATGCGTCCGGCCCAGCGCCCCAGCTAGGTGAAGGTTGATATCGGCGTCAATAGCGTAGATCTCGGTAAAAAGCTCTGGCGCTAAGCGGGTTGCCAGCGACGATAGGGTTGTTTTGCCGCTGCCACCCTTTCCTAAAAATGCAATTCTCATATGGGCAAATTGTACTCCCCACAGCCTACTTTCGCAAAAATGTTGCAAAACTGCATATTATTGCAACAAAGCGGCCCATGCGCTACTATAAGAGCCAGTATGGCAGCCACAACCACCCCCGCAACCCAGCACCTACGCCACCATGGCTACAGCATTACCGCACCGCGCCTAGCCGTCTTACGCGTCCTGCAGCAAGCCGATGGGCCACTTAAGCGGGCCCATATCGCCGAGCGAGCCACCGCTATGCGCAGCACTCAGTCCCAGCCGGCAGCGCCTGGCTGTAATCGTGCCAGCGTCTACCGGGCGTTACAGGTATTCCAGCGTATTGGTATTACCACTGTGCATATGCGCGGCTGGACGCCGTATATTAGCCTGGCAGAGCCCTTCCAGCCACACCACCACCATATTACCTGTACGATGTGTGGCGCGCACCAGGATGTGGCCACGCCAGAGCTCGAAGCCGCCTTGCAAGCCGCCGCCAGGAGCCATGGCTATAGCCTGGGCCAGCATAGCGTTGCGCTTAGTGGTGTATGCCCGCGCTGCCAGCATCGTGCCAGCACCCATACGCATACATGTGGGCACGCACACAGCGCGCCTAGTAGGTAGCCCCCGCTAGCCCTGCTGCGCCTGTTGCCGTCGGGCCAGCCGGCGCTTTTCGTACATGCTCGAGCAGATGGCCGTCACAATAAACACCAGGCCAATACTCCCGGTGACCCATTCTGGTGGCTCCACCTGGTAGAGCTTAATGTACATCATGGCGCCCAGAGCCATAATTGCCCAGTGGGCACCGTGCTCAAGGTAGCGGTACTGGGTCAGGGTGCCGGCCCGCATCAAGTACACCGTCAGCGCTCGCACCCAAATTGCCCCCACACCCAGGCCCGCGATAATCAGCAACAGGCTGGTGGTAATAGCAAAGGCCCCAATCACACCATCAAAGCTAAAGCTAGCGTCCAGCACCTCAAGGTAGAGGAAGCTGGCAAAAGCCGCCCAGCCTACCTGGGCACCAGCTTGGTGCGCCGCACCGTGCTCATCATCATGGAAGAACGAGCCAAACAGCTCTATACCAATATGCAGCAGAATCCCTAGAATACTCGATATCAGCACGATGGTCTGGTACTCCGGCGCCACCGTAAAGTACAGCGCCACCGCCACACTCAGCATCAGGCAGATCTTGAGGTTTTCGAACCGCCCCGCCCGGGCCAGCCAGGATTCGCCCTTAAGCCAGTGGGTGGTTTTGCGCCGATCCATAAAGTAGTGGATACCAATCATCAAGAGGAAGGCCCCGCCAAAGGCATCAATCATCGGCGCGGCGTGGTGCAGCACCTGGCCGTAGCGGGCTGGGTCGTGCATAGCCAGGTGCACCACATCACCAAACCCAAGGTGGGCGGCAATCATCACAATCACAATTGGCAGCACAAACCGCACCACAAACACCGCAATAAAGATCCCCACCGTCAGGAAGATCTTCTGCCAGAAGGGGCTTAGGCCAGCCAGCACCTTGCTATTCACCACCGCGTTATCAAAGCTGAAGGTCACCTCCAGCAGCACCAGGATGGCAAACACCCACAAACCGCTCGTCCCCAAATGGCCAAAGACCGCCCCGCCCAGCAGCACCGTCAGCAGCGCCGAAAACCAAAAAATACGAAAAGGGTGATGAGAATGCCAGAGATGTTTCATAGTGATTTAGTATAGCACAGAATAGGGCAGGGCTTCATCTTCTATGGCCTTCTAAGCCAATCTTCGCGAAAGACTGCACCAAGGTCTATTATTACCCTCTTTGCCGACCACTCGTCTTCTGCTTGTAGGCTCGTAGACGCCTCTTGCGTCTCTGTGAGGCTCCCAAGATAGGCAATGCGCGGCTCATACGCACGTATCGTCTCTGGGTCATCTATAATGCCATACGCACTGAGCTCGGCAGCCGTCGCTGGCTGGGCTACTGCTTGCACCATCCCAACAACCTTCATCTCGCCAGATGGAGTACGGGCAACGACCACACCGCCCGACATACCAGGCAAAACGGCATCATCTAGCTCATCAACATCATTTGCATCCTTAGCCGACCGCTCAAGGCCCGAGATTACGGCCATCTTGCCATCAGCCCCACGTTGCCCAGCAGGGAGGAGCACATCGACCTGCGGCGTGGCGATCGGTTGCCCCCACTCTACCGGCGTATTAGCAGGGAAGCCCACCGCAAAGAATGGCTGGCCAGCCTGTGTCGCTGCCGCTATCTCCTCATCTGTTGCAAGCTGGAGTGATGAGCTATCTGGCAGCGCGTCATGCGGCCTCAGTGCTGCTACATCAGGCATGCCAGAGCTCCACTGACCTTCAGGTGGTGCTTCGCCATTATGGCAGCCTTTTTGTATCTCATGGGTCTGGCCATCAGTTGTTTGGAAGGTAATATCTGCTTGGCGGATAGGATATTTATTAGATACCACGTGTGCGGCCGTCATCACCATAGGCGTACCATCTAGCATTGCTATGATGTAGCCACTGCCAGTGATATTCGCACCACCTGCCTCCGCCATATTATGAGCGTGAGCGTTTATCTTGACGATGGAGTTCTGCACTGCTTGCAAAGCCTCGTGCTTTTGCTGCTCGAGCGCTTCATGATCGCCCAACGCCTCGGCAATGCTCACTGGCGGACGCTGAGCGACCACCTCGGGCTGCGTTAGGTCAAGCGACGAAGGCTGGCCAACCGCCGTACATGGCGGCAGCGGCTTATTAGGCCGCTGCGCCTCCTGCCGAGCATGCCCAACATAGGCCAGGCCAGCCATTGGCATACAGCCAATTATAGCGCCTACTGCTGCACTAAATGCCTTTTTGCCAAAATTCGCATTCTTCTCTCGCTGGAGCTTTTTCTGGAGCCGTCGTCGCTCCATCCGCGTCTCTGGCTGAGGATTATGTTCTCGAACTGCCATTTCTGTCATGGTTTGGCCATTATAGCGCTTTGCGGGGCTAAATACAAATTTATAATAGTAGTTGACAGAGAAGAAACAGAGAACGCATTACCTCTGCACGTAGCATGGATATTTGTCATACGATACAAAATGTACTACTATAATAACTATTATGGTCAAGAAGAATTGCGAACCACTACCACCCCCAGAAGAACAACCATCGCCAGATGAACAGCAGTCTCGTCGCCGAAAACGCGGGGCGGTAATTGCTAGTGTTGCACTGACAACTCCTCTGGTGTTATACGGTGCCTACAATAGTCTCCCAGATTTCTACCCAGGCAACGACCCACTACCGGCCTGTAGCGACACCGAGCTAGACGACGGCGTCGACCTTGGCCATGACAAGCCAGCTGTTGACCATACGCGCACACTGAGCGACCTTCCGTTCAGTTCTCAAGATGAAGCATGGGAGCATGCCTTCCGTGATAGTGGTATTGATGTAAATGGCTATTCTGAGGGCGCACCGGCTCTTACTGCTACTAAGGTGAGAATATCAGGAGGGGAGACAGATGTGCTCTATTCTGGCGTTATCACCTACTCTGCAAACGACCGTGAGCAGGGCCACCCCATTATTCTCACTGTTGTCAATACAGAGGATCTCGAGAATCTTGCCCCGGATAATATTGGCATTATTACAATAGGCTCCAATGAGTCAGAATTTCATCCCAATGGTGGCTGCACCATGCCGCTGCCTGGCCCTTCTGGCAAGCATATTGTCGCTCTGACTCTTGCTGAAAAAAATGAGAACCACGCCTATCGCCGAACAAGTCGCCAGATGTCGCTCGAAGTGAAAAATGGCGTCATTACGACAATTGCTCAAGACGACCTCCTTGAGCAGCCACTTACTGTGGTCAATTATGGCAGCCAAGACAACGAGCGCAAGATTGGTAAACCAATCGTTGCATCTGGTTTTGTTGTTGGATACAACGATGCTGCCCATACTAAGACATTTCTTGTTGCGACTGCAACATCTTCATCAAAAGAAGAAGCCTTTGCAGACCGCACAGGGCAGGGTTCGCCACTCTTTGTGCAGAGTAACCCAGATAACCCATATGAATTCCAGCTAGGTGGTCTCGTCGTGGAAGGTAGTGTGGCCAGCCCATCGTCGCAACAGCTAAAGAATTACAACCTTGATATTACTGACGAAGAGATTGAAGAGTATGGTCTCCAGCTCATCACTGTCACCGACTCAGCAATCACTAAAGACCTTGTCACCAACCCAGACGTCACAGAGAAGGCTGCTCAAGACGAAGCACAGCAAAGCACAACCTCAAACACAAGTAGAAGCAATCTGTATGCATCCGATACATACCCATATTGGGAAGAGCAAAAAAACCAGGCTCATAGCATTCCCAAGTACTATGTTGATCCAAACGCTACTTCAGACAAGCAGCCAGCACGTAGCAACACAGCTCAGCTCTAGTGCTCACTAGCGTATAACGGCGTTTTCTTGCATATCTCTCACTTGAATAAATAATAAGTTCACTGCGCAATAACAGAGAAAAACATGGTGAAAAGTATTGTTCAGCCATAGATTTTGTGCGCGCTAAGCTATACAGTAATATCTGCTAGGAGCGCGTGTCAATTGCACAAACTCTTGGCATGTGGCTCTTGTTTATTTATGTCTTACCTCCCACATACCCCGACACCGCTATAGCAGCTTCCTTCTTAAGAAGTTAGCTCATTCTCATTACAATGTTCTGTCTGGAGCGAAGACTCACCGGTGCAAAGGTGTTTTTATGCCGCACCAGAGGGTATAGCAACACGAAGGAAGGGCTACTCGTCAAACTCTTTGCTCTATAGGCAAGCCAAAAAACACCGAAATTTTATCTACTACCAGAGTTAACAGTTATCTTTGCCTTGGTAGCGCGTGTCACAAACCAGAGCAATTCATAGCGTCTTCACACCAAAGTAAATCAGCTTAAAATAACTAATGCGTGACTAGCTCACCACCAACTCATCCCAACAAAAAAGCGCTCATAGTAAGGGTGGGCATCACTATGAGCGCTTGGTTTGCCCTTCGTCCCACCCAATCAGGGTATACGTGATCTACTCACACATACGAGATCCGCTGGACAAAGGGGTTAGTAAGCACACAACCCTGTCTAACGGTGCTGCAGTGGAGGGTAGATAACTACAGCACAGATTGTGTGCAACCTAACACGTTACCGTCGTGAAAACACTGGGGTAACTATGTTAAAATAGGGGGTATAAGGTACTTGAACGAGCTTGCGCTCAATCAATCACTTATGATACTAGCACCCGCTTGACAAAATGTCAACACTTTTCAGCACAAATTATGCAACAGATCAATCACACCACACCACAAGCCCACCAATACCTCAATCCACTCTGCCACATTGCCAAGCCACCGCAGCAGATTCACTATCTCGGCACACTGCCCGAAGAGCGCCGCCCCAGCGTGGCGATCATTGGGTCACGCCGACCCACGCGCTATGGCCGGGAAGTGACGGAGCAATTCGCTCGCGAGCTGACCCGCCAAGGGGTAATTATCATCAGTGGGCTGGCCCTCGGGATTGACAGCATTGCACACCAGGCCTGCGTGGCAGTGGGTGGCACGACGATTGCTGTGCTGGGCAATGGCTTGCCGCGGATCTATCCAGCTAATCATACTGCGCTTGCGGGCGACATCGTGGCTAAGGGTGGGGCAGTGGTCTCGGAGCACTTGGCGGGGGATGGCTACCGCTTTGGCAGCTGGAGCTTCCTCGAGCGCAACCGCCTCGTCGCTGGCCTGGCCGACGTCGTCATCATTACCGAGGCGGCCGAGCGCAGTGGCACGCTCAACACTGCTGCCCATGCACTCGAGCAAGGCAAGGACGTCTTTGCGGTGCCAGGTAATATCACCAGCCCACTCTCGCAGGGCTGCAACAACCTCCTCAAGCAAGGCGCGTTGCCCGCCACCAGCCCAGCCGATATCCTCGCCGTTATGACCATCACACCGCCCCAGCGTCAGCAGAGCGAGAATGCCACTCTACCGCTGGGTAGTACACCGCTCGAGGCTGCCATCATCAAGCTGCTGCGCCAAGGCCTGCGCGACGGCGAAGAAATGCAGCGCCGCCTAGGCACACCCATCAGCGAGTTTACCATTGCACTGACAATGCTGGAGATCAATGGCGTTATCCGCTCACTCGGTGCCAACCAGTGGACATTGGCTTAGTATTATGGTACAGTACCATATACTATGGCGACAGCAGAGCAAATCCCAGGACAACGCAAGCGCAAATATCACATGAGAGATATTCCTACTGTGCCAAATGCCATCTCGGCTACTGGGCTAGGGTTAGTAGCTGCCGGTGCTCAGAAATTTGACGCTGCAACAAAGGAGAACGACAAAGCTGGCCAGATCATTGGCGCACTCATGATACTTGGTGGTCGTACAGGCGACTTAGCAGATGGCCTAGCGGCGCGATGCTTAGGCCAAGAAAGTGACTTTGGTGCAGGGTTTGATGCTTTTTGCGACAAATTCGGTATAGTAGTGATTGGTGTAATAGCAGGCAAAACCCATGTTGTGCCAAAATCAGTTTTAGCAACAATTGCTGCTAAGAATGCCGTCAATGCTGGCGCGACCATCTACCATGGCCTCACAAATGATGAAGCCTTCCGTACGCCAAAATCCGGCAAGCTCAGTATGGCAGCAGATAATATAGCAATTGCTGCCTATTTTCTCAAGTCGCTCGCTCCTGAGGGGAGTAAGCTTGAGCGTTATGCTGGTGTAGCAGCACTAGGGTCGTTTGCTGCAGGTGCTGTCCTTGGTGTTGCCGCTGCGAAAGACTATCTCACTGGCCACTATGCCAAAGCCAAAGACTACAGTAAATCTACCAACAAGTCCACCTCAGCAGCAAACACCCCAGCACGGCAACCTCGCACCCGTATGCGTCGCACACGCCGCGTGCGTGGGTGATGCGATTGATGATTCGTGCAGCATTCTTTATCGATAGCCAGGCTTCTTATATATTTCCACACTATCAGCAATACCCTGCCTATAAGCCGGGGAGGGGGAGAGGGTATCCGAACTAACCTCCATATATTTTCTTGTGCAGTGAGTTGTCCAGAGAGTTGATGGTGAAGTGTTGCGGCTCAAGATGCACCCCATTTGCATTCCATTCTACTTTGCGGTATCATAGGCGCTTGATTAGATAGATTAATAGCAAGCATATAACTATAACAAGCGAGTAGATAATCAATGAGCAAACACACACAACTAGTCATCGTCGAGAGCCCCGCCAAGGCCAAGACAATTGAGCGCTACCTGGGCGGGGAATATCAGGTGCTCTCGAGCGTAGGGCACATTCGCGCCATTCCCAAGAAGACTAAGGATGGACAACCGCCGATCGATATCAAAAACGACTTCAAGACCGTCTACGAGATCGATCCAGACAAGAAGAAGGTCATCACCGAGCTCAAGAAGGCCGTGAAGGCGGTTGGAGCGGATAATGTGTGGCTCGCAACCGATGAAGACCGCGAAGGGGAGGCAATTGCCTGGCACCTGTGCGAAGTGCTTGGCCTAGACCCACAGCGTACCAAGCGCATCACGTTCCATGAGATTACCAAGCCCGCCATCGAGGCAGCCATCAAGCAACCTCGCACCGTAGATATGCAGCTCGTGGAGGCACAGCAGGCACGGCAGATCCTCGACCGCATCGTGGGCTTTGAGCTAAGCCCTGTGGTGTGGCGCAAGGTGCCGGGTGGCAAATCAGCTGGCCGCGTGCAAAGCCCAGCGGTGCGCTTGCTCGTGGAGCGCGAGCGCGAGATTCGCGACTTTGCCAGTAGTGCACAGTTTCGTGTGACGGCACATTTTGTCGTAGATGGCGAAGAGCTCAAGGCCGAGCTCAAGCAGCGCTTCGATAGCGAGCAAGCCGCCCACGACTTCTTGACGGGGCTGAGTGGCGCTCGTTTCACCGTTAGCAACATTACCAAGACGCCCAGCACGCGCAACCCCGCTGCGCCATTTACCACCAGCACCCTCCAGCAGGAGGCCAATAGCAAGCTCGGCATGGGCAGCCGTGCTACCATGGCGAGCGCCCAGAAACTCTACCAAGAGGGGCTCATCACCTATATGCGTACCGATAGCGTCAATCTCAGCCGCCAGGCCATTGCTGCCAGCCGCACATACATTACTCAGCAGTTTGGTGCCGACTATTCGCACAGTCGCACCTTCGCCACGAAGTCGGCTGGCGCCCAAGAGGCTCACGAGGCCATCCGCCCGACCGATATCGCCCGCGAATCCGTCGCTGGCAGTAGCTACGACCAAAAACTCTACGACCTCATCCGCCGGCGCACCCTAGCCAGCCAAATGGCCGCTGCGAAGCTAGAGAACACCACCATTACCATCAGTATCGACAGCACACAGCTGAGGGCCGAGAAAGCGCTCGTTTTTGAGGCAAAGGGCCAGACGGTGCTATTTGACGGCTTTTTGCGCGTCTATGGCGGTAAGGATTCGACCATCCTGCCATCAGTCAGCCAGCACACTACCCTTGAGCTCGCACAGGCCGAGGCACGGCAGGTCTTTGCCCGCCCACCAGCGCGCTATACCGAGGGGACGCTCGTCAAGAAGCTTGAAGAGCTTGGTATTGGTCGGCCCAGCACGTACGCTACCATCATGAATACCATCCAGACTCGTGGCTATGCTGAGCGAGGCGAGAGCGAGGGTGAACCACGTGATGTCATCGTCCTGGAGCGTACGGGCGAGATCCCAAGCGATAATACCCCTGTCATCACTCGTCACATCGTCCAAGAAAAAACTGGTGCCACCCGTGGCAAGCTACTGCCTACTCCAGCGGGTGAGCTAATCGCTGGCTTCTTGACGAACCATTTCGACCCCATCATTGACTATGGCTTCACCGCCCGCGTCGAGACCGACTTCGACGACATCGCTGCCAACAAGCTTGCGCGCAATGCCATGCTGCGCCAATTTTACGAGCCCTTCCATGAGCTCATCGAAAAATCCGGCGACATCGACCGCAGCACTGTTGGCGCTCACCGTGAGGTTGGCACTCACCCCAAGACTAGCAAGCCGATCTTTGCCCGCTTTGGACGTTTTGGGCCGATGCTCCAGCTCGGCAGCAGCGATGATAAGGCCGCCAAGCCACAGTTTGCGCCGCTCCCCAAGGGTGAGCGCATCGAGACCGTCACGCTCGAGCAAGCCCTCAAGGCCTTCGAACTACCGCGCACTGTTGGCACCACCGATGATGGTCAGACCATCAAGGCAAACGTCGGGCGCTTTGGGCCGTATATTCAGGTAGGCAAGCTCTATGTGAGCCTCAAGGAGCACGACCCGCGCGAGATCACCGAGGCCGAGGCTCGCGTACTCTACGCTGCCAAGCTCAAGGCCGAGGCAGAGAAGCACATCGCCGATTTTGGCGCCATCAAGATCCTCAAGGGGCGCTGGGGGCCATATGTGACTGACGGCAAGACCAACGCACGTGTACCCAAGGATACTGATCCAACAACTCTGGATGAGGCGCAAGCCCGCGAAATCTTGGCCGCCGCACCACCCAAACGTGGCCGGCGCAAGGCCACAACTCGCACCACCACCACACGCAAGAAGCGCACCGCCTAGCCCGGCGACCTCTCATATACCAGCGGCTCCTCTGTACCGGCCGCTGGTTTTTCTATGCCAGCCTGCATTGCTGCGAACCCGTCAACTGCCCCGTCATGCTCGCCACATCACTTGCAAATGAAAAGCCTCAAAAAATTGTTTACCATAAGCGTAAAGTGTGTGCTATAATAGTTCTATGATGAAACGATTGACTTATATCACCTATTATTCTATAATCAAATGTAAGAAGTGCGAGTGGGCATTTGCAAGCAACTGAGAAGGAAATGGAGAACCGAATCATGAACCAATCAACCAAACAACCAACCGAAATTTTTGCCGCGTCGATCGCTACCATCCTTGATGCAGTCGGCGAAGAACACGACCGCGAGCGCGAGATCATCGTGCGTCGCTTTGGCCTCAAAGAGCGCCGCGAAACGCTCGAGCAGATCGGCGAGCTGCTCGGTATTACGCGCGAGCGCGTCCGCCAGCTCGAGAAAGCCATCGTGGTGCGCCTCAAGCTTGCCGCCGAAGCAGGCGAGCTAGAGGGCCTGCACGACGCCGAGCGCCTCATCATCCGCGACCTCTCCGAGAATGGTCGCGTTGGACGCGTCTCAGACATCACACAGCGCCTGTTAGATGTCGAGACACCCACAGTGCAGCAGCGTGCCCACATTGCCTTCATCGGCGAAGTCTCAGCCCGCCTCACCCCCATCAACGAGACCGACAAATACCACCAAGGCCTGGCCATTGCCGAATACGGCGATGAGAAGGCAGTGCGAAGCCGTGTGGATGAGATCGTTGCCGCTATTAAGCAGCATGGTGCACCTATCAGCCTCGAAGCGCTGCATGACCAACTCACCTACGAGAACCCTAACCAAGTGCGCGGCCTCGCCAGCCTCTCTACCCAGTTGGCCCACCTCAAAGATATGTGGGGCCTGAGCAAGTGGCCAACCGTTAATCCCAAGAATATCCGCGACAAGATCTACGTCGTCCTATTAGACGAAGGCAAACCGCTGCACTTTAGCGAGATTGCTCAGCGCATCAAGGAAAGCACTTTCAAGCGCCGTAACGTCACCAAGCAAGCCATCCACAACGAGCTCATCAAAGACAAGCGCTTCATCCTCATCGGCCGCGGTATTTATGCGCTCGACATCTGGGGCTATAGCCAAGGCACTGTAGCTGATATCATTGCCGGTATCTTGCGCGACGAGGGTGGCCCATTGCACCGCGACGAGATCGTCAAGCGCGTTCTCAAGAGCCGCCAGGTCAAGGAGACCACCATCCTTCTTAATCTCCAAAGCAAACCGCTCTTCAAGCGCGTCGCCAAAGCCACCTACGCCCTCGAACCACCCAAGGAGCAAGCAGAGGCGGTCGCAGCAGCGTAGCTCTATACAAACAATACGCCAATAAGAGACGAAGTGATTAAAGCTTCGTCTCTTTTGGTTAGGTTATATAGTGTGGCTACAATGATGCCACGAGGTCTGCCAGATAATTCATCTCGATAGATGAAGTTTGATATAACAGGTGGAATATATATATCATGCTAGAATACTGCCATTATGACAATCCATTCATCTCATACCTACACCGTCACCGACCAAGCAGCCCGCTGGAACGCTAATTCCGCAGCACGTCTGCACGAATTAGGATCAAACGACGACCCATCGTATCGGGCGCTCTCGCATCTTATCCTGCAGAAACTGACCGGATTATTACCGGACGGTCATGGTAGCGTACTTGATGTTGGCTGTGGCATTGGGTTTTTGTCCAGCCATATTGCATCACTTGGTTTTACGGTAGTTGGAATTGATCCAGCTGATCAAGGTATTGAGATTGCTTCCACAACGCATACACAGCCTCATCTTCAATTTGAAGCCACGTCTCTTGAAGACTATGCCTACAACCATCCTAACGCTTCCTTTGATGCACTCGTGGCAAATATGGTGTTGCATTGTTGCCAAACCACTATTCATTCTTTGCCGCAGCAGCTCGGCTTCTTGCGGCTGACGGTGCGTTTATTGCAACATTGCCCAACCCAGATACCTATCTGCCAGGAAGAAGCGATGTAGATGTATCTGACTATAACATGCAAACATCTTACGTCTTTGAAATCCCGTTCCGGATTCATGGCAAGGACGCGCATCCAGAGCGAGTTCTTTTCTTTCATCGGCCAATGAAGGAGTATATTGCTGCGGCTACGGAGGCAGGATTAGCGGTGTCGAATCTCTCGGTGCCCGAGCACATTGGTGTTGGGCGAGCCAAACGCATCTCAGTACTCATCCTCACAAGAGCATAAGTCTTTATTTTGGTGGATCATAAACAGCCTGAAAATAAGTGAGAGCTCGAGTCTACAGGTTGAGAGAAATAACGATAGGGAAGTGGCCTCCCCTCCCGCCCCGAACACTACATATACTCAGCTATAACAGAGGTAATTTGCCGCCTGGACAAATATCGTATACACATGATGGCTGCGGATATTCGCGTGTGATTTTGCACTCATAGGCTTATGTATCGACCGTTTGTATGCAAGATAATTCCATCGCAGCTACAATTTGCTCATATATACCTCTTGCATCTATTCCTTTTGCAGAGAGCATCTCAAGTACACAGCAAAAGCAAACAAAAAGGGCAGGGCAAGGCAGGGGAGTCTGCCACCCTTTCGCCAAAAATTCCTGGCAACCGCCCTACCCCTGTTTTTACCTCATTCTGCCAGTCTCTACCACTGATAAGCTTATATTTGAGAGCTGTGTTCTCGTGACATACCTCACCTGAGCTGTAGCTCTCTGGTTCTTCTGTACTTATTATTATAGCCAAAGAGTCATACTTGTCCTTGCAGCAGCACACAGCATATTTTCAGCTTAGATGAAAGCTATTAAGCTATAGTAATCAAAACGGCCTAAGGCCGCATAGAAATATACCCAGAAAGCTCACAATTTCACAGCGCTGATTAACTATACTACACAATATAGCAAGCAACCATGCACAGCAAAATAGCAACCAGAAGCAAAGCATAAGCATAAACATCAGCGTTAATAGACAAGGGGATGATAAGCCGCAATGTGCCGCAATCCACACGTGCACAATAATTCACATCCACGCAGCAGTGGGGTAGATGTAAAAGATGTATATGTGATCATCTTTAGGAGTGTAATATAACTTCGCACAATAATCCTTTTACGATGCATATGTTGATTTAACCCTAGATACGGCTGAAATTGAGCTGGGTTTGGCACTATGTGGGTTTTATGGGCATAAGACGCATATATCCGGTATATAGATCTTCGACTATTGATCGATTCTATCTCTCATTCAGCAGATTCTCATACGATATCCGCCATCCAAGAGAGAAAGGATAGATTGCGGTGCTACTGCAGAGCAATGCAAAAAAGCAGACACTTGTTCTATTGGAGTTTGTTTGCTGCGCAAAGTTTGTGACATGTCTGCGCAACGGCTCTCGATATCGAACAAACGAGCGCGGCTGCAGATCTAGGTATGCGCGCTCTGGTCTCGTATTTGCCTGGCGTCATGCCAGTGCTTGCCCAGACTCCACAGGCTGTCTGCCGTGTTGCTTTGTTTGACATTTTGTTTGCTTAGTATTTTTGCTATGTTTTCTACCCTGCTTGGATTGACCGAAATTAAAATACTATACAATATCATGATTTGACTTTTCTGCAAAAAACATCTCCCCTACTATTTTTTGCATTTTGTTGATTTTGTAGTATAGATATAGTATTTGCATTTTTTATGTTTTGTTATGTAAAGTGTTGTAAATTTGTTCTTGTTTTGCAGAACAGCTCCCCTGCCCTTTGCTGAGATACGCTGTAGGTATTGACCGCGATCAATTACATACCTTCAGTAGTTCTTGCACTGTTTCTTTTGTCACGCCGCTCTATTCTCTGGAATATTAATGGAATGGTCTCTAGTATCTTTCTTACACAGCCGTTCCTGGTGCGGCGCTTGTGATGGATTTAGCCTCACTACAACACCGTGTTCAGTGGAGCAGCTACTTGTTAGAGATATCAAAAATTCTTAACATTAAAAACATAAATGCTCTATTGTCAATACCCCACTACCGATACGCCGCTCGGCCACTGACGCGGACATCGAGATATTTGGGAGTGATGTGGTGCTGCGCCAGATAGCGAATGGCCCGGGCGGCATCCTCGCTCTGCAGGCCAGCCGAGCGATCGACCGAGAACTTAACAGGATACTCCACCCCTGTAAACCAAACGTAGATTTGACGAGTTGTGCCAGCAGGCAGCGTGATTTTTTGGACGGTGAGCTGGTGGCGACGGACTGCGCCAACGACTTTGCCGATGAAGCCGAGAAATTGGTTGCTGGCAACGACTTGGTTGTTGCGCGTGCCGATACCACTGTCGTCTACTACTTCAATGCTTGGCCGTGGCCCATAAGCGCGGCGAAAGGCGTGGCCCTCGGTATCAACAAAGAGTTGCTGGCGATTGACCGTCCAGACCACCGCCGCTTGGCGCATAGCAAGGGTAATGGTGCTGCGCCCCAGGCCAGCTTGCTGCGTGGCTGGAAGCACTGCGGCCACTTCGGGGCAATCATGCGTCTGGAGATAGGCCGCCAGCCGACTAGTATTGAGTGCAAAGCGAAAACGCTCCAGCGGATGGGCAGTGAGATAGTCGTTGATCTTGGCTTGGTAGAGCTGATGGTTGCTGGTGAGATTGCCTGCAACAACTGGTGTCGCAATGACGTTATCGAGCGCAAACCACACTGCAGCCAGCAGCCCCACTACCACTCCAAGCGACAGTGCCACGCGGCGGCGCGTCCGGCGCAAATCATGCGCATGCATACGCGGCGACCGCAGCAGTGCCTTGGGCTCGCCCGCACTCGGCACGCGGCTCACCAAGCTACCAGTCAGCGTCCGGTTGCGTCGGTAGGTATAGGCGGTGCGCTGGGGCTGCTCTTCCCTCTTGTTTTTGGCAGCTCGACGGCGTGCTGGTGGTGGTGTTTGTTTTGTGCGAAAGCCCATGATGCTACAGGCCATTATACCGTAGATGGTTGGTTGTTGGCAAAGGCCGCGCCCAGATGTCAGACGAATTGATATAGATAAATATACCCTTGTATTAAGGTAAGGTCCTGTCGTCTTGGCAGAGCTCTTTATACGTATGCTCTACCCTACTTCTGACGCCGAGCCGTCTCTACAACCATTTGCGCAACATCGCGGGCGGCGTAGGGGCGTGCATAGGTATGGAGGCGCTGAGCAAGCTGCTGGCGCTGCGCAGGATCGCGCATGAGGGTAAGAATGGCCTGGCTAAGGGCATCGCTCTGCTCTAAGGCGTCGTCTTGCAAGACCAGCGCAGCCTTGGCTTCGGCATAGATGGCAGCATTTTTGCGTTGGTCACCCAGGTGATGGGCCGGCACCAAGATAGCTGCCTGAGCTAAGCCAGCAAGCTCTTGTGTGAAGGTGGCACTGGCACGTGATACCACTACATCGGCTGCGCCGAGCAATTGCGCCATATGCTCGAAAACGAAGGGTACGCAGTGAAAATCGGGGTGCTGCGGCGCTTTGGCCTGGGCGGCATCATAATTGCCTTTGCCCGCCAGCAGATAAACCTGTATGCCAGCAGCCAGCAGCTCATCAGCAGCGCGCAGCACCGCGTGATTGATAATAGCCGAGCCAAGACCACCGCCGGTAGCAACGACTAATGGCTTGTGTGGATCAAGCGAGAAGGTCTGCCGTGCCTGCTGCCGCTGAACCGGAGTAAGCGGGCGAAAATCAGCGCCAATCGGCACTCCCACATAGCGGCTACGCGATGCTGGATAGTGATAATGCTTGAGTGGCCAGCCCGTAGCAATCGCTGCTGCCCAACGTGCCATCACACGGTTGGTCAGGCCAGGGCGAGCATCGGAGTCGTGGATGACCACTGGCACGCGCAGGCAGCGTGCTGCAATACCGACCGGCAAACACACAAACCCCCCCTTGGCAAAGATCACATCTGGCCGCACGCGCAGTACTAGCCAGAGGCTCTGACATACGCCAGCCAGGATCTTGAAGATATCACATACATTAGCTAGGACAATACTCGGCATAAGCAACTGGCGTACCACGCTGAGGTGCTGGTAGCGCCGGAACTTGCCCGCAGCAATTGTCCGTACCCGCACTGGCACTGCAGCGCGCTGCATGAGCCCGCGCGATTGGCTAGCGAAGGCCTTATCGCAGACGAAGGTCACCTGCACATCGGGCTGGAGGGCTGCGATTTCATTAATAACGGCGACGACCGGCGTAACGTGCCCGCCCGATCCACCGCCGACTGCCAGTAGCTTCATGAGAGGTCTCCTTTTCGTTGATTGGTTGGTAAGCTGCCTGGCGTGATAATTGGAAGGCCAGACCAAGCGCACCAGCAATAAATACCATACTGGTGCCACCAAAGCTCAGCAATGGCAGCGTAATACCCGTCAGTGGGAAGACTCCAATCATCGACGCTACATTTAGCATAACATGTGCGCCCAGCCAGCCAAAGACTCCAGCTACCACCAGGCGCATTGTTGCATCAGGCAAACGCTCGGCAATCCTCAGTAGGCGCAGCAGCAGCGCTGCAAACAGCGCTAGCACGACCACCGTCCCCACAAAGCCAAACGTTTCACCAATGATAGCAAAGACTGAGTCGTTAATCGCCTCAGGGAGGTAGCCCGTCGCTTGGATGCTGTTGCCAATACCCAGGCCAAATAGCCCGCCCGTACCCAGTGCAATCTTGGCATTCTTGATGTGGTAGCCATCATCGTTGCTACTGGCGGCGTGGTCATCCCCCTGAAAGAAGGTCGCCACCCGCTCCATGCGGTGCGGCGCAATGACGATGAGCAGTAGCACCAGTGCCACACAGCCCGCCGCTAGATAGGCTAGCCAGCGCCAGCTCATGCCACTCATCACCACCATGCATGCCACCATGGCAGTGAGAGCCAGGCCTGTGCCCATATCCTTTTGCAAAAATATCACGAAAAAGAGCGCAGCGCACATCATAATTACCATGGGGATGATCGTCTGGTGGAGGTCGTTTATCACCCCCTGACGCATTCGTGTGCCAAGGAAGAGTGCCATATAGATAAGCATGCCAAACTTCAGCATCTCGGCCGGCTGGAAGCTCCCCAGTGGCCCCAGCGAGAACCAGCGGCACGCCCCAAGGCTGCACTGAGCAATCGCCGAGACATGCAGCATATTGCCAAGGACAAACAGCAGTGCACACAGCACGAAGCCGCTCGCTAGCAGCGTACCCGCCTTCTGGCGCAGCCATGCAAAGGGCACGAGCGACAACCCCACAAAGGCGCTAATTGATAGCAGCAAGCTCACCGTCTGCTTGATGGCGAAGTAGCCATCGGTGTAGTAGTTGGTGTTGTGCGCTGCATTGAGCACATTGGCGCGCTGTGGGCCAATGGCATACATCACTACCAAACCCAGCAGCATGAGTAGCCCCACCCAGAGGATAATCTGATAGTCCGGCCGGTGCAAACGCGGCACAGCGACAGATGGAGCGGAGGCAGCACTACGTTGCTCGCGACGCACTGGCTGAGCCGACCGAGCCGAAGCCGATCGGTGAGCAGCACGAGTGCGGCGAGCAGTAGCCATTCTAGATGTGTCCCCCACCCAGCGCCATCATCAGGCCAATAAAGCCTGTCACGCAAGAGATCACCCAGAAACGCATCGTTACCTTCACCTCTGGCCAACCGACTGCTTGGAAGTGCTGGTGAATTGGTGCCGAGATAAACACCTTGCGGTGGAAGAACTTCTTGCTGAGGATTTGAATAAGGCTCGAGCCCGCCTCTACCACAAACAGCACACCAATGACGGGCAGCAAAAACAGCGTATTCGTCAGCATCGCCACGACGCCCAGGCTCGTCCCAAAGGCAAAGCTCCCCACATCGCCCATAAAGAACCGGGCTGGATAGATATTAAACCACAGATAGCTCAGCAGCGCCCCCACTACAGTGAAGCAAAAGCCCGCCAGTTGCAAATGCCCCTGCAGCAAGGCAATCACCCCGAAGATGCAATAGCTCACCGCCAGCAGTCCACCAGCCAGACCATCCAGGCCATCACTAATGTTCACCGCATTGCCAGTTGCCACCACCGCAAAGATAAAGAGCGGGACAATCCACGGGCCGAGCTGCCAGTCGCCAAGGTATGGCACATGCACTGTTGTATAGCCTAGCTTGACGTAGAAGAACCACGCTAGCACCGCCGCCATCACCGCGATCATCGAGAACTTTAGCCAGGCGCGCAAGCCCGCCGAGCCCGAGCCATCACTGTTGATATTGATCACATCGTCCAGCAGCCCCACTGCCCCACCACCAAGCAGTGCCGCCAGTGGAAGCCAGGTCTGGGCTCGGTCGAGATTAAACCCCAGCGTCACCACGGCAATGGCCACAATACCAACCATCCCTGCCATAGTGGGGATATCGCGCGTAAATTTATCGGCATGCAGCTTGGTAAAGACCGTCAACTCCTCGCCCGTTGTGCTCGCGGCCCGCTGTTTTTTCCAGAACTTATAGCGGTAAGCAAAGTAGGTATAGAGCGGCGTGAGGGCCATCGCCAGCAAAAAAGCCGCGACGCTGAGGAGAAATGTCGCGTTGAGCTCGCGAACGAGTGTGGTGAGGTTCATTATGGTGTGTTTCCTTTCGGCTCGAGCTTCATATAGTCGAGCAACCAATTAGATATATCCGTAAAAATCGGGTGAGCGTCTCGACCCCCCTGCATATTCAGCCCTTTGCCCGAAACCTCCACCATAATAACATACGCTGGTGTTTTGCCAACCTCCCCACCAAAACCGAGGTAGGTACCGATGGTTTGGTTGGAAATATACTTGCCATCCTTGATGGTTTGCGATGTACCTGTCTTGCCGCCAATGTAGAACCCCGCGCGGTCACCACCCGCATAAAAGGCCTGGCGTGCTTGGTGCACCATCTCGCGCACAGTGGCGGATGATTGCGGCTTGATAACATGAGCATACGAGGCCTTGCGTGCCGCCTTGGCAAAGGTGCCATTGTCGTCAATCGTCCCCGCAATGACGGTGGGGCTGTGGTACGTCCCACCATTGATAATCGCACTAAAACCGGCTGAGACCTGCAGCATTGTCGCATCCATCCCCTGGCCAAAGGACATATTAGAGTAGCGCACCGCATTGCCCTGCTGCTGGGTGGGTGAGATGATATTGCCCTTAGCCTCACCAGCGAGCTCTACTCCCGTCAGCTGCCCAAGGCGAAAGCGCTTGTGGAAGTAATCATACATTGTGTCGCGCGCCTGGCGAGTGATGTAGCTGCCATTGCCTAGGCGCTGCGCCACCGTAACCATACCAGTGTTGAGCGACCAATTAAGGGCGTGCTGCATGGTAATGTTGCCCGTCTGGCCCTTGCTGGCATTACCGATGGTGATGTCGTCTACCTTGATGCTATCGGTATTATTGTACGTCGTTTGCGGCGTGATAACCCCTTTGTCGATGCCCGTTGCTACTGTGAATGTCTTGATGTCGGAGCCCGGTTCGTATGGCGTGGTGATAGTGTTGTTATTGAGTGCGGCGACGCTTTTAATCGTCTTCAGGTTAGACGGGTCATAGGTAGGGAGGTTGGCCATGGCTAAGACCTGACCGTTCTGCGGATTCATTACGACAGCACTGACATCAGTCGCACCGCTGCGCTTGGCCCCATCGACAAGCGCTTGCTCTACCCTCGTCTGGATGTTGCGATCGATCGTCAGTACCATATTGGTCCCATTCTTAGCAGGCTGGTTGATATTCGTCCGGCCAATGGTTAGTGGCACCGAGCGGATATCTGTCACTGTCTTAAGCACCCCATCTGTGCCGCGCAGCTTATCATCATTGGCCTGTTCGAAGCCGTACTTCCCCTTACCCTCGGCATCGACAAATCCCAGTACTTGGCTGGCCAACTGCCCTTCTGGGTAGACGCGCTGGCTCATCGCATCAAAGCCCACCCCAGCGAGATTCTCCTTTTTGATCAGCTCAGCCTGCTTGCGATTCACCTTGGTGGCAAGCACTTGGTAGCGGCTTGGCTTACGCGTGATGTATTGGCGAAAATTCTCACGCACATTACCACCAGCCACCTGGTTGAGGACCGTCACAATCTTGTCTACGTCTGTCACGGCCATCGGGTCGGCCCACACGGTATAGACCGTCTCGTTCATGACAAGTTTGGCGGGAGTAGTACCATCCATGGTGTATATCTCACCGCGCTGGGCGCGCAGACGAAATTGTTTGACTTGCTCGCTATCAGCCTGCGATACATAGTAATCATGCTGCAGCAACTGCACATACCCTAGGCGCAACACAAACACCACAAGTAGCCCGCCGAGCACAGCGGCAAGCGCCTGAGCGCGTGGCGTAGCAAGATGGCGCTGCAGCATGGGCTACTCGCTGGCGTACGCTGTATTGGCTGGTGTTGTCATCGTTTTGGCCACACTACTACCCTGCACTTCCTTAAGGGCGGTCAGACGGGCGTTATCGACCTCTAGGTCCTTCTTTTGCTCGCTGAGAGCAGAGATCTTGTCGTCAATCTTGCTGGCCTCGTAGCCATAGCTTACCGTATGCGTTGCCTGTGCCAGATATATCAAGCCAAGGATGGTGATAAGGAGGGCAATCAGCACTGTGTGGGTGATTGGCCCAAGTTTGATAGCCGAAGCAAAAGCAACGGTGTTACGGTTGCGCTTCCAGGTGCTCTGGCGTCGACTATTAAATTGCATTGTCCGTGTGTAGGTTGTCATTGTGGTGGTGTTTGTGTTGTTTAGCGTTGGTATGGGGTCGTTTCTAGGTCTAGGTGGGGCGGATAGCGCGCCGCCCCAGCGCGAGGTCTTAAGCCAAGGGTTATTTGCCGTGGCGGACCAATACGGTTGTCGTGATTGATTGATTTTGTACGGGGATACGAACTGGCATGTCCCTACTCCTTTTTTTGTTTTTTATATTTTTGCGGCGGCTCGCAGCTTAGCGCTGCGGGCACGCGGATTGTAAGCATCGTCATGGCTGCCCGCGATAGGTTTCTTGGTGAGGATGCGCAGCTCGGCCTCGTAGCCTGCCTGGCGCTGCTCCGCGAAGAAGCGCTTGACGAGCCGATCCTCGAGGCTATGGAAGCTAATCACTCCCACTCGTCCACCAGTACGCAGCAAGGCTGGCACTAGCTGGAGCGTCTGCTCTACCTGCGTCAATTCATCATTGACGGCGATACGGACTGCCTGAAAGGTACGCGTGGCTGGATGGGTTTTGCCCCGCTTGCCACGGGTAGCGTGCTCGATGACGCGCGCGAGTTCTCCAGTACTCGACAGTGGCCGGGCCGCGCAAATAGCTGCAGCATAGCGCCGTGCCTTTGCCGGCGGTTCTTCGCCGTAGCGGGCGATCAGTCGGGCGAGCTCTGCCTCTGCCATGTGGTTAACAATCTGCTCGGCAGTCATCGCTTGGCGTTGATCCATCCGCATATCAAGCGGGCCAGTGTGTGTAAAGGAAAACCCTCGGTCAGCTCGATCGAGCTGCGGTGACGACACCCCCAAATCCAGTAGCAGCAAATCAAACTGCTCACCCTCGCGAACCAACTGCTGCGCTGCCTGCAAAAAATCGCAATGCATCAACCGTGCGCCCTGCCCTGCCAAGCTACCAAGCTGCGACAAAGCATACTGGTCGCGATCGACCAAACACGCCGTGGTATACGTCTGGGTCTGCTCGAGAATCGCTGTGGCATGGCCGCCATACCCCGCCGTCAGGTCGAGATAGCGCTCACCTGGACGTGGCTGGAGCTGGGCCAACACTGCCTCCAGCAATACCGGAACATGAAGTGGTGGATGTGCTTTGATACTCATACGTTTCTTATGGTAGCATAATATTGCTTTCCTCCCCTACTGGTCGTGGCCTATTTAGCCAAAGAACAACAGAGAAACCGATACTAAGCTCGCTAGCTATACGCCGTCTCACGCCTTGCCTCACCACCTCCTGCGCTCGGGATCGCTATAAGGGTCAACATCTCCCAGATGTTGACCTCTTGCGCTGGGCTGATAATCCGTTATTGCAACGGATTATCACACTCCCTCGGCAGGAGGATGGCACGGCAATGCTACCGATAGGTATAGCTATGCTTTTCCATAAAGATACGCCCCGCTCAGGCTACTGCGAGATAGTCCGATGCGGGTTCGAGATCACCCACCTGGTAGCGAAACCTGTTTGTTTTCGCATAAAATGTGTTTGTTTTTGTTGACGATCTTTGCTTGTACCGGGCCGAGAGAGCCCGCCAAAGATCGTTTGAGAGACTTATGTGTATAATTGCCGCAGCAATTATGTGAGGTGGAGTTTTTTTGGGAGGTGTTTGTGAGGAAGGTGCGCCCGACAGGGTTTTGCGTGGGTCGGGTGCCCACATGGCTCACTACCAGATGGTTGATCTCGAGGATATCAGTTACACGTGCTTGTTAAAGAGCGTCACAAAAACAGCCTTGCTACTCGGCCTGCTCCGGTGCCATGAGGCGCCAATACTGGCCGGCGCGCACTGCCACAACCTCGCGCGATATCCCGGCATAATCCAGCAGATGCTGCTCTACTGTTACCCTACCCTGCTTTTGGTCTAGGGTGGCAGCTGTCTTGCCGCGCCGGAACTTGACGTTGAGGTCGGCGACATGTTCATCTAGGATGCTGCCCGTTAGCGCTGGCTCTACCTGGCTATCCCACACATCCTGCGCATACAGGTGGAGGTAGCTGCCAAAGCCGCGCGTCAGGACCACACCACTGGCGAACTCCGCCCGAAGCTCCGTCGGTATGGTGAGCCGACGCTTGTCATCCAGCTTGCGTTCGAAGTAATCCATGGGGTGTGGCGATCCTTACAGATGAATTATTTTGTTTTTGTGCAGTGGTGTTTGTTTTTCTCGTGGTTACCCACTTTCTTCCACTACTCCCAGTATAATACCCACTCTCACCCACACGCAACCCCTTTTACCCACGGCGTTCCCCGCCACGCTGGCGCTTATCCACAAATCTGTGGAAAAGCTCAACCAGTATCAGGGGTCAGTAGTTTTCCCCATACCGCACGATGTGGATAAGAATAAGCGAGATTGCTGGGCATTTTGCTCTGACTTAGACGCGCCTATAGTGGACATATCTTACTATTTTATACGTACAAAATGAGAAAATACGCTGATTTTATGGCATTATAAGCAAAATAGCTTGACGCCGCTCTCATATATTGATATATATATTAGCTTTTCAGCTCAGAGGCTTCCTCAAAGAGCGAAAAGCAGCTCTTTGGCCTCTGGATCCGAAAGGAGATTGTCATGACACGGTACAAGGTTGAGGTTACAATGACCGACGGCAACGTTTACATCCTTACCAGGACCGTGAAGAACCCTAACGAGGCCGGGGGGCTAGTAGAGCGGGCGGCAAAACAAGGCGAATTTCTCGCCGCCAGCGATATAAATGGCCCAGCTTATGTCAACGCTAGATATGTAGTAGCACTGTGCTACTACGAGACAGAGGGCTAAATAGCCCACCACACAGCCCACCATATCGCCACGCCTGATTGAGTACTCTAGAGTATTCTCGGGCCTGGAAGCCCGATTTGGCCGTGGCAGTTGGTGGGCTGTGTTTTTTGTATAACATTTTAACAAGCTATGATCTCATACCCAGGCATGTATGCTACGAGCTCTCCCTCTACTTCTGCAGAGAATCGATCAAGAACGTAACAAGAAAAAGGGCTATCATTACAATAAGGAATAAAAGCCATAGTACGATCCACCCAACCACAACAGCGCTGCACACAATACTCGCTATACCCCACGCACGCGATGCGCCTGCTTCACGCAGCTTGTCGTAAGAGTTGATGCCAAGGACAATACCAGCAATACTGGCAACAACAGCAGCAGAAAAAGCAGCACGATTCATATTAGTAGATTCATCAAAAGTAGTGTTCGCAATTAACATGAGAATGCTAATGATGCCGCTGCACACACCACCTACACCAAGCGCCGTGCCCAGGGCTGCGTACTGACGAGCCAAGGCGGGTGATGTTGTGGGCTGTCGTGGCTGTGCTTGCTGGGGTGGCTGTGGTTGAGACTGGGGTGGAATTGGCTGTTGCGGCATAGAAAGTGTGTTCTTTAGGATATTGCTGGTATTAAGCCCCTACCCCTGATGCTCGAGGAGCCAGTTGTTGGCTGCCACCCAGGTCTCGAGTGTGCCGGTGTCGAGGTAGTGACCCTTGGTGGGGACGACGGCCATGTGGCCACCAGCAGCGAGGTAATCGTTGAAGGGGTCGGTGATGTAGTATTCGCCCGCGACGTCGTCGCGGTCGGCGTGGGCGGCAATGCGCTGCAGGAGGTCGTAGCTGAGGACGTATTTACTCACGTTGATCATCTCGCTCGGCGCCTCACCTGGCGCTGGTTTCTCTACCACACCGCGCAGGCGGCCATCATCGGCAACATCCAGCACGCCGTAGCGGCTGAGCTGGTCGGGTGGCATGTGTACACCTAGGATAGCCGAGCGGTCCTCCCCTGCTGCCTCAATGAGGCGCGCCACCTCTGATGTACCATCGGCATTATACACGCAGTCATCACCCATCAGCACGACCACTGGCTCACTGGGGTCGAGTTGCGGCACCACGAGGCTGACCGGGATGGCTGTGCCGTACTTACCATAGCTCGATTGCACCATGTAGTGTAGATTGACCTTCGGTGGAGCGATGAGGGGCAAGAGATCTGCCTTACCATTGCGGCGCAGATAGTTGTTGAGATCGACGTTAGAGCGATAGAAGTCGCGAATCTGCGTACTCTGCTCGCTCACCACGAAGTAGATATCGCGGATGCCCGCCGCGATGCAGTCTTGCACAGCGTAGTCTACTACCGGGCGGTTACCCAGCGGCAGCATGCATTTTTCGATCGTCTTGGTGACGGGCAGGCGCCGTGTCCCCCAGCCTGCTACGGGGATGATTGCTTTGGTGCATTGCATACTCGATGTCTCCTTGTATGATATTAGTTGCTTGAGCTAACGTATGACAAATGGGCCAGTCTCCCGAGCGCCAATTAATAGGGCGCGGTGTAAGCTGGCCGGTGTGGTCGATCTGCACACAGCGGATGGGTGGGTCTGGCTCGGGCGCAAAGGCGACGGCAACGGGCTTATCGTCGATCAGGTAGATTGTTTGGCCGGGGTTTGCAGCGGCAGCACGGCGCAGCCACTGAGCTTTATCTTGCAAGGTAGTAATAATCACCTGCCCACCCTGCTGAGCCACCAGTGCACGCACTGCTGGGCACAGACGGGCTTTGCAGTGCGGGGTGATGGGATCACCATAGGTCAGTATCTGCACTGTGCTATAGTGGCTGAGCGCGCGTAGCATCTGTGCCACACCGGGATACTGGAGGTGGCCATCGGCGAGCGCCGTCTGCTCGAGCTGCTCTATAACAGATGCCGCATCCAGGCCGAGCGCCGCAAGCTGCGCCGCCAAGACGTAGGTCGGCGCGGTGGGGTTCGTCTTGGGCCGGAGCATGTAGCGAGGCTGCGCCGCCAAGAATTCCTTGGCAGTCACCTGCGCAGGGTAGAGCTGGGCTAGTGTTTCCGCTATCTCGCGCAGCCACTGCGTGGTGTTGATGATCGTCCGGTCAAGGTCGACGTAGATATGGCAATGACCCGTCATATACTCCATGATCTTTACAGTATAGCCAGTCCTTGATATTTATGCAAAGTATATCCGCATCAGCTGGCGCGCCACGACATCGGGGTCGTGCCGGATGAAGCTGCGCGTGCTAGCCAGTGGATCGCTAGCCTGAGCACCATCCCACACGTCTTGTGCGAGGACTGGTGCGGCACGATAGCGGTAGTGCTGGCGATGCATCTCGTCCATGTCGTACTCGACCATCAGCTCGCCATCGTGAGCGTACTTGTCCATCAGCTCAGGGCTGGGACGCGTGTTGTTGAAGACGACATAGTCGAGGAACTGACTACCCGCTAGGCGCTCGATCTCACTCGCGAAGTCACTCACCGAGAAGCCATCCGTTGGGCCAGGTTTGGTGACGAGGTTACAGACAAAGACGCAGCGTGCCGTGGTGGCAGCAAGCGCCTCTTGGATCTCGCGAATGACCAAGACAGGTGCCAAGCTGCCATAGAGGTTACCAGGGGCTACGACGACCATATCTGCCGCATGAATCGCCGCGACCGCGGCGGGGTTAGCCTGGGCTTCTGGCTCGAGCCAAATCTTGGGCCGACGCGCCAGCGCCTGCTGTGAGATGAGATATTCACCCTTGATAGGCTGACCGTCCTCGCCTTCTGCGCAAAGCGTCACATTGCTGAGTGTCGCGGGCACAACGCACCCATCGATATTAAGCACCTGGCTGGCTAGTGCCACCGCCTCGGCAAAGCTACCGGTCATTTTCTCAAGTGCTGTAAGGAAGAGATTACCAAAGGCATGCCCCTTGAAGCTCCCCTCATCGAAGCGATAATTAAAGAGGTCGCGCACCTTGGGGCTATTGCTCAGCGCCACGAGGCACTGGCGCACATCACCAGGTGGCAAGACACCGAGCTCATCACGCAGTTGGCCCGTCGAGCCGCCATCATCTGCCATATTGACGAGCGCTGTGACCTGCGAGGCATACTGCCTCAGGCCTGTCAGGAGCGTAAAGCTCCCCGTCCCGCCGCCGATGACGACGACGCGTGCTCCACCATTGCTCTGTGCCATGTATTATTCCTCCCGATTATTATGACTACGTGAACGACTGCGTGATGCGACTGCTGGTCGGCGCGGCGGTGCAATCACCCCACTCGAACGTGCCGCTGACCCTGGTGTAGATGGTGGCATTTGGGGTGTTTGGGGCGGCGTCGGCGGAGTAGGTTTGGGCGGCACTACCGGCGTAGAGCGAACAGAGCGCGGCGATGATGTAGCTTGCGCCTGCGCGGTAGCTGGCTTAGCACTCGGCTTCTTGCGCGCTGGTACAGACGGCAGTGGCTCAATAGGCTGCTCTGCTTGCTTCTTCTGCTGCTGCAATACGCGAGCAAACCATAGCGCACTGGGACGCGGTGTCCGCTTATACGTCTTGTAGTCGACCGCAAAGAGGCCAAAGCGCGGCCAAAACCCTTTATCCCACTCGAAGTTATCGAGGAAGCTCCAGTGCATATACCCCAGCAGCTCTACCCCATTGCCAAGGGCGCGCTGCATAGCAAGGATAGACTGAGTGAGCCATTGCTTACGGAACTGGTCGCGCTCGTCGGCCACGCCGTTCTCTGTCACGAGCAGAGGCAGCTTGTAGCGGCTCCAGAGACGCTCCAGCACAAGCTCGAGATGATCGGGCTGCATCGTCCAGCCGAGATCGTTTGGCGTGGTCTCGGGGTTGTGGATGCGGTAGCCATAGATGCGATTACTAAAGTAATAATTAACGGCAATGTAGTCGCTCTGCCGCACCACCTTGCGCAGGAAATAATCATCCTGGAAGAACTGCACCACCCGCGCTGTCGCTCGGCTAAGCCAGGCGTCGTCGCCCGGGTAGGTATAGGCCGAATTCTTGGCCACCGCCACCTTGAAGCGCCGACTCTTGGCATGGAGGGCTTTGGCTACTTGGTTGTGCGCATAGGCAAGGTTGCTCAGCACGCGGTAGGTCTGCCACTTGCTGCGGACGTTGGGTGGCCAGGTGCCGTTGTAGTAGCTCTCAGTCACATAGACGCAGGGCTCGTTGATGGTAATGACATAGCGCACCGTGGCACCAATCTCATCCATCAGCTTATCGACAAAGCGCACAAAATACTTCACATTATCGCGCTTCGCAAAGCCCCCCTGGGCAGCAAACCATACCGGCAGCGTGAAGTGAAACAGTGTCACGACGGGCTTCAGCCCAGCATCGGCCAACGCGGCGAGGTATGCCTTGTAGTATTTGATCGCCTCGGCATTCCACGCGCCCTCTTCTGGCTCGATACGCGACCACTCCACACTAAAGCGCCACGAGGTGAGGCCCATCTTCTTGGCCAGAGCGAAGTCTTGCGTGTAGAGCTCGGCGTGGTTGGCAGCTTTGCCCGAGATATAATTGTTTGGATCTTTGGCAGCACTGGCAATGTGCGGCCAGTTGGGCAAGTCGCCATATTGATATTGGCTCTGAGCAGCGAGGGTCTTGGCCTGAGCTTTTTCCCACTCCGACCACTGGTTGTGCATACCACCCTCGACCTGATGCGCACTCGTCGCAGCGCCCCAGAGGAAATGTTTTGGAAATTGCACCGTAGATTGTTGCTTAGCCATAACGCTTATTGTACCATCAGCAGAGGATTAAGAAAAATAGAATTATTGGGTGGATGCATCGTCTCTCTTTCTTTGCGCTCGCTCCACCTCCCCATCACTTCATCCGATGGAATGTGAAAACAGATTGTCATAATCTGTTTTCAGCCCAGCGCAAGAGGTCGATATTTGGGGAATATCGACCCTTATAGCGTTCCGGAGGAGGGAGTGTGGGGTGGTGGAGCGTGAGAATACATGAGAGTTTTGAGATCAACACTCTATGACGAAATACAGCACTCTCCCCCTCGCTTGGTCGCTGGCCTCCAGATATTTTCTTGTCCAATAGCATGATACTAGCTAGACACAGAGAATATCTCTCCCCTACTCTGGCAACTGCTCATTCTCGCGTAAGATTTTCTTGCCGCGCATTTCGTATTTGACGCCAGTCAGGTCGCTCGTGACGTAGTCGTCGTTGAGGAGATTGACAAAAACGGCCGCATCCTTGGCATCCATGATAATGATGCTCCCTGCCGCATCGTCCGTCATCAGGCCCAGGCCCATTTCGTCAGCGTGGTCGATGAGTTGGTCTTGTGTCACCTGGGCGGGGTCGAGCTTTTGCAGTTTGGTCACCAGCGCTGGTGTGTCGCGCACCAGGCGGTCGAGCGTGAGCCCCTCAGGCAAGGTAAGTTTGAACTGCTGAGTGATGGCAGCGATCTTCTCCTCCGCCACAGCGTGCTTTTTGGCATCGTAGCCAAAGAGCCGGACGAATTTGCTCTCGCTAAAGGCAAAGATATCGTTGCCAACGATCAATACTTGATTATCTGGCGTAATGCGCAGCCCCGCATCAGCCACAAATGGCTGGAACGACCCGCCGCTGTACATCCAGGCGGTTGCCCCCTTGAGTACTTGCGACTGGGGTAGCAGCTTGGCCACGAAGAATGGCTCGCCATTTGTGCCCATCCGGAAGCGCGCAATGATACCCTTAACCTTCTTAAACTCATGGTCGCCCTCGTTGAAGGTCTCAAGATCTGCCTCGCTGTAAGTGATCTGCTCGATGACTTCTTGAGCATGCACTACCCGGTCGAGCGTCGTGCGCTCAAGGACATTCTCCTCCGCCTTGGCCGCCTCGAAGTCGCGCACCATCAGGCCAGTCGCTGCACCCGTCTGCACCGCTGTGATCATATCGTAGAGGAAGAGCACCTTGAGCTGCGCCTTGAGCTCGGCTGCATAGTTGGTGGCATACACCGTATAGCCTTTGGTAAAGAGGAAGAGATCCACCTCTAGCTGGTCTTTGTCGCGGTCGGCTTGGTTGGCCCAGAGGAAGATGTCGGTAGTATCGCCAGCCGTGTCAGCAGTGGGCTGAGCGGTAGTATTTGTTGGCTGAGTCTCGGCATAAGCAGCTACATCTGCATCACTCTGCGGCGCAGCAGCTGACTCTGGTGACGTTACTGAGGTGGTATCGGTAGTGGGGGTTTGTGTGTTTGGTTTGTTATGCATGGTTTCTAGTGTACTATATTTGGGGTGTAAAGCCTATTGCTACATCCGGTAGTGTTACCACTCGTCGCTTGCTGGCCCATGCCCCAGCGTCTCCAGCGTGCGGTCAACCACTTTTTGGGCAAAGCGCTGCACATCACTATCACTGTGTAGGTCGAGCCCCTCACCTTGGTCGATGAGAAAGCTGTGTGGCGGGATATCTGAGACCATGGGGATTGGTTCGCCATAGCCTCCACCCACCATAAACCCCATAGCGTGGCGTATGTTATTTGGCTCATGTTCCTTGAGGGCAAATACCCCGCGGCGCAAGAATGCTGGGTGTGCCAAGCAAAATGCCGCTGTGTCGATATCCAGATACTCCCCTGGCTGCACCACAGGTATCTGATATTCAACGTAATGGGAAAAGCTATTATTTTGTGTCGATTCCACCATCGTGAGGCCAAGCGAATACCCCTCAGTACGCAACGCCTCGATCGCCGCATACAGTGCCCCACCACGCTGCATAATCCGCTCGGACGAGACATGACTCGCCATTGATGCATTAACGTACATCATTGCCTGCTTCCCGTGAGTATCCTGGCGAACTTGGTAGTCCACCATATGCTCGGGCTCGCCGTGTAGGTAGGCACCAATATCTACCTCATCACCAGCGAAATCCAGCCGAGACTCCACAATTGGTCGCCGCCCCACTAGCTGATCAAGGGCGATACGCCCCATCGCCTGACGCAAATGCTGACGACCCTCTTCCCAGCCATAGCGTGCTAACTCGAGCGCCTCATCCATCGTCTTCGTATCCGACCACCGCCACTCATCTATCTTCAAGCTCGATGCTCTGAGACCAGACTGCTCTTGCTGCTCAGGCGCATGCTGCATCGCATCAATCATCTCGCTAATGCTATCGAGCTGACGAAGGTGCATCGTACGGCCATCATACTCTTGCTCAGAGCGACGCATCTAGTGGCTCCTCGGCTGCTTGCCACCCACGTCGGGGTACTGCCTCAGCCAATTACACAAGGTGAATCGCCCAGGAACAAAACCGTGGCAGGCTTCGAACTGCTTGGCGTAATCCTGAACGTCATGGTCGTTCAACTGCGAAAAGTGTGTTTTTACAAACTCTATTCGGTCATGTACTTCCATCTTGATGTTGTCATTATCATCATCCTCTGTTTCCCATTGTGTGATACATCCACGATCGCGCTGCCAATACCGACCCTCTACATTGGCTGCAGCAACTATATCTGAGATAAGGACTCTTTTTTCCGTCGAGCTATTATTCTCCCTAAGGACGCGCTCTACTGCACCGGTGATTGTCGGCGTTTGCGATATGTCCTCCGTTAGCTCACGCGAATGTATCGATTCCAGATCCCAACACACTCGGACAAATATACTGGTATCGTAGTCGCTCATGTCTAATTTATCAATATTATAACAGTCTGGTAAGAGAAGCCGCATAGAACGATCAAGAGATCTCTCAAGCCATGGCGTATCCGCCCTATCGATAGTAATTTCTTTATCCTCTGGTGGTGTAAACCACTCACTATCACTTCTCTTTTCAGTATCTTTTGGCTGAGTTTCTCGAGATGACTTACTGTGAGATTCATCAAGCTCTTTGTCTTTCGTAGCTTTGCGAGTCTTGTAGTCAAGCGCCTCCTGTACCTTCGGCATCAACCGCTTGGCATTCTCAGTTAGCTTCTCGCGGTCATGCTCCTTCATACCCTTATAGAGGAGCATCTCACCCAGCCAGTCCTTGCCAACGCCTTGCTTAGCCAGGCGCACACCATACAGGCTAGCACGCTGGCTAATGATAGCGCGGATGCCAAGCTCACCCAGTGCCTGGCGATGTGCTCGCACTATAGCCAGCCACTCTTTGGGGCTAGGCACCTCACCAGCCGAGATGTCGAGTGGTGAGCGGTTTATCTCCGTGCCAAGTATCAGCGCTTCCTCCAGATATTCATCGGTGTCCATTGGGATGAAGGCAAAGCGGTCGATGGTGGCTGCATCGATCGGTGCCCGGCCCACATACTCACTCGTCGCTCCGCGGCCAATCGTGTTGGCACTGGCGATGAAACGCGCCATCTCGTGGCGTGGCACTCTGCTATCTGGAAACTCACCATGGCCATTAGCAAGCGCGCTGTTGAGGATAGTCAAGATACCTGGGTGGCCATTATCGATCTCATCCAACGTAAAGACACCACCATTCTGATACACCTCACGGAAGGCCGTACTATGGTAGTTACCAGTCGCATCGCGATAGCCCATAAGGTCAGACTTAGATGTCGTTGGCCCAAGCGATATAGAGCGAAATGGCAAGCCGAGGCTATTTGCTGCTTGCTCACCAGCAGTCGACTTGCCACTCCCTGCCTCACCATGCAGCCAGATAGGTACATCTGCCTGCAAGGCTGCGCGCACGAGGGGCGTGTGGTAGTGCGACAGTTTGGCTCTGCCGACAAACTGCTGCAATGTAGGGTATTCCTGCTGCTGTGTTGCGGTATCTGCAGTGGCTTGCTCAGCGCTGCCTGTTAAGGCTCTCTCTCTCTCTCTGGATTTGCCATATTTTCTCCTTATTGTCTAGATTACTTTATTGTAAGAGATGTCTAGGAGATTTGTCAATTAGTAAACTACGGGAGCTGCTGAGAGGTTTGCAACGCTCGTATAGGAGCTGAGCATGTTATAAGAACATTCATTTTTGTTTACTGTAATCTATTGAGAAGCATGAAACGACCCCAGACTTTGAGGTAACAATGCGCTACTGCACCGCATCCTCGCCAAAATGCTTTTGCAGTCGCATTTTTATCGAGCCTTCGTGCCGGCCGAGAGTGCGGCTGAGCTGGCGGATACTCACGCCCTGGACGAAGGCCTGCTTGAGCGTCTCATCGTCAACTTTTGTCCATGGTTTGTAGGCGTTGGGGTGGGTCTGGCGCATTGTGGCGATCTTGGCCGCCCAGCTGGTGCTGCCAGTTTTACTCGTCGGCTTCTTCTGCGGCATCGCGGCACGCTGGGCAGCCTGTTCGCGCAGATGGGCAAAGCGCTCGGCATCTTGGGCGGCACGGGTGCGCAGCTGCGTGTCGATGATGTATGCTTCATCGCTCATGGTAAGTGCCATCCGATTGATGCCAGTGAGATATATAGCATCGAGACTTTTGACGCGGCTCAGTGCTACATAACCCATACCCGGAACAAAGGCTTTGCGTAGGTCAATGCGTGCGCTATCGAGCGTCATCCCCTGGCTTTTGTGCACAGTAATCGCCCAAGCCAGGCGCAGTGGCAGCTGCGAGATACTGGCCCGCTTGCGCGTACCATCGCGCAGCTCCCAGGTGTCGGGCTGCATCGTCACCACACGGCCATTACGAAACTCCACCACCGGGTAGTCTGTGCCTGGCTCGAAGCCTGTTACCTGGCCAATACTCCCGTTGGCAAAGCGCCGCGCTTGGTCGTTCTTGATAGCCATCACCAGCGCACCCTGCTTGAGTAACAGCACCTCCGGCGCAAGAATGCTCCGCTGCAAGGTGTCGACGTAATTTTGCCCACCAGTGCTGCTGCGCTGGTACAATACTTCGTCGCCAGGCAGCTCAGCCAGGCGGGCTTGGTTGATCCGATCGACGTCGATATTGACGGTATGAAGCTCGGTTAGGTCGCTCTCGTGAGGTGGCTCTACCTCTGTGCGAGCTAGTAACTGCTCGGCATGACGTCGGCGCAGATCACCAGCTCGCATAGCCGTTAGGATATCGAGCAGGGCGTCGCCCTTTTGCTGGCGGTATTGCTGGTCGAGGTATAGAATGGCTGGGTTGAGTTGTCGCCAGGCTTGCGACTGCACCACAAAGCTCCCCTGCCGCCCGCCATCGCGATTAACTGGTGGTAGCTGGAAGAAGTCCCCACTCATCACTACCTGCAATCCGCCAAAAGGCTGATTCGGCATCTCACGCACCCGGCGGCACACTTCGTCGATCATATCAAGGCGGTAGTCGTGTAGCATACTAATCTCATCGATGATCAGCACATCTGTCTTGGCAATAATATCGCGCCGCGTCTTCGACAGGTGATCAAAAAAATTGTTCGGCAAGCTATCGTGGATACCAATCCCTGCCCATGCGTGGATGGTGCTGCCGCCCAGGTGCGTCGCCGCAAGCCCCGTCGTGGCAGTGACGGACACATACTTGCCATCCGCCTTACACTGGCGGATGAACTGCCCCAACACATATGTCTTGCCTGTGCCCGCTGGCCCTGTCAGCAACGCACTCTGACCACTACGCAAAATCTCCTGTGCAAGTGTCTGATCCATAGACTCTAGTATACAAGGTTGTGGGATGAGAGGCAAAGTATGTGTATGTTCTCTATATATAGGCAACTCATCATTAACAAAAACACACCAACACCTACTTCACTCACAAATCCACAACCTTGACATAGCAGCAACACCCTTCTACCATAGATACATTACTTATTTAAGCGAGAGGAGAGACATATGGCACTACTATCTCGATACAACTACGCCCCCGAGGATATAAATGACGGAGTACATGTGTGGGCTGATTGCCCACAACCTATGCTCGACGCTGTCGATCCAGACGCTGCCATCGCCTACACTCGCACTCACAATCACAAGGTACCACCACAGTTTGGTGAACGAGATGTAACGCTGCCTGAAGAATACGCAGAGGCTGGTCTAAGCATTGCTACGCTCGGTGCATGTGCAATGGCTGCGGCAACCTACGCGTATGGATTTGACGGTACACCAATGCAAGAACTGGCAACAGGTTTTACGATTGGGTCTGCTGTATCACTGATTGGCACTCCTGCTGCTGTTTGTGGCCGAGCTATGTTGGCCGATCATGGCCATTATAGCCCATTTGCTCATTGGCGTGCCCACCGGAAGACGCGGCAGTTGCGCAAGCTCATCGGTGAGCAATACCAGCCTGTCACCAGTACAGTACGAGACTTGCAACATATGATAAACGAACGTAATAGTGAGCAGAACTCATCCGCACTAATCAACCCATTCGACACAGCTGCACTGGCGCAAGTCGTGGACCGTGTTATGCCAGACCAGTCTGCCCTCCTTGCCCAGTATGAAATGGGCGATGCGCTGCGTGACCCATCAGGCTATAGCGCGCTACGGCACGACGTGCACGAAACGCTCTCTCCTCATCTCGACGCCGTATACAAGAGCTACGAGCAGCACGATACTACTCATAGCACAGCTTGGTAGCCTCGCTTAAAAGATACAACTATCTTTTAGAAAGGCACAACGAAGTGGAAGTAGAAATAATAGCATAAGATTTATATACTCGCATTCTATCAATAAAAGCTCAATGTCAGCATTCTACCGATCCCACACAAACCCCTCGCCAAAGTGCCCCCAGCGAGCGGTTGGCTCGTAGATAGGCTGGGCGAGCTGAAGTGTGGTGATGATACCATGCGGGCTGAGATCATAGCCTGTGATGGGCTGCTCTACCCCATCGATGATGGCAGTCGCCTCGACGGGCTGGTTGTGGCCAATTGCATACGCCAGGCGCACCAACACCTCCTGCGCGTGGTGCTGTCGCAGATAATCCACTGCAATGCGCCGCGCCATATATGCCGCCGAGCGGTCTACCTTAGTGGCGTCCTTACCACTAAAGGCCCCACCACCAATCGGCACGCGTGGCCCATAATTGTCGACGATGAGCTTGCGCCCCGTCAAGCCAGCATCAGCCGCAAAGCCACCAATCTGCCAGTCCCCTGCTGGGTTACAGTGTAGCACTGGTACATCATATTGCTTATCCTTAAAAAATGTGTTCACATACGTCTGCTGCTGGAGCCACTCCTTGACTGCCTCTGTTAATTCGTCTTTTGGTGCGTTTTGGAAGCTTGCAACAATTGCCGTTATCTGCCCGCCACGCAGTGTTACTTGCGTTTTGCCATCGTAGGGCCAACGTTGATACAAAAATTGGTTCAATCGTCGCGCCAGCACTGTTTCGAGTGGGAGCAGCTCAGGCGTTTCGTTGCAAGCATAGCCGATCATCACGCCTTGGTCACCTGCCCCACCATCATCCACACCGCGAGCAATCTCTGGGCTCTGCTGAGCAATATGTTCAATTATCTCTACCCCATTCCCCGCCAAACGCTGCACAATCGGTGCCACTGCCACCGTCGCCTGCGACGTCACTTCGCCTGTCACAAACACCGTGCCATGGCCGCCGCACACCTCCACTGCCACGCGTGCCTGTGGGTCGTGGGCTAAGTAAGCATCAAGGATGGCGTCGCTCATTTGGTCGCACAGCTTGTCGGGGTGGCCTGGGCTCACGCTCTCAGCGGTGCGGAATTGTGCTGATGCTATAGTAGTTGCTGTCATAAAAAACTCCCTTCTCTTATCCTGCACTGCCAGGCGAGAAAGGAGCTGCTCTCTTACGCGTCTCATATCTTTCCTGCGCACAGGCTGGAATTAGCACCTTACTCGCTTCCCGAGCAGGTTGCTGGCGAGTCATCGGGCCAGTCCCTCGTCGCACTCTGGATATTAGTGATATTGGTAATAGTATAGCATATATTTGTGTTAGAAATATCCACCTCGTCGATGCAGCACAACGCGATAAGAAAGATACAACCGCACTCAAGTTATCTCGCAGCCAGATTTTCCATACCTAAAAAACCGGTCACTATGACCAGTTTTTAGCTACTTATTTTTCCTCTAGCCGCTCCCCGGCTCGTGCTCGGTTGGCCCATTGGTCGGCGAGCTCGTTTTGCTCGTGGCCGCTATGGCCGCGCACCCAGATGAGCTTGGGTTGCACGGTGGTATAAAGCGCATAGGCTTCTTGCACCAGCTCGAGATTCTTGATGGGCCCGCTGCTCTTGCGCCAGCCCTTGGCTGCCCAGCCAGGTGCCCACTTGGTGAGGACATTGACCCAAAATTCGCTATCGGTATGAATCTCACATTTCTCAGCCCCAGCTAACTGCATGGCTGCGATGAGGGCCATCCCCTCCATGCGGATGTTCGTCGTGTTGCCTGGTTCGCTGCCCAGCGCCACGGGCTTGCCCTGCTCGATGACGGCATAGCCGCCCGGGCCAGGGTTGGGGCTGGCGCTGCCATCGGTGTAGAAGATGCGTGGAGCGACTACCATACTAGTTACCACGATCCACGCGCTGGAACTCCATCCAGTCTGATGGCCGATACCATTTCGTGTCATTGTTATAGCGCTCGTCAAACTTCGCCTGGTGCCGCGCCAAGAAGTAATGCCTACCACCATCGTGCTCGGCTTCGTAGCGAATATACATTTGGTCTGGATAATTCTTGGGTGCGCCGCTGTAGAGCATCACATCCACTGTGTTGCCCGGGTTAAGCGTGTGCGACTCGTTGCGCATACTCCCTAGATACTCCCAGCTCACAACCTTCACCTGCCGGTCGGAATCATTCTTAATGCGTGCCCACACATCTATCTTCGACGCACTCTCATTCCGCACATCAACACGCTCTACGCGCACTACCGGAAAATTACTCATCTGCTTGTCTCCTTGTTTATGGGGTTATCGAGGTAATTATACCATATGACGTGCAGAGTGCTTGCTAAATACAGCTATTACGTTGATGCTACATACCCTCGCTACCTCTGTTATGATCAAAAGCGCTGTCCTTACCTACGCTATATATAGCGTGCCCATATCTAGTGTCTTGGGCCGTGTGGAAAAGTCGTGGAGATTTTTTACCGACACTAGACCACTGTTCGGTAGTCATTTTTCGCTTTTACACTGCTGTATTTCTATCCAAATCCACTATGTCTTTCGCCGGGGGTGATGCTAGGAAGTGAAACCAAGGTAGCACCCTCATTACGCAAAGCAACCATTTCATAAACCTCGCAACACGTATCTACATATCGACATGCCGCTATCTTACCAGGCAGTCACGCAGCACACGGGACTGTATATCCTGCAATAATACCTATACCCCTACTGTCTATATACCACTAACCTACCTAGAATCTGCTCTCATAAACATCTTTCTTTGTTATGACAAGTCATACGTTGCTACAATAGTGGTATATAATTGCTATACGAATTATCTGGTAAGGTTATTATGAAACTCCAGCGCCTATTCGCCATTCTGTCGCTCCTCTGCGAGCGAGACAAAGCCACTGCTCAGGAACTAGCCGATCGCTTTGAGGTGTCGAAGCGTACTATTTTGCGCGATATCGAGACACTGAACCAGGCGGGCATTCCTATCATCACTCGGACTGGCCGCGATGGTGGGCTTGCCCTCATGCCACACTACACGCTTGATCGGCGAATTCTCTCCACTACCGACAAGCAGCATCTAGCAAGTGCACTGACAGGCCTCCAAAGCATTGCCCGTCAGCCATCGATCACCACTTTGCACGTCAAACTTCTCCCCGGAGATGACCAGTCTGCGATGCCGATGTATGCTATCAACTTTAGACCCTGGGCAGCGGAGCACCCAGTTCAGCACAAGATTGAGCAATTGCAGCAGGCGATCGAGGAGCAATACTGCGTGCAGATGTGCTACATTGGCTATGATGGCCAGACAGAGCGGGTGATCGAGCCACATCAGCTGGTATTTCGGCAAGCGAGCTGGTATGTATGGGCGTTTTGCCAGCTGCGCCAGGATTTTCGTCTCTTCAAGTTGCGGCGCATCATTCGCCTCTCACCGCGAGAGGAGAGTTTCTCGCCCAGGCCTTACCCGGACGCCTCTACTAGTGACGACTACTCGAGCAGCGTTGTCTTCTCGCGCCAACCAATCGCTGGCTACACGCGTGTAGAGCTCCGCTATGCTGCGCACGATGCGCTAGCGGTAGCGGAGGTGCTTGACGGATCATTTCTTGATGTCGACCATGCTCGTGCTACCTTTTATACGCCGCAGCTCGCAATCGCCTGCGAAGCAATCTGCCACCTCCCACCCAGTGTCATCGTCGATGAGCCAGCGCAGCTCCGCGCGATGGTAGCGCAGCGCCGAAGCGCAGAGTGAGCTCAAAAAACACAAAAAACATTCAATATTGACACACTGTTGTCATCGTTTGTGGCATATACTTGAGAAACAATACACTAATCGGTATATCGCAAGGAGGTACCTCATGATCGATCATTTTGGCATTATCGTTAAAGACATTGAAGCAAGCAAGGCCTTTTATGAGGCGGCATTGGCACCCCTGGGCTATGCCAAGACAATTGACGAATCATATGGTGTAGGCTTTAGCAATCCAGACCGGACGCAGCATACCGGGATATTTTGGCTTGGGCAAGGCGAGCCATCATCGCCGCTACACTTTGCCTTTGCTGCACCGTCGCGGGCAGCGGTTGATGCATTCTATGCAGCTGGTCTAGCAGCGGGGGCGCAGGACAATGGCGCACCAGGCGTGCGGGCAATCTATCATCCAGACTATTATGGTGCCTTCCTCATCGACCCAAACGGGCATAACATCGAGGCAGTGTGCCACGCTGCTGTATAGGGACACCCCTACCCTATCAGTGGATAGTGGGGTATCTACGTGAAGGTCATTTCTCAATTAATAGTAGCTAAGCACGGCAGTTTGATCTTTCCGCGAGGAGCAATGCTTCGGCCACCGCCAAAAGCAAAGAAGCTCGTATGAACTATCGAGCTTCTTATGTTTCCACAGGCTTGTAATATAGTGTACCTATACCCCTTGCGAAGCATGAGCTTACGGCAGGAGTATTGCTACGTCACCACGCTTTTTATGCTTGTTCATAGTTTTTTGCAGTGTCTTCGTATCAAAGGTCATATCTGCCTTAGCCTGCTTGTCAAGGAGCAGGTACTGGGCCATTGCCATAGCAGCGAGCTCACCAATACGCCGTGCGCGCATTACCCCTGGGCTGTGCCGCTCGTTAGCTACACCTCTCTCTATAGCATCATCCGGCCGAAAAAGTGCGAGGACATTTACCACTCCATCATCTTCGCCTTCGCCCATCCAGCCACACAGCTCGCTCGTCATACCGGGCAACGCAGTAGCTGCAAAATCACATGTTGGCACAATGCGCCGATCGACAAAATCCATATAACTGCCTTGCGTCGTATGGACGGTATCCACCACTAGGCGCTGCTTGGGCCCTTCACCTTCTAGACGTATGTCAGTTGCCAGGCTAACTGGTGCAGTATGTGCACCGTCGTAGCGCTTGATCGATGGTGGAATAACAGAATCAGTATGAATCCGTACGTGATTCGGTATTGAACTTTTTTCAAATAATTTCATAATACTCCTTATCATATATGATATATTGACAATTTGCAAGTCATGTTACCTCTGTTTTTACCAATACCCTATAGGCCATCCCCTATATGGGCTCATGGATAAATTTAATAAGGTTATGCTCAAGCAAGATACAGTTAATATCTTGCTATGACTACCACCTAAAGATTGTGCTATAGCCTACTGCCTATATAGGCTAAGGGGTATGTTTTTACACAAGAAGTAGACAAATAATACAGGTTCTTACATCAAAATCACTTCTGCCTGTGCGAGCCTCTCCCCTACCATCTCATTTGGCAAATAATAAGTGCGCCTTATGAGCTAACTTTCATCCAGCTCTCAGCAATCGATGCATGCAGCACAAACATCGACATCTAGCAATCTGCTAGATGTAAGCAAGCGGGAGATGAGTAAAGCCGAGCCTAGAGCTCTTTACTGCTGATAGCGCTGCACAAACTGGCGCAGAATCTTGACTGGTTCGGTGACGGTTTGCTGGCGGGCATTGGCGATGAGGGTATCGGCTTCGTCTGGAGCACAGTAGCCAGCGTGGCGATAGATATCAATACGCAAAGCAAGGCTCTCCGGGTCGAGCTCGGGATGGAACTGCGTGGCATATACGTTGCGCCCCACGCGCAGCATCTGCACGCACCTGCGCGAGCGCGCTAAGACAGTACAGGCAGCCGGTGGCTCAAGCACCCCTTCTTTGTGCCCAACGAAGCCGTCGAAGGTAGTAGGTACGTCAGCGAGGAGTGGGTCATCCCTAGCTGCTGGCGTGAGGGTGATTGGCACAGCACCAATCGCCTCACCATACGCAAAGCTCGGCGTACCACCCAGTGCCGACACCAGCGCGCCAACCCCCAGGCAGGCACCAAGAAATGGCATATCATGGGTAATAATCTCGCGCAGCAGTGGCATCATCACGGCTTCGAACTCGCGCTGCTCGGCGGGTTTCTCGGCCGGAGCGTAGGCAAAGTTGGCCGGGCCACCACCCATCAGCACACCACTATAAGCAGCAAGGGAGTGCGCGGGGCGCTGCCCTGCCTCGATGCGCACTCGCTCAAGATCAGTTGGCGCAAGGCCACCAAAATGTAAAAATGCCTGATATTCATTATCCGACGCCTCGTCCTCGGGGCGCGACTGCAGTAGTACAAATGGTTTCGTCATACTCCTTAGTGTAGCATGGCCTGGCGGTGGCTAATACCCCTCGCAGACACGTGCTATGGGGCATGGGGTATTACTGTGCGGTATCACCTGGATAGATATAATCCTTGAAGAAGTCTGCGTCAAAGTCGCTATCGACCCACAACTCCAACCAGCCAAGGAAGTCCTGGCGCTCGCAGCACGGGCCAGCCCCTACGTCGCAGAAGTTCCACACTTCGCCAGCCCATTTGCCAGAGGTGATAAGCTGGTAGGTATCGCCACAGCCTTGGTCGAGGAGCAGCACACCTTCGTTACCCAGCCGCTCCTCAAATGCTTTGTTCGTAAGCAGTGCCTCATCCTCTTCTTCCTCCCAGAGCCAGTAGTCGTCGATCGTCACACTGCGCGAGAGGTCTTTCACCTCGGTATCAGCCAGTCGTTTGAGGCCATAGATAGAGATGCCACTGGGCCGCCGAATATCTTGACAGCCATCGCCCACCTGCTGGAGGAAGAGTCGATAGGCATCGGGCAGGCGCGTGTTGCAGGCGGTCTCAAAGGCAGTGATGTCTGCCTCGCTCAGCGTTGGGCCCATCACGACACCCTTTTCGGCTAGCTTGGCTTTGAGGCGCGCGATGATGACAGGATAGTCGGCGGGGTTATGGATGGGCATAATTTCTCCTTATGTTTTTTCTCATCGTACCATGTATAGTGCTGCCTCGCAAATGCGTGCTCACACCAAAAGAGCTGCTCCAATATGTAGAGCAGCTCTCGTATCCATCAAGAGGCAGGGGGTTATTTATCCATCTTGCCTTTTACGTAGCCCTTGGTTTCGTGAGCTTTGTTCTCGATGTCGTTTGCCTTGTCTTTTACAGTATCGACGGCGTTTTGCGCAGCATCTTTGGCCTTCTCGGCTACTTCTTCAGCTTTGTCTTTTGCGTCACTGGCTGCTGCTTTGACCTTAGCTTGTGCGTCATCGGCTTTGGCTTTGATATCATCGGTAAGTCCCATGTGAGATCCTCCATGGTTAGTGTTGGTACTGTCTTATTATAGCAATGTTGGGCGATAATAGCGAGCCACCTACTAGCGAAAAGGGAGCTGCTATAGCCGTATACCTCCATTCTATGGGTAATACTCCTGTTATCTACGTCTTTATTGATAAAGCACAGAGATTCGCTATCGTGGTAATCTATTTACTCGCCGTGTCGCTTGGGCCGCTCAGATATTCCTCCGCATCGCGAATAAGGAAGAGGCTGACGTCGTCGCGGGTTTTGCCAGCCTTATGGAAGGGTGTGCTGATAACATGGATGAGGATGATCATATACACCAAGACAAAGCTAATCAGCCCCACGACCGTCAGGCTGGCGACAAATGGGTCGATGTTGGTAATGAGCAAGAGACCAAGCAACGCCACCACAATAGAGCGCGCCAAGATGGATGCCGAGGGAATAAAGCGAATCCGCTGAATGTAATCTACCCGGTGGCGGTGGCGGAGCAGTACCGTCTGCTGCTGCTTGAGCTTGACGATGAAGTTGGGCGGTACATTGCCCTGCTCCATCGTGGCAAAATACGGCGTTAAGCCCCGGATGTCCTGCCGGGCATCGTAGGCCGAGTGGCGCACATCGCTCGAAAACCCTTGGGCCACAGCATGGAGTTGGTGCCGGAAGCCATCGAGATCAAACACCGGATAGCTCTGATGAATCGCCGCGGCGTCATCATACATATCTTCTAGTAGTGCCGCAAACTCCGCTGGGATCCGCTCCGACTCTTTGTAGTCTGCGATCGTGGCCGAGAGCAAAAAACCAATCACAAAGGTCACGCTGGATATGACGCTATTATGCAATGAGCTCTGCTCAATCGGCTCCCACCCCAGGCGGTGCAGGACGAACTTCACGCTCACCACCACTGTCGCCACTGCCAGCGCCTGCCAAAAAATCCGCAGGAGCTTACCCTGCTGCTTGATCTGTTTTATCTGCTTGATAGGTCGATTCATAATTTCTTTATTATACCGTCTGAAGCGCGGGGAGCAATTGTCCTGCCCTGTTGTGTATGCAATCGACTAGGCTTAGCCATATCGCTGGATAAGGAATATGATATACCCACACCCCTACTGCCCTTATAGGTCACCCCTATGGCGCGGAGCAAGCTCCTCCACCGAGGCAACATCGCGCAGCCACGGGAAATGCCGCAGCAGCACCGCTGATTGCACAAGCTCCTGCCAGGAGATCGCTCGAGTGGTTATCCGCTCGCCTGCATCACAGCGCAGTGGCATATGGCGCACTGGTCGCCGGGCTAGTACGAGATGTTCAAACCATTCCATTTTTGTTTCGGGCTGCACCACCTCCAGCAGCTGCCAGTCGGCGAACTCCCAGCCTGTCTCCTCGCGCAGTTCGCGCTGCGCCGCCGCGATGATGGTTGTATCCTCAGGGTCGACCCGCCCTGCTGGCAGGTGGCCACGCCGCACGATGCCGCCTGGCTGCTCTTCATCATTCACCAGCACCTTGCCCACATCATCGACCGCAATGATGAATACTGTATCGGGCCGGCGTACCATCTCGAAGGTTGCTACTGAGCCATCATAGAGCCGCTGCGGCCACTGATAGACGCGAAATATCTCGCCCACAAAGACACACTGTGCCTCGGGCGGAATCATCCGAGCATGGGGTGGAATGGTGCGTTGTGTCATGATGGTATTATAGCATTGTTCACGTCTCCACGCATTTTTCACCGCACATCATCTTCCAAAAAATTCGCCCCCGCCCTGCATATCTGCTACAATAATCCTTATGCATAATGATATCGAAACAATCCTCTTTACCAAAGATGACATTGCGCGTGCTGTGGCACGCTTGGGCGAGCAGCTGAGCCAGGAATATGCCAGTAAAAACCCGCTGGTGGTGGGGATTCTGCGCGGGGCAGCGCCCTTTATGATCGACCTGGTGCGGGCGATGGATTGCATGCTGGAAATCGACTTTATGGACGTCTCGAGCTATGGCGATGAACTTACCTCCACCGGCAATGTGCGCATCCTCAAAGACCTCGATACGGATGTGGCCGGCCGACATGTGCTGCTAGTGGAAGATATCGTGGATACGGGCCACACCGCCCAGACGCTGTTTGATTTATTTGCGGAGCGCCAGACAGCCAGTACTAAGCTCTGCACCCTGCTCGATAAACCCGAGCGCCGCACGGTGGATGTGCAGGCAGATTACATTGGCATCCCCACCCCCAATGAATTCGTGGTGGGCTACGGCCTCGACTACCGCCAGCACTACCGCAACCTGCCGTACATTGGTGTGCTGAAGCCTGGGGTGTATCAGTAGGGCGCCCGCCGACACCTAGCACCTAACACCCAACAACCCCACACAATGATAGCGTGGGGTTGCTTGTGTATACTGCGGGGCGCGGCTTAGTTGTCGAACGTCGCGACGATATTCATATGACCAGTTGAGGTGCCGTCAGGGTTATTTACCCAGTTACTGACAAACATCCAACCATAGGTTGCCGAAATGTAGCGCGGCTTGTTTGGGTTGTAGCCGGGCGCCCAATCCACTTCGTCGATATCGTTCATGGTGCGATCAGCCACAGTCATCCGCATGCCACCTCTGTCTTGTGGCTTGGTCGTAACGCGGCGTGAGGCCTGGAACCACTCTGGTGCTGGCTGTGCCTTGGCGCGCTTGTCCCACCAGTGTTGGCCGGGCTGGTTGATCTTAGTACCGCGGCGTGGCAACGTCCAGTACCAGCTGGATGCCCACACAGCCTTGTTGTTCTTATCGTACACAACGATATTACGGTCATCCTGGAAGGCCAGGCGCGTACCCTTGCCCTGGGTATTGGATGACCACTGGGCAGCACCGGTGTGGCTGTAGAGCACCAGGTTGCCATCCTTTTGGAAGGTGAGGATGAATTCGCGGCCACCGCTAGTTTTGCCCGTCGTCAGGCAGAAGTTGTTTGGCGTAAAGTTGACGGTCTTGTTACCCCAGTTGAAACTAGCCGTGCGTTCATACACAGCCTTCGTCTTTTTATCATAATACTCACCGCCACTCAGCTGCCAGTGGTAGGTGTCGAAAAATTCATTCTTGGGGCCGCCTGCAGCACCTAGGCCACGACCGTCCTCGGTTGTCTTCCAGTATTCGTATGAGTTCATGCTTTTAACCCGGCCGATCATTGCACTACACGTATTGCGAGCATCATTGATCTCGCGCTGGGTCGCACCAGCTTGTGCACCACCAAAGCACACCAATGCAGCCACAACTGCCGCACCGGCCAGCGGGTAGATTGCTAACTTTTTCATTGTCATCACTCCTTTGTAGAGAAGAGTTAGGCTAATATATATGCCTGATTATAGCCAACGCATATAAAACAAAAAAGATACAAATGATGCACAATTGACAACTATCTGAGATACCTCTGTTTCTCTACACACAAAAATACCACCCCACCCTACCCCTCACCTCTGATGCTAGCTACTCTGTCCACCAAAAACCCCGCACCATTATCTGATGCGGGGGGTAAGCCAGCTAAGTGAGGTACTCACTTACGACAGGCGCGGCTTAGTTATCGAACGTCCCAACGATGTTGACGTGGTTTCGTATGCCATCGCCTCGTGCTTCGTTGGTTACCACTACCGAGCCATAGGTAGCGCGCTGTGGGTACTGTGGCGAGGCCCAGTTGGTCTCGGGGATACCCTCGATGGTGCGGTCGGTGGCACGCAGGGTGAGCACGCCAGTGTCTTGTGGCTTGGTTGTGATGCGACGCGACGCGTGGAACCACTCTGGTGTTTGCTGCGCCTTGCCATAGCCATGCCACCAGCGCTGGCCAGGCTGAGCAATCTTGGCACCGCGGCGTGGTGTGCTCCACTGCCAGCTCGATGCCCAGATGGCTTTATCGTTCTTGTCGTACACGACGATATTGCGATCGCCCTGGAAAGCCAGGCGCGCACCCTTGCCCTGAGTATTAGATGCCCACTGAGCCGTACCAGTGTGGCTGTAGAGTACTAAGTTACCGTCCTTTTGGAAGGTGAGGATGAGCTCGCGGCCACCCGTCGTCTTGCCACTGCTCAAGCAGAAGTTCCCTGGCGCAAAGTTGACTGTTTTGCTCCCCCAGACGAAGCGCCCGCTGTTGGCAAATGATTCGTTGGAGGCCCAGTCGTACACCTCTGTGCCGGCCACCACCCAGCCATGCTGCTGGCGAAAGCTGTTGGTTGCATCGGCGCTGTGATCCTCTGGGTAGCCCTCCGGCATCTTCCAGTAGGCATATGCATTGGCCGCTTTGACCTGCCCTACCACTGTGCTACACGCCGCCCGCGCTGCACTGAGCTCTTGCTCGGTAGCATGAGCTGACGCACCACTCAGGCACACCATGGCTGCGGCCACTGCCACGCCTGCCAGCGAATAGTTAATTAACTTCGTCATACACCCTCCTTTGTGTTAGGTTGTTGTGCCTCTAGTATACCCCACTACCCTCTGCTGCAATAGCCCAAAAGACCGCCCCTTATTACCCCATCTCTGTAGCAGTGTAAAAACCACATCGTGCTGTGGAAATCGCGTGGATAACTACCCACACTGCGAGAATATACAGTGCTCTCTCGCCCTGGCAAAAATATGCATTATGCAGCGAGTCTTGCAAGATTATGGGACTAACCCCTTGCAAAAAACTAACCATAAGCGTTATAATCATAGCCATAACGTTTTTAGACAAAAACAGGGGGGACAAAACGGTGGTAAAAAAAGCAATCATTGTGCTTGTGGTGCTGAGTGGTGCTGCGCTGCTTGCACTTCTCTACCACAGCACGACGCATGCCGACCAGTGGGGTATGGTGTGGCACGACGAGTTTACTGGCTCGGCCGTGTCTGGTGAGTGGGATATACTCAAGCAAAATACTGATAATCTGCGCAATACGCACCTCGCCTACAGCCCAAATAATCTTAAGGTTGCCAACAGCCATCTTGAGATCACCACGCAGCGCCACTGCGTGAGCAACCTCAGTGAGCCACTTACCAGTGCCAACATGAGTGAGCAGCCATGCCCGAGCGGCACCACAACGCGCTACCTTAGTGGACGGGTCAAAAACAAGGGCAAGGTTGTAGACGGCACCAAGCCATTCCGAGCCGAGATTCGGGCGAAGTTTAATTGGAATGGCAAGCGTGGCACACGGCCATCGCTGTGGATGGTGAGTGGCAATACGCTCCAAAACTGCAACGACAACCCCAAGGCCAACGACCCATACGGTGAGCTAGACATCATCGAGTGGTACTCATCCACACCAAATTATGCGTGGTCTACCACACACATGTCGTGCTACCACCACGGTGCCGATGCCAAATGGAAGACTGGCTGGCGGACGCGTGCCCTATCGCACAGTGGCGAGCACTATGCCGGTGCGCGGCCAGGCTCGTTTGCATACGAGTGGCACACCTGGGCAGTTGAGTATGATGGTACGACGGTCAAGTACTTTGTAGACGACCAACCCATCAAGGTATATCGCTACCATGTGAGCCCTACCGACGATGGCAACATCCTTCCCAGGACGGATGCCGAACCACTGACGAAGGTCGCCAGCCAAGAGAATATCAATGGGGCATTCCACCGCGGCTGGCAATTCATCCTCAACGACTACGTCGAGATTAGCAAAAACCTCAGCCCTATCGACCCATCCGATCCATTCCCCACACAGACGATGCTGATCGACTATGTGCGCGTCTTCCAAAAGGGTGCGGGTACGCAGCCACCCGAGACGCCAGTGCCAGCAACCGGCACGAAATGGGCTAAGCATGATGCTGCAGGCGACCGCAAATGGTCGGCCCTCACTAGCTCAGCCGATGGCAGTAAGCTTGCTGCCGCTGCCTGGGGTGGCACAATCCACACCTCGCAAGATGGTGGTGCAACGTGGACGGAGCAACCAAAGTCTGAGGTGCGCAACTGGGTGAGCATTGCAAGCTCGGCTGATGGCAGTAAGCTTGCGGCACTCTACGATTGGGGTGGCTACATCATGACATCGCAAGACGGCGGTGCAACGTGGCATAAACATGCGATGAGTGGCTCGATCAACTGGATGTCGATCGCGAGCTCGGCTGATGGTAATAAGCTCGTAGCCGTCGCCAAGGATCACACTATCTATACCTCACGCGATGGTGGTGCAACGTGGACGGAGCAGCCAAAGTCGGGCAGCCGCAAATGGCGCGCCGTCACAAGCTCGGCCGATGGCAATAAACTAGCCGCGGTCGTCGAAGACGGTGCCATCTACACCTCTTCGAACGGTGGTGCGACGTGGACAGAGCGCACCCAAGCTGGTAGCCGCACCTGGACATCGATTGCCAGCTCGCCCGATGGCACAAAGCTGGTCGCAACAGCTGCTGGCGGTAACGTCTACATCTCGGCCGACGGTGGCGCGACGTGGACGGAACGCAGCGTGGACGGCCGGCACAACTGGACAGCAGCAACCATCTCGGCCGATGGCAGCACCCTCGCTGCAACAGCTGGCGGTGGTGGCTACATCTATGTATCGACCGACGGCGGTGCGACGTGGACCGCCCAGACATCGGCTGGCACACCCAACTGGTCTGCTCTTGCCAGCTCGGCTGATGGGAGCAAGCTGATAGCTGCTGCCTACGGTGGCATGATATATACCACCACTCCACCGGTAGATGATCGCACACTGGCCGCTGCCGAAGCTGCTCTAGCTCGAGCCGAAGCCAGCAAGAGCCCTGCAGATATTGCTACTGCTCAAGCCCGCATTGCTGCCGTCAAGGATGCACGCAAACAAGCCACTCTCCAGGCTCGACTCAACGCCATCACATCAGCCCCATCCACACCAACACCCAAGCAGCCCACACAGCCGACCAATTCAACTACCATCCCTCAGCCACTCGGCGGTGCGGTATCGCTTGCTACAGCTGGTACACCCTGCAGCCACATTGCTTCGGCCGAGCCAGCAGCTGCTCCCCAGCAGTACCAAGGCCGGACTCTGCGCAATAGTGTTCGCTTCACCATCACCTGTGCTGGGCAGACCGCTCACACTGGCTACACCACCCATGTAGCGCTCACACTCAGCACGCGCTATCGCGACCCAAGCCGCCTCACCGTGCTCAAACTTGCCAAAGGCGGCTCGGTGATCGAAGATATCACAAGCCGGATCAACTTTGGTACAAACCCCAGCGGCACACGCACAACCATCGCTTACGACGTAACCGACGGTGGCTTTGGCGACGAAGACGGCGCTGCGAACGGTACAATCCTCGACCCCATCGCCATCTACGAAGACACATCGCACGCCGACTCTACGGGCAGCTCATCCCACCGCGGCAGTCTCCTCGCCAACACCGGCGATAGCATCCTCCCCATTACCCTCGGTGCAGTTGCGCTGGGCGGTGGCGGAGTGTGGATACTCCGCAAACGGCGATCGTAGCCGTACTCCTGCCCCACACAGCTCTGTCTTGGCTTGGATACTATGCTATCCAAGCCGATTTCTTTTGCCTCCTCGCGTGTATTGGTGTATATATAAGCTTGCTGATATGAGTGAAATTTCGCACTTGTTGACAGTGTAGGGTTGGCCTTCTAGCCATCTCCCGCGCTGCTTTGGGTAAGAATAAGGGCATGCTATACGTGTCTCTCCCCTCCCCAAAATCACAAACCACCCTCAATAGGTGGAGGGCTAATCATCGACTCAATGTGATCGCTCACGCTACCGTTGCTGTAGCCTACAAGGCCGATGCACTAGTGATCGTTACCAAGACACATCGCACAGGAAGCAAGTTCCATCGGTTGCCATCATCTCTAACCCCGACCATCACCGCGCAATGCAAAGGCTGCGCCAACACAGCAGCAGCCCCACCCATTCTTCCTCAAGAGCCCCTAGCAGCACGCTAGTGCTGGCGTTCTACCTATGTAAGGTGTTTCCTCGCTGCTTATACTCACACACCGCAATAGTGTATCGCTGCTACATTGAGCGCCCAAGCTGCTTAATAATATGCAATTGCTCTATAATGAGCACTCTACCCTACCCCAACCAAAAAAGAGAAAGGCATACGGTATGCCTTTCTCTTGGGTATAGAGACGCTGCAAGTGCAGTGCTCTAGTTCTTGCGGCTCTTGACGAACCAGAAGCTTCCGGCGCCAAGACCACTGGCTGCGAGTGCAGCAACGAGCCATACGCTGTCACCAGTATCGGCGAGAGCTGGACCTTCGTGCTTAGCAGGAGCGGCAGGCTGTGCTGCGGGTGCAGCTGCCGGTGCCGGATTTGCCTGTGCAGGTTCTGCTACAGGTGCTGGCTCTGCGGCTGGTGCAGGCTCTGTTGCTGGCTCTGCGGGTGCTGGAGCAGCTGGAGTTGCTGGCGCAGGTGCGGCAGGTGTAGGAGTAGGTGTAGGTGTAGCTGGTGCTGGAGTGGCCGGAGCCGGAGTCGCAGGTGCGGGTGTAGCAGGCGCAGGATTTGCTGGGGCCGGAGTTGCAGGTGCTGGATTTGCTGGAGCTGGGGTTGCTGGCGCAGGTGTCGCAGGTGCGGGCGTGGCAGGAGCAGGTGTAGCGGGCGCTGGGTTTGCCGGAGCTGGATTAGCGGGAGCTGGGTTGGCTGGAGCTGGCTGCACAACTGGCTTGTCCTTAGCTGTTGCTGTGTTAATGTTACCACCGTTGAGTGCTGCAGCGAGGCGTGCACCGTCGTCTGACATAACAACAGCCGACCACGCACCGGTAGCAGCGCTGTCATTTTCCATCCAGGTTGCACCACCGTCGTCTGAGGTGTAGACCTTACCACCGTTGACTGTCGCGGCGAGTTTCATACCATCGGCCGAGCTGGCGATTGATGTCCACTTCTGTGGGGTTGATGCAGCTTGCTCTTTCCAGGTGACGCCACCATCTGTGGAGGTGTGAATCTTACCATCGTTGACTGTAGCAGCGAGCTTCATGCCATCTGCCGAGCTGGCGATCGATGTCCACTTCTGAGTGCCAGCGGCTGCTTGCTCTGTCCAGGTGACGCCACTGTCTGTCGAAGTGTAGACAACACCGTCGGCAACAGTTGCAGCAAGCTTGGTGCCGTCTGCTGAGCCAGCGATCGATGTCCACTTCTTCGCACCTGGGTTGGCTTGCTCTTTCCAGCTTGCGCCAGAGTTGGTGGAGGTAAATACCCCACGGTTGGTTGCCACAGCGGCGAGCTTGGTGCCATCAGCCGAGCTAGTAACAGACACCCAGTCTCCAGCAGCTCCTGGGAGACCATTTTTCGTCCAGGTAGCACCTGAGTCATTCGAGGTGTACATGTAGCCACCCCATTGGTAAAAGGCAGCAATCTTGCTACCATCGGCCGAGCTGGCAAGAGCCGTCCACTTTTGCGGCGCAGGAAGGCCGGTTATTGGTCGTTCCATCCAGGTGACACCGCTGTCTGTCGAGGTATAGACATTCCCGACATTCACTGCTGCAACGAGCTTGGTGCCGTCTGCTGAGCCAGCCATTGCCGACCAGTTCTTTGCACCAGAGCCAGCTTGATCCTTCCAGGCTACCTCTTGGGCCGCCCGTGTAGGCTGGCCAAACAATGCCACCATAGCGGCTACCGCCACCAAACACCCAGCCTGAGACACGCGAGCGAGCGTTCTCCATTTATTATGTTTTGCTTGCCTGAGTTCCCTCATGCAATAACCCTCCTTTTTGTTGTGAAACACAACACCTTAAATATAACGTTCGCATTATAACACTATTGTGCTTATGGTAACAAGGGGTATGTTGGGCGATGATTGGTGTATATTTCGCTATGTGCTACGAGTGGTGATATTTGTCGTTGTTACTGGAGCTGTATTTGGTAGCAATCCACCGCACCATATGGTATACCGCAAACCCCACTACGAGCAGCAGCGATAGATACACGAGTACGAATTTTGCCCTAGTCGCTATAGTTGTACTAGCCACCAGTGCTGGGTGCGCGAGTGCCGGAAATTGGCTCAGCATGAACGCAAAAGCTACATTCTCCCACCAGTCACAGACAGCAGCCACTACAGGCAGCACAACTATCCACCGAGCCCAGCTCAACTGCCACCGCTGCAGCGGGAGGCGCCGAACAAAAAACGCCAATGTGCAAGCATAAAACACTACATAGATAACTGCATAACAGGCGTCGATCGGCAAAAAGATATGGAGATACGCGCTTCTACCAGCCTCACCCAGGGCAGTTAATGTATGATTGATGTGGGCGGCACTATTGCCAAAGTTAAGGTCGAGAATTGCCGCACCACCAGACACCTGCGACACATACCAAGCTGCCTGCCGCATCGCAGCCATACCAAGGAGAAAAATTACCAGCAGTCCCCCAATATGGCGAAGCTTTACCGCTTGAATACGACGAGTTATATGCATGATTTTATTATACCTCTATAGTAGTTTAGCGGAATCGACCCTCCTAGATGAGACAGTCCACTTATGCTCGCTCCGTGACAGATGCAAAAGTAGTGCGTATATAACAACCCACAAATACTACCAGCCACGCCACAAGCGAGACAACGCCTACTGCTGAGCTAGCCAACAGCGAGCTCCCACCAACGACTAGAAGTAGCATAACTTGCGAGAAGCCATTAAACGTCCCGTGCAGCACAGCAGCGAGCCACACGCTTCTGGTTCGCTCAACGACAAAACCAAGCACAAGCGACATCACCACACAAAATCCCACAAACAGCACTACTCCCGGAAGTGCATTCGCTGCGCCATAGTTATACCCTAGGGCAATCAGTGGAATATGCCACAGTCCCCACAGCACGCCAATCGTCACATATTTCTTGCAAAATGGCCGTCCAGCAAATGCCTGCGCAAGGTAACCACGCCACATGATCTCTTCCGCCATTGCAAAGATCGCATTTACCGTTAGCCCGGCCATCAATGCACCAAAGATACCAAGTGGCAGCATGGCAAGCGGTGTTGGTGGCATATTCATCGCGCTAGTATCGACCGATGCGCCGATGAGTTTCTCAAGGTTGTGCACCAAATGCCCATTTGTCGTCGCTAGGTGACCAAACGTCTCTGGCCACAACCAGCCAAGAATCACAACAGAACCAACCATCAATACCGCCCAGGCCAAAAACAGTCCAGCGACCAGTGCATACTTCTTCACGGTGATGTGCTTTAATGATAACAACGCACGAAATGGCACTGGCACACTAAGCACATAGCGACTAATCAAGAGGGTATACAATGGCACTGGTATATACAAAACCGCGATGTACGCCAAGCGCAATGCTAGCGCTACCGATGGCGCGCTACTGCTTGTCGCAGCTATAACCGCCCAGTAACCGCCTCCGGCGAGTGCCGTCAAGAGAAAGAGGGTGATGAGTACTTTGTTGCGATGCTCTTTTTTAATGAGGGGGAGTGAATTAGATGTTTTTTCTGTCGTGTTACTCATATGTATACACCTAGCCTTTTGTGATTTTGTTCGTATGAGGTGATTATACCACCTTGAAGCTTTTCTCGCTATTTACTTATATAGATAATTGTCTGCCATAACTATATTAGCTCATTTGCTTTATTCTTCTACCGTCGTTACAATAGAGCTATTAAGACGAAAAGGTTCCGAACGGTTAGTTGCCTAAGGACCCTTTTTCTATTTAGCGTCGGACAGCTAACTTACTGCCTCAAGCTATACAACCGCCATCTCCTCCCCCATCACCTGCACCTGCCACTGGCGTTCGCGGGCAGCGGCGGCTCGGTCGCCGGGGTGAAGGAGGTTGACAACCTTGATGGCGTAGTCGCTAGCCACCATGGCGTGCTCTGGCATGTGGCCGGTGCCGATGGCTTGGCCTACCACGCGCAGCACCGCCGTGGTGAGTTCATCCGGCGCTTGGCGGGCCAGCTTGTGCACCGCAAAGCCAGCCTGGCGCACATCGTGCATGCGGGCCGCTCCAGCCTGCCATTGGCGGTTGACGGCAAAGCCCGCAGTAATAGCTGGGTTGTGTGGGTCGCTGTAGCCCGCAGTCTCCATGGTGTGCGCTGCCAGCCGCAACGCATAGCGGCACAGCGCTACCTGGCTAGCGCCCTCGTACAAGGCATCGAGCGCCGCCCGGCCCGCGCTGTCGTCATCGATTGTGATTTTTACCCGTGTTGGCATAAACTACCCACGAGGTGATTCAGACAGACACCGCGTGGCATGGCGAAAGCCGATTCGCCCATTACCCTTATTGATATCTTGGAGCGACAGTGTCACACAGCCGTTGTTACCCCATACAACATACGGAGCATACAGAGATTGCTCTGGTGTCTTGCAGTATGCTCCATAGACCTGATAGCCCGGTGCTTGTGACTCTCCTTCGATAATCCGACTCAGCTCGGCAGTCAGGGCTTCTGCGATGGTTTGGCTGTCGTAACCATATCGTTTATAGAGATTCGGGTCTTTATCGAGCGGAGATTGATTCTGCCCTTCTGTAGCTACTGTATCAAGACTTTTCGCATGCATCTGATCGGGGTTTTGCTCAGGCTTACGCAGCGAAGGAACCGGAATCCCTCCAACTGAGAAAAGGCCAGGAATAGACACGGACAGTTCTACGCCTCTCCTTTTGCTCTCTTCGGATGACTGCTGACCACTCCGACCTATGAGTGCAGCCGCCACCTGCGAGAGCGCCTGTTCGACCGACAGCTCAGGCTCTTCTATATCGGCCCACCAATCTAGCTTGTGGATTTTCTGGTAGCTCATCCCTCGAAATCGAGGCTCTTGCCTACCAGCAATAACACTTGCCGTACAGGGGATGCCATCAGGGCTATAAAAAACCGCTGTATCCTTTGGAACTGTATTAAATTTTGGCCACACATCATGGGATAGACTCCTGCGGACATGTAGGCCATATATCGTTCGCTTCATATCGTGTGTTGTATCAATTTGCTGCCGCAACGGGTTATTCTCGATGCTATCATCTTCCATCGCTCGCCGAAAGGCTTGCTCCCATAGCTTGCGGCTGAGATTATACGGCGTTACAACAACACGTGGGTCATCCTCACGCTCTTTGAGTTTTTCATACCGATGAGCCAGACGCAAAAGTCCTCTGCTGGCACTCATGCCAAGCGGCGCGCAGCTTTTTAGCCCCATCTCATGATACGGTTGGCCCGTTGCATAGCTAATGATGCGAGATGTCGATCGCAGCGCCTGAAAGAAAGACTCGCCGAATTCCTGATATTCTTCCTTATCGAAGATCTCGCTCTTCGCTTCCTCAACAAATGAGGTCTCACCGCGCCGATCTAGAGACAGCAGCCTCTCTTGGGACTGCTTTGGCACCTCAATATACACACCCTTTTTTGGAATGATAAATTCCGTCTCTTCACCTGTTACTGGGTTTGTGTGTGGCTCCCAGCCACTCGGGATAGATTTCTCTCCGCTCATCGGTCGCTCCTTCTATTTATAATTCAATTACCGTTTTGCATAGTATATTGCAATTGTAGTGTTTCGGCAATAAGCGGACGTACTACCGCTATACTAGCTTATCGACGACAACCCGCCGCTGTTCCGTCGTATCCCGCTCACGCACGGTGACGGTGTCGTCCTCTAGAGTCTGGAAATCGATCACCACGCAGTGCGGCGTGCCGATTTCGTCTTGGCGGCGGTAGCGCTTACCGATGTTGCCGTTGTCGTCCCACATCACCCGACCGGGGTTGGCTTTGGCGAGCTGAGCGTAAACTTCGCGAGCTTTTTCCACCAATTCTGGCTTATTCTTCAGTAGCGGCGACACGGCAAATTTGACTGGCGCCAAATGCTCTGGCAAGGCCAAATACACCCGCTTTTCACCGTTTTGCTCGTCCTCACGGTACGCGCCCGACAACACCGCCATCAGTGCCCGCTCGACACCAAACGACGGCTCGATGACGTGCGGAACAATTTTTTTGTTCGTCCCCTTGACGGTGTATTCCATGCTCTTGCCACTGGCGTGCTGGATGTTCATCAGGTCAAAATCGGTCCGATACGCGATACCCATCAACTCTTCACGACCAATCGGATAGTCGTATTCGATGTCAATCGTCTTTTTGCTGTAATGTGCCCGATCTTCCGCCGGCACGTCCAGCTCATGGATGTGCTCTTGTCTAAGGCCCAGTTCTACCAAAAATTCATGCGTCGCCGCCAGCAATTCATCAAACGCCTCCTGCCAATACTCAGGATCAACAAAATATTCAATCTCCATCTGCTCAAACTCGCGGCTGCGGAAGACAAAATCGCGCGGCGCAATTTCATTACGAAAGGCCTTACCCTGCTGAGCGATGCCAAACGGCAAGCTCGGGTAGAAACTATCGACGACATTTTTGAAATTGGTGAAAATACCTTGGGCGGTTTCGGGGCGGAGATAAGAAATACTATCCTCACTCTCAGTCGCACCAACGTGCGTTTTGAACATCATATTGAACGTCCGCGATTTGCTCAGTGGATTACCGTCGGGGCTTTTGATGCCTTGTTCTACAATCGCCGCGTCCATCTGCTCCATGGTCATACCATCTGCATCAACGCCATTGTCTTTAAGAATATGATCGGTGCGGTAGCGGCGGTGATTAACCATGTCTTCACATAGCGGATCAACGAAGGTATCCACATGTCCACTCGCCTGCCACACCTTCTGATTCATCAAAATTGCCGCATCGACACCGTACATGTCGTCGCGCTCGTCGACGAATCTGCGCCACCACAGGTTCATAATATTGCGCTTCAGCTGCACGCCCAGCGGGCCATAATCCCACGTGCCACTCAGGCCGCCATACACGTCCGACCCCTGATAAATAAAGCCGCGGCGCTTGCACAGGCTGATAATTGCTTCCATTGTTACGTTACTCGTTGCGCTACTCACACGCGTCCTTTCTCCGCGTTGGCAACGCGGCAGCTTCATGATTGGTTCTTTGGTATTATTATAGCATTTTCCTAAAGTAGAGTATGTCTTATGGCTATACGCGGCATTGATACCTCCATCTCAATAATCTCACGCTCTGCCCCAAGCAGCTCACCGAACAAGAAAATATATGGAGGCCAGCCACCAAGCAAACGGAAGAGTGCTGCTGCATGTTCTGGCCGGAACATTTTCGGTGCGGTGAGCTGCTATGGGGCGACAGGAAGGATTTAAGGTTCAAGCTATAGCATTACACCCCAGCATGCTGCCGTGCCACCAGCCAGCACTCGGGCAAAATAGCTAGCACACCACCGACCTGTGCTACCAATGTAGGTGGGCGCGTTGCCAGCAGGCGGAGCAGCTTAATGTGCGCCGTGGTGATATCGCCTTGGTCGCTCAGGCGCAGGCCACGCTCCGACCCGTCATACATATACCGCCGCTCAGGGTGGAGCGGCTGGCCCAGCACATCGCGCACTAGGTTAAGCTCGTAGCCCTGCAACGCTGCATAGTGGATAGCTAGCCAGGCTTGAGTAAGCATGACGGGTACGCTAGGCTGATTGAGCCCCTCATATACCAAGCGCAGTACCTCATACCACGCTGGCTCGTCCAGCATGCGGCTAGCTTGTGTCACCAGTTGGATGGCGGCATAGCCAGCTTGCAGGCGGTCATAATCGGCCACGATTGTCTGATAATACTTCGTCAGGCGGGCCTGCGTTAGCACGCCCAGCTCACTGCGCCCTTGGCGGATGACGACATCGCTGATCGCAAAGAGTTCAACCGCCCCAGCTAGCCGGCTTTTTTCGCGCCGGACACCCTTGGCGATCACTGCCCGCTGCCCTTCTGGCGTGAGCAATTGCAGTACGCGGTCGGCCTCGCCATAGTTGGTGCGGCGCAGGACGATCGCTGTGGTGCGCTGCATACTCATGTCACTACCTCGCTTAGGGTATACCTGCCTAGTACGTTCGTCACGTCACTCGGGTGCATCGTTGTTTTGTCCAGCAAGGCAACGACACCGTAGGGTGCGAGATCAGCTAGCGTCATGTCGCTTGCATTATTACTACAGATGATAATGGGGATACGTGCTGTATCGCTATACGATTGCAGTTCGTGGAGCAGCACCAGGCCATTACCCCCGGGCATGAACATATCGAGAATGATCACTGCTGGGAGTGCCTCGTCGAGCGCTGCTATACCAGCCAGCACATCGGCCGCATAGACAGGCACCATACCAGCCCGCCGCACTGCCGCAAGCTGCAGCTCAGCAAACCATTGGTCATCGTCGATGACCAACACCCGCGGCGGTGATTGCGTCATAATAACCTCTGTTGATACACCGCCTGAAGATCGATGTAAAAGGTCGCACCATCGCGGTGTCGAACTGCTCCAATTTGCGCCTCCATCGCGCTGGCAAATTGCCCTGCAATGTAGAGCCCTAGGCCACTGCTGCCTGGCCGGCTGTGCAGCGGCTGTGCGCTGACGCCAAGGCGTTGCTCCAATTGCTGCCAGAGCGATGGCGCAATAGCTGGGCCATAGTCGCGTACTGCTAGGCGGATTACCTGGCCGCCAGCTCGCCGGGAGAGTCGCACTACCACGGGTGCATCGCCTTCGCCACTGTAGTGAAGTGCGTTGTCGGCGAAGTTGCACAGGACGCGCCGCAGGAGGTCGCGGTTGCCGAGACCCACCACTGCCCGCCGCGGTAAGCGTACCGTCAGGCGACGTCCCTTGGCTGCGTAGAGTGGCTGGAGCTCGGCCACAACATCGCGCGCCACCAACGCCAAGTTGAGCGGCTCGATGCCAAATAACTCCTCGTGGAGACGGGTGGATTGCGTAAGGTCGGTGGTGAGGCGCAAGGCCCGCTCGCTGGTTAGCGCCATCCGCCGGGCTAGCTCGGCCACCTCGACGGGCGACAGCCCCCCAGCCTCCAAGCTCAGCGCCAATTGCCGTAGCAGCGCCAGTGGCGACTTGAGGTCGTGTGCCGCCGCAACAAAGAGCGACGCCTCCCCCCAGGAAGCGCCGCTCATCATAACCGCATTCCCCTCCGTGCTCATACCAGCTGCATTGTAGCACAGATCGTCGCAATGTTCTATATTTATTCGTTAAATTTAATGGTTTTTATCAGGGCTTCGTAGTCGTTATTAAATACGTCGGCATCCGTCCGCACCGTGAGTGTCCGGTCACGCATCTTGATCACCACTGCGGTGCCACGGATATCTTTGCTAAAGTTCCCTTCTAGGCGCGTGCCCGTCAGGCCTTTGTCGTTGCTCCAGGCGCTCGACTTCAGCTCACCTTTTTTGATTTGGCTGTCGTAGTCGGCCACCGCTTTGTCGTAGATCTTTTGCTCGATGCTGATGCGAATGGCAATCTTCTGTGTATCTGTCACTGGTGGCACGACGCGAGGGTTGAGATACGCCTCGTACGTCTTGCCGCCGCCCTCGCTCACATCGGTGGCTTGGTAGGCACTCCAGGTCTTGGGGTAATCGAAGGTCAGGCGGCCATAGTCATCTGGCCCAACAAACTGCAGCATGGGCTGCTTCTCGCGCTCGGCAAATTTTTTCTCGTCTTCGTCTGCTTGCGTCTTTTTGGCCTCAGCTTGCGCTGCGGTAATCTTGCTATCGAGGTTGCTCTTGGCCTCGGTATAGTTGGTATAGGCCCAGGCCGAAAACCCACCAAAGAGCACCACCAGCAGGGCTAGCCCAATAATGGCAAAGGTGCTGCCACTAAGAAAACTTCGTCGTTTGTAAGATTGCTTCGTCATACCCCTATTATACTTATGCCTGGGGCGATAGACAAGAGCGGGATGCTATTTGTGCTGCCCTGCCCACACCCGGTACAGCTTATGCGCGCCCTGCTCGCGCACTGGTGTCCAGCCAGGCACGGCAAAGGCGTAGGAGATAAACCATAGGTCTGTGCCAAGGCGGGTGGCTTGCTGCTGCACATGGGCAGCCATCCGAGCGATGTCGCGCGAGTCGCCAAAAGTGTAGACCACTGTGGTGCCAGTTGGAAAGTTCGTGCGGTAGAGGTTACCACACACCACCATCGCTTTGGTATCGCCACGCAAACGCCAGCGCGAGAGCAAGACGAGGAGTGGGTTGAGCTCCACACCAAAGGCCCGTGCGCCCTGCTGGCGGGCGACCTTCAAGACCACGCCATCGCCTGAGCCCATATCCACCAAGCAATCCTCTGCCCTAAGGCGATAGAGTTTGGTCAGCGCCTGCTGCACATCGCGGCGGTGCGACGGCACATAGGGCGCGCCCGTCAGTGCCATAGCGCAAAACAGCAGGATGATGACCAGGAGTGCCCACCACATCATCAGGCGGCTGTGTCCTCTGTGATGATGGTTACCTTATTTTTGATCTCGGTTAGGCGCTGGTCGATCTGCTCAGCAACGCGTGCGGCCTGCTGGTAGCGTTCTACCGCCGCCTCGAGCTCAAACTCATCACTGTCAAACCACACCAAGATCTCCTCCAGCTGCTCCATTTGTTCACGCAGTGAACGGTTATCTGCGTTGCTCTGCTGGCTAGGCTGCGGCGTTGATGAGTCAACCGACGGGTTGCTCGTTTGACTATAATCCGGCGTGATTCCCTCTGCTGCGAGGGCCATCGCCAGTTGGTCGTCATCACTCAGCGTGGTGCGCTTGGCCCGGGTGGTTGATGACGTACGCCGGGCGCTGGTGCTTGGCGTAGCGGCCGTTTTAGCTGGTTTTGGTGGTTGTTTTGCGTTCGACATGGGTTACCTCCGCTGTTATCATATCGCTATATCGCTCAATGGTGATTGTCTGGCCGACGGTGGCCTGGCCACGCACCAGCGCGTAGCCACGCGCTAGGGTTGCTGCAGGGTTATACAGCCGGAGCCGAGCCTGCAGCGCTGCGCATTGCTGCTCGAGTGCCTGCTGCCGCCTGGCTAGCCTTGCCCGAGCTTCGGCCAGTTGATGCTGGACCGATACTAGCTCATCATCTACCGTGGCAATAATCGTTCGCTTCATTGCCTGCAACTGTTCGGCTAGCCGCGCTTGCACTGCCGTAGCATCAGGCGTGATGAGCTGAGCAGCGTTAGTCGGCGTCACAGCCCGGACGTCAGCGGCGAGATCAGCTAATGTTTCATCGGTGTCATGCCCTACCCCAACCACTGTTGGCACGCGGCTTGCAGCGATTGCCCGCACCAGCGCTTCGTCGTTAAAAACCTGCAAATCATCGGCGCTGCCGCCACCACGCACAATCGCCAGCACCTGCGGTACCACCGCTTGGCGGTTGCAGCGCTCAATGGCGCGGATGATCCGATCGGCCGCGCCAGCACCCTGGACTGGCACTGCATAGACATCGACCTGCATACCGCCCCAGCGCTGGCCAATGATGGTCATAAAGTCGGCATAGCCTGCTGCCTGGGGACTGCTCACTACGGCAATGTGCTCGGGCCACTCGGGCACTGGCCGCTTGCGCTCTGGAGCAAAGAGCCCTTCTGCACTCAGGCGCTGGCGCAGCAGCTCGAAGTTTTTCTTAATGCTCCCCTGCCCGACTGGTCGCACCTGCTGCACTGTCAGGCTGAATTTGCCGCGCGCTGTAAGCTTCGGCACGGCTTGCACTGCTACCTGCATGCCATCTTCTAGCGCCACCCGGAGCTGCCACACCATCATAAAGCAGCTCACGCTGCCTGTCTCGTCCTTGAGGTCAAAAAAGACAAACTTCCCCTGGCGCACCGCCATACTAGCCACCTCACCCTCGACCGTCAGTACCGGAAACGCCCCCTCCAGCACCTGGCTCGCACAGGCGAGGAAATCGCTAACGCTCAGTGGTGGGAGGTTTGTCGCGTCCATAGCGCATGATGGTTAGTTGATAAAATGCATAGCCAAACACCAGTGTGGTAACGATGGCAATCACGCGGTAGAGCATCGTTCCAGCGATGGCTTGGCCTTGGCTCACGCCCGAGAGCGCCAAGATCCCCACCATGACCGCCTCATACGCACCAGCTCCACCAGGAGTAGCAACAACCACCGCCATGGTCGTGGCCACGCCATAGGCGATGAGAATTGATGCAGGATTAACTGATACTCCCAGCGACTGGAAGGTCATCCAGAAGGGCAAGATCTCCATGATCGTAAAGACAATACTCCAGACAAAGGGCTGCCACAGCAGCTTCTTGTCCCTCCGCAGCTCAAGGAAATCGGTGTGGAGGTCGTCGCAGTAGCGCCGCACCGCAGCTTCGTCCATCACTGGCTTTGTGCGCCGCAGGATACGCCGCGCTAGGCCATTGACCGTCAGCGTAATCTGATGCGCCGCCTTGCGTAACCGCTGCTGGCTCGTCAGCAAGTATACTCCTAGTAGCGTGATCATCGTCAGGCAAAATACCAGCCCCCCACTCATTAGGATGATCCAGCGGTTCACGCCGCTATCGATCGTCACTATTACCACTGCCACTGCAAGGAACAGCACCACTGCCACAAAGCCCATGACATAGCGCACCATCTGGGCCATCGTTGCGCGCCCCGTCGAGACGCCGTATTTGCGTAAGCGCCAGTTGGCGTATGATATACCGCTCAGGCCACCACTGGGAAAAGCGTGGTTGACGAAGTTTAGCTCCAGCGACAAGCGCATCAGGGCAAAGGGGCTCACATCGCGCACGAAGCCCTTTTGCCGGAGATATGAGAAGATCATCTCGCCCGCTGCCAAGTACCCCAACGCCGCCACTGGGAAGACGGCAATCAAGACCCATATATTGACCTGCTGCAGCAAATGCCACGCCTGGAGAAGTTCGTGCCGCGACAAGAATAGAATCAAGGCAATCAGCACAAACGTCATAATACTCAACCAGGTGCGGAAGGACAGCTGTTTCATTTTTTTGATATATTTCTGCATAGCTACGGTATATTATACCACGAGGCAGCGAGGCGAACCTTTTCTAACGCTTTAATCAGACTGAGTACGAAAGCTTGTCGTACAAGCTCGAGAGTGGTCGGCTACCTCTATCTAACATACCGTTCGTGCCGCCACCCCTCCATTCTCACCCACTTTTGCGCTATACTAGGCATATGTATATTGCAATTCTTGGCCGGCAGCCGGCCCTGGGTGTGGCGGAGCTGGAGTGTCTGTATGGCGCGGCGGCGGTGCGTTGGTTTGGCGCGCAAGCCGCTACTATTACCTCCGATACTTTCGCCTTTGAGCGCCTAGGTGGCAGCCAAAAGGCGGGCCGGGTGGTGTTAGAGCTGCGCGGTAACTGGCTGGCGGTGAGTCGGCAAATCGTCCGCCACTATAGCGCACAGTGGCAGGACGCGCCGCACAAGATTACGCTGGGCATGAGCGCTTATGGCTTCTCTGCCACCGCCCGCGAGGTGCAAAAGACTGGCCTTATTCTTAAGACAAAATTGCGCGCAACTGGCACGAGCTTGCGCCTCATCCCCAACGCCGCTCCGGCGCTCAATACCGCCACGAGCCATCACAACAAGCTTGGTCGTTCGCCCCACCACATTGAGCTGCTGGTAGTGCGAGCCCAGGATGGACGGGTTATTGTGGCGGAGAGTGTTGGCGCGCAAAACATTTCTGCCCTGGCCGCACGCGACCAAGCCCGTCCGCGCACTGATGCCTTCGTTGGCATGCTGCCGCCCAAGCTTGCCCGCATGATGGTTAATATGGCTGGGCCATTGGTGCAACCTTCGCCTACTACCGAGCACTCAGCGCCGCGCCCCGTGCTGCTCGATCCATTCTGCGGCACTGGTACCGTCTTGCAAGAGGCGCTCCTCCTAGGCTACGATGTGTGCGGCAGCGACCTAAACCCTAAGATGGTCAGCTACACCAGCGAGAACCTCGCCTGGCTGCAGCGCCGCTCTGCCGATACTACTTCTGGCGCGGTGCAGGACGTTACTCAGGCTGATGCCACTACTTACCAGTGGACAGATGCCCAGCAGCTCAGCGCCGTCGTCTGCGAGACATACCTTGGCCAGCCCTTCTCTGCCCCACCTGCCCCTGCTAAGCTCAGTGCTGTGCATACCACGTGCAACCATATCATCAGCCATTTTCTCACTAATCTTCGTCCACAGCTGAGCCCTGGCACACCACTGGTTATTGCGGTGCCCGCTTGGCGCGGCAGCGATGGGCAGTTCACTCACCTACCACTCATCACCCAGCTAGAGCGACTGGGCTACCAGCGCCGCCCACTTCAGCACATTCGCCCTGCTGACCTCTGTTATTACCGCGAGAACCAGGTAGTAGCGCGAGAATTGTTGGTGATGGAAGTAATGAAATAACCTTGGGGTAAAATCTCATTCTGGTCATCGAGTAATACACGTGCTTCCTTCTACATGCTAGCAGTTTCAATAAGCAAGAACCTCAGCATGACATAGCTGAGGTTCTTCGTACCGCTCTGGTAGCATGGAATTATTGGCAATTGTTTGCCTCCATGTCCATTTTGTAAGCTTCAGTTCCTACGTACGATTGTGCAACACCAAGATCATGAAGGTTAATGGCACGTAGAGACTTCACTACAGCCTTCAAACGAGGCACAACACTTACTGGTACGTTGCCGCCTTTAATGATACTCTCTAACTCATCTGCTGCAGCAACCAACACCTCTGGAGTGTTGCGGAGTGTCCCTTCTGCGCTCCAAAGGGCTTCTCTGTATTGATCTGCCCGTATTTCTTCTACTGCCTGAGGAGCTGGTGCTTCGTGAGCGTTCATCCCACCATGAAGCGCTGCACGTATGCCCTCCGGAGTTTGTGGCGCAGCTGGCGCTGTCGGTTCACGAGGATCAGCCACTTCTCTTAGGCTTGCTCGAAGCGCATCTGCAGCAGACGCACGATCGCCTTGTGGAGTGCCGCCCTCCCCTTGCTCTGATACATCAACATATCGAAGCGCCTCAAGCCGTGCCAAACCTGCCTCAGTGTCCGAGCTGCCACTCGGCCCGCTGCCCGGATACGGCCACTCACCTTGAGATCCGATCCTGTCATATCGTCCTACCATCATCACTCCTTTTTCATATCATTATTGCATCTATAATATAGCTAATTATACCACCATAGCGCCAGCTGGCCAATATCTGCCTGGCCGGCGCGGCCGCCAAAGCAGGCGCCGCACAGAGAGATGGTGCGATCTCGTCCACTCGCCGCTTGACTTCGCCCGCGCCCTCACGTATAATCGTATAGATTGTTTATATTAGCTAAAGGAGTGATATGTCAAAAGTCAAAGCAGGTGGCTCAAGCAAGAACGTCCACAATAACGCTGGGGCGCGCCTTGGCGTCAAGCGCTTCGGTGGCCAGCAGGTCAATGCTGGTGAGGTCCTCGTCCGCCAGACGGGCGCTACGAAGATTGCCGGCCCTGGCACATACATGAGCCGCAACTACACCATCCACGCCGCTCACAGTGGTGTTGTCAGCTTCAAGAAGGTCAAGAAGTCTACCTTCACTGGCAAGACCCAGCCACGCACCCAAGTGTGTGTCAGCGCAGCGTAAGTGTTTTATAGTGCACATGCAAAACCACCTCATAGCCGAGGTGGTTTTCTTGTTTTTGATAATAAGTCCAGCACGTTTGGTGCGTATTACCAATAAGTATCTATGCTTGTATTATTCAGCAATAACACGCTTTGTCCTAAAAGATAGCCTTATTACTCTACGCGTCCGAGTACCCGCTCCACGAGGAGGCTATTATCCACCTCTGTATCACTCGCTTTTGCTGCCACGCTTCCAACTAATTGGCGCGCACTACCCCCACCGAGATGATCATATGTATTGCCACTTTGAGCAGGCAGCACCTCTGTTTGTTGCTCTTGGCTGCTGGTAGTAGCATGAGTGGTATCAGCAACGGGCTGCAGCTTGCCACCCTCCATCATCACGCCATAGGCTTTTTGCAGGTATGCATTGGTGAAGTCAACGTTTTGCTCCTGTAGCACCGCGAGTGGCACACATTTCTCGAGCTGGTGGATGTTGCTTCGGTTGACTAGCTTGGTCATCCGCACTAGCACCGTGCCATCCTTGTCGGTAATCTCTCTATCAATCCACCCTTCGTCGAGCTGACCGCTGCTGCGCAGTACATTCCACTGGTGGCGTGGCACATCTTGGCGCTTGGGAATACTGTGCGTATCGAGATGAGTTGCACGCTCTTTTGGCGTGCCGTCCGTTGTAATTGGCTACGTCAAGAGGTGCTCGGGCTGCCGTGGTGGGAGTGATGCCGAATGTTTTTCCGTCATCTTTTTATAATACCATGAAACAATGCTGAGGAAAAATCACTCAGAAGCAAGGGCTCGCTGCACACTTTGTTCGACAGCCCTCTAGCCTCTGTTATTCTTGGCTCATGCCTAGGTGATACTTAATGCGGGCCACTACGTCGCCAATCATCACTTGCGACTTGACGAGGTAGTCATCAACTCCTAGCTGCTTAGCCCGCTCTTTGTCTTTGGGCTGACTCAGCGCCGTCAGCATGATAACGCGGACGTTGGTAGTATCTGGGGTGTTACGCAAAATATCAAGCACGTCAAAGCCGCTGATCTTGGGGATCATCACATCAAGCAAGATCAGATCAGGCCGAACATCGACCACTGCCGAAAGTGCATCTTCGCCATTGTGCACTTCGCTCACCGCAAAGCCCTCCAGCTCTAGCCGCGAGCGATACACTGCCAGCAGCGCGGTGTCGTCTTCTACTAAGAGAATTTTCTTTCGTCTGTCCATATGCCTTTATGGTAGCGTAGATTTAGAACAAATACAATACTCTTGGCGAACAATCGTTTGCATTTTGTTGGATATATGTCTATTCTGCAAACTTTTGCAGTGCGCTATCGAGCTGTGGGTCGCGGCCAGCGTTGCGATCATCGGTGCTCATTTTGACCTCAGTATCTGGCGCAATACCCCCCTGCGAGATATTGCGGCCACTTGGGGTATACCAACGTGCTACGGTGATTTTGAGTTTACGGCCGTCGGGTAGGTCAAATAGCTGCTGCACCGTGCCCTTGCCGAAGGTTTTTTCGCCGAGTAATGTCGCCGCTTTGTGGTCGTGTAGTGCCCCCGCTACGATCTCACTAGCACTGGCGCTATTGCCATTGACGAGGACGATTGTCTTCACTCCCCTGAGCAGTGCTTGGCCACTACTGTGCACCGTGTCTCGCACGACGTCGCCAGACTTCTCCACTACCACGACTTTGTTCTCAAGCCACAGGCTTGCGACCTCGCGAGCAGCCGTTACATAGCCGCCACCGTTGTCACGTAGGTCGAGCACCACAGCCCGCACCCCCTGCTGGACGAACTGCTCTGCCGCTTGGCGCGCGAGTCGGCCAGTTTGGTCATCGAATCGGGTAATGGTAAGGATACCCACGCCGTCGCGAATCTGGCTACGCACACTGGCGTCACTTACCTTGGCTCGGACGATAGTGTATTCCTCGGTCGATTCCTCGCGCTGCATCACGAGCTTGACGGTTGTGCCAGCCTCGCCCCGCACTTTGCCAGCCACTACCTCAGAGTTCTGCCCCACCACCGATTGGCCATTAATACTGCGGAATATATCCCCGGCTCGCAGGCCTGCTTTGGCTGCTGGTGAGTCATCGACGACGCGCACTACCGTTGGATGGTTGCCCCGTGATGCGATCTCCACGCCAATACCGCTCACCTCGCCATTGAGGCTGCGGTCGAACTGCTCGGTCTCTTGCTTGTCCATGTAGGTAGTGTAGGGGTCGCCAGTAGCTGCAGCTAGGCCACGATTAGCGCCATCGATCAGCTTCGTATCGTCCAGTTTACCATCATATTCTGCTTTAAGCTTGCGATAGGTCTGCTGCACACTACTGAGGTCGATACTATCGGCCGATACCTTGAGACCAAAGACTGGTGCAATCGCTGCATAGAGCTTGTCGGCATACATCCCTGCCACAAAGCCAGCCCCCAGCAGCAGCACCGCCACGAGCAAAGCCGTTAGCTGCGAGATAGTCAGCTTTTTTGGTTCATCATAGTCATATTTCGAGCGGTTCGCGCTCGCCGTGTCACTCTGTACCATACTATGGTATTATACTACGCTCGGGCGGTGTGGCAAAAGAATGTGAATAGCACACCGAGGATCCAACCTCCTTGCATTTTTACCTCATCCTCGTATAATAGACAATTACCATTCTTTAATCAAAACGAGTGAGGTTATCTAATGTCTCTTGCCGTTGTCAGCTCAGAAGCAGCGCCTGTTTGCCCATTACCATCCACTGTTGAGAGCGACTCACAACTGCTTGCTGAGCGCGTTTCTCTTCGGGCTAGTCAGGTTGGTTATCTTGCGCTTGTGTGCGAATCTACTGCCCCATACAAAAGCAGCGAGGGGCTCGGTGCCATGCGTACTATCGACCGCGAACGCCACCAGCGCGAGCAAATCCTCCACGGTGTCATCGACAGCCTCACACGCATTATTGCCGGGATGAGAAATAGCGCCCGTGGTGACCAGCCGCCCATCACCATCACACATAGTGAGATTACCTACGCGGTGCATTATTTCTACGAGCGCTGTCTCGATTGCCGCGATTGTAGCCACGGTTTTGATCAAGACCTCTTAGCACAGGAGCAGCACGGCTTTACCTACGGTGGTGAGAAGCCGCCCAGCACAAGCGAGGCAGTCAGCAACGTCAAAGAACTCTTTGTCCTACTGGCTCATATGGCCCAGGCCGATGCACGCGCCGCCTTTAGCAACAGCTACATTGCCCAGCTGCCCACTGATACCCAGCCCCTCCGGCGCTGCGAGAGGGATGACCCGATTGGTACAGAGTATAACCAGTATGGCTACCGGGTTAGCCCGCCTGAGACGGGTAAAGCTAAATTTACCCAAAATGCTACTTGGGCCGAAGAGCAGCTCGAGATCCCACCAGCAGCATAGACTATAAATAGAGCTCTATCTTATTTTATTTCGCAGAGCGCCATCTCTGTATGATGAGTTTTATACCCTGCAGCGCCATCTTCATTAGTCCTTTTTGTTGCTGCATTCGCGCTTTTCGTTCAGCTGCATCTTGCGCCCATAATTGCTCCAAGCACCTTCTTTCTCGTGCCTTGTACTCTGGTGTCGCCATCTCTGCAGCTACTTTCTGTGCATAATCAACTTGCTCTTGCGACATAGGATACACCATAGGGATATTGACAAGAGTGCCCGCTGGTGTACCACGAACTCCAATTGTGACATATTTAGCAATTGTCGGGCCAGTGTATCGTGTTCGACCTTCTCTGATGAGGGTCATAATCGAAACAGGAGAGTCCTCATCCGGTTCTCTTGTCGCTCTAGCACCAAGCAACCAAGCAAATTCAGCTGGATTGCGTTCTGCTTGCTCTTCTACCGCCGATTCATCTGTATCTAGCGCTTTTTCGTGTGCACCATCAAATGAGGTGTGTGTGTGGGATTTTTGGAACTTCGCTCATAACTAGCTCTCATTAAATCACATCTAATCCAGCATGGCAATGCAAGCCAATGCTAGGTTAACTCTCTACAGGAGAAAGCACCAACTAAAATAACAGCCATCACGTGCGATGGCTGTTATTTCCTACAGATAAATATACGTATCGTACGTACTAGCGGGCACCGTCATTTCGCTATAATGACCCCAGCCAGGGCCACCGGCGTTGAGGTAATTAAACTGGCTAATGCGGACAGTGTTGCTGCCAGCGTCGTAGCCTTCGATATAGACAATGTGCCCGTACTGCCCTGCCGAGATGACACCAAGGGCGTTGGCCCGTGGAGTGCGACCCGTCGAGAAACCAGCGTTGCGAGCAGCAGCCGGCCACATGTTGGCATTGCCCCAGTAGCGTGGTGCGTAGCCAGTCTTTTGGTAAGTCTTCCAGGCAGTGTAGCTTACACACTGACGGCAGCCATAGCCCAGTGGGTCTTCGCCACCACCAGATGCGCCACCGTGCGACAACGCATTGGCATCAACGGTACAGCCACCAGCCCATGGGTAGCCACCCATCGAGCCATCACCAGAGGTAATACCAAGTGAACCACCACCGCCAGCGTTGCGGATGGCCGCTTGGATGGCATCCTGCTGCGCCTTCTGGACGCGGGCTTTTTCGCTCTCGCGGTCGGCGGTGAGCTTTTGGTAGTTTGCTTCTTCATTTTGGGTGCGGGCAAGGAGGTCGGCCTGCTCGCGCTCTTTGGCAGCGAGGGCTTCGCGGGCGTTCTTTTGGTCGGCCAGGACACGCTCGACTTCCTTCTTTTGCTCTTCTAGCTGCTTTTTGAGCTTATTGACCCGAGTAATCGTCTCGCTCAGCGTGGTCTGGATGCTATCGCGGCGATCTTGCTCCACCACATAGTCACCAAGGTTCCGGCTGCTGGCCAGCATCTCCAGCGGGCTAATAGTGCGGTCGACATACATATCGGCCAGCGTGTCGCCCAAGGCGTCTTGGTTAGCCTTGATGTCGCGCTTTGTCTGGGTAATCTTCTCTTGCAGTTGGTCGTGCTTCTTCTGGCTGATGTCGATCTGCGCTTGGATCATCGCCTTCTGCTTCGACAAGACCTCGAGCTCATTTTGCAAGCTCTTTGCCTTCTCGTTCAGCTCCTTGGCCTGCGACTGATACTGCCCAATCTCCTTATTGAGCGCATCGATCTGCCGCTGGTATTCCTCCTGTGACACAGCCGAGGCAGTCCCGGTGGTCACACCGAGGTAGGTGCTAACTGGCGTACTCAGCGCCATAATCACGGCAGCCGCCACGATGACCGACTTGGTGGCAAGCCCCTTGGTTTTTTTGGGTGCGGCCACAGCAGTATGGGCACGCGAAACAGATGTGGTGGATTGTTTCATATTTCTTATGGTAACAAGCGGTGTGTGCTTTGTCAACACGGACCTCCTTTGTATCAATGCTAAATCTTTAGGTAACGGCGAGTGGCTACTAGCGATGAGATGACGCCAATGCATGCGCCTAGTGCCATCATCACCAGGGCAATAAGCCACCAGTAGGATGCTGCCATATCAATCGTGGGCTGGAGAGCAACCCCCCACTTCTTGAGCGAATTGCCCGAGAGAAAGAGTGTAATGATGCCCAAGGTGGTCGCAATCACCGCGGCGATCACCCCATACACCACTGCCTCCACGAGGAATGGCCCGCGAATAAAGCCCCGGTCGGCGCCAATCAGCTTCATCATCTCGATCTCATCGCGCCGGTTGAAGATCGCCATGCGGATGGTATTGAAGATAATCAAGAATGAAATAGCGATAAAGAGCACACTAGCCGCTACTCCAGCCTTTTGCGACATATGCGTCCACTCTGCGATGCGTGTTGTACCGTTGCGCCGCTGGCTCATAAAGGTCGGCGTCTGGGTGGCGCTAATCAGTGGTTTGAGCGCAGAATTGGTATTGACGAAGTCTATCAGCTGCGATGTGTCGTTGTTGTCATGCAGCGTGATACGGATCGTCGCGGGCAGTGAATTCGTCGCCTCCTTAAGGGCGTTCAGTTTAGCCTCATCGTCCTTGTTGGCCTTGGCAAACTGCTCCTTGGCTTCCTCTGTGCTAATGAAGCGGACTGACTCGACGTTGCTGAGGCGGCGCAAACTTACCAGCACCGGCTGAGCGCGCTCTTCCGAGACATCAGGGCGGAGGTAGATCGAGCGGTCGATATCCTTGTTGATAGCCTGAGCGGTATCGGCCAGCGAGCGCTGGGCGACAAAGGTAGTAAAGACAATCAGCAGTGTAATCGTCATCACCAGCGTCGCAGCAACTGTCAGCCAGGCGTTGCGGCTAAAGTTATTAACGCCATAGCGGCACATCCGGACAAACGTCAGCCACTGGCGACGGCGGCGCTTTTGCTGCATCAGGGCGCGGGCGGTATCTTTGCGGCGGCTCATTGGCGGTAACTCCCTCTGGCTTGGTCGTGCGTGATCTTGCCATGCTCAATGGTGATGACGCGGCGCTTGAGCCGGTTAACGATCTCGACATTGTGGGTGGTCAGGAGCACGGTCGTGCCATATTTATTAATCTTCTCGAGCAAACGGACGATATCCCAGCTGTGCTTGGGGTCGAGGTTGCCAGTGGGCTCATCAGCGATAAGAATCTTGGGCTGGCGCACAACGGCACGGGCAATCGCCACGCGCTGGCGCTCACCACCACTGAGCTGGTGCGGAAATTGCTTCTCTTTGCCCCGGAGGCCAACGAGGTCGATCACCTTGGGCACTGTGTTCTTGATCTCGCGGTTGCTCATGCCTGCAATCTCCAGCGCAAAGGCCACGTTTTCAAACACCGTGCGCTGCGGCAACAGCTTAAAATCCTGAAACACCACACCAATCTTGCGGCGCAGCAGTGGAATATGCTTATCCTTGAGGGTGTCGTAGTCGATACCACCGACCACAATCTTGCCCGTTGTAGGCTTCTCTTCGCGGGTAAGGAGCTTAAGTAGCGTGCTCTTGCCCGCCCCGCTCGTGCCAATAATAACGACGAACTCATTGGGCTCAACATGCAAGCTCACCCGATCGAGCGCCGGCTTGGCATCCTTATCATACCGTTTGGTTACTCTGTCTAACAATATCACTATACCAGTATAGCACATGGCTGGGGGATGGAGCGAGAAAGGAGTGGTTGATCAAACAAAATATAGCCAAGCACCATTCCTCATCTTATTTTCGGAACTCAACAACCCTATCTCGGCGATATCGATACGGGCGATCTACCCCTTGCTTTGCAGCATATAGATATGTCGCATCGTATTTGTATAGCCTTAGCTCTCGAAATGAGCGGGCACTCCCCGAGCGTGTTGATTGGTATCGAATCTTGATCGTCTGCCCAATACGAGAAGATAGATACCAATCGAATCGATTCTGGTCTACTTCCCTGTCTCCAACAGTGAAGGTATGCTTGTTACGTGCATCAGGTGTATTAGAGCTAACTGTTTCTTGTTGCACCTCTTCTGTGTTAGTGTATTGATGCGATTGTTTTATGCGTGTTTTGTAGACATCTTGTCTTTTATCTGCTGGGAGGGTGCATTTTTGTTGTAGATCATGAATGATTGGCATATCTTGGCGATCAATATCACCTACAAAGTAGTCAGCGATATATTGTACAAGATCTTGACGTGCATTATATCTCATGTTATACCAATCAAAAAATGATATCCTATAAAAACTCCAACCAGCCGTTTCAAGTACACCTTGCCTCTCCCAGTCACTCTGGACATATACTTGACCATCTCCGTGCTCGAAATGGGTTGGTCCATCGCACTCAATTGCAAGCTTCTTGCCACTTCTTATATCGGTAATTACTTGATCAATTTTAAACCCGCAGCTTTCGACTTGTGTTTGGATAAGGTAGTCTTCTGGCGATAACTTATTCATAAGATAGTCGTACACATCTTCTTCAAACTTTGAATCAAATTGTAGCTCGCTCTTTTCGTGGCGTCTTACAAAACCATGCGCATCTACATATGCGAGATACTTCTTGATCCATACACCATCCGGCCAGCTTATTGGTGGTATACATGTCACGCAGTGGACTTGTTGTCGCGCACGACTAAACGCCACATTCACTCGGCCTTCGTTTGCGCTCTTCTTGATTTCACCACCTTCGCCAGTGAGCGCTTGGTAGCGCCTCTTGCCACTGGTCGGATCGGTAATAACAAACGAGTATATGATGATATCTCGCTCATCTCCTTGGATGCCTTCAATCGTTGATATCTTTATCGAATCATCATCAATCTCTCGAGCTAGTAGCTCTGCCTGTTCATTAAAAAAGGTGAGGACCGCTATCGATTTGTTTTTTAATCGCTTATCATTGCGGATATCTTGGATAAGTCGACGAATATAGTTTGCCTCTGAGTGGTTTGTCTTTGCCGAGTCCTCCAACTGTGGATCAACATCTATCACATGATTAAGCAAGACACGGTTTGTATCTTGGTAGGTCAAAATGTTATCATTGACGACATCTAGTGCGCGACCAACTTTTTCATAAAAATTCTGATTCGAAAACCCAATAAGCTCTTTGGGTGATCGATAGTGATTCTTCAGTACTGCCGTCTTAAACCCTGCGAGCCCTGCAATATCCATAATCGACTTAATTGTATCTTCTTCTGCTTTTATCTGAAATTGCTCAGGTACCGCATGCTTCTTGGCAATTGCAGTGAGTTGCTCATTCGACTTAAAGAGCGTATTTGTATCGCGCATTTGGAGGCTGTCGCCAAAGAATATAACATGCTTCGCACGGAACATTGCTGGGAGTGCGTACGCGAGATTACACTGCGATGCTTCATCGATAACAACATAATCAAAAGCTCCAGCTTGCAGAGGAATAATACGGCTTACATCGTCAAGTGACATCATCCAAATTGGTAATACATCCGACATCACATCAAAGTTGTGTTGATCATGCTTGAGCTTGTCAAATGTCCGGTATGCTTTTTTGCTTTTTGTCAAAGAGCGTGCTATTTGCCTTAGTTTAGACCGAGTTTCTTTTGATTGCTTCAGCTCATCCAGATTAGCAAGCACTCTATTGCGTACAAAACCAATTGTGTCTTCTCGATAAAACTTTCGCAAGTCACAGATCGCTTTGCGTATATCATTGACTGTCCCATACCCATGCTGTGCATTAGAGTCAATCGAGCGCCGCAAGCCATCAAGTTCTTGCTGCAGCTGGCGATAAGATGCAATATGATCAAACACTTGCTCTTTACACTCCGCTTTGATGAGCTTGTTAAGTGCAGCAAGGATGCCTTGATTCTTCAAGAAGCTGTCTTTGCCCATCGACATGAGATCGTCTTTTTGTGCAACAAGGTTGCTATACACAAAATAGTCCTTCAGGAGACGCAATTGTTTTAGTTTTTGCGTTTTTGTCAGACTATCATCAAACAAAACTGCTTCAATATCTCGATATATCTCCTGCGCAAGATCCTTAGCAGTAGTCTTAAGCATTGCTGTGAGCTTAATATTAATGATTGCTTTGTTAATAAAACCTGATCGCTCTGGCAGAATTTCCTCACACTTTTTGATAATAGCTGCAATTGTCTCGATTTCAGCATCCAGTGTAATTTCTAGGTCTTGGTATGCTATATCTTTCTGCTCAACATATGTCTGGTGGTCTTGCTCGAACTGGTTAGTTTGCTGCGTGACAGTAATCAGCTTTTTGATGTAGCCCACCTCCTCATCGTATTGCTCTTCTGTTATCGAGCAATCAGCAAAATCCTTATATTTTGCTAAGGCATTCATTTCATTTGTAATAGCAAATATTTTGCGTTCTATTGCGGTGTGATCATTAAACTTTTCTTTAAAATCACTAATCAAGGTTAGTGGAACTTTTTGATCGGGCAATAGTGCTTTCTTTTCAAACTCTCTATCGAGCGATACCAGTGTATTTGCCGCACTATCTCTCTCGTCGTTTTCTGAATGAAGGCGCGATTCTCTGTCTGGGATATAGCCAAACAAAAACGGTATAGCGAGCTCCTTCAGCTTGTCTTTTACGCCACGAACCGCCTGGTCTTTTTGACTCGCGAAGAGGACTTTATTACCAGTTGCTGCTAGATGCACAAGCAAATTTGCAATTGTTTGCGACTTACCAGTACCAGGAGGGCCCTCAACAATAACTGCTTTATTCTTGACGATACCAAGCGTCTTCAACTGCCACTTATCATACGAAAATGGAAAGAATATCTCCGTTTCACCTTTGTCATCAACTGCTTCTTCGATATCCATCTGATCACTCGATACGAAGCCGCTTATCGCTGTATCTATAAGGGATTGTTCGTCCAGCTTTGTCATTACATCAAGGTCCTCTGACAAAAAGTAGTTCGCTTTGCTCACCAGCATAATACGGCATTCTGTATAGTTTGGCACCTCAGTCAGCGCTTCTGCACCAATCCTATGAAGAATAGCAAAAAATCTACTCCAGACTTGTTCGATAAACTGCTTTTTTAGTGGTAAATAATGCTTCTCCTCTGCCTCCAGCTCGGCAATATATGAAAATAGCTCATCGAAGTCTTCCTGCGGGATACAATCTCGAAACTGGTTAACAAGAATAGCGACGCTTTCGTCCAATAGCGTAATGTTGACTCTGGTGTTGTATTGATCAGGCTTTACTGAGAGCTGAATAGGGATTCGTATCAGTGCACGAGAGAACTTTTCAAACTCATCCCCTTCTTCCTCTTCTGTATTATTTGCAAAAAATGCTCGCTTGATCTTCTTAGCTCGAAAGTCAACAAAGCTAGTTTCGAGCACAACCTGCTTTGTATAACCATTGACACGAAATTTTCTATCAATCTTAGCAATTGCCTCAGCAATCGGTGTATCTCGTACAATGACCTGCCGAAGCGCTTCAATCTCTGCTTCCCCTAGGCTGCTTTGTTCCTTCTGACTGATTGCCGTACGTAAATCAAAAGAGTATCCGTCTGTATTGCTAAAAATAATACGGTCAAGATCGATTAGCTCCCTTGGAATTAGATGTGTACTGACTGGCCGTGTTAACGTTGGCGATGCTGTTAAATTTGCATAATCAAGGCAATATGCCACCAATTGCTTGATGGAAAAATCAGTTTCTCTCATATGCCCTTATTGTACCACTTATTACCACAGATAGATGCTATTTTTGATCTATTTTTGTCGTACATTACAAAATGGTCTAGTATACGAATAAAGGCACTGCTCTTACCTGTATATCTATTACTTCTCCCCCACTCCCATCGCCAAATACGCCTCGATAAAGCCGTCGATGGCGCCGTCGAGGACAGCTTGAGCATCGTGGGCTTCGTGTTTGGTGCGGGTATCTTTGACGAGGGTATAGGGGTGGAGCACATAGTTGCGGATCTGCGCACCCCAGCTAGCAGATTCACCAGTGCGGAGGTCGGCCAGGCTGGCGGCTTGCTGCTCGTGCTGGAGCTGAGCAAGGCGTGAGCGCAGGATAGTGAGCGCGGTCTCACGGTTTTGAATTTGGCTGCGCTCGTTTTGAATCGCAACGACGATACCAGTCGGCAAATGGGTAACGCGTACTGCCGAGTCAGTCGTATTAACGCCCTGCCCACCCTTACCACCACTACGGTAGACGTCAATCCGGAGGTCTTTGTCCTCAAGCTGCACCTGCTCGGGCTCAGCGATCTCTGGCATCACCTCCACCAAAGCAAAGCTTGTCTGGCGCAAATGATCAGCATTAAATGGGCTCAGCCGGACCAGGCGGTGCACGCCATGCTCGCTGCGCAGCTGGCCATAGGCATACGCACCATGGAGGCTGTATGTCGCACTCTTGATGCCAGCTTCTTCGCCCGTCGAGCGCTCGAGGAGCTCTGTTTGGAGGCTATGCTGCTCAGCAAAGCGTAGATACATCCGCTCGAGCATCGCTGCCCAATCCTGAGCATCGGTACCACCAGCTCCAGCGCTAATCTTAATAATAGCCGGTTGATCGTCATGTTCACCACTGTAGAGGAGGTCGCGGTGGCGTGCTTGGTAGTCGTGCTCGAGGGCAGCAAGCTGCTGCTCGAACTCTGGTATCATCGAATCATCGCCAAGATCCATGAGCTCCACAATGTCGCTCGCCTGAGCCTGCAGCACCTGCCACGGCTCTATCTGCCCCCGCAGGGCTGCTGCCTGGCGCGATACTTGCTGAGCGTGGGCTGGATTAGCCCAAATTTGCGAGTCGGCCAGCTGCACCTCGAGCTGAGTGAGCTGAGTAGCTTTGTCGGTAATCTGCAAACGATGAATCGCATCGAGGATATCGGCGAGGAGCTGAGCGGCGCGCTTTTTGAGTGGTTGCATACGTCTATTATACCGCACTCTTGGAGTGCTGGCTCTACTATGTAGCGCAAAGTATTGCTGGAGCACACATCTCGCAGCGTATTGCTGCACGTTCGCTCACTCCGTTACCTTTGTTTACGTAAAGTGCGGAGTCTCGTTGTTATTACACTATCGCAATACATCGAGCAAAACCGAGAGGCCACCATCGTATGGATAGTGGCCTCTGTATACACAGCGATGTATCGCCTCGCACTCCCCTACTGCGGTTGGACTGGCGTTGTGGGCTGAGTTGGTGCAGCTGGCGCTTGAGGCGCAAGGAGCTTAGCAGCCATTTCGTCGATGTGGTCAAGCCGGCGCACGAGGTATGGATGGTCGCTCAAGGTCTGGGCAAAGCGGTTCATTGGCCGGTTAGCGGTGTAGCGCTGCCACTGGCGAGCAGTCTCGTTCATACCCTCTGCTACATCAGGGCCAATGTGCACCTTGACAAGCGCATTCTTAACGAGCTCTGGATCTTCGGTATAGGTAAGCGCCAAGCGGTCGGCCGTATACTCGGTGCGGCGCTGCCAGAAGCCCGCTAGCCAGCCAGACACCGAGGAAACAAACGGCAGTGCCAAGAACGGCTGCAGATACAGCATGGCTACAGTGTGCTTGTACTTAATATGCCCCATCTCGTGAATAACGACCGCCTTGAGCTCATCGGGCGTGAGGTAGCGGATCGAGCCAGAGTGCAGCACAATACAGTATGGATTCATAAAGCCAAAGGCATAGGCATTGATGACTGGGTTCTGCGTGACGAAGATCTCTACCCGTGGCAAACCGAGGTCGGCCGCTGTGACATTAGCCCAGTCGCGCAACCACGCATAATCGCTATACTCCACCTGCATAGCATTGCCCAGCATCTTCTGCCGCTCCATCCGGATGAAAAACATCCCAACTAGAAGGATGACACCAAAGAGGATAGCACCGCTAAACAAAGCAATAATAAGCCTCAGCCAAAGTGGGACTTGCTCTGTCATCACGCTAGTTTCTTCTGCATGGAAGTGATCAGCCAGTGCCGTAAAAATAAAATACGCCGACGTCATAAAAAAGAAGCCAATAAAGGTGGCTGCCAGCACAGTGTTATCACTGGGCATATTGGCGCGGGCCACGGCGAGCTGCCCCTTACTATACTGCGGCGCAGCGGCAGGCTGTGGTGGGTTGGTGTGTGGTTGTTGATCCATTGGATTGTCGATTCCTTATCTTGTATTGCTTATACAATTGTTTGTAATCTATTATAGTATATTCTGCTCAATCGCAAAATAGCACTCTACTTCGCCAGTTCCATAACGGAAACTGCTCATCATAGCTGCAAGCAGTTCTCATACAAGAAATGAACATACTGGAGAGATATTTGCCCTTATACCGATTGGTCATGGAAAACGCGAGGATAAAGCGGCTTATGCTTCACTACCCTGCACCGCTGCAATAAATTGCTCACCACGGTCGGCATAGCTACGGTATTGGTCGAAGCTCGCGGCAGCGGGGCTTAGGATGACGACATCACCAGGCTCGGCCGCCTGCTTAGCGGCATCCACAACCTCTGTCATAGGCACACTACCAAGTGTTATGATAGGTGCAGCAACATCATAGTTTTGTAATACCGCTGCAATCGCCGAAGCATTCGCTCCCATAGTAATGATAGCGCGGACAGACTCACCCTGATCATACACCTCTTGTGCAAGTGGCTCGTAATCACCACCTTTGTCTGCCCCACCAACGATGAGAACTTTGGGCTCCGCAAAGGCACGTAGCGCCGCAATGGCGCTGCCCGGTGTGGTAGCAATACTGTCGTCATAATACCGTACCTCATCCTGCTCTGCCACGAAGGCCAAGCGATGCGGCAAGCCAGCAAAGCTCGCCAGCCCCTCCGCCAGGCGCTGCGGCACAGCCTGTGGATCGAAGGCGAGCACTGCGCTCAGCGCCGCACAGGCATTCTCAATATTATGAGCACCCGGCAGCTGCAGGCGATCCGTTGTGCAAAGCCGCCGCTCGCCCTGCCAAAAGGCACCATCTTTCACATACACCATGCCATCGTCTGGTGTGCCATAGCGATACGCCGGTGGTGGCGTACCCAGGCTGCCACGCGCAACGTCCGTGTCAAGCGACTCAGCAATCTGCGCGGCATATGGATTGCTCGGATGATAAATACACACATCGCCTGGCCGCTGGTGCCGCCGAATATTAGCCTTAGCATCGACATACTCAGCAAAATTAACGTGCTTATCGAGGTGATCGGGCTCAATCATCAGCACCACCGCGATCTGCGGTGAACGCTCGGCATCCCACAATTGGAAGCTACTCAGCTCATACACCACCACATCATCCGGGCCAATCTGCCCCAGCTGCGCCAGAGCTGGCCGGCCAATATTGCCCACCACATGGACAGTGCGACCAAGGGCCTGCAGCATAGCAGCGATGAGGCTCACCGTTGTACCCTTGCCCTTTGTGCCTGTCACGCCAATGATCGGCGCGGGGCAGCGTGCGAAGAACTCATTCGTAGCCGACCACACCGTGCCGTCCGTCTCGATCCGCCACGGTGCCAACCCAGGGGTGCGCATGACGATATCGGCATCGCCCAGCTGAGCAAAGGCATCTGGGCCTGTCAATACATCCACCACCCCAGGCGGCACATCAGTAATGCGCCGCTCATCGGCTATCACAATCTCCGCCGCAGGCCACACCTGCCGCGCATAATCATACGTCGCACGACCCTCAACGTCGTACCCAGCAATCGCAATCTTCATACTGCTATTATAGCATATACAGCACCTAAAACACAGAATATACAGAGGTCAGAGGGCATATCATACTGCCCTTGTTCTTGGTACTCCCTCGTCATTCCCATCGATGGACGGTGACTCCACTTCTGTAGCGGTCCTGTTGATTTTTTGTGTATTTCTTTATATAAAGATCGCATTGGCATACCACCAAACACAATGCGCCGCAACAGCTCCCTCTTCCTCAATTTGCGCTCACTGCAACTATTGCTATAATATATAGTCTATAGTTAATTTGAGTATCAACAACGAAGATAAAGGACACAAGCAATGGACACTCAGCCCACTCCTAGCCATAACCAACCAGCTATGACCTCGCCAACGAACACCATGAATATAAACGCATCACAGCCTGGCAATACACCGCCGCCCCACTCGGGTAACCCATTGCTAGCAAACAAGAAACTGCTGTATGGCCTGATTGCTGGCGCGGTGGGCATTGTGCTAGTCATCGTCATTATCATCGTTGTGGCCATTCAGTCGGCACCACCAAGCCGCAAAGACTTGCAAGACGCCCAGGCGCTCATTCGCAGCCATAGCCGCACCGAAGACCGCCTGCTGCAGCCACTCTCTCGTGGCGAGACGATCGATACCAAGGCATTTGCAGACAACCGCAGAGAGCTCATGAGCAAGCTGGGCAGCTCACGCGCCGTGCACGACGAAGACATCAAACGTGCGTACGAGCAGTACAAGCGCGAGACGGACGAAGCCATCACTGCACTTGGCAAGCTACCCAGCTACTACTCCACCGTCGCCACCTTTATCAAAGAGTGCGCCGATACCAACACGCTGAACCGCCAAGTTCTGAATTTTGACTTCCGCAAGGGTGGTAGTGCAGCGCTTACGAGCGCTCCAGCACTGACCGATAGCGAGATCGAAAAGGAAGCAAGCAAGACCTATGGCTCGTGCATAGAGCAAGCCAAAAAAATGCAAAACATCAGCGAAAATGACAACGCACGCGCACTCGGCGGCGAATACCTGAAGTATTACCAAGCGGTCAAAGACCACCGTCTCAAAGCCGCTCAATACTACCGCACTCACAGCGACCTAACGAGCCGCAGCAAGTACAGCGGGCAAAACACTGCGCCCAAAATGCCCGACAACAGAGATAGCAAAGCCGAGACATACGTCATCGACGACGGCGTCCTCCACAAGCAGAACAGTGGCCTCACTGAGATGAACAAGCTGCTCAACGCGAAGATGGCAGTATACCGCGCAGCGTAAGAGCGCCAATATAAGACCAACGCATATAGCCGACCGCTTGGTCGGCTATATAGTAGGCAGAGGGAAATAGACTAAACAACCGGTACGATGCGGTCTTGTGCCATGTATACCGATACGCTGAAAAACTTCGTCAAAGTTATCGGGGAGAAGCATGTCCTCAGGGTTGTAGCCGTACTTCTGGATATCCGCCTGTGCTTGTTCGCTCACAAATTCTTCTTACGTTAGAATGTAGAGGATAGGTTACATCTACACCTAATCACCCATAGCGGTGTACCACTGCGACTCAAGAATCAAGTGCACTAAGTCGCTACTTAGACGACCTAAGATCGCCCTCTTGGAAATCATCAACCTTATCGAATAGTGCCATCAAACTTTCGCGCGTAGGCATACCCATGACATCCTCCATCCATTGCCATTCTTTGTCAGAAGGTGCATACGGGCCTGCGGTGAGCTCATTCATGGCTGTCAATAAATCTGAGCATTCCCGTTTTGTGAGGACAATCGTGACAGGGTCGTTATAACCTTTTTCTTCGTCCCCAGGGCGGTAACTTTTACTGTTGGTTGGATTGACGTCACTCATACATTGTTCTCCTATGCTATTACTTTAATAATACAACACATCCTGATAAATGCAAGTGCTTCTCTGCCTACCTTCGCGTCCCATACCTTCACTAGAAAATAGCAAAAATAATTTGATCAAATTTATTAGCCTATTGGCAAAGCCCCACCACTAAAGGCTTCGACCCCCTCACGGGTATAAAAACAGGCAAATGCACTAGACAGAGGTGCTTCTACCTCTGTGCAAACAGCCCTTCCAGCTGCTCACCTAGCCGCACGATGTCGCTGCGCTCGCCGCTGCTCACACCAGCGAGTGCCCAGGTGTTGGCAGCGATGAATTCACGTGCTACAGCGTTCATTTGCTCGAGGGTTGTGCCTTTGATCTCTTGCGGCACCTTGGCATAGTCCTTCACATAGCCATCCCAGAAGAAGCGGCTGGTGTAGAATCCACTAATCTGTGCTACTGTTTGCGCCCCCATTTGGTAACGCCCCAGGCCATAGGATTTGGCTGCCTCAAGCTCTGCCTCGGTAATCTCACCACGCAGCACCGCTTGGAGCTCACTGACAATCAAAGCAAAGAGCCGCTCTGCCTTATCGCACTCTACCTCGCCACCAAAGTCCCAGCTGCTCTCATATTTGCCCACCGAGCCATCACTAAACATCCCATAGGCCATGCCCTGCTTACGCGCTTTACCAAAGATGCGCGAGTGCATAGTGCCAGTGAGGATGTGGTTGAGGCAATCTAGTGCGGCGTCTTCTTTGTCGCTGAGCTCGCGCGGGATCTCCATCGACCAGCCAAAGGTGAGGTTGCTGGCCTCTTTGCGACGGATGAGAGTAGGTTTACCACTGTGAAGCTCGTCGTGTGGCACCGCAAAGCGCTCACCACGCGGCAACTGCCAACTCTCAAGCATACGCTTGATCTGCGCTTTGCGCCCCGCCATTTTGCCAGCAATGACAAAGCGAAGGTTGTCGCTGGTATGGGTACGCCGGTAGTGCTCCTGAATATCGCTCAGCTGCACCCGTGCAATGGTACGTACTCGCTGGTGGTAGGTGTAGATGTCATTCCCCAGTAGCTGCTGAATCTTGGGCCACAGCACTCGGTTATGATTGTTAAGATAACCGACAAGCTCGCTGCGCACATTGCCCTTCTCGGCTTCAAGCTCCGTCTGGTTGAACTTTGGCTGGGTGATAGCCACCTGCTGCAACTGCAAAATACGCTCCCACTCAAAATCCGCACAGTCCGCCACATACACCATAGACAGATCGCTCGTCCAGGCATTGTGGTAGGCACCGTTTTTGATAAACTCTGCCTCGTACTCGTGCTCGCTCGCAAACTGAGCATTGGCACCAAAGGCCATATGTTCCATAATGTGCGCCGTCTCGTAGATGTCCTTGCTCGCAACATAGCGGTTGCCAGCCCGGAATTGGAACTGGAAGCTCATCACAGTTGCGCCAGGCACGTCGATGAGAAGGCCACGAGCACCATTCTTTAGCCTGACCTCTGTTACTGTGTGTTGCATCTAGCGGTTCTTTTTGCGATTCTGCCGCTGGGCCTTCTTTTTCTTGCGGGCGGCGTTACGTTTGCGGTTGACATCGGCAGTAGTTGGTGCCGCTTTTGTTTTGGTAAAGTCCTGATCGCGATTCGCTTCCCCACTCGTGATTTCATTCACGCCGCGCTCCACCGAGGTTTCAGCCAGGCGGGTGAGCTCGGTATCATGTTCGTCGTCCGTTGCCTCGCGAGTAATGGCATCAGTCTTGCGCACTTGGTAGATCGCGTGGAGAACCTCAGCTCGGAGGTTAGCCTGTAGGCTATCAAACAGCTTTTGCGACTCGGCACGATACTCCACGAGCGGGTCGCGCTGGCCCACACTGCGCCAGTGGATTCCTTCACGCAGGTGCTGCATATTCTCTAGGTGTTGCATCCACAGTGTGTCGAGCACCTGCAGATACACTTCACGCTCAATACCGCGCAGTAGCTCGCTACCCAGTTCGTCTTCTTTGTCTTGATACAATTTTTTCGCCGCATCGAGTGCCATCTTGGTCCGGACACGATCGCGCTTCTCGGCACCGATTTTCTTAATCTCGTCTTTGTCCAGTGGGAAGATCGCGCCAAACTCCTCAGCAAACTTCGGGTTTTGCTTGGCTGGTACCTCTGTAAGGCTCTCTACTGCAGTGCGCAGCAGGCGCTGAATTTCTGGCTTGATGTTGTCGCCATCGAGGATCTTGCGCCGCACAGTGTAGACCACTTTGCGGTGGCGGTTGATGACGTTGTCGTACTGAACAACATTTTTGCGCGCATCGAAGTTAAAGCCCTCAACCCGCTTTTGCGCTGCCTCGAGCGTCTTGCTGACCGCTTTGTTTTGGATGGCCATATCTTCTTCTACCCCAAGGCGCTCCATCAGGCCAGCAATACGCTCGCCCTGGAAGATCCGCATCAGATCGTCTTCGGTCGAGACGTAGAATTGGGTGTCACCCGGGTCGCCCTGGCGGCCACCACGGCCACGTAGCTGGTTATCGATCCGGCGCGACTCATGCCGCTCGCTGCCGATCACCACCAAGCCACCAAGCTCCTTCACGCCCGGCCCAAGCTTGATGTCTGTGCCACGCCCCGCGATGTTCGTCGCTAGCGTCACAGCACCCTTCTCACCAGCGTGTGCCACAATCTCGGCCTCACGCTCATTATTCTTGGCGTTGAGGATCTCATATGTAATGCCCGCTTTGTCCAGCCACTGGGCGATCAGCTCATTTTTAGCAATCGAGCCCGACCCTACCAGCACCGGCCGGCCTTGCTCATGGTACTTCTTGATGGCAGCTGCCACGGCTTTAAGCTTGGCCTTTTCGGTTTTGTAAATAAGGTCTTGGTGGTCTTTGCGGGTAATTGGCTTGTTGGGCGGCACTACCACCACATCCAGGCTATAGATCTGCTGGAACTCCTCTGCCTCAGTAAAGGCCGTACCGGTCATACCACTGAGCTTCTTATACAGGCGGAAGAAGTTCTGGAAGGAAATAGTTGCCAGCGTCATACTCTCTTGCTGAACGGGCACGCCTTCTTTCGCTTCGATCGCCTGGTGGAGGCCTTCGTTGTAGCGGTTGCCGATCTTGAGGCGGCCAGTGTGCTCATCGACAATGATCACCTCGCCATCATTGGTTACCACATAGTTTTTGTCACGATGGAAGAGCGTCTGAGCACGCAGAGCTTGGTTGATATGGTAGACACTGCGGACATACTCAGGGGTGTACAAATTTTTTATACCAAGGAGTTTTTGCACCTTGTCGATGCCACTGTCCGTTAGTGCTACACTGGTGTGCTTTTCGTCGAGGCGGTAGTCCTCTGGCACAAGCTTAGCAGCAATCTTGGCAAATTGGTAGTAGCTATCGGGGTTTTCGGCCGCAGGCGCACTAATGATGAGTGGAGTGCGCGCTTCGTCGATCAAGATGGAATCCACCTCGTCTACAATGGCAAAGTTGAGCTCGCGCTGACGCACCAGGCTAATCTCATTGACCATATTATCGCGCAGGTAGTCGAAGCCAAACTCGTTGTTCGTCCCATAGGTAATGTCTGCCTCGTAGGCTTCGCGCCGCGTACAGGGGCGGAGCTTTTGCATACGTGGGTCAGTATGGTTCTCGTTGGTGTAGGTGCCATCGTAGAGGAAGGACGCTTCGTTGATGATCACACCGGTGCTAATGCCCAAAGCGCTGTAGATCTGCCCCATCCAGCCAGCGTCACGCTGCGCCAAGTAGTCATTGACGGTCACGATATGCACGCCCTTGCCCTCGAGCGCATTGAGGTATGCTGCCAGAGTGGACATCAGGGTCTTACCTTCACCAGTCTTGAGCTCAGCCACGTTGCCTTCGTGCAGCACCATCGAGCCAATCAGCTGCACATCATAGTGCCGCTCACCAATCACCCGGTCGGCCATCTCGCGCACCACTGCAAAGGCATCAGGCAGGATGGTATCGAGCGTCGTACCTTTCTTGTGTAGGCGCTGCTTGAGGACCTCTGTTTGCTTGGCTAATTCCTCATCCGAGAGCGCCTTATATTTAGGCCCAAGCTTGTTAATTTGGTCTACCTTCTTTTGCAGACGCTTCAAGATCCGCTTCTGCGGATCGCCAAAAATCTTCGTCAGTGCTTTTTGCTGTGTTGTTGCCATGGTGTCAAACTTCCCTCGCTTTCCTCTCTAAGCGGCCATTCAATTCAAAAAACTCCCCTCATTATACCGGGTTTGCGGCCGTTTGGGAAGGGTGGCCCGCACAAAGTAAGAGCAAGAGGCCGATAACCAACCAATATCAGCCTCTTAACTCTTGCATACCTACCGCCTACTCCGCAGGATGATCCTGCTCGCGCTCGAAGCTGCGCTTGAAGCGAGCGAGAAGGCCACGGCGACCGAGGTGTGGCAGCTGGTTCTGCTTGTATTTGCGCAGTTGGCCAGCCAGTTTGCGCTCGACGATGTCGGTAGCAGCCAGGACGTTGAGTGTAGAGTCTTTGGCCTTGATGGTTTGGTCTGGCACGGTAATGACCACCTCTACCTCATATTTATTGCCATGCTCACCATTAATCTCCTCAATGCGTACCATAGCGCTCACGGTCTTGCGAGCGTGGCGCGACACCATGCGGTCGAGCGCACCGATCTTCTTGCGAATGTATTTTTTGGTTGGCTCGTCTGGCGAGTATTTGCCAATACCGGTAATGTCGATGTTTGCGATCATGCTGACCCCTTTCGTGTTAGCAACTTGTGCTTATAGTATAGCATGGTTGAGGAGAAAACAGGGGTTGTTATGAGTAAATTATCAGCGCAGAGAGAGATGTTCGGCCAGCAATCCCATCCGTTCGGCCATCTTTTCGCGCAGTTCTTTAATATGGTCAAGCAAGGCCTTCGCCTCGTTCTTGGGCGGTGTCTCTACGCGGCAGTGCGCCCCTTCGATGAGATTTCTGACATCATGCAACTCTCGTGCATCAGCCTCTGCGCGCTCCAGGTCTTGCTTACCGTCTTTATCTACCGACTGGAAAAACGTGTACGGCTCACTATCGATCTGACCTGTCTGGCTGCCATAGATACGCTCAATTTGCCACTGGCCATCATGGCCATTCTTCGGGCGACCGACCTTCGAGCGATACACCACCCAATTATTACTATCAGGTGTCATAATGGTGACAGATGGGTTCAAAACGACCGACATTTCATCAAGCACAACCCCAGACACCGCTATATACTCACCATCGCGGCCTGTCAAAAATATAGTACGCTCAGTGGCATCACCTTCACCTTCTTTACTGAGCTCTGGGTTGGCTTGGACACGGCGCTCCTGCAACGCACCTGGCCTATGTTTGGCATACTCAAAAGGTTCATCGGTGAGTACACGGCCCATCCTAGCCTGTAGCTTATATGCAATCCCCGACAGGTCTTGTCGTTCTCCGCTTCTTGGGTCTCTTGCTGGCTGATGTTCGTTCATTCTTGCTCCTTTATTACACAATTCTCGTCCTATAGTGCAGTATATTGTGAGTAATGTCAAATGGCTGTGAGCCGAGCTGTGTCGCTACGTCATTTTACGTTTGCTGATTGCGGTAGCGAAGCAATGTCTGGTACTTCACCTCTATCTCAACAGTGTGCGCTGCAAGGCTGTTGAGCGCTTCTATCAGGCGGCCAACCCGTCGTAGACTATCGACTGGGACGAAACTACGCACAGCCCCAGCCTGTGGTTCGGTCGATAGTTCATCAAAATGAGCCGGGGCAAGATGCGCCACATATGGCTGCATTGTCTGGCGATCGACCATGCGGCGATACGCGCTTGTTTGGCCCGTTAGCCGATACACGTCAACCGCTTGGCCACCCACACAGCGGTCGGTTGTGCGGTCAACATAGCCAGAAACAATCAGTGTTGTATCGCGGAGCGGGTAATCCTCCCTCGCATGTGTACCAACATATTGGGCGGCTCGGTACTCTACTGCAGGCCTATTATGCTGCCGCGCAGGAAGGACATGAGTTTCTACTGCCTCCCACTGCGCAGCGCGGGCAAACGCTGCACCAGTAATGTGCCGCACCACCGCTTGGCCAAACCACGCTGCCGCGTACCGCATGGAAGAGGCAAAACGCTCATCGTGTGGGCCGTTTGTTTCGGACGCCACTGACTCCCCTACTTGCGGTGCGCTGCGCCGATTGCTTCGCTAATGGAGACGTAGTCGTCTCGGTCAAGCAGCTCCACCAAGCCTTCGTTGATATCGCCCACGACCTGTGGCCCTTCAAACATCAGCGCCGTCACCAGCGCCACCAGGCTCGCGCCAGCCCGGATCTTCTCGTATGCATCTTCCGCCGTAAAGACGCCGCCCACACCAATGATGACAAAGCGGTCGCCATACAGTGCATACGTCTTGTGGATAAGCCGCGTGGTAATGGCCTGAGTTGGCCGACCACTAAGGCTACCGGGAGTATCGTCAGGCAAGACACTTGGGTCAGTGAGCTTGCTGCGATCTTTGACGAGGTTGCCGATCGTCAGGCCCGCCACATTATGCTTGTCGATGATGGAGAGGAGCTTGGCAAACTGTGTCCAGGTCTTATCCGTTGGCATTTTGATAAAGACGGGGCGCGAGAGCTTCAGCTCATCCACCGCAGTGAGGAGTTTCTTGAGGCGAGCGGGCGTGGTGAAGGGCTCGCCGCCATAGGCATTCGGGCAGGAGATGTTAATCTCGTACAGTGGTGCACAACCAGCTGCTTCAAGCTGGCGAAGGCTATCGCAGTAGTCGGCAATCGCTTGCTTGGGGCGGACTTGCTTGGGGCTGTTCGTCTTGGCTACGGATACGCTGAGCGGAAAGTCGCGCCAGACCCGTGGTGAGTAGCTGCGGATCTGCTCAATCGCCTTGGCAACGCCGCGATTCGCCAACCCAACATTCACGACGATCGACTGCTCACTAGCCAAGCGACGAAACCACGGCTTGGGGTTACCCTCACAAGGCATGGCCGTTACTGAGCCACCAATCTCAAAGCCGCAACCAATTTTCTTTGCCACAGGGGGTAAATCAAAATCTTTATCCAGTCCAGCAGACAGGCCGATGGGATTAACAAAGTTGAGGCCAAGAATAGTCTGCTCGAGGCGAGGGTTCTTATAGCGCCAGCCGCTAAGGAGCTGCTCACCCCGGATGGCATGCAGTGCCCGCGCCGTCCAGAGCATCGACTGGTGCGCTGCATCGGGCTGCCGCCGGAAGAGAAGCGGCTTAGCAACTTTGGCATAGCCCTTGCGACTCATTTTTCTGATTGTGCGCCCCATCTAGAGTACCTCCCTGTTGTTCAGATATGGCTGCAGCACCGTTGGCACGCGGAGCTGGCCATCAGTTGTTTGATAATTCTCGATAATCGCTACGAGTGCGCGAGCCAAGCTCACTGCGGTACCATTGAGGGTATGCACCACCTGGAGCGAGCCATCGGCCCGGCGGACGCGGATACCGAGGTTGCGGGCTTGGAAGTCAGTGCAGTTGCTGCAGCTGGTGAGCTCGCGGTAGGCGCCATCAACGGGCGACCAATACTCGATGTCATACTTCTTGGCAGCTGGCGCACCCAGGTCTCCCGCCGCGATATTCACCACGTGGTATGGCACGCCCAGACTTTGCCAAATCTCCTCCTCCAGCGCGAGGATTTTCTCATGCATTTGGGCCGACTGCTCGGGCAGGCAGTAGATATACATCTCTAATTTGTTAAACTGATGCACCCGGAAGAGCCCGCGGCTAAACTTCCCGGCAGCGCCAGCCTCTTTGCGGTAGCAGGGGCTGTAGCCAGCGTAGAGGAGCGGTAAGTCCTTCTCGCTTAGGATCTCATCGGCATGGAAGCCTGTCAGTGGGGCCTCGGCTGTGCCAATAAGCATAGTGTCTTCGCCCTCAATAAAGTACTCGTTGCTCTCCTTATCGCTCTTGGGTGCAAAGCCCGAGCCACGCGCCACGCGGCCACTCACCATGTGTGGTACCGTCATGGGGCGGAAGCCTTTACCAACAAGGAAGTTAAGGGCATATTGGTAGATGGCATTCTCGAGCAGCATGAGGTCGCCCAGCACATAATAAAACTTCGTGCCAGCCACCTTAGCACCGCGCTCAAAGTCGAGCCAGCCCCGGCTCGTAGCGAAGTCGAGGTGATCCTGGGCCGACTCACGCCGCTCACCCCACTGCTTGACCTCCACACTGTCTGCCTCGCCGCCCAGTGGGACATCTGGCAGGGTGATGTTTGGCACTGCCTCGAGCTGAGTAAAAAAGTTGTTCTCTATGGTGCGCAGCTCCTCTTCTAGCGTGGCGAGCTCGGCTTTGAGTGCCTTGCCTGTAGCGATGAGGTCTTGGCTTGGCTTGCCACCCTTCATCTGAGCGGCTGTCTCGTTGCGCGTGGTACGCACAGCATCCACCCGCTGCTGGAGCTCTCGGCGCTGATCGTCGCACGCGAGAAGCGCTGCGATGGACACCTCATAACCCTTGTGGCGCGCAGCTGCCTGCACCTCGTCGGCATGCGCGCGAATATAACGAATATCTAGCATAACTATATTATATCAGATACCACGCCAAGCGTAATGGCAATTTGTTCGATAAAACTTCCGGGTGCTCCACCTGCCCAGCTGGGGTATAATTGGGCACCATTCCCGGCCATTTTTGGCCTCACTTCCCTGCCTGCGAGTACGCTATTGGCTGGTGATGCTAGCCGATTACTAGCACAGAACCAGCCATGATAGCTGGTTCTGTAGGGGTTGGTAGTGGGCTGCCTAGCTTAGTCTGATATCTTGACGATGCTGAGGCTTGCATCGGTGATGTTTGCGTCTTGGCCAGCCGAGTAGATAACAAGCTTGAGTGGTGTCCCGGCCGTTACCCGCATCAGGCGAGTGTATGGCATGGTAAAGCGGTAGCCGTGTTGGTTGTTGCTCCACACCCCTTCTGGGGTATCGCGGGCTGTATCGTTGACAGCCTGGTATACACCACGTGCTGACGATGTATCGTTCAAGCGAATCCGCGATTGGATGAGGTAGACACCGTCGCTTGGTGCAATGTACGATTTGCTCCCGGCATCCCACGACCCGCCACCGTTGTTTGTCACGACGGTCTTGAGTGGCACTGGTGCAAAGGTATCCTTGGCAATCGTTGCAGCCGTAGCGCCGCCATTGCCATTGCCAAGTGTTGCCGTAAAGATGGTCATCTGGGGGAGACTCCGCCATTCCATGTCGCAGTTTGCGGCCGACTTCTTCGACAATATTTGGCCAACCGTACCACCCGCTGGCACCGTGCTACCTGCAAAGGTAAGACCGATCTGAGATGTGCCGTTGCCCGTGACGGTCATATTTGGTGAGCATGGCTGAGTGTTGTTGGTAACATTAATCGTTGCGTTGGTGCCATCCTGACCTTTGGGTCCAGTAGCACCTTGCTGCCCCTGGATACCCTGTTGGCCTTGTGGGCCGGGCTGACCAGCATCGCCCTTTTCGCCCTTGAGGTCAGTATAAGCAATGAGGTTTTGCCAGGCTGTTTCGCCAGTGTAGCGCCACTGGATGTAGAGGGTGCCCTTTTGGAGCTCGATGGTTCGGCCATCGGCACCAGCTGGGCCGGTTTGGCCCTGCGGACCTTGCGGGCCGGGCTGGCCTGGTTGTCCTTGTGGGCCAGTGTCTCCTTGGTCACCCTTCGGGCCGGGTACACCTCTTTCTCCTTGTGCGCCAGGTGTGCCAGGTGCACCCTGCTCACCCTTAGCGCCAGTGTCACCTTTCGGGCCAGCATTGCCCTTGTCACCCTTTTCACCATTTTTGCCGTCTTTGCCAGGCTCACCTTTGTCGCCTTTGGCGCCTGGTTCACCTTTTTCACCCTTAGCGGCCGATGCGCCGTCTTTGCCATTGGCCCCGTTTGCACCGTCCTTACCGTTGGCACCATTAGCGCCGTTTGCGCCATTCTTGCCAGCTGCACCACGAGCACCATCACGGCCACGTGCACCATCTACACCATCACGGCCATTGGCACCGTCTGCACCTCGTTCGCCACTCGCACCAGCCTCACCGCGCGCACCTTGCTCACCTTTTGCCCCACGCAAGTCCTCCACCGAGGCAATATCGTGCCACGCGCCATTCATAAATTGCCACTGGATCTTCCCATCATGCTGGCGCAAGCTCACTTGGTCTGGCCGCACACCCTTGAAGCCGCTATTGTAGCTGTAGCTCCATGGCCACCACCACCAGAGCAATATAATGATGATTAATAATATCCCAAACAAGACAAATACAAGCGAACGACTTGCAAATTTTTTGCGGTGTTCATTCATAGCTATACCCCTATTTATACCCTTTTGTCTGATTATAGCACAAGCATTATAAAATTAAAGAGCGCAAGCCACTCTGCCCTCAATTCTCAGCTGTCTTTAGGTCTCTTCTCTCGCTCTACCCCTGTTAGGTGTACAGTAGTACTCCTCTTAGCTAGCCAAAAAACCCGCTTTGCTTACCCTTGCGCAGCGGGTTTTGGCTCTTCGTATCGACGCAGTTTACTCTGTGCGCAGCGCCTCAATTGGGTCAAGCTTCGCAGCCTTGCGGCTTGGCAGCCAGCCAGCAATGATCGCTACCAGCATCAGACCAACCACTACCGCAGCAGCATGCTCTGGCACAAAGACGAGCAGCTTGTGATCACCAAAGTGGAGCTTCTCCGAGATAACTGGGTTAAGCGCCACACCAGCGCCCCACGCGCCCAGCACACCCAGCGCACCGCCCAGCAGGCCGACCCAGGCAGCCTCGTAGCGGAACAAACGGCCAATATCACGCCGGCTTGCTCCCAGCGCCTTCATTAGGCCAATTTGCTGCGTCCGCTCCAGCACCGAGATGTACTGCGTGTTGACGATGCCAAAAATACTCACTATCAGCGCCAGCGCACCAAAGCACAGCACAATCGCCTGCAAGATATCAACAAAGCGAAAGAGTGTCTGCTGCAGATCCTTGGCGGTGGCTGCGGTGTAGCCATCTTTCTCGAGGGACTTCTTGGCAGCCTCAGCATCCTGCTTGGCAACTGCGGTGGCAGACATGTACTTTTGGTATTGGCTCGTACCCTTAGTACTGTAGTCACTCAGCTCGCGGGCTACTTTGGCATTAATACCAATACCGCGCATTGCTTGGGTTTGGTCGGCCGATTTGCGCGTCACGGCCGCAATAGTAAAGGTCTTGTGCAGCTCCTTGCCATTGATCAGCTCATTCACCCCAGCCTGCCCCTTCTCAGCAAAGACCTGGCCAAGCGTTGCTTCATCAATCTTCTGCGGCGTCTGCACCACTGTGACAGTCAGTTGTTTGCCCACCATTTGGGCAGGCGATTGCCCGAGCGTCTCGGCATAGCTCTCAGGTATAACGGCTTCGCCGGGCGCGAGCTCAGTACCCTTGCCCAGCTGCTTACCCGCCACGACTTCGGCCGCGAGCGCACCATCAAAGACGCTCACATCACTACTGTATTTCTTGTCTTTCTTGGCCGCAAAGCTCACGTATTTGGGCTGTAGCTGATAGACTGGCCTCACCTTCTCGAGGTCGGTGCGTGCCGCCAGCTTGTCGATGTCTTTTTGGGTCAGGGCTTTATAATCATTGCCGTAGCGGTTGATACTATCAGGATTATACTCACGCAGGTCAGCCTGCTGGCCCGATTGTACCCCGATGAGCCGCTTATCCTTGACGACAAACACCGCCTTGGCATCAATATTACTGCTAATCAGCCGGTCAATATACTGGCGTGCACCCTCGCCCGCCATCAAGCTCGCCATAATGGCGAAGCCGCCCACCGCGATGGCGATGCTGGTAAGCAGGGTGCGCATCTTGGCGCGGCGCAGGTTGCGGCCAGCGCGGCGAATGATATCAGTCGTCTTCATGGTTAGTCTGCCCTCCTTGGTGTTGGCTTGGTGGTTGTGGATTTGGCTTTTGTGGTGGTGCTCGTGGCTTTTTTCGTTGTTTTCTTAGGCTGCGTGGCAGGTGCTGTGGCTTTGGCTGAGCGACGAGTTGGCGCTTTTTTAGCCTTGGGAGAGGCTGTTGCCTTATCATCCATAGCGCTGTCGTGATCAATCGCCCCATCTTTGATACGAATGATGCGCTGGCAGCGCTGCGCCAGATCCTCGTCGTGTGTGACGATGATGAGCGTGGCACCATGCTCCTTAGCATAATTAAAGAGCAAGTCTTCCACCACCGCAGAGGTTGCTGAGTCGAGATTGCCCGTTGGCTCATCGGCAAAGAGAATCTGCGGCTCGGCGGCAATTGCCCGAGCGATCGCTAGGCGCTGCTTTTGCCCACCACTAAGGTCCTTAGCCCGCGCTTTGATCTTATCCTCCAGGCCAACTGCTTCAAGTGCCGCCACGATACGCCGCTTGCGCTGACTGCGCGGCACACCTGCGGTCTCGAGCGACAGACTCACATTGTCATAGCAGCTCTCGCCACCCTCCACAAAGAAACTCTGGAAGATGAAGCCCATCGTCCGCGCCCGAAAGCGATCGGTCGCCTTGCGCTTGAGTCGCAAGATATCCTCACCGTTGATGATCACCTCGCCCTGCTGCGGCTTATCCAGGCCAGAGATGGCATGCATCAGCGTGGACTTGCCCGAGCCCGACTTGCCCAGCACTGCTACGCTCGACCCCTCCTCGATTGCAAGGCTTACGTCCTTGAGGGCGGTGAAGGTGTTTTTCTTCTTGCCATAGACTTTTGTAATGTTTTTTATTTCGATCATTGCGCCTCCATAAGCTGCTAATGTTAATAGCAATTATACCGCAATCGCCCGGCGAGAGCAAACGAAGTGAACAACATTGCAATGTTTTTTCTAGCACTTCAGAAGCAACATTCTACCAAGGCTGAGTCAAAAAATCTTGTGTGCGTGGAGGCTTGCTACTGCTTCATTTGGGTGGAGTACAAAAACGCGTCGCCATAAAAACACCGCTATACTCATTCAAACGAAACGCCAAACGATCTTGAGCACGATCTCTAGAAGGCTGATGCCTTCAAAAAAGATTCACTCCCCTGCTCAATAGGACGTGAGGTACGTCTGAAAACAAGCATGGAGAAATTACACTGGTGCCAACGCGCCCACCGCAAGCAGGATGATGAGCAGCGTGCCAAGCGCCAAGCGATAGCCGACAAACTTATCAAATGAATTGCTCGAAACAAAGCGCAGCAGCCACGAGATTGCCACATATCCCACCACAAAGGATATAATAATCCCCAGTATCATCTGTGGCCAGCCAATCAAGCGGCCAATCTGCTGCGACTGCGTCACGGCCTCCAGCCCACCAGCTGCCATCAATGCCGGAATCCCCAGGAAAAAGCTCATCCGTGTGGCAGTCGTGCGGTCGATATCGCGGAACAACCCCGAGGCAATCGTCGCTCCCGAGCGCGACACCCCCGGGATGAGTGACAAGCACTGCATCAGGCCCATTGCCATAGCATCGCGCCAGGTGAGGTTGCGCTCATGGCGTGTCTCGCGCCCTCGGCGGTCAGCCAAAAACAGTACAACACTCCAAATCATCAGCCCAGCCGCGACAAACCACAGGCCACGCAGCACCGTCTCGATCGTATCCTTAAGAAGCAAACCAACCACTGCAATTGGCAGCGAGCCAATGATGACGTACCACCCCATTCGGTAGTGAAACGTCCGCGCCCGCGGGTTCACCACGCCAGCACACCATGCCGAGGCAATGCGCCAGATGTCCTGCCAGAAATAAACAATCGCCGCAGCAATCGCCCCAATCTGCACTACCGCCGTAAAGGCGACAAGCCCCGGGTCGCTCACCGAGTAGCCTAGCAACTTCTCTGCCAGCATCAAGTGGCCCGTGCTCGATATGGGCAAAAACTCGGTAATCCCCTCGACAATGCCAAGAATAATAATATGCAGCCAATCCATGATGTGTTTTCCTTATGTCTTGTACCAAGTATACCAAGTTCGCCACAAAGCACCAAGCCGGAAATTGCAGAATGTAGCATCATAGGGCTCATTCTCAATCTGATCGTCGTGCCCGTAGCGCACTCTCGGGTTGAGCAATTAATCCGGTTCAGTTTGAGCATGGTTGGTGGGCTATGTTTTTGGCACATTTGCTTTTCTGTTCTTGCACCAAGAAGCGACCACTATGAGAGAGTGGCCGCTTGTTTGTTGTTGCAAAAAAAGGGTTGAGATATAGCTGCGCGCTGGGGCGAGCGGGCTCTACCACCCGCCACCGCCTCCGCCGCCACCACCGCCGCCAGAGAAGCCACCACCAGTCGAGCCTCCACTAGACGACGAGAAGTCACTAGAGCCAACAGAGGTAGAGCTCGACAGGCTGCTCATACTCGAGACAAACATTGCTGCATTGAAAGCACCTTGGCCAGCGTACCAATCGGGCTGAGTGCCTACTTCCTCATAGTACTGCCCCAGCTGCTGGCTCCACTGCTTCTCTTGGCCAAAGAGCACGGCATAGGGCAAGACCCGCTCGTAGAGTTTGACGAGCTGAGCGTGGTCGCCAATATCCACCTTCTCGGCAGTCTCGGGGCTCTGCAGTAGGCGTAGACGGTCGGCCTCGGCGTAGCGGATATACATCTTGAGCCCCAGCAGGTAGCGGCGCAATGCCAGCCCTTTGTCCGACAGCGGCTTGGCAAAGCCCAGCTTACCAATGATAATCACAATAAAGACCCCTGGGAAGAAGAGGAATTGCAGCCCGCTGAGGAATGGCACAAACATCGTGGCTGCACACAGCACCAGCACTAAGGCACCCAGCACACCTGCAAGGATGCGGAAGCCCCGTGTGCCCTTCCGGCTTGTGTCGCGCAGCTTGTATGTGTGGTCGATGAGCTCATCGAGCTTCTTGGCATTATCCCTCAGGCGGAAGGCGTAGGAGGTGTTGTTGCGCAGCGTCTTGAGGTTGATGCGCTCACCCACCGCAGGCAGGTGACCAAAGATATCGCCCAGGATCTCTTGCTCCTCGGGGTGGAGGCTGCTCACATCTTTGACGACTTCAAGCTCGTACTGTGCCCGCGAGAAGAACGTCTTGGGCTTGACCTCAATCAAACGAATGTAGTGCCGCACCGCCCAATCGATCATCTGCGCTGCCATGGCCGAGCCCTTCACCATCCGGAATGGCCGTACGATCTCTGCCGCTGTTGTCACACTTGTGCTCGGTGGTGGTAGGTATTCTGGCACAATCGTCCCTAGCTCCTTGCTCCGGCCAATCGCCCGCTGATAGAGCCAATACACCACACTCGAGGCAAGCCCCAGCACCAGCATACTCACAAAGAATATAAGTGGAAGGAACGCCTCCAACCGCTCCTGAAACACCTCCCCCGGCGTCTTCTTATACTCCGCAAACGTCCCCTGCGGGAAGCCTACTGCCAGCGTCATGCCAGCATATGGTGGGAGATAACCCACCGAGGCAGTTATGGTGTCGACGCTTGGTGACGTGACGGTGCAGGTGGTACGGCTCCCTTGCCTGCCGGTGTAACACTGTGGTGTCGTCCGGCTGATGGCGGCAAGCTCAGGGCTCAGCTTGAGCCTGGCGGTGGCATTGCTAATGGGCACGCGCCACGATGTGCCAATCACATCCCAGTAGAACTCATTCTTTTGCGTGTCGCCATAGTTCCACGTCACATCGCGCTGGGTATAGGTAATGACGTATGTCTTGCTACCCGAGACGTAGGTGTCTTTGTTGCCAATGCGCAGGGTGTTGCCCGACCAACTATATTCATAATCATTACCATGCTCATCCTGCACCGAGCCAAGCGCAAAGCTCGTGTGGTGGCCCTTATACTGCGTGACGAACTCTGGCGCGAGGCCATGGTTCTGCTCTGGTGGGAAGTTTGCTGTAATGGTGAGCTTCGTCTTGAGGGTGGAGCGTTTCTCACTGTCGCGCCCGAGCTCCATATCAACCGCATATTTGGTAATGGTGAAGTTATCTTTGCTGCTGCTCGATGATGAATAGGCTCGTACCGATGTATCGGCCTGCATTGGCACTGCCCCGAGCGCGGTGCCCAGCAGCACCAAGCAGACACCAATTGCAGATATAACGCGTGTCATTCTCATACATCGATTGTGCGCCATGCAGCGAGGAATGTCAAACAGGGCAATTGCCCAAGGATCACTGGTCTATGTAGCGCCTAGGCCCTGCAACTTACCGCAGCTTGCTATACTGTCCTGTCGATGGAATATTTGCCAGGCTCAACCTCTCGTCGGTCTCGGCCCACCAGCGCCAAGGCCAAAAATTGGCTGCCATCAACTAGTCTATTCATCCTCAAATATCCTCACCAATCACTTCCCTCCACCTCTGTTAATCTCTGTTCAAGCTATACCGCTTATGCTGTGATATTGCAAATGGTTATGCTATACTCACAGGCAATACCCAACGGCTAATCAGCGAGGTGAGGAGTATAGCAGGAGTGAGACGATATTGGACGCATGTTCGGTTTGCAAGTGTGACAGCAGTGGTGGTACTGGCAGTTGGCTTTGTGCAGCTACATCAGGTGGCAATGGCCGAGCCCGCCACGAATTCCAACTCATCCACCAAAAAAGACGATAAGCCCGACATCTGCGACCCCAACACGATGCGCTTTAAGACTACAGCGCTGAGCTCCCCGACCGACAAAGCCCGCGCCGCCAGGGCCCTCGCCAACCTCCGCGGCCTCATGCAGCCCATCCGCAACGCTGGCGATGGCAGCACCATCACCGCCGCCAAGCAATACGGCACAGACTACACTGGCGAGATAAAGGGCTCATTCCAGCTCAAGAACAGTGGTAACTATGCCACTGGCAACCCCACCCCCCTCTCCGTCACCTCGCCATCATCGGTGCCAGGCACCTACCGTGGCAAAGTCTCGGGCAAAGCGCCGACCGGTGGCAGCCGCGTTGTCAAAGCCTTCCGCGCTACCGATGCCGAGTATGAGCAAGGCAAGGTCACCCCTGCCCAGGTGCAGGGCGACGGCAGCTGGACACTCGACCTCTCGCCGGTCGATGGCAGCATTGGTGGCGAGTGGCGCTTCCGTCTCTACGATGCCAGCAGTGGCCAACCCCTCGGCGAGAGCTGGCCACGCGTCACTGAGTACCAAAATGTCGAGATTCAATCCTACGTGATTACCGACCAAACCTACCTCGTTGCCAAGCAAGCTGCCAACACCAATCGCACCTTTAGCTTCCCCGGCACCGAGAAGGGCCACAAAATGCTGCGCCTGGTGGATACGCGCAGCAACAAGATCCTCGCTGAGTACTTCCAGCCACAGCTGGCGGGGCTAATCCGCTCGTACGAGTTCTCACCTGGCCAGGATGGCTATGGCACGCACCGGGTGCATTATTCATTTATGTACGATCAATCGCTGGCGCTGCTCGTGGCGGTTGGTGCAGGCGACAAAGCAATGGCAGACCAGCTCGTCAATGGCTTCAAGACCATCCAGATCAAATCCGGTCGGTCGCGCGGGGCCTTCCCCTCCAGCGCCCACCAGCTCGACCCCAGCAACCAGCAGGCCCGCTATTATACTGGCGGTGTCGCCTTCGTCCTCTACGCACTCATCCGCTACCAAGAGAAATTTGGCGATATCAATGGCGTTAGCAGCATGGTGCGCTCTGCCCTGGCCTGGGTCAAGACCAAGAAAAGTACATCCGGCCCCGGTGCTGGCCTCTACCGCGGTGGCACAAATATCAATGACGATGACAACAACAAGCAATTCGAAATCGCCTGGCACTCCACTGAGCACAATACCGACCTCTGGCATGTGTACGAGCGAGCCTCGCAAGTCTACGGCGACGCCAGCTACCGCCAGGAAGCCGACAGCCTAGCCAAAGTCATTATGGAGAAACTGTGGAATAAAGCCGAAAACCGCTTCGACCAGGGACTCGACGACCACGCCAAAGCGCTGGACACCTCCAGCTGGGGCTCTATCTTCCTCAACGCAATTGGTGAGTACGACAAAGCCAAAGTCTCGCTAGCCTACACGCGCAACTTTGCTATGAGCCGCGCAGGGTCTCAGGGCTACACTCCATACCTCACTGGCACATATACCCCCACCGTCTGGTTTGAAGGGACATTCGGCGTCACCCAGGCCTACAACGTCGCAGGCAACAAAGACGAAGTTGCTGCCAGTGCCCAGCGAACGTACCCATCTCAGGGAGCTAATGGTGCCTGGCCTTATGTTACTAATGTCGACGAAGCGAACCAAATGACGAATGCTTACTCTGTAGCCTCTACTGCTTGGTACTTGCTAGCTACCGCCTACCCTGATGCCATTTGGTCAGAATGCCGCACCGACAAAAAGCCCGATGAGAAGAAGCAGCCGCCAATGGTGCGCCACATCGGCAAGGTCACCCTAGACAAGTTCCTCGCTGGCGAAGACAAGCCACTGTGGGTCTTCATCCTTATCTCACTGCTCGCTCTCTTGGTTGGCATTGCCGCGCTTATTCTCTACCTTATCCGGCGTTATCGTGCTAAGAATGCTGCCGCCACGCAGCTAGGTAGCAAAGATAGCAACACTCCTCCAGGTGGGCCACCAAGCCCTGGCGGTAGCGGTACGCCTCCTCCACCAAGCAGTCCACCACCCGCAAGCGGCCCATCAGCCAGCGGCCTGGGCGGCCTCGCGATGAGTGCCCCACCACGCACCACTACCCCGCCACCACGCCGCCCTGGCACAGCACCCAGCCGCGGCACGTCCATCGCCGTTCAGAGCGGCACGTCGCACCATGTATCACCACGACCCGCACCAAGTAGCCCACCACCACGACCACCAAGTGTATCGGGTTAGCTCACTGCAAGAAACCACCAGTAAACACTGGTGGTTTTGTTTGTGCAAAAGGCTTCTTGTGCTTATATTGTGGTGATCTTGCCCTTCTAATACTCTCCTGCTCACATCGTGTTAGCTCTTGCATAACAGATTATCAAGCGAATTATCAGTACAATACCACCATTCTTGCCTAGACTATTTTAACTAACAAGCTTCAGTACAAGCTAGTGAGCTTTCGCTTTTTGTATACATATCATAGCCAATGTGCGCTATCGTGCATGGGAATATATTACTACGCCACGGCCTACGTATTTGCTATTGCAATTCCCCCACCCCACATGAGTAGTATATGAAGCATCATAGGCTGCTAAAAAAGCCAAATTAATCCAGCTTCACCCCTGAATACACCGCCCGCGTCGTCTCGTCGATGTCGCTTTTGAGTTGTGGGAATGGCACACCTTCGCGCGCCGTCACGCCTTCAAAAATCCAGAAGACGCGCTCACTAAAGCCCCAGCCACAGGCCGGCGGCATGCCGTATTCCAGCATCTCCACAAAGTCGATATCCAGCATCATGGCTTCCTCGTCGCCGGCGTCGCGCATCTGCTGCTGCTCCACAAAGCGGTTCAGCTGGTCGATCGGGTCATTCAGCTCACTAAAGCCATTGCCAAGCTCGCTGCCGGCAATCACTGGCTGGAAACGCTCCACCGTCTGCGGGCTATCCGGGTTGGTTTTGGAGAGCGGGCTGATAAACTTGGGCGTATTGACCAGCCAGACAGGCCCCGCCACCGTCTTGCGGATGTTCTTCCACAGTTTATCGATGCCGCGTGGGATGGAATCGGTCTTTTCTACCTCTAAGCCATATTCTTTCAGTTTAGCAGCGACTTCCTCAATCGTGGTATTATACACATCAATCCCGTAGTGCTCGTGGATCACCTCAGCATAGTCCCACACCTGCCACTGGCCACTCATATCCACCTCAAACTCGCCCAGGGTAAACTGCAGGGTGCCAAACGTCCGCTCCAGCACATACTTATACATGTCTTCCATAAAGCGCATGCCCCGCTGCCAGTCCCAATAGGCGGCGTACCACTCCATGGCGATATGCTCGGGCAGGTGCTCGTCTGAATAATTCTCGTTGCGAAAGCGCGGGCCAATATCGTACACCTTCTCAAACCCGGCGCCCAGCAGGCGCTTAAGCGGCAGCTCGTGGCTAATCCGTAGGTAAAACTGCTGGCCGTCCAGCGCGTCCATGTGGGTCACAAACGGGTTGGCATCCGCCCCACCGGTGGTGTGTTCCAGCACCGGCACGTTGACCTCAGTAAAGCCGTGTTGGTTGAGGTAATCGCGCGTCGCCTGCCAGAACGTGCTGCGGCGGTAAAAGCGCTGGCGCACCGCCGGGTTGACATTCATATCCACATAGCGGCGGCGAAAACGCTCTTCTTTATTCTCGAGCTTTTCTGGCATTGGCCGCAGGGCTTTAGTCAGCAAGCGTAGCTCACGCACCCCGACCGAAATCTCACCCGTCTTTGTCCTGAGCACCGTGCCAGTCGCCTCCACAAAGTCACCGGTATCGAGCAGCCGCAGCTGCTTCATACCCAGGATACCACGCGGAGCGTCGAGCTCGGCCATTGTGTCGCGCTGCAGGTAGAGCTGCACTGCACCGCTCGCGTCTTGCAGCTTGATGAAGGCCAATTTACCAAAGCTGCGGATAGACAGCACACGCCCCGCCACCGATATCTCCTGGCCAGCCAGTTCATCGTACTGCGAGACCACTGTCGCACAATCGTGTGTGCGCTCAGTATGTGCTGGGTAGGGGTCAAGGCCGAGCTCGCGCAGCGCTGCTAATTTTCGTAATCGTTCGTTTCGGTAATCTTGTAATGTCGCCATAATTGCTTGCTATTATAGCGGAGAATGGGATGGTTGTCGACTAGGGAAACGGCTCCATGGCTCCACTCTACCAAGTTCTTAGAGAAGTGCGGCACTTAGCAGCTCATCTCTCCCCTATTTTGATCGCGAAGAAGTAGTCTGTGGTGGTGCACATGCCATTGCTGTTTCACCAGGGCCAGATGCAGTCATCGAGGCCTGCATGTACGCACCCACGCGCCCAGTGCGGGGCGATGTCTGCATATTCGAGCCGCCACTGCCAGTCTCGCTTGGGCCAGTTGTAATGGCAATTGGCACCTGCTGTGCCTCGCCCTCTACGCCAGATAGGTGGCTGAATGGATACACCAGTGTCGCTTGTGTCCGCTCTTGTGCGCCTGTCGAGAAGTTGATCATCGTAAGCCGTGTCGTGCTACCGTCGGGGTTTGTGATGGTTGTTTGTGGGTTTTTTGCCGTCACGGTTATTTCTTGGCGGGTTTTATCGCGACAATGCGTCTCGCCAGTAGCTGGGTCGGTCATAAAGGGGTTATCTACATACTCTGCCAGCTCACCAGAAGTTGGCTGTGCTGCAATTGCCGAGTTTCTCTCGCGAGACTGGTAGTGCTGATGGCCAAAATAGCCTCCACCAATCAGCGCCGCCGCAGCTGCCGTCAGCGCGGTAAGCCGCCGCACGGCTGAGGGTTTATCGTGCTGAGATTTTGGTTGATCATACTCATAGGCTAGCCTCTTCCCCTTGCTAGGGTGATATGCGTGTCGTGCTGTGTATCGAGCCATCGTCGGTCTCCTTGGGCTATTATAGCTGACTTCTATCATAGCATAACATGGACAATAATGCAATGGTGGTGAACTGCTTATGGTTTGGTATGATCGTTCTATATTTCGAGCAGGCTAGCTACTGCCCAAGGCAACATCGCTCACATACCTAGCCTGTCTTACACCAATCGCTCACAGCAGCGAGCTTCTCGTGCCATCGCACGAAGTAATGATAAAAACCAACACGCGCCATACACAAACTCCGAGAGCCAAGTATATGTGCTGTAGATCAACTCCTGCCCCACCACCCCAATACTAACAAAAACCGAGCAGCTCCCACTGCTCGGCCTCTGATTCGTCTTGAGGTATATTTATTGCACCTGCTGAATAGTGTAGGTGATCTCGCCCTTGGGGGTGGTGATCGTCACCTGCTCACCTGCACGGTGACCCAGCAAGGCTTGGCCAAGAGGCGATTCGTCGCTAATCTTGTTCTCCAGCGGATCAGCCTCGACTGGGCCTACCACAGTATAGGTCTTTTCTAACCCAGCGTCCGAAGCGAGGGAGACGGTGCTGCCCAGGTGGATGGCGCCGGTGCTTGGGGCGGTGATTTGCTCGGCATTGAGCAAGATCTCCTCGATTTCGGCAATGCGTGTCTCCACCACGCCTTGCTCTTCGCGTGCGCTGTCGTACTCGGCGTTTTCACTCAGGTCGCCGTAGTCGCGAGCCTCAGCAATCTTCTCGGCAATTTCGCCGCGACGGCCCTTTAACTCCTCCAGCTCTGCCTCGAGCTCTTGGCGGCCAGCATCAGTAATCTGGTAGGTTTTTTTCATTATCTTCATACTCCTTTCTTGCAAAGTCGGTGGGGCAAGCCGGGGCATGGCTACACCTTGCGACAAGCTCCGCAATGGTTACCTAGTGTAGCAAGCAATTGGCTTGTCGTCAAGCGCTGCTGCTTGCCCGTCCGGCGGTCTACAACTTCCCACTCTCCTGCCTCGAGCAGCCGATCACTCACCGTGACGCGGGTTGGCATACCCAGGAGTTCGGCGTCGGCAAATTTCTCCCCAGGGCGGGCGGCGCGGTCATCATACAGCACGCTGATGCCAGCGTGCTGCAGTGTATCGTAGAGCTCATCTGCCGCTGCGACCGATTCCTTGCCAATCTGCACCAGGTGCACGCGAGCTGGCGCTACTTCCTCGGGCCACACCAGGCCCTTGTCGTCGGCGAACTTCTCTACAATCACGCCCATCACGCGGGTGATGCCAATGCCGTAGCTGCCCATGTAGGCGTGGTGCTGGCGGCCGTCCTCACCGGTAAAGACGAGGCCCATCTCCTCTGATTTTTGGGTACCAAAGTTGAAGATATTGCCCACCTCGGCCGTCTTAACGCGCTCAAGCTCGCTCTTATCAATGCCAAGTTCACGTACGGCTTCGTCCACCACTTCTTCGTTGATTGCCAGATTGCGGCCGCGGTGCAGGTAGATGTAGTCCTCACCCGCCGCGCAAATCGTCTGGAATTCGTGGCTAAACTTAGTAAAGGCCCCGCCGCTGGCAAAGGTGACGTAGGTGTCATCCCCCAGGCCAAAGCGGTGGTAGCAGCGCTTGTAGGCCTCGATGACCGCTTGGTAGTAGGCCTCCAGATCCTCCTTACTGGTGTGGATGCTATACATATCCTTCATGATAAACTCGCGCCCGCGCATGATGCCGCTCTTGGCGCGCAGTTCGTTGCGGAGTTTGTTCTGGAATTGGTAGACGCTGATAGGCAGGTCTTTGTAACTCTTCAGGTAGCTGCGCAGCAGCTCGATAATCGGCTCCTCGTGTGTCCAGCCAAAGCCGACCTCAGTGCCATCCTGCAGGTGCGACTTGAACCACACATCCACCAGCTTATCACTCCAGCGGCCAGTCTCCTGCCAGAGCTCCTGGCGCTGCAGAGTGCTCATTAGCAGTTCTTGGCTGCTGATGCGGTTCATTTCCTCGCGGACAATCTGCTTGATATTCTCCAGCACGGCGAGGCCCAGCGGCGTGTAGGAATAGACGCCAGCCATCGTCTTGTGCACGTAGCCCGCGCGAATCAGCAGCTGGGCGTTGTGCGCCACCTCATCGGCGGGGGCTTGTTTGCGGGTACGGGTGAAGGTGTGTGATAATCGCATAATCTCTCTTATAGTAACACAATATTGGCAAAAAGCGGCATGAGACAGCCAGGCTGAATGCTCATAATCTCACCTCAAAAACCATCGCTGGCCCAGAAGCTCACCAAACCGAAAATGTTCCGGCCAGATAGAATGGTGGTGCTTTTCCGTATATTTGGTCGCTGGCCTCCAGATATTTTCTTGTTCGATGAGCTCGCTAGCCAGCTCTTCCCTACCCCACCATAAAGACAAACATCGCCAAAAATGCAATCGCATTCTTGAGCATATGAATGAGAATGCCGGGCCATATTGTACCAGTTGTATGACGCAGCGCCACCAGCACGATGCTGAGCATCGCGACATCAATGCCGACATTGAGCTGGCCATGTACATAACCAAAGAGTCCACTCACCACTACGGTAATAAGCCACAATGGCATGTGCGCAGTGTGGAGCTTGCTATACAAATAGCCCCGAAACACCAGCTCCTCGGCCACTGGTGCTACCACCACCAACATTGCAAAGGCGAGCAAGCGCTCTGCGCCATAGAGCTGCTTGAAACCGAGATTTTGTGCCTGAGTCGCATCAAAGCCAGGCAACCACTGCTTGGCCGCCGCCAGCGCAATCATCGATAGCACGATATAGATAATAAAGCCCACCAGCGCCCAACCAAAGTCGCGCCACTGCAGCGAGCGCCGCCACCCAAGCTGGCGCATGCTCGTGCGAAAGCTCGCTGGTGCCTTGGGCCGTGCGCGCTGCACTAGCCATGGTAGGCCAATCAGCAGCGCCAGCGCCACCACATAAACCGCTGTTTGCATCATGATAAGCGGCAAGACCGGCACCGACTCTTGGCCATGAAAGAGAAGGTAGAGTACTGCACTACAGAGTAACCCTGCCCCCATAAAGCTCAGCCAGACCCACAGCGGCCAACCGAGCCACGAGGCAACGCGCAGCAGGCACTGGCGTGGCGTGAGCGGCGTTTTGGGCCGGGAGGAGTGAGCAGCTTTGGGTCGGAGAGCAACACGTATCATGAAGTGAACTCCTTGTGTATTACCATTACGTGATTGTGCAACCATATCTCCCCGCGCTGCAAACCTCCACGATAACGCTCTGCCCTGCTACACTGCTTAGCCTGCATCAGTGCACCAACTTCCCTATATCAGCAATCGTCACGAGCACAATTAAGCCAAGCAAACACAAGAAGCCAGCCGCTTGGATATTCTCTTCCATCTGCTTGCTAAGTGGCTTGCGCAGCAGGCGGAAGATCGCCATCACTGTCCAGCGGCCACCATCGAGCGCCGGGATGGGCAAGATATTCATCACCGCTAGCGATAACGCAATAATCGCCGTCAGCAGCAGCACATGCACCACGCCAGCCTGCCCCGCTGCCGGGAAGATAATGGCAAAGATCCCCACCGGGCCAGCCACGGCATTACCCACTTGCGATAAGTTTTGCTTGGCCTGCTGACTCGTCGCGCTGTCGCTACTAAACTGCTGCACCAGACTAGTGGCGAGATTTACCACCATATCGCCCAGGCCCTGGAGCGTCGCCCCAGTGAGCTGCGCTGTTGTCACGACACCTACAATCGGTGCCGACCAGGTGGCACGAATTGTATCTTGCTGCTTGGTGAGCTCTGCCCCTAGGTAGCCTTTGCGGTCGGGATTATCTTTGCGCAGCGCCACCATAGCAGTGGCTTGCTTATCACCGCGGGTATACACTACGGGTACGGTTTCGCCCTTATGCTGGCTTGCAAAGTGTGCTAGGTCGGTCGTGCTGCGCACCGTTTGCCCAGCCAGCTGGTTAATTGCATCACCCTGGCGGAGGCCTGCCTTGGCGGCGGGCAAACCAGGAGTAAGCGTGCCAAGCTGCACCGGATGGTTACTCACCACTGCGTCGCTTGGTAGGTAAAATTGGTTGTCGATCATCTTAGGCAAGCCCACCCAGGCGAGGCCAGTGAGGAGCACCACTGCAGTTAACCAGTTGACGGTCACGCCAGCCAGCAAGATTTTGGTCTTTTGCCAAAAGGTCGCTGCGCCATAATCACCAGGCTGATCAGCCGCATCGTGCTCGCCCTGCAATTTAACAAAGCCACCCAGCGGTAGCCAGTTAAGCGAGAAGCGGACATTCTCGCCCAGAATACTTTTTTTGATCACTTTGCTATAGGCCTGCGGCGGGAAGCCAATACCAAATTCCTCCACCACCACACCATTACGTCGCGCCACAATGCCGTGGCCTAGCTCGTGCGTTGCCACCAGTAGCGTCAGTGCGATTACCCCAATAATAATACCAATGACTATTTCCATATTCCTCCTTCGTTATCCTCCAAAGCGCCGTTGCCGCCGGGCATACTCAGCCAGCAAAGCATCGACGTCGGCATGTGTCATATCTGGCCATGGTTTATCGAGAAACAGCAGCTCGCTATAGGCACTGCGCCACAGCATAAAGTTGCTCAGCCGCTGCTCACCACTGGTGCGAACAATCAAATCACATGGTGGCACATCTGGTGTATACAAAAATTGCTCAAAGATCTGCGCTGTCACCTTCTTGTGAACCGAGAGCGTTTTGCGCAAGCGATTGACCGCGTCGATAATCTCCTGCTGCCCACCATAATTAAACGACAGCACCATCGTACCCTGCTGCAAATCCTTGGTGGCAGCCTCAGCAGCATCGATCGCCTTCTTGACCTGCCGGCTTAGGCGCAGGCGCGTCCCTGCCACGCGGATGCGCACCCCATGCTCGATGAAGATCGGCAGGTCTTGGTCGAGCATCGTCACCAACAGATTCATCAAGTGCTTGACCTCTGGGCCGCTGCGGTGCCAGTTCTCGGTGCTAAAGATATAGGCGCTGACGTAGGGCACGCCACGCTTGATGGTGGTAAGGGCAATATCGCGGAGTTTCTCGTAGCCAGCACTGTGCCCCTCTTGGGCCGAGAGGCCACGCTGCTTGGCCCAGCGCCGATTACCATCCACGATATAGCCAACATGCTGCGGCAAGTGCGTGGTAGCACTCATGCCTGGCTCCATGATAGGTGGTTGGTTGCGTACGTCAGCAGAGAGAATGTCATTAAATCGTCAAAATATCCTTCTCTTTAGCGGCAAAGGCGGCTTCTATCGTGGTTTGGTTCTGTGTCATGAGGCGATCGATCTCCTTCTCCACTGCCTTCACGTCATCTTCACTCAGCTCCTTGGTTTCTTTGCGGCGCTTGGCATCTTTCAAGGCGTCTTGGCGTACCCCGCGCAGCGCAATGCGTGCTTCTTCTACCTTCTCGCTGGCTTGCTTAACCAGTTGCTTGCGGCGCTCCTCTGTCAGTGGCGGCACTGGTACACGGACGACGTGACCATCGTCGCTCGGGTTAAGGCCAAGCGCTTGATCGGCTCGGATGGCGCTAGCAATTTTTTGCAAATTAGCTGGGTCAAATGGCGTGATCTGCAATAGCGTCGCCTCTGGTGCCGTCACGTTAGCCACTTGGTTGAGCGGCATACTGGTGCCATACGCCTCGACCATAATGCCATCAAGCATACTCGCGTGAGCCCGGCCCGTGCGGATCTTCCCCAGGCGCTCCTCCAGGTGCTCTAGCACATGGTTCATCTTTTCTTCGTAGGGGGTGGTATCAAACATCGCGATCTCCTTCTTGGTTTTCCTTTATTGTACCATTATTTGCTGGGGTGTGAGGAGAGTTTGCATAAAAATGGCTGGTATAGTTGCTTGCGCTTGCCAGATAAAATACTATTTGAGTGAAGCATCTCTCGGTCATTGTTTATTTAGGTCTTCATTCATAATCCTAGAATCGGTACAGTACTCTCACGGTATACTCACTACACCGAAAATGTTCCGGTCAGATAGTGCGAGGAGCTTACCCGTTCGCGTATTCGCTGGCCTCCATATATTTTCTTGTGCAGCGAGCATGCCGTGAGGGTACACAAAACACTATGAAGCACTAGAGGTTATTTTATACTCCACCCAAATAGCGCGATCGATAGCAGGAGGTGTGTATGAAGCCACAAAAAAACGAGTGGCACATTTCTCGTGCCACTCGCTACGCAAAAGCTTACTCTCTCGTGACTACTCTGTCACGCCCAGCTCAATCCGCTTGAATTGGCTAACGCGGACATTCTCGCCGCGCAGTGCTACCTGCTCTTTGATGAGCTGGCCAACTGTCTTGCTGTCGTCGAGCACAAAGGCTTGCTCGGCCAAGACCTGCTCGGCGAAGTGCTTCTTGAGCTGCCCTTCGACGATTTGGCCACGCATTGCCTCAGGCTTGCTTGCCAAAGCATCGCTAGTGAGAAACTCCTGTTTCTTGGCGTCATATACCTCAGCTGGGATGTCGTCCATCGTGGCATAGCGCGGGTTCATCGCAGCAACCTGCATAGCAATCTGGTGCGCAAACTCCTTAAACTCAGGCAGGCGAGCTACAAAATCTGTCTCGCAGTTGACCTCGACCACCACACCGATCCGACCACTGTGGACATAGCTCTCAATCAACCCTTCACGGGTCTCGCGGTCACCCTTTTTCTCCGCTTTGGTCAGGCCCTTTTTGCGCAGGGCATTAAGTGCTGAGTCGAAGTCACCTTCGGCCTCCACCAGCGCCTTCTTAGCATCGGTCAGGCCAATGCCAGTTAGCTCCTTGAGCTTCTTGATGTCGTCAATCGTCACCGCCATGGTTAGTTCTCCTCCTTCGTTGCCTTGCCCTCGTTGACTGCTGCACTGAAGTAGTCGAGCATCAGCTGCAGGCTCTTAATCGCATCATCGTTGGCGGGAATAGGATAATCCACCAAGTCGGGGTTGGCGTTGGTATCAACAATACCGATCACTGGCACACCCAGCGTCTTCGCCTCGCGCAAAGCGTTGCTGTCGGCCAAGATATCGAGCACTAGCACTAGGCCAGGCTTGCCATTAAGGTCTTTGATGCCACCGTATTTGAAGTTGAGGCTGTCGATCTCTTCTTGGTAGCGCTGGACTTCCAGCTTGTTGTAGCGCTTCTCAAGGTCGCCACTAGCCATGCGGCGCTCCAAGTCTTTGAGCTTCTTGATCTGCGCTGTGGTGGTCGTCACATTAGTAAGCATCCCACCGACCCAGCGGTTGGTAACATACGGCTGGCCAACTGCCTCGGCAGCTTGGCGAGTGATGTCCTTAGCCTGCTTCTTGGTACCGACGAAGAGGACTTGCTTACCGCTTGCCACTGTCTTGCTAATGATGGGCAGCGCCACATTCAGCGCCTCGACTGTCTTCGCGAGGTCGATGATGTGGCTATCTTGCCGCTTACTATGAATATATGGTGCCATCTTCGGATGCCACCGGCTGGTCTTGTGCCCAAAATGAGCACCGGCTTCAAACAAAGCCTTGATATCTGCCTGCAGGGCCATATCGCATTACTCCTTTTTGCCTTGCCCCACACGGTATGGAGTGGTGTGGAGCTGTGTCGTTATGGTTAGTTACAGTGTTGTAGTATACTAGAGTATGCGATTTGACGCAAGTGCAGCCGCCTCTTCCTGATCGAACCCGCCTACCCATGCCCGCTCACGTGCAGTAAACGCACCTTGCTTTATAGCGTCGAATACTTCTCTCTTAGTAGGCTGAGGCAAATATATTTCTCGAATGTACTGACTCGCCGAGATATATCGTTGATCATGTTGAGTATTTTCATCATACATCTCACTCATTCCAGGATAGTCTTGACATCGGTTGATGAGCGCTGCCTGCACTGCAGTTAAGCGCAAAGATGTCCCGTCCTTATACTCGAGTGCTCCGCCAAACTGGCCAGGAAGCTCATCGTCACTATCTCCCACAAAGGGAGATGAAGTTTTTCCATACTTATTTATCCGCTCACTGTCACCCATAAACGTAATAGCAGCACTACTGCGGGTTCCAAAACGCGACTCACCACCACGCACATTGAGCATAATCATATCCATCACAACATCATCAGGGTCGTAATCGCCAATACCATACCCCTGTGCTTGCTGATAGTCATACACTTTCTGGAGCTCTTCCTTTGTCAACAAAACTTTATTTTCTACATGTAGATAACCATCGGGTTGTGTCTCATCTGGGATGGGTACACCAAAGATCGGTTGCTCTCCTTCGCCAACAGTATTAACAAAAAATACTCCTGCCGCCTGTAGTTCACTCCTACTAACCATCTTATTGTATCCTACGTCTATATTGTACTCTGTAAGCAATTGCCTATCGTCCGGTGACTGTGTCGACATTACCCCTGGAATACGTATAGTTCCATATCCATCACGATTTCGACCTTTTGAACCAATCAGCTGCTGATAGTATTGCACGATCTGTGTCATGACGGCATCTGGTATATATTCACTGTTGATCATTTGCCATGGATATCGATTAGCTTCTATCCTCTGGTCTATAGCCGCATCAATCATTTTGCGTTCACGCTCCGCAAGAACCTGTTGCACTGTACGAGCCACCTGTGCGTCATCAAACATACCATCTTGAACTTGCAACCCCTCAATCAACTTCTTTTGCTGTCCAATTGCGCGAGCAATCCTTGTTCGTTGCTGAGGACTCTTGGCAGCGGTCGCTTTGTTTTCTAGTAGCAATACTCTCTCTTGAACCTGCTGAATCCTTTGCGCATTATCAACATACCCTTGCTGAATCACAGTTTCTATCTCCTGATCAACACACTCGCCCTGCTGACTCTGAAGGATGTATTGCCGTGCGTTCTCCATAAGGCGTGTCATTCCATGAGCAGATAGACTAGGGGCATCCATCTCATCAGACCACAGCCAACCCTGTGGTATTTCTAGAGGCCGCTCCTCTGTAGTTGCCTCTTCTTTGTTGACATTACAACCAAGCTCAGCGTTAGAAAGGTGGCCCTCCCTAGGAATGTCCTGACTGTCTAAATATGTAAGAGTAGCTGTCTCTGGGGTGTGGTTGCCATACATCTCGCCGTTTTGAGCGGGTCGTTGCTGTTTGGTTATCATAATAATATGCTCTATTATATCTGTTTATTATACAGGTGTCACTAGTATACACCTTTTTTGTTATATAATAACACTCTTTTGTGCCTTATTCTTGTTCTTTGACAACCCCCCACCCTCTCTGCTACAATATAGCGGTTATGAAAAGCAGTATTCACCCACAAACCTACCGCCCTGTCGTATTTAGCGATGATCAGGCGGGCTTTGCGTTTTTGACGCAGTCGTCGGTCGCGACCGACGACACCATTACCTGGGAGGATGGCAACGAGTATCCACTCGTCAAGGTCCATATCTCCAGCAAGTCTCACCCATTCTTCACTGGTGAGGAGAAGATTATCGACACCGAGGGCCGGGTCGACCGCTTCGAGGCACGCCGCAAAGCCGCCGAGGCACGCCGCGCCGCTCTGGCTAACAAAGCCAAGAAGCAAAACGCCAAAAAAGCGGCCAAAGCCGCTCAAGCCAGCGCTGGCAAAAACGATTTCGCTAAGGCTGCGTAACAGCCTATACGCAGGCTCAGCATACAGCACCTTCTCTAGAGAAGGTGCTTTTTATTTCATCTTTTCTCCGCTGTTATTAGATTAACAAACAGAAATAGCCTCCCCAAGCTAATCCTCTACGTATCAAGCATGTAGTTGCCTATCTGCAGGAGTATCACGATGAAATAGCGAATGCAACAGGCGGCTCGCACGTAATCAATGACGACGCTTCTTCACAGGACGCTGACGCAACAAGTATAGATCACTAGAAGTAAGTCCTAGGTTTTCCCCATAATTTACTAATTCATCAAGTCCTCCAATAGCTCTTGAGAGCCTATCATAGTCACTCCCAAATATACTGCTACCACCCAAAGCACAAGCACCAACTTTTTTCACAGACTCATGAGTATTTCTTCGGTCAATTTCCTGCTTCTGCTCCTCCGTCCAGCCATAAACATCAAGAGTTTTGTTTGCTCTTGCAAAAACAAGCTGTATCATCTCTCCTACGGTCGGCTCCAAACCTAACTGCTCCAAACATCGCGAGTAATAATTCATAAACATTGCTTGGATAGCATCATTCTGCTCACGAGAAAAAGGCTTTCCATCACGAGACAATTCGATAGCTTCTTGCAAATACGCTTGGTCTGCCTCGCCTATCGTTGCACCCAAGGCTTGCACATGTCTTGCCGTACGACGAATATAGCTCTCTGCTTGCTGGGGTTTCCTGGGCTCACTCTGGGTTGTCATATCTACAAGTGGTTGGCTCAGCGCTTGGTCTGGCAACATAATTCCAGCAATTTTATCTGGCTGCACATGGCTCACCCTTATCTCGTCCAAAAAGCCGCCATAGTCGCCCGTTGGGCGTTTATGCCCTGTATCAATTGCAAGGCTAATCCCATTCCGCAGTGTGTAGGTATAAAACGAATGAGCTGGTCTATCAGCCAACCACGCTGCTACGGGCGCAGTAGACAAACAGACGCAATGATCTCGCTGGTTATCAGCAGGCTCTAAGCCGTACTGGAGGATCGATTCGAGCCCGGCAAAGTCATAGCCGCGCAGGGCATGCCATGATATCTCGTGAGTACGTATTATCTCTTGAGATGGTTTTTGCTGTAGCTGCTCACGTCTATTGCTAATTTTTCTGTCATATCGCTAAAGTTCCGCTTGAGTTGACTCAATATACTAGCTAATGTACTCTCTCTCTCTCTCTTGATTTGTCAATGTATTATGAAATGTTATTCTCTATAGGCAAGTTTCTAAAACTGATGGGAGATCAGAAGCCAAAAGTAATACACTTAAGTGGTCTGACGGCCACTTCTCGTGGTATAATCATTACTATATGCCCAAAATTTCTCTCGATATCGCCACCCTGACGGCTGAGCGCGCTGCGCTGGAGCAGTTTCTTGCCCAGCCCGATGCGTATAGTGCGCCCGATTTTACCGCCAAGAATAAGCGCTTTGCGGAGCTTGAGACCATCATTGCTACCGCTACCAAGCGCGCTACCGTGGAGCAGCAGCTGGCTGAGGCGCGTCAGCTCGCTCAGGGCAATGACGAGCTTGCCGAGCTCGCCAAGCTCGAGATCCCCGAAGACGAAGCCACCATTGCCCAGCTAGACGACGAGCTCTTCATCCTCCTCACCCCCAAAGACCCCAATGACGAGAAGAATATCATCATGGAGATCCGGGCTGGCGCTGGCGGCGACGAAGCCTCGCTCTTTGCGGCCGAGCTCTACCGTATGTATCTACGCTGGTGTGAGGCGCATGGCTACCGCACTGAGTTGCTGAGTGAGTCCGCCAACGACTCTGGTGGGTACAAAGAAGTCATCTTCAAGATTTCGGGCGATGCGCCCTACGCCAAACTCAAGTTCGAGGGCGGTGTGCACCGCGTCCAGCGCGTGCCCGTTACCGAGAGCCAGGGGCGCATCCACACCAGCACTGCCACAGTGGCGGTCTTGCCCGAGGCAGAAGAGACAGACATTACCATCAACCCCAATGACCTCCGCATCGACATCTACCGTTCGAGTGGCCATGGTGGCCAGAGCGTCAATACAACCGACTCAGCCGTGCGCATCACCCACCTCCCCACTGGTATGATCGTTACCAACCAAGATGAGAAGTCGCAGATTAAAAACCGCGAGAAGGCTATGAGTGTCCTACGCTCGCGCCTCCTCCAGCGCAAGATCGATGAAGAAAACGCCAAGCTCACTGCCGAGCGCCGCGCTCTGGTGGGCACTGGCGACCGCAGTGAGAAGATCCGCACCTACAATTTCCCCCAAGATCGCATCACCGACCACCGCATCCGCTATAGCCGCAGCAACATCCCCGCTGCCCTCGGTGGCGACATCGACGACATCATCGAGCGCCTCCAAAGCTACGAACGCGAGCTTAAGGCACAAGGGGCGGAGCAGTAACACTTCGCTCTGCTATTCTTGTTTGTCATCTCTGTTTCTTCCGCTATAGCGAATCTATAATTCGCTATCTTTCCTCAGAGTAAGAGGAAAAGTTATAGAGAGGTAAAGAAAGATAGGGTGGCATTCATCGATATTAATCAATATCTTCACGCGCGTGGTGCTTGCGCTCACTCCACACAGCCGGTGCCGCCTCTCCTCGTTGGTGTTGAAAGCGCCGACCTACGCGACGAGCCTGCCGCTCCTCTCCATTGCACACATTACCCGCTGCAGCAAGGACGATACCACCGCCTGCGAGCATTACACCATATAAGCCAAGCGTTGCGACCGTCTCGATCGGTACCGCCTGCTCAGCCCCCGCAGCCATCTCTTGAGCGACCATTGTTCCGGCCGCTCCTGCCACGATAGCCCAGCGATGGCGCTGTGCCCACTGCATTGCATGCGTGCCAAGGTTATAATACGGCGAATCAAGTGGTGATGGCGCACCTGCAAGGCGTTTACCCGCATGATATAACTCATGAGCTACAATCTCCGTCATTTTCTCTGGTGTGGTATCGTATCGCACCGCAATAGCTGCTCCATCCTGCAGTGGCGTCGTATATCCATGGAGGCCTGAGGCAAGGAGTGCGCTGTCTTGGGGCTGAGTAATAACAATGCTCACATCATGCCACCGATCGGCCGGCACTCCAGCAGCCGTAGCTGCTTCGTGCACTACTGCCGGAGCATAGTCCACCACTGTATCAGGAGGCAGCTGCCTGCCGAGCCCTGTCTCAAATGACACCGGTATTACGTGCGCTGATACTGCAATGCCATCAGCCTGATACCGCGCACCATACGTCCAGCCCATAATCCCATCTGTATAGCTATCCAACGCCTTGTGCTTTTCTGTCATATTATGCCAGTATACCGCATTTATCTACCATTTGCCACACCTCACCCTGCCTGCTGTAATATATTACATTCATTAACTTTAGATCATTATGGAGTAGTATGACATACGATTATTCTTCCAGTTATTCTTCAGCCCCACCGTACACGACGGCGGCCAGCAGCCCCCTCGACCCACTGATGTGGGTGATGGTCATCATTATGCTCATCCTGAGCCTTACTGTGATGGCCGTCGTGCTCGCCTCGATGTGGCGGATGTTTACCAAGGCTGGCAAGCCAGGCTGGGCTGCCCTTATCCCTATCTACAATACCGTTGTGCTCATGCAGATCATCGGTCGGCCTGAGTGGTGGGTATTGCTGTTGTTCGTACCTTTCGTCAACTTGTACGTCGCTGTTGTGTCGACGCTCGAGCTTGCGAAGTCCTTTGGCAAATCAACCGGCTTTGGTGTGCTGATGCTATTCTTCCCAGTTATTGCATACCCAATCCTCGGCTTTGGCCCCAGCCAGTATCTTGGGCCAGTTGCGCCTCATCCTACACCATACTATCCACCACAGCAGCCACCGCAGGCCTAAAGCCCCAATAGATTACTAAGCAAAAGAGCCAGCATAGTGCTGGTTCTTTTTGCGACCTCTGTTTATTGTACGAAATTTGCAGTGCAAGCAAATTATTGCTACACTAGGATTAGAAAGGAGGAAATACGCTATGCCAACAGGAAAACCAATTCAGTACGACTGGGGCTGGTGGGATCTACCCAAGGTGCCTTGGTGGTAAGATATGAAGTACCTTTTATGTGGCAAGGGCTTGTGGCCATTTTACCCTTGCTAATAAATGGCACTAGGCTACCGCTCGTTTAATACAACTTGTAATAGCTCTATTATAGCTATAACAAAAACCACATAACACAAGGAGACAAGGATGGGCAAGTATAATCGTTGGTGTTACGCTAATCCAGTACAATACTGGCACATGCGTCACGATGTTTCTTGCCTGGCTACGATCAGCTACACCGAGAGCGTGTAGTTTATTTTTTTGGCAAATCCTATAGCGTATGGATAAATTTTTGAGCGCGCGTCTATACGAGGCGTCTCCTCAGTAACAAAGCACCTCTTAGACGAGAGGTGCTTTGTCGTTGTGTCAGCAAAATGCTTCTTACGCGGCGTCCTCTGCCTCGGCTTGTTTGCGCGAGGTTTGGCGCGGCGTGGCGGTCTTTTCGAATGAGCCACCAGCTGCCTCAAGCGCAGCTACTACACTCTTCGACGCACCTTGCGTCTGGAGCACAAGCTTGGTAGTCAGTTCACCACGGGTGATCACCTTCACGCTGTGGAATGGCGTCTCAATCAGCCCAGCCTCGTACAGCGCAAAGTTATCAACAGTGCCCGACAGGCTGTTGAGATGATCGCTATACACCACCTGGGCAGGAGTGCGCAGGCTCTTAAAGCCACGCGCCTTTGGCACTGCTGTAGCAATACCATTCTGCCCACCTTGGAACATCGAGCGCAGCTTCTTACCAGTACGAGCGTTCTGCCCCTTGGTACCACGGCCAGCGGTCTTACCACCACCAGCGGCAATGCCGCGGCCAACGCGCTTGCGATCTTTATTGGCTGCGATGTGGAGTTCGTTGTATTTCATCTACTTGCCCTCCTTTGCGGATTGCTTCTTGGCACCAACCCACTGCTCACGCGGCACCATGCTGCGCAGAGCTTCTACCGTAGCATAGGCAATGTTTACCTTGTTGGTACTGCCCAAGCTCTTCGAAAGCAGGTTGCGAATACCCGTCACGCCAATAACGGCGCGCACTACACCACCGGCAATGATACCAGTACCAGGCGCAGCTGGCTTGATAAGCACGCGCGCACCACTAAGCTTGACTTCCATCTCGTGTGGGATGGTCTCATTCACCACCGGAATAACAACGAGATGCTTCTTGGCTACTGAGGTTGCCTTGGCAATGGCAGTCTGCACATCGGCACCCTTCGCCACACCAACACCAACCTTGTTCTTGCGGTTGCCCACCACCACAAGCGCCTTGAAGCGGAAGCGGCGGCCACCCTTGACGACGCGTGCCACGCGGTCGATATTGACAACAACTTCTTCAAATTCCTTTGGCGTGTCATCACGCTGGTTGCGCCGGTCATCGCGGCGACCACCTCGGCCCCGACCACGCTGGTTGCGCCGGTCATTTGGGCGAGGTGTAGTATTTGCAGGTCTGTCTGCCATACTAAAACTCCAATCCTTCCTTGCGGGCAGCATCTGCGAGGGCGCTCAAGCGGCCAGCGTACTGGCGACCATTGCGGTCGAAGACGACTGCACTTATCTTTGCTTTCTTGGCCTTCTTGGCGATATCTGTGCCCACCTTGGCGGCCTTCTCCGTCATAGTGCCGGTTGCTTTGGTGCCAACAGTGGTGGCAGCAGCCAGTGTTGCGTGGGCATCATCATCGATGAGCTGCGCACTCACGTGCAGGTTGCTAATCGTCACACTCAAACGTGGGCGCTGAGCGGTGCCGTGCACGCGAGCTCGAACGCGGCGCTTGCGCAGGTCACGATTCAGGAGTTTTTTTGCTAATGCGTGTGCCATTATTTCTTACCTGCCTTCCCTGCTTTGCGCAAAATTTGCTCACCAACATACATAATGCCCTTGCCCTTGTATGGCTCTGGCTTCTTAAGAGCGCGGATCTCGGCGGCGACTTGGCCGACCTTTTGCTTGTCGATACCTGTCACGACGATCACCATCCGCTCGTTCGTTACATTAACCCCTTCTGGAGCTTTGTAGTGGACTTCGTGGCTAAAGCCCAGGCTCATCGTCAGCTCGTTATTGCTCGACGAGACCCGAAAGCCCACACCTTTGACCTCGAGGCGCTTCTCGTACCCCTGGGTCACGCCAATCACCATGTTGTTGATGAGGGCGCGCATCAGCCCATGCTGGGCCCGAGCAGCCTTGGACTCATCCTTAGGATGAACCGTCACCTGCCCGTCCTCGACCTTCACCTCGACCGCTGGCGTTATGAACTGCGAGAGCTCACCTTTGGGGCCCTTGACGACCACATCACCAGAGTCAACCGTGATTGTCACACCCGATGGAATCGCCACCGGCAGTTTTCCGATTCGACTCAGACTCATTGCTTACCTTTCGTTAGTCGCGCGCAAAATGTTTGTCTCGTGCTGCCGGCCGCTCTCCATAGGCGAACAACCAGAACGCAAAACTCCCGTTTCACTCGCAAAGTTAATATCTTGCTAATTGTACCACAGATGATGGGGAGAGTGCAAGGATGGAAGTGCCTCAATCTCAAAACCCTCACCAGCTCTTATGCCCCGATAGATAAACTATAATGATTGGTGTCTATATCAATATCTTGCGTTGGGCTGAAATCAATCATCACGATCAATTTCACATGCCATCAGACGCAGTATGGAAAGGTGGAGTTAGCGCTGAGGTAGAGGTTGAGCTTTTGTTGGAAGACACCTGTAGAAGCATTTAAAGACATAGTTAGCCAGCATAAACTGCTCATAGGTACTGCTGTAGGATTATTGCTGCGCGCTGCTCCGGCGGCGGACATGCACTACCACTGCCACCGCAATGATTACGCCAACCACCATCAATCCCACCAGTCCAGCAAGCGCCCACAGTGGGCTCCCTGGCTGCCACTGGCAATCGAGCCAGCCGATTATTTTATCACTACAGGCAAAGAATGTCAGCATAGCGCTCCCCTGTCGCGAGAATATGCCATCTGCGTTGTCATAAGCAACCTCCTCGCTGCATATTGGTTCTCTTCTTTATATCATACACCTACCCCCGAGCAGCATCAAACTGCTCAGGCGTCAAGAGGAGCTCGCCCGTCGACTGTTGGTAGAGCGGGATGTAGCGACCGCTCCGGGGAATGATCTGCCGCATGTGCTTGATTGCATCGGCAACTTCTTCCTCCGTCCAGTCTGTGCTCCGATCGCGAATCACAATACTCTTGACCCCTGTTGTCGCCATACTCACGAAGCTCTGGTATTGCTGAGTATGCTCGCGTGATAGATACACCTGCCCAGGCTCTGGCTGGGCCAAAATGAGGTTGACGAGGCCATAGGGATCGTTGCGAGGTAGTGGTATATCGCTCTCAGGCTGCACCGTGTGACGAGCAGCGAAGAAGCTCACCGTCAGCGGAAAAACCGGGTCGAGCCCCTGCCGGTGAGTGACCTCGCTACAGCGCAAGCCAAGCACCAGTGCCTCAGCCACATGGGCCGGCTGCATAGCGTGGATCATATCGCCCTGCTCGATTAGTGGTTGGTCGGTCTTGTACTGCTGGCGGTTGCGTCTATCAGCCTGCTGCCACTGCTTGGGCGAGCTCGACTGCGCCATTGTCTCGAAGAGGCGCTGCCGCACGACATCATGCTGAGCCTGCGGCACGAGCTCAGGCAGCAAAGCAGCACCACGCGCCATCACCGTCCCAATCTTGTCTGGCACGCAGTAGCTCGCGAGCTCCTCGCAGCTCATCTGGGCAATTGACACATGCGCCATTGGATCAATCGCATCGTCGTAGTGCGCACGGCTCCGCAGCGGCAGTGCAGTCGGCAATGTCATAAGCGGCGTCGGCCACCTGAGGTCGGCACACTGCAGATCATGCGTGTTCAGCAGCTCCACAGCCCGCTGGCTTGCACAATACCACAGCGCATCGGGCAACTGATCTTCATATGGTGTTACTTCGCAGGATGATAATGGTGATACTTCGTATGATGGCATGACGTTCTATAACTTATAAGATACTTCGCTTCGTTTTTTGCTTTCGTTCTGAGTGCTTGCGCATTAGTACGTGGTATTTTTGATGGAAAAGCAAGGTTGGGGATTCGTTACAAACTCCGCCGAGATATGAGCCGGCGCAACGCCCCTATCTTGGCGACAGTATCTTCGGATGGGTTGGCGATTTCAAGGCTATACTTCTCTGGCATCTTTATACGATATGTCGTTGTTACATTATTGTTGCCTTCTCCATCGTCTGCTTCACTATGCAAGATTTCTCTTACTTCTCGTACGAGCGCAAAACCAAAGTTTCTCTGTAGCTCAGAACCTCGCCCACTTGTAATATAGTCTACTTCTACACCATAGGTTCGGAGGATCTCCATCAGCTCCGTGTGTGTCTCCTCAGGAAATGACCACTGTGTTATGCTCTTTCTGGTAACCTCAGTGTCGTAAGTGAACTCAGTTGGCTCAATGCCATTGCGCTCTGCTTGCTGCCGCATTTGGTCAAACTCGTCCTGGGTGAGAGGGTCATTTATATGAGTCATCAGGCGCAATTCTTCATATGGTATAAGCATCGGCTTCAGACTGATGCGCGCTACATCGCCACCAGTGCTTGATTTGTCACAATAGACAGCAAATCGATCAGTACCCGCCTGAGAGGATAATTCTACCTGATAGATATAGCTATCGTCTTCGTGCGTACCAGCCTTAATCACGCTCCAGCACTTAATTTCTTCTAGCCAGGGGCACTCGTATTCATAGCCATTTGTTTGCCGAAATTGCTCGTACTGTCGGACTGCAAGCTCTGGAATACTATGTCTTTTTAGTGGATCAAGAATGACGCGCTGCAGAACTTCCTTGTCCATCTCGCTACCAAATGGCATATAGAACTGACGTAAATCAGCTGCAAGCTTCTCAAGGCTATCGTATAAGAAGCACTGGCGACACAACACGCTTTGTTCCATATTTTGCCGACGGAATGTATCAAGCTGCCGAGCTTGATCATCTGTATTACTCTTTGCGGCACCAATCGCCTCTGCGATACCGTCTTTCGTCTGCCATTGTTCAGCAAAATCGATACGATCCACCCCAGCTGCCCGCAGCGCACGTGCAAGCTCTCGTCCTGCCGGAAATACTTCTACATCGGCCTGTCGCAAGCGCATATCGCAATATGCATCTCGCCACGAAGTAAATATATCATTTAGTTGCCCTTGATCCTCACCGATCTGCGGGTGGTTACGTATAAACTCAGCAAAATCATCCTTCGTTGGCAAGACAAACCCCAGCTGCTCTTGGTAGTGCAGCACATCTGGACACGACGACGTATGATCATCAAACCAGTCGTCCAACACTGCCCTCATTGTTGTTCGCGCTTGGTCAACCACCGCTGGATCGGCCACTTCACTTTGCTCTGCAATCAGCGCAGAGAGGTCCCATTGGTATGCTTGTTTTGTTGTTGCACTGTCTGTAAAATCGAAGGTATCTAGCTGAGCAAGTGCAGTGTTATAATGTGATGGGTCATTTGCTACACGATCCTTCAATGTCTTGAATGTCTGCTGAAAATCACTTGGTGGCTTTGGTGTATATGGGTCTTTTGGGTCTTTTGGCTCTTGTAGACTACGTGGGATTGGTAACTCGCGCGTCATGATGCACCTATATTATGTATTATTTACTGTTGATTTATACAGTACTCTCTATCCCGCCTATTGTCAACTGATCAACTATTGTATACAGCTTGCCACAAGCACTTTGGAGAACGCGGTGTATGCCTCTAGCAGACCTTCAACAGTCCTTATTCCTACTACGCTACAAACTCTGCTAAGAGATAGCTTGCAAGCTTATTGAAATAAATAGAAAGGGATGCCACTATATGCTATGATGTTGCCATGGATAAGGATTCTTCACAAACGCCACCACCATCTCACGATGCTATATCGCAGCGTCACGATGACGCGCCACACCCGCAGCATGAGACGGCACATCAGCAAAACAGCTCGACACAGCAACCACGCCCCTCGCGCTTCGATCGTATGACGTGGCCAAAATTGATAGCCTGGCTCGGTGGTATATATGTATCGGCAATAGTGATTGAGTACGGCTTAATATTCAGCCTAAGTTATATTCATGAATCGTTCCATCCCTATCATAATTCGCCTATCTCGATCACCTCGATCGTTGGTGCGCTTATGTTCATAGTTACAATCTTCCTCGTGACATTTCCACTCTGTGCACTGGCAGTCATTATACACTTCTCTGTCAGGCAAGCTCTCTTAAAACGTGCAGCCTCCCAAAGCGTGGCAAAGCAACCTCACAATGACACACCGCAACCTCAAACTGAGGCAGCGAAGAACGTACCACCAACCGACCCCCTCCCTCGGTTCGTCGACCGTTTGACGTGGCTGCAAGCAGTTGGGGTGGCGGCTGGTGTATTTGTTGTGTCTGTAATGGTGTTTGGTATTCTCGTTAAGCTATCTGGCGCACACCCTTTGGATGGATTTATGGGAGCTACTCGTCATAATTCAAGCTTCCAAAACTCTATTCTTGGACTAGCGTATTTCCAACCTGTAGCAAACGTGCTGCTGTTTGCTCTATACTTTGCCGTGAGGCGAAAGGACGTGCCCATCTTACTACGTGCAGCACTCATTGTGCTACCGCCCCTACCTCTCGGGTACATTGGTATAGTAGCAGCGATGATAGCTGCTGCTCCCTCTTATTAAATTGGGATAACCGCGTGAGATACTATAAACCTCACAGCCTCTCTCATCGCTTCATCTGCTGGAGCGCGAGAATCGATCATGACGATTGATTCTCAGCCCTGGCGTCAAGAGGTCGACGTTTAAGAACTATCGACCCTTCTAGTGTTTCTGAGGAGGGAGTATGAAGAGACACCCGTGAGTACTGAGCAAGGTTTTTGAGGTTCATCGTATGCACCACCGCGATAATGCCGCGTGCTACCTATCACAAAAAAGCGCCCAGGATTTTCTCCTGGGCACTTTCATTTTACTGGCTATGTGCGGATTAGTAGATCTTCATCAGCACTTCGCCACCAAGCTTCTGCTTGGCTGCTTCGCCACCAGTCATGACACCCTTGCTGGTACTGACGAGGACGATGCCGCGGCCTTGCTTGACCTTAGGAATGTCGGCAGCAGCCACGTACACGCGGCGGCCTGGCTTAGACACCCGGGCCAGCTCGGTAAAGGCTGGGCTCTCGCCAGCGCGGTTGATGGTGACAACCAATGTGCCGCGTGGCTTACCAGCCTCGACGGTAGCACCTGCCAGGTAATGATTCTTGACCAATTGCTCGGCCACAACTTGCTTGAGCTTGCTGGTGGGCACACGGACTTCCGTCTTGCCAACCATCGCAGCGTTGCGGATTCGGGTGAGGAGATCCGCGATTGGGTCAGTTGATTGTAAACTCATAACTCTATCTCCTTTCCGTTACCAACTGCTCTTTGTAATGCCTGGGATTTCGCCCTTCGATGCCTTCTCGCGGAAGTTGATGCGGCTCAGGCCAAAGCGGCGCATATAACCACGTGGCCGACCACTGAGGGTGTCGCGGTTCTTCCAGCGGGTTGGGCTGGAGTTGCGCGGCAGCTTTTGCAGGCCATCGAGGTCGCCCGCCGCCTTGAGCTCAGCGCGCTTGGCAGCGAATTTCTCGATCATCTTTTGGCGTTTGCGATCGCGTGCGATCATTGATTTCTTAGCCATACGCTATTTCCCCTCCTTCTCAAACGGCAGACCAAACTTCTCCAGCAGTGCCCGGCTTGCAGCTGGGCTACCCTGCTCGATGGCAATCGTCACCTGGAGGCCATGAACGATCTGCGTCTCCTCAAAGGTGAGCTCGGGGAAAATACTCTGGTCGGTAATACCAAGGTTGTAGTTGCCACCCTTGTCGAACTTGCTCCCCACGCCGTGAAAGTCGCGCACCCGCGGCAGGCTAACATTGACCAGCCGGTCGAGGAATTCGTACATCCGAGCGCCGCGCAGCGTCACACTCACGCCAATTGGCGCACCCATGCCAGCACGGATCTTGAAGCCAGCGATCGACTTCTTGGCCAAGCGATCAACTGGCGCTTGGCCAGTGATCTTAGTAATAGTATTGCGTACCAGTTGGTGGTAGCGCTTGTCTTCTTTGTGCTTGCCGATTCCTGCGCTGACCACAATCTTCTCGAGCTTGGGCACTTGGTGCACATTGCTCAAGGCTAATTCGGCCTGGAGTTCCTTGCGGTATTGATCCAGATACAAGGCTTTCAAGCGAGGAGTCGGAGCGGCGGATGCAGTTGCCTTCGCCATTAGTTGACCTCCTTGTTGTTCAGTTGCCGAGCAACGCGTACCTTAGCGCCCTCGGCATTAATAGTATAGCCAATGCGGCTCGTCGTGCCAGCTGCTTCGTCGACAACCAGAGCGAGCTTACTCAGTGGCACGGGCACATGAATTTCCTTAGTGCCACCACGTGGGTTGAGCTGGCTTGGCTTAACATGGCGGTGTCGCAGCCCCACACCCTCGACCAATGCAGTCTGCTGAGCGGGGTTAACGGCCAGCACCTTACCCGTTGTGCCTTTGTCGTCACCACTGATGATCTTGACGATATCGTCTTTTTTGATGCGCTGTGCCATTAGAGTACCTCCGGTGCCAAGCTAATGATCTTGCTGTAGCCAAGGTCGCGCAATTCGCGTGGCACAGGGCCAAAGACACGAGTTGCCTTGGGTGTTTTGTCGTCGTTGATAATGACGGCAGCGTTGTCGTCGAAGCAGATGGTGCTGCCATCTTTGCGGCGGATTTGGTCGCGAGTGCGTACCACCACTGCCTTAACGATAGACTTCTTCTTGACGTTGCCAGTCGGGCTGGCGTCTTTGACGCTGGCGACAATCACATCACCCACCCGGGCGTAGCGACGCCGAGTACCACCCAGCACGCGAATGCAGAGAATAGACTTTGCACCACTGTTGTCTGTTACCTTAAGGCGAGATTCTTGCTGGATCATGCTGCCTCCTCTTCGCCTGCGTCATCGTTTTTGAGCTCAATCGAGCCCTGCGAGCGCTTGAGCACGGCATCGAGCCGAAATGCTTTGCGCTTGCTGATCGGGCGTGTCTCAATGACCCGCACCGTATCACCAACATTGGCATCGTTTGTCTCGTCGTGAGCAGCATACTTACGGGTGACGGTGTATTGCTTGCCGTAAATAGGGTGTGTTTCGCGGCTGGTCACGGTCACCGTGATGGTCTTGTTGCCCGCGGCCGAGGAAACAACGCCGGTCAATGTCTTGGCCATTAGTTTGTTCCTTTCCGCTGATTAATTTCCGTTAGTATCTGCGCAATCTCTCGGCGATACACACCAAGGATCCGCGGGTTAGCGAGCTCACCTGCCCGGTGGCCACGCTGGGCCTCAAGCAAATCAGCGCGCTTGGCGGCCAGCTCTTGCTGGAGTGTCTCGAGGCTCTTGACCTCTGTTGCAGGGACTGCATTCTCTGCCATCGCTAGGCCTCCTCCTTCTTAATAAAGCGTGTCTTGACGGGGAGCTTGTGGCTCGCCAGGCGCATTGCCTCGCGGGCGACATCCTCTGGCACACCCTTCATTTCAAACATCACGGTGCCATTCTTGACCTTCGCAACAAAGAACTCAGGGTTACCCTTACCGCCACCCATCTTCAGGCCCAGTGGCTTGCGGCTCACCGGGGTGTGTGGGAAGATACGGATCCAGATCTTACCACCACGCTTGACGTAGCGGGTCATTGCCTGGCGCGCTGCCTCGATCTGGCGGCTTGTAATGCGCTCGTTGCTCAAGCTCTGCAGGCCATAGTCACCAAAGGCAATGTAGTTGCCTCGTGTGGCGTTGCCTCGGTTCTTACCAATGCGGACTTTGCGAAATTTTGTTTTCTTTGGTAGTAACATTACTTCGCACTCCTTTCACCCTTATAGATCCAGACCTTGACGCCGACAATACCAACGCCAGGGCAGTTGGCCCGTGCAGTATGGAAGTCGATATCGGCCCGCAAGGTGTGCAGTGGCACCGAGCCCTCGATGACCTTCTCGCGACGTGCCATCTCGGCATTGTTAAGCCGGCCGGCTACCTCAATACGGATACCCTTTGCACCACTATTCATAGTGTTCTGGGCAGCCATCTTGACGGCGCGGCGGAAGTTGGCGCGGCGCTCGAGCTGGCGAGCAATATTCTCCGACACCAGTTTGGCGCTGAGCTCTGGCCGACGAACCTCTTCAATATTGATACGGACTGGCAAGCTGGCGATCTTCTCGATCTGTCGCTTGAGCTCTGTCACGCCAGCCCCACCGCGGCCAATCACCACACCAGCCTTGGCAGTGTGAATCGTGATGGTAATCTGGTTTGGGCTGCGCTCAATCTCGATCCGGTCAATCGTTGGCCGGCTTGCATAGCGAGCTTCAATCAGCTCACGGATTTTAATGTCTTCTGCCAACCAAGCCGCAAAGTCGCGCTTGTTTTGGCCAAACCAACGCGAGCTCCAGTTTTTGTGGACTTGGAGGCGGAAACTGACTGGGTTTACTTTTTGGCCCATTTAGTTGTCTCCTTTCTTGGCTGTATCGGTTGCTTTGGCGGGTGCCTTCTTGACCTGCTTCTCCACACCACTCACCTCAACCAAGATATGGCTCGAGCGCTTCTGGAATGGCTGAGCTCGGCCGCGGCTGGCCGGCTTGTAGCGGCGCAGGCGTGGGCCAGCAGTCACGCTAAGGCTGTGGATATGCAAACTGCGTGGGTCAAGGCCATGGTTATTGATGGCATTGGCTTGGGCACTGGCGATTGCCTTCTTAACAGGCAGTGCGGCGCGGCGCGGGGTGTGATCAAGAATGACCAGCGCATCGGCCACACTGCGGCCACGCACCAGGCTGGCAACAATGCTTACCTTGCGTGGGGTCTGGTCTATACCCTTGATGTGCGCCCGAACGATGGCTGGTGCATCGCTCGACCCCTGTTGTGTCTGTGATGCGGCCATTACTTCTTATCCTTTCCACCGTGCTTGCGGAACTTACGGGTTGGACTAAACTCACCGAGCTTGTGGCCAACCATGTTTTCTGTAATCAGCACCGGCACATGCACCCGACCATTGTGCACTGCAAAGGTGAACCCCACCATCTCTGGCGTGATCGTGCTGCTGCGGGCCCAGGTCTTTATCACGGTGCGGTCGCCAACTTTCAGCGCTGCCACTTTTTTGGCAAGCTTCGCGTCGACGAATGGGCCTTTTTTGAGTGAACGACTCATAGACTACCTCTTCCTCTTAGCTTCGTGACGACTGCGGACAATCATCTTATTCGTTGATTTGCGACGGCGGGTCTTGAAGCCAATTGCTGGCTTACCCCATGGCGTCTTTGGAATGCGACCAGGGCCCGTCTTGCCTTCACCACCACCCATTGGGTGATCGGCTGGGTTCATAGCCTTACCATGGACACTTGGACGCCACCCCATACGGCGACGGCGACCGGCCGAGCCAAGCTTAACATTCTGGTGCTGGACGTTGCCTACCACACCAATGCTGGCTTCGCACTCAAGGCGGAACTTACGCACCTCACCGCTAGGCATCCGCACCATGGCGTAGCCGTCTTCTTTAGCCATGAGCTGCGCCTTAGTACCAGCGCTACGCACCATCTGAGCACCCTTACCGTGGTTGATCTCGATAGCGTAGATCTGGCTACCAACCGGGATGTTAGCCAGTGGCATGCGGTTACTCGCCTCGATTGGCGCATCAGCGCCAGTCTGGAGCACCTTACCCTTGGTCATTTGAGTGTCAGCCAAGATGTAGTGGTAGAGACCATGCTGATCCTTCACGCGGGCAATGCGGGCACTGCGGTTTGGATCGTACTCGATCTCCTCCACCGTCAGCGTCAAGCCAGCGGCCAAGCGATGGTCGAGCAAACGGTAGTGCCGCTTAACGCCGCCACCGCGATGTCGGACGGTGATCTTACCCGTGTTATTGCGACCAGCCTTCTGCTTACCAGCCTTGACAAGGCTCTTGAGCGGCTTGCGAGTCGTCACATCGCTCAAATCCTGCGATGTCATGCCGCGGCGGGCGGGAGTGGTTGGGTTGTACTGCTTAATCGGCATTACTTATCCTCCTTCTGCTCTGTTTGCGGCTGCTCTTCGGTCTCAAACACCTTAATCTCGCCTTCACTCAAGCGGACGTACGCCTTTTTGCTGTCGTGGCGGTGTGTGGTGCCTGGGTAGCGGCGCTTGCCCCGGCTGTAGCGAATAGCTTTGCCGCTTTGCACGGCAGTGGTAACATTGGCCACCTTAGTGCCGTCATATTGCGCCTCGACAGCCGCAGCGATCTGCTGCTTGTTAGCCGACAGCGGCACGTCAAAGATGTAGGTGTTTTGGCTTGTGATGAGCCGGTAGGATTTTTCGGTGGCGCGAGGAGTGACTAATACGAGTTGCATTTATTTGTCCTCCTGTGCGAGCCACGCCGTAATAACATCCAGCGCCTGAGGCGACAGGACGATATGGTCGGCATTAAGAATGTAATAGACATTGAGATACATCGCACTCACAGCCAGCACCTGCTGGAGGTTGGCCGTGGAGCGAATCAGCTCGGGCGACTTCTCGCCAGCGACGAGCAGCACTTTGCGCTCGAGCTTGAACTGGCGGAGGAACGCCGCAGCGTCTTTGGTCTTGCCAGTTATCTTGTCCTCAAAAGGCAAGACCTGGATCTTGCCAGCCTGGTGAGCGAGCGTGAGGGCTTGGCGAATGGCGACACGTTTGCTAGTCTTAGACAACTTCTTGCGGTAGTTCTCGTTGCCGCGTGGGCCAAAGACTACACCACCGCCCCGCCAAATTGGGTTGCGGATACTGCCGAAGCGAGCTCGGCCAGTGCCTTTCTGCCGCCATGGCTTCTTGCCACCACCGCGGACTTCTCCCCGCTGCAAGGTGGTTGCACTTGCCTGGCGGGCGTTTGCCAAGAATGCGTCGTAAGCGAGCTTGAGCAGCTCGTGGTTCGGCACATCGACACCGAAGACGCTGGTTGGCAAGGTTGCTTTTGCTGGCTTGGTAGATTCAGCCATTACTTAGCACCTCCTAGGATAATTAAGCCCTTCTTGGGGCCTGGGACAGCGCCTTTGACACCAATCAAGTTATCCTCAGCCGAGATAAACTCAACCGTCAGATTCTTAACGGTGACACGCTCGTGGCCCATCTGGCCTGCCATGCGCTTCCCTTTGAAAATCTTTTGTGGGTACATGCTACCGATCGAACCGACCTTACGCGTGTTGCCCTTACCACCGTGGGTTTTGCGGTGGCGCTTAAAGTTGTGCCGTTTGATCGTACCGGCCCAACCTTTACCCTTGCTGATGCCCGTGACATCCACGACATCGCCGAGCGCAAACTCCGTAACGCTCCATGTGTCGCCTACCTTGACATCTCCAAGGTCATCGACACGAAATTCCCGAATATGCTTCGGGGTGACACCGGCTGGCTTCACATGCCCAGCCACGGCCTTGCTCAGGTTCTTACCCGCACCATACGCCACCTGCACTGCGTTGTAGCCGTCTGTCTCGACGGACTTGACCTGAGTCGCAGCGACAGGCCCAGCCTGGATAAGCGTGACAGGAATCGTCGTGCCATCCTGGCTGATGATTTGGGTCATACCAATCTTGGTACCGAGAAGTGCTTTCATTGCCCTCTTGCTCCCATGTAAAATCCCCGGCGACTAGCAGTATCTTGGTACCAGCACTGCGTGGCTACACGCTTCGCTGGCCAAGACTTACCAATTCGTCCTGGGATGAGTTGCTATTACGTAATAAATTACAGCTACCATAGTACCATAGAATAGGGCAAGAAAGCAAGAGGCATAGGCCATCAAGAGCAATACAGTAGAGCACCAACCCTATCAGCGTATTGGTGTGTAGTAGAATCATTATCACCCCATCTACACCATCGCTCGCTATGCTACAATATAATGCGTTAATGCGTCACCCAATCTCTTCACCTACCTCTGTCGATGCTTGGCTTGCTGCAGCGGCTGCCCAGCTACGGATAGCTGGTATTGCTAGCAGCCGGCTCGATAGTGAGCTGCTGCTAAGCCATGTACTGCAGCGGCCTCGACACTGGCTTCATGCCCACGGCGATAGCACACTCCTGCACGAGCAACACATGCAGGCGGAGCAGCTCCTTACCCGCCGCCTTCGGCATGAGCCACTGGCCTACCTGGTGGGGCACAAGGAATTTTACGGGCGCGATTTCGTCGTTTCGCCCACTGTGCTCGTGCCTCGGCCCGAGACAGAGCAAATGATCACCCTCTTGCTGCAACTCATCCAGCCCACGCAGCGCACCATTGCCGATGTTGGTACTGGCAGCGGCATTCTCGCCATCACAGCACAGCTCGAGCTCCCACAGTGCCAAGTTGATGCGTACGACATAAGCCCCAAGGCCCTCACCATTGCTCAGCGCAACGCGCAGCAGCACGGCGCTACCTCTGTTAAATTCATCCAGAGCGACCTCCTAGCGGCAGCGCAGCAGCGCTATGATATCATTCTTGCCAATCTCCCCTACGTCAATCCCGCCTGGCAGCGCGACGACCGCGAGACAGCACACGAGCCAACCCTGGCACTCTTTGCCGAGGACGACGGGCTTGCGCTCATCTCTACCCTCCTCGCTCAGACGGAGCAATGGCTCGCGCCCAGCGGCCTGCTCATCCTCGAGGCCGACCCCTGCCAGCACTCACGCATCATTGCTCGCGCCGCCGCGCACCAGCTCACTCATATGCGAAGCGAGGGGTATGCGCTTGCTTTTGCTAAGCAGTGCTCGGCATGACCCCGCTACTAACTGCAGCGCACGCTGGCCCATCTGCCCCACCACATCTACAGATGGTAGCGACCAACGCTCGGGCCGCAGCATACGGCTCCCTTTGTTGAGCGCTTGATGGGTATAATAGTCTGGTGATTGGATTGTCGCGTGTTGAAGCAGATCACACACATCGGCTAGTTCTTGGCCATCTACCTCTGTTGGTTGCACCTTATCTTGCGGCATAAAGGCATCATCCAGCTCGGTATAATCATACTCATAGCAAAATACCTGTGGCTCAGCCAGCGATGCATCGCTATGGTCAGGCGTGTCGAGATAATACGACCGCACTGCGCCAGCATACGCGCCGTATCGATCTACCTCGTAGATGATAATATGCGGGTCGTACACCTGGCCATCATCATCCAAGGCAGCCCGGGCACTCAGTGTAAGGCGCTGCCCACTATCAGTTTTGTGGCCAAAGTATGCGCTGCGCACCTCACCACCGTCGTAGTGCCGCCGGCCGGCTGCGCCACGTTGGCGCGCGCTTCTGTGCTGGGTGGTAATAATATCCTGGACGACTGCGGTGAGCTGCTCAGCCAATAAGCCCGGCTGCTCGTGCTGGCCTGGCGGTGCAAACTCAGTGCCAGTATTAGTTACGTGTGACGCGAGACGCAAAGCATCGCCCGCGCGGGGTGGTGTGTTGTATGTCATGTTGTTCCCTCTGTGTGTTAGATATACTTCTCTTCTAGCATACTATAGAAGCATAGCTGCATGCAAATAACAGAGGTGAACAAATGAACAATTTTATACCATATTCAGAATAATTCTAATATAGCTCCCTGTACTCTGCCGTGGCGAGTAATTCACGCAGCTGGGCAACTTCATGCGTGTCGACTGGTTGGTCGTTGATGCCCATTTGGCGCTCGAGTTTTTGGTTTGCTAGCTCGTTCTTGAGATGATCTACTGTTGCAAGCGTGCGCTCGTATGCTTCCTCTGGCGGTAGATTCCTGCCAATGGTCAATTCTTGTGGTATTTTGCGCTGCGATTCGCTCCCCTGCGGTGTATCAAATCGCCGCACCACACCATCCTCAAGATGATAGCGAAAACTGTCGCCACCCCGCTCCCTAAGACTAATCATTCGGTCTTGTGTGCCATCATCTAGTGTTGTCGATTCGGTCAGGATTGTGACCGTTCTCTCACCCTGTGTTGCATACAGCAAGACACTCGACTTCACGCGGTCAGTGAGAACCGTGTGATCGTATGTATTCGCTTCACCAGCAAACCGCAGCAGCGTCTCCTGCACTAGGTCGTCGAAGTCTGCTGCCGCCTGCGCCTTCTCCTCCTTGGAGAGCCGCTCAGCAAACTGCCCTACTGTAGCGATTTTCTCTTGATTGTTTGTTCTGGGCTGCTCATGTGCCATGGTATACCTCTGTTGTGTTATATACTATGACACCTATAATGCTCTCTCTCTCTCTCTCTGAAAGTCAACCGATCAAATCAAGAACAGGCATTTGCTATACCAAAAACCACCCATCAGCTGGGTGGTTTCGTATTATTACTGTTCAATACACCGTGATTATTTGATCGATGTGATCATAATGCGGCTGTATTGCTGGCGGTGGCCACGCTCTTTGTGGACGCGCTTTTTGGCTTTGTAGCGAATGACGCGGATTTTATCGCCCTTAACGAGCGCTTCTACGACCTCGGCCTTGACCTTGACGCCTGCAACGTGCGGCGTACCAACAGTGGTCGTCTCGCCATCGATGGTCAGGAGTGCATCGGCTTCGAGCGCTTTTGTGCCGTCCGGGAGGCGGTCCACCAGGAGGGTCTCTTTTTCGGCGACGAGATACTGCTTGCCGCCAAGCTGAATGACTGCTTTCATCTGATTCCTTATATCATTAATACTTCCGACTGATTGTAGCAGAGACGGCGGCGGATGTCAAAGTTGGTATATCTCACTATCATTACTTACCAGCCGCTGCACCATCACTGGCAGCTCCGCCTCGTTGCGCCATACCTCCGTCCGCATGGCGATGAGCTGGTCGCTCAGGTAGCTCTGCTGGTCCACACTGTGGTGCTGCGCCAGGGCGATTGGCTTGCCCAGCGCCAGCGCCGCCCCTACCTCCATAAGCATCCCCTCGCTGCGCCGCGGCGATGCTTGGACCACGAGTACCATGTCGTACTGGGGCAGCACGCTCAGCGCACGGCGGATGAACTCACCTGGCGTATGGTAGCTAGGCCATGCTGGGTCGAAAAGATTGCAATACACCGCACAGCCCACCTGCTCGAGCGCTGCCACCACCCCACGCATCCGTGCCCGCACCACTGCTTCGTCCTCACCGGTAAAGGCATAGGAGCAAAAAACGGTGGGCAGGGTGGCTGGTGGAGTGGAGTTCATATATATAGTATACGCTACTACGGCACTGGGTTATATCCTGTTATTTTTCGTATTATTTCTCACGATTTTTGCCTCTGTTGCGGGCCGATTTTTCACAAATCTTATTTCACATCCTGTCATATCTATGCTACGCTGGGTAGTATGAGTATGAAGAGACTCGTGTATGGCATAGCTGGTACAATGATCGTCTTCGCAGGCGCGGGCGTCATCGTAGCAGCCCAGCCAAAGAGTGGTTCGTCAGCGCCTGCATACAATGCAACAAGTGCAACAACCGGTGGACATATGGCCAAGGCATTAGCGCCGTCCGACCAGCCATCCGCGCAGACACTCGCACAGCGCAACCAAGCTATCAAGATAATCATCGCCTCCAACGCTTCTCCCAAGGCCATCAAGCCAGCGTCGAAGCCCAGCGAGGCACCAACGCCAACACCAGCCACAGAGCAAAAGCCAGCCGCAACCAATGGTGCTTCGTCTGGTTCGAATACACGCTCGAATAGCAACGCCCAAAAGAGCAATCCATCGAATAACAAGTCAAATTCTAACTCCAACGTGCCATCACCAGAGTTTGTCGACCGCGTCTTTGCAACGGTCAACAAGGAACGGGCAGCGCGTTCGCTCGGTAGTGTGCAGCGCATCGAGCAGATCGACACCAGCTCACGCGCTCAGTCGGCCTACAATGCACAGATTAATAAGCTCAGCCACGACGGTGGCCTCGACCGCCTGAAACAACTCTACACCTGCCGCACCAGTGGTGAGATTCTCGAGCTCGTGCCAATCTCATACAATGAGCAACAAGCTACCAATGTATGGATCAATTCCCCACCACACAACAAGATCATGTTCTCGGGTGATTACGACAAAGCTGGCATTGGCCTAACGCAAAAAGGCGACCAATATTACATTGCCATGCAGTTCTGCCGCTAGGAAAGGATAAGCAGGAATATCTGAGAGAAACACTGCTCAGAATAGAGAAAAACCAGCCACCATGGCTGGTTTTTTACTGTTTAGAAGAATGTCGACGTTAGTTGAACCTCAAAGTCCTCTTCGGTAACTTCACAGGTTTGTATCATTCCTTTCTCTTGAGGCTCAGGACTGACAATACCCCAAGAGCGACCCAGCATCAAAAATAAGTACTAGTTTGCAACCAGGTCTTAATTCTACCTGCCTGAAGTGGTAGAAGGGTAGCTGAGGTTAAGAAGGCGAAGCCTTAGAGGCCAATCACTTCAACTACTCATCATCAAGCGATTCCGCCCCACTCAGAACCTTCCAGAGCTGCTGCACTTCTGACTCACTGACCACTTGGTCGCCTCGGCCGATCCGTTGGCTTTCGCCAATCGTGCGTGTGGCAGGCTGACCACTATGCGCCAAGCTGATCAGCGAGCGCACCACCCGCTGGTGGCTTCCCTCTGTCACAATACGGTAGCGCAGCTGCTCTGAGCCACTCACCAAGCTAACCTCATGAGCTGTAGCAGCAATCGCATTATCGCTTGCGTTTGGCTGCACTGGCTCGCACCAAAATGTCGCCGTCTCAACATTTACTCGCAGATTCGAGCCATCATGATATGGTGCCATGAGCCTGAGAATGGCACGGCTTTGGTTCGGAAACAGAGGTGACTTGGCTTCTTTTGCTAGCGCGGCATTGTCTATCTGGTAGCCATAGACATCAACCTCATCGGCAAATTTCGTCATCATATGCAAAGCAATCTGGCTTAGCTGCACTACTGCAGCCGCTTGGTCTGCCGTAGTCACTCGTTCGCGCGGAGTGCTATATAAGGTGGAGAATGCTTCTTGAGCTTGAGTTCGTGTCATTCATCTGCCTTTCTGTCACAGCAAGCGACGCATTATATTAGCAATAAAACAGGGGGTATCTCGATGATTGAATAATATCGCATTCTCTTCCCCACCTCCTCTGAAAGTGCTACAAAATGCCCTAGGTTTAACCTTTTAGAGCTGATAGAACTAACGGCTATCTACTCCATTTGTTGAAGGCAAATCGGTGCAAGAGAGGGCGAAGCTTTGCAGCTCAGCCTATACTATTCGATTATCTTCTCAAACACTGTCGTGTTATAGATCATTGCGCCCTTGTGGAGATAAAAGCGATGTGCTGCTTGGCGCTTAGGGTTGGAGGTGAAGGTGAGCTTGGTCGCACCATGCTGCTGACCCCAGCTCAGCATCGCATCCCACAGCCGCGAGCCAACCCCCTTGCCCTGCACCGATGGGTCGGTCACGAAATCATCGAGGTAGATCTTACGCCCAGCAATCGGCCCCACCAGCAGCGCGAGCGTTGCCATGCCTACTACCTTACCATCAAGACGAGCCAGGAGCAGAACTTGATTCTCAGCAGCAATCACCGCTTCAAGAGCCTGACGCAAAGCGTCCATCGCCGCTATATCATGGGTAGTTGGAGTAGTTGGCGCGGTTGTTCCGGCTTGGTGCAGCACATCGCCCAGTGCTGCGATTGCCGCCACATCAGCCTGGCTGACGGCGGTTGCCTGTTCGATTATGAGTTCTTCCATATATCGATTATACTACAAGTATGAATCAGCGTATACTCACCCTACGTGATGCGCTCGCCACTCACCCGCCGCGCATCGCCTACCCAGAAGGCACCAACCCCATTATCCTTAGCGCCGTACGCCAGCTAGCCGATTGGCACACCGCTCGGCCTGTGCTTGTTGCGGATAACCCAACTGCCGTCAAGCAAGCCGCCGCCGATGCAGGTATCTCGCTTAATGACATCGAGATTATGACAGTACCCCACCAACACGATACGACATCTGCAAACACCGCTGATGCACCTCCCCTTACCCCTCTCACCTACGCGGCCCAGCTGCTTCACGATGGCACGTTTGATGCTATGGTGGCCGGCATAGACCACCCCACCGCTGCGGTATTGCGGGTTGCGCTGAAAGTTGTTGGCTTAGCACCCGGGGTGCGCTATGCATCGAGTTTCTTCGTGATGGATATGCCCCACTTTACTGGTGGGGAGGATGGCTTACTCATCTTTGCCGACTGCGGGATGAACATCGCACCAGATGCCGCTGGCCTAGCCGCCATTGCTAGAGCCAGCGCCTTGAGTGCCACCCGGCTTGGCTGGCAGCCCCGCGTTGCGCTGCTTTCCTACTCGACGCGTGGCAGTGCTGGTGGCCAAAGTATCCAAACAATTCGCCACGCTCTTGCAGAAGTACAAGCCCATCAGCCAGAACTCTGTATCGATGGTGAGCTCCAGTTTGACACAGCTCTCGTCCCCGCTATTGGCCACAAAAAAGCCCCTACCAGCCCTGTCGCTGGCCAAGCCAACGTCCTCGTTTTCCCCGATCTCAACTCTGGCAACATTGCCTACAAGCTCGCCGAACACCTGGCTGGTGGCCATGCCTACGGCCCTATTCTGCAAGGCTTCGCGCGGCCAATCAGTGACCTCTCGCGTGGCTCGAGTGTGGATGATGTGATTGGCGCAAGCTTGATTGTTGGTAGCATGGCGGCTGAATAGATTGTGGAGTTGATTCACGCAGGCTGGTGATTTTTTGCTTGCTTTTTGCAATCGTTTTCTTTGTCGTGTTCTCTTCGCACCTTCTTTTCTGCAGTGATTATTTTGGTTCACGTATCGATTTGCTGCTACATCAGAGCGCCCTTTTGCTGCTTACTTTTCCTGCCGTAATGCAGGTAGATAAGCCGGTTTTTTTGGTTGCACATTGCAAGTAAGGTGCTTGCCTTTGTGTCATCCTCGTACTCTCTGGTAGTGGGAGATCAAGACACGAGACGACACTATTCGCCATTCTCCTATACAATGATATTGAATATATTTAAATAAAATTCACTATTATATTTTGTCATAAGTACGCATTCTACCACCTACCATACCATCAATATTCAGTCATGTACTCCCTATGTTGAATAAAATTAATGTTCGATTCATAAAAATAACAGTGGTAAAAGTTGCAGAAAATCTTACTTATGAGTTTGTAAAAATTCGCGCACTGCCGCAATTGGTTTGATAATGTGATACGTCGCTGCGTCTTCTTCTGGCGATAACTCAGCGCGCGTCCGGCCATCGTAGCCATCTGGGCAAAATATTTTGTCCCAACCAAAGCCACCATCACCTCGCGGATGTGCTGCAATACAGCCAGGCAGCTCGCCGCGAAAAATATGCATTTCGTGGCCGTCATAGTAGCCAAACACACCTACCGCCAGTGCCGATCGATCATCAAATCCATCAAGCATGCGGCATAATTTTTCTAGTCCATCTGGTGCCTCAACGAAGAACTTAATGAATGGGCCAGGTAATCCATTCAGCGCTGCAAATCCCAGCGACACATCTTCCACAAGGACTGGCCGCTGGGCAATTTCGTACGCTTCACGCACTTTATGTCGAACAACCTCCTCAGGCGAAGACGATTGAATCTCTACCAAATCAATCTTGCGATGCTCCAGCAGCATACCAAGCATGCGCGCTAGGTAGTCAGCCTTGTGTTGGTTGCCCGTGATGAATAGTGGTTGTTGCATGATACTTCCTTTGTATATATTATCACTCAATACTTCTTGTCTAGTCTTTTAGCTAGCTATATTTTTTAATGCACCAATAATCTCAGAGTCATCTCTTACTACCACAACATGCGGTAGAGTCAAGAACCAGGGCTGTTCATTATGAACAACAATGATTGGCTTATCAAGCGCCATCGCCATACCGACCTCATATCTTGCACTTTCTTGGTCAGGTTCCCACAGATATACAAGTACATCTGCCTCAGCAATTGCTCTCTTTTCATCCATTGGAGAAAATCGTGACCGATCATCGCGATAGTTTCGAAACCAATCACAGGGGATGGTATAGCCTGCAGATTCAAGCATTGTTGCCACACGATTAGCTCGCGAGAGATCTTTTCCAGCGCAATATATCGTTGGGGTGCTCCTCCTCTCCTCCCGATACTTCTCTGGCTGCGCCCGAAAAATCTCGACCCATTTGCTATCCACCGCTAAATCATTGTACTTGATATAATAGCGCTTTTGGAAGCCACCAGCATGTGCAGCTTTGCGCGCTACTGCGTCTTGCACCTGCTGTGGCGAGAAGCCAAAATCATCGCGCAGCGCATCGAGGACGGCCTGCAGATCCGCCAGCTCCTGTAGCGCTTCCTCTGGCGCATCATCACCCAGCGGAATCTCGTTTGCTTCCTCATGAATCTTGCGCTGCAGCTCACGGCGATACGCCGCTCGATCCAATTGATAATACTCGGTGTGGAGCACCTGCGGGTCGACCTTGCATTTCTCGACAACCTTGTCACGTACGAGCTTTTCGAGATAGAATCGCACCATTGTCTTATCCTCCTTGCTTGTTTATTGTTGAGTTCTTTTGTGTATTCTATACCCTGCTATTGCGGGGTTGCTATCAATAGCATATATTGTATCATGAATTTTTTTCATCACCATTCATGGTATTATTCTCACTTGCACTTTGCAGCTCATCCCGTAGACGCATCCATATCCTGCCAAGCTCATTGCGTCCAGCATGGTCGCCACCCCAACCCCAAAAGCTGTCATCGTCATTCATTTCCACAATATATCGGTCGCCCGATGCAATGAGTGTCTCACGCACAAGATCATGCTGAGCAAGCTTGCAGCGTACAATTTCTTCCATAATTGCCACCTTTTTATCGTCCCAATTGGGATCTTCCTCAGCCTTGTGCTGGTTGGCAAAATCAGACGCTAAGCGCGGTGAGCGGCACACACGCACCTGTTCAGCCCGGGCTGGATTGGTATCGAAAAAATGCGCCGCTTGGTAGGCATGTTCGCTCGTCGGGTACAGCACGCCGCGCCACTCAACTTGGCATGGCGCGAAATTATCAAAGACATACCAGCCATCTAGAAAGAAGCCAGCCATGGTTGATTCGTTGTGTGTATTGCCCGTCATATTCATGATAGTAACTCTGTTATAGACTGATATCTAGTGTGATTTGCTCTTGTTGTTATTAATTTCTATTATTTACCATTTCTCCTTTCTAGAATCATATTTTTGAATCATAGTGCGATGTATTCAAATTATTCTATACGCTTATTTTCACTTGCATTTTGCAAGCTAGCTGATTAGGTGTGGCGTCGTATAATTCTTACGCGTGGTTTATTTGGTTCATGAGTTGTTTGTGGCCTAGCACTATATATAGGCCATATCCTGCGGTTGCGAGTGCCCCGCCAATGCTGCTGATAGCATAGACCGCTTGCCACGAAGTACTCGTTGCAAAGGCAAGGTAGAAGCCAATCAATGCCGTGCAGATGGGGAGCGGTGCGAGATAATAATCAATCGTCCGGCCAAAGATCTTCGCCTGCGGAATGAAGTGCAGCCCAACAATCAACACAAGCGCTGGCATGATATAAATCTGCTGCTGGAATATACCAAGCAACGCAAGGATAACCCACAGCGGCGTATACGACACCGTGCTCAGCAGCTGCATCTGCTTAGCGATCCGCTTGCTGACTGGCGTTGGTGCTGGCTTGGGCAATTTTTTCGTCGCGCGGATATGCTGCACACCGCAAAAAATCAGCCATGCCGCATACACACCAAATAGTGCAAAGACCGCCCAGCCAATAGTGCCCCACGCCACACCAAACCACACAGCATACACGAGCATAAAGGTCGCCATGAGAATTGGAAACGGCGCCATGCTTTTCGCTGCAGCGATTAATTCATCTCTTTGTGGTTGTTCTGGGCTTGCCATATATCTTTCTCCTGTTTATTGGATAAGGGTTAAAAATTGTTCTTCGGTGAGGATCATTGTACCATACTTCTCCGCCTTGGCTCGCTTGCTCGTACCAACTTTGCCACCCGCAACGAGGTAGGTGGTGTCTTTGCTGACGCTGCTCTGGAAGGTGCCACCCAGAGCACGGATTTTTTCGGCCGCTTGGTCGCGGCTCATTGCTTGCAATGTGCCAGTGATGACGAATTTTTGACCAGCGAGCTGCTGCGATGATTGCACGAGCCGTGGCACGACACCACATTGAGCAAACTTATCCAGTAAAGCAACATTGTCTGCATCGCTGAACCACGCGACGATCGATTCAGCCACCACCACGCCGATGCCATCAATCGCCTGCAGCTCATTGAGCGTGGCAGTGCGCAAGAAGCCAAGCAATTGCTTGTCATTTGCAAGTGTATTAACGGGTGCTTGCGATCCATCATGTAATGCATTCTTTTCTGAATTATTATGATTATTATTCACACTGCCTTGCTGAGGCACATCGCGCTTTGAATTATCTGCAAAATGTTTCACGATATCGATTGCCGTCTGCGCACCCACATGGCGAATGCCCAGGCCGTAGAGGAAACGCTCAAGTGGTGGGTGCGTTGCAACAGCAATGGCGTCGATGAGCTTCTGCGCCGAGACCTCGGCAAAGCGATCAAGCCGAAGAAGATCCTCCTTCCTTAGTGTATAAATATCGGCTAGGTCATGTACCAAACCAGCCTCGACCAATGCAGCGACATTCTTCTCACCAAGTGTGTCGATATCCAATGCCCCTTTAGATGCAAAGTGTGTGAGGGCACGCGTGAGGATAAGCGAGCTGCTAGCGCCGCGCACCCGGTACACTGCCTCACCAGCAGGCCGCTCGAACTGCAGCTCGGGATATTGGCGCTGAAGCTCAGCTGGGTAATCAATCGGCTCGGTATTAGCTGGGCGCAGCTCTGGCAGCACTCGCTCGACCTGCGGGATGATATCCCCCGCCTTGAATATAACCACAGTATCGCCACGCCGCACATCGAGCCGAGCAATCTCGTCGGCATTGTGCAGGCTGGCGTGCTGCACCGTCGTGCCAGCAACGACGACTGGGTCGAACACCGCTACTGGTGTGGCAGCACCTGTCCGACCAATGCTAATGACGATATCGCGCACGATGGTAGTGGCTTGTTCGGCTGCATATTTATAGGCCACTGCACCACGCGGGTTCTTACCCACCATACCCAGGCGGTCGTAGAGAGCGCGATTGTTGATCTTGATTACGAGGCCATCCGTATTGAACGGCAAATCATGGCGCTGCTCACCCCACTGCTGGACGAAATTCATTACCTCGGCTAGGTTGGTAAAGACAGCCGCTTGCTGGTTACGTGTGATACCTAGTGCTGTCAAGGCGTCATAAGTGTAGCTATTGGTCGGCACCTCAGCCGCATCATCACGGATGACATCGTAACCCCGAAAATGGAGTGGGCGCTGCGCCACGAGTGCTGGGTCAAGCTGGCGGATAGTGCCAGCCGCGAGGTTACGCGGGTTGGCGAAGGCTGGCTGGCCAGCAGCTTGCTGTCGCCTATTAAGTGCCGCAAAGTCGCGCTTGAGCATGACGATTTCCCCACGGATCTCTGTCCTGCCCTGCAGTAAGTGCTCAAAGCCAGGTGCTTCACGCAAACGTAGCGGCACATTGCGAATCGTCCGCACATTATTCGTTACATCTTCGCCAACGTAGCTATCGCCCCGTGTGACGGCCTGCACAAGCACGCCATCGTTATAGATGAGCGCGCAGGCCAAGCCATCCATCTTGATATCGGCAAAAAATTCGTGCCTGTGCCCCGGCAAGAGCTTGTCCATGCGCTGCACCCAGGCCTCGACCTCTGCCGTGTCGAAGACATCATTGAGGCTGACCATCCGCCGGCGGTGCTGCACCTTGGCAAAGCCGCCTTTGAGGACGTTGCCCACTCGCTGGGTGGGCGAATCGGGCGTGATGAGCGCCGGGTGCGCCGCCTCGAGCTGCTTGAGCTCGGCAAAGAGGCTGTCGTACACCGCGTCGCTCACGCTGGGCGCATCAAGCACATGATATTCGTAGCTATAGCGATTGAGTAGCTGACGCAGCTCGGCACTGCGCTGCGCTGGCGACAGGTTGGGTGATGCTAGATGTTTGTCTTGTGTCATAGTGGTTCCTTACTGCTTTAGTATAGCGGAATTTAGCGATGAGTGCAGTGTTTTATCGGACGAAGTGTGGGCTGCCACCAAGAGAGTAAAGATTTTTAAGACTTACGTTTGATATTGCCCTGCTAAAGAATGCTATTGTACAATTACAATCTATCTCGCTATTTAGCTCTAGGGTATATAAGCAGTAATCATCAGACAAAAACCACTGCACAGCTAAGTGAAGACTCTCTCTCATTACACACATTGTTTGTCCAGCAACAGACCTCAAACTACACTATTTATTAAGGCACGCCACCTTACGCTGGCGCTGCCGTATCATCAACGATCTTGCGATAGAGGAGGTAGATATACGCTGCGCACCACACCACCGTCACCGAGCTGATGAAACCCGCTAGGACGGGCATCGTCGGCACAGAGGCGTACCATTGCCATAGGTGTTTGAGCCAGGCATCAAGGAGAATAGCAGGGATCATCACCACGCACCACAGCACTGCCACACTACCAAATAGCCACAGCAGCCGGTACAAAATCCGCAGCCGCCGCCCTACCACCAGGTCACCCGCTGCTGCCAGCGCCCGCATGGGGTACATACCGGGCAGCGTCACTACCACAAGCGCAATGAAGGTACTCGTGCCCCAATAGAGCGTCAGTACTGCCACAGTAGCTAGTAGCACATAGAAGAGCATCGAGCCAAATCCTTCGCTAATTACCCCATTACTCGACAGACCGATATACACCAGCGCCATCGCCCCCAGTGGGATAAGCTGCACGAGGAAGACGAGAACAATCATCAGCGTGGCTACCAGTGGTGCACAGGCATTATACAGCCCGTCGCGCAGGCGTGGCGCTCGCCCTGCTTTGTACTCGCGCAGCAGCCACACTGTGGTGAGCCACACCAGCAAAAAGCCCAGCACCACATAGAGCTGCTGGTCAGCGCTGAGGTTGCCGCTGCCCGTACCAAAGGCCGTCACCATGAGGAGCCCTGCCTCGCCTAGCTTGCCCCAGGCACCAGTGAGGATGTCTTTGCCCGACTCGGCTAGCATACTCTGCAGACGGTCGTACATCGCTTGGTTGGTAATTGCCCCCAGCGCCAAGAGGAGCACGGCATAAAACACTGCTAAGAGGCACAACGTCCGCCAGTGCGCCCGCACCATGCGCATCACTTGCGCAGTAAAGGCGACGTAACCTGGCAATTGCAATGAACGTGCATAATCGCGCCGGCGCGTGCGGCGAAAACTCCGGTGTGGCCGGCGCTGTTGTAAATTATGCAACCATTGGCGGCTACTCGCCACTACCCTACCACCACAAGCCCGCCAGGTACGCCAATGGAGGTTGGTGCGCCAGCTGGGTAGCGCTGATGGAGCATCATCCGCGTGCGGCGAGCGAGCCTTTGCAGGAGCAGTGCCATGAGAGGATGGTGTTGCCTTTTTTACGACATTATGGTGTTTTACCTCTGTTTTTGAACCATGCTTGCTTGCGTGCGCCGTGGGAGCGGCGCGTGATGATGAGCGGCGAGTTGACTTTGTTTTTTTTGCCACAGGCACAGCCCTACCATTTGTTCATATCTTCGTTGAGGCGCTTGATGCGGTCTTCGAGCGGCGGGTGAGTGCTAAACAACCGGCTAAAGAACCCCGGCTTGAGCGGGTTCACCATAAACATATTAGCGCTCGAGCTGACCTGCTTCTCCATCGGGCGAGTGTATGCCTGCAGCTTGCCCAGTGCGCTCGCCAGGCCAGCTGGGTCGCGCGTCGTTAGTGCACCAGTCGCATCGGCCAGGTACTCACGCTGGCGACTCACTGCCATTTGCATAATGGCTGCCACGATGGGTGCGAGGATAATAGCGACAATGCCAAGCACCAATAGCACCGGATTGGTCTCGCGGTCATCATTGTCACGGAACCACAGCATACGCAGCGCAATATCTGACACTAGGCCGATCGCACTCACCAAGCCAAAGGTAATCATACTCACCCGAATATCGTAGTTCTGGACGTGCCCCATCTCGTGAGCCAGCACAGCGGTGAGCTCGCGGTCGTCCATAATCTCCAGCAGACCTGTCGTCACGCCCACAATGGCATGCTTGGGGTCGCGACCAGTGGCAAAAGCATTCGGTGCTGGGTCGTCGATAATATACACCTGCGGCATAGGCAACCCCACGGTGATGGCAAGATTCTCAACGGTGCGCCACAAACGGGGGTTATCCGCCTTGCGAATCTCCACTGCACCAGTCATAGTCATGGCAAGTTTAGAAGCGATGAAGTACTGCACCAATGCATAGATCAGCGCCCCAATGAACGTCCCCCAAAAGATCGTCAAGTTGCCCTGCATGCCGCGGCTATTCATAATTAACTGCGCCGCCAGGCCAATCACCGCCACCATCGCGACGAAGACGATCATCAAAATAACTGTATTACGTTTGTTGTGTGCAATTGCTCTGTACATAGATATATTGTAGCAGATAATGGTGGTTTTGCAGGCACTCACGTTAATCTCCGAGCGCCGCATTCTCTGCGCTGACTCACCCTGCCTATCACTTCGTCCGATGGAATGTGGCATCGATCGTCATGATCAATTTCAGCCCAGCGCAGCATACACACCGAACCAAAAATGTTCCGGCCAGATACCCCACAGAGCTCCTCCGCGTACGTCAGTGCTGGCCTCCATATATTTTCTTGTTCGATGTGTATAGTGCGCTGACTATCGGTGAGGTTTTGGGCTCACATCGCACCCACTTGACTAGCCTTTCATATATTGATATATATATCAGCTTTTGTTGACATATGTTCGCATTTTGTCCAAAAGTGTTGTTTGACAAGCAGAGCATACCACTCAAGGTGGGCTGCCCAGGCATGGCTACATAGCCGCGCCCCAGCACCCCACCTTGAGTCGCCGCATCCGAGCGTCGACCAGTGTTATTTACACAAGCGTCCGCTTGGGTGGGGAGAGAGTAGTGTCATGAGCAACATCAAGATCACCATTACCGAGAAAACGAGAAAGACTAGAAGCACTGTCATTGCTGAGTGTGTGCTTGTAGTCATATCCGGTATTCTTGGCGCATGGACGTTCAGTCTGCTTTGGGGGTGGTACATCGCTCCTGTTCTAGGAGTTGCCAGGATAGGTATTGCACAAGCCCTTGGCATCATGCTAACCGCGAGTCTTATTAATGGCTCGTCATCAGGGGAGCGGAGCAATTGCTCTGACCTAGAGAAGTATTTGAGACTATTTATCCTCATTACTCTCACGCTAGTGTCAGGGTGGTTTGTGCACTTCTTCGTGTGACATCCCTATCGAACATGACATCCACTCTAGAAGGGTGTCTACTCTCTTGCTCTGCTTGTCATGTTCGCTTCTTGCTACGTTCTTGTCTGTTGGTAGTACTCTCGCATCCCCAATCATTGCAGTTATTTTTATTACTCACACAAATCCCCCACCTTCTAGACAAAACCGCCCCGGTCAAGCGATAAGCCGCTCATTGTAACCACAAACCTTCTCAAACATCCCTCACTCCAAGAATGACATATAACCTGGCATTATCACCCTTATACTGTTGAAAAACAATAAAAACCGCCCTCCATTGAGAGCGGTTTCGTTATAGTGTGCGAGGTATCTAGAATTGCACTTGCACTGGGTTTTCGACGCTAGCGCGGTCTTCGACCTCGAAGAACTCGCGAGCCTTGAAGCCCAGCATGCCAGCCACGATGTTGGCGGGGAACATGGCGATGCGGGTGTTGAGGTCGCGCACACCACCGTTGTAGAAGCGGCGCGCAGCCTGGATCTTGTCCTCAGTGTCCACCAGCTCTTGCTGCAGCTGGATAAAGTTTTGGTTGGCCTTGAGCTCTGGGTAAGCCTCTGCCACAGCAAACAAGCTCTTCAGAGCGCCCTCGATCATATTCTCTGCCGCAGCCGTCTCTTGCACGCCTTGGGCATTCATGATGGCGCTGCGAGCCTCAGCCACATTCTCGAAGACTTCCTTCTCGTGCGCTGCATAGCCCTTCACGGTGCCGACTAAGTTCGGGATGAGGTCTGTTCGGCGCTTGAGCTGGACGGTGATGTCGCTCCAGGCTTCGTCCACGCGGATCTTCAGCTTGACCAAGCTGTTGTACGTTGCCCACATGAAGATGCCAAACAGAACGAGCAGGCCAATCACGCCGAGCAAAACGATTAATGCTATTGTCATAGTGTCGTTTCTCCTTTTTGGTTATAGCTTTATTATAGCAAATTGTGTGGCTTTCGCCAGCGATTGGGGTAATTCTACAATAAATCTTGGACTCGTAGCTAGCACGAATGCTGCCACACTCTACCCTTCTGGCTATGTACACGAAGAAACCACTCTCCCCGAGTGGTTTTCTCTGTTATATCATGTCTGGTGCGCAAGGCGGGAATCGAACCCGCACGGCTTTTGGCCAAGGGATTTTAAGTCCCTCGCGTCTACCAGTTCCGCCACTCGCGCTTGCAGCCGCACTTCTGGCATAGCAGCCATGTGCTGCTTGTATTATACTATGTTTATGAAGCAAATTGTAATAATTCACGGCGGATCAAGCTTTAATAGTTACGAAAATTACTTGAATAATCTAAAGAATAGTCAGCTGCAATATGAACGACTACTGTGGGCACAAAAATGGCGTGACTGGCTAGCGCAAGAAATCGTTGATGCTGATGTTTTACTGCCAGACTTCCCTAATAAGCAAAACGCTCACTACGCTGAGTGGAAAATATATTTTGAAAAGTTACTACTCCTGCTTGGCGATGACGTTCAGCTAGTTGGCTATAGCTTGGGTGCAATGTTTTTGGCAAAGTACTTGCATGAATCACCACTGCATATGCCAGTCCGGCGGCTCGTGCTAGTTTCGCCGTGCTATGATGATGAATCAAATGAAGACCTCGGTAGCTTTCAAGTAACAAGCGCTGCTGGTTTAGAAAAATCCGCCAAAGAAATCCACCTATTCCACAGCAAAGATGACCCAGTTGTGCCATTTACAGAACTTGCTAAATTTCAGCGAGACGTGCCGACTGCTCAGGCGCATACGTTCGAAGATCGCAACCATTTCTTCCAACCAACCTTCCCAGAACTAAAAGAACTACTAGAGCAAAAATAGCTCTATCGAGAGAGCTATTCATCAACAATTGTGGAGGCACGTACGAGAGTCGAACTCGTCTAAAAGGTTTTGCAGACCTCTGCGTAACCGCTCCGCCAACGCGCCACACTCCCCCTATTATACCAAACTATATCTGTTCTTTGAACATCTCGTAGAATGCACCACGCTGCGCCATCAATGCGGTGGCAGTGCCATGCTCAACAATGCGGCCGTGGGCGATAACGTAGATGGCGTCCGCCTTCTTAACAGTACTATAGCGGTGGCTAATGGTGATGATAGTCTTGCCCTGCTTAGCAAAGAGGTGGCGAAAGATGCGTGCTTCGGCGGCGGCATCAATGGCACTGGTGGGCTCGTCAAGGATGATGATAGGCGCATTGCGATACAAGTTGCGTGCTAAGGCCAGGCGCTGCCACTGCCCACCAGATAGATCGACCCCTGTTTCGTGGTCATCCGCCTCCATCCATTTGCTGATATAGCTGTTCCCGCCCTGAGGGAGCTTGCGGACAAAATCGGCTGCCTCGGCCTGGCGCAGTGCAGCATCACGGCGCGCTGCATCCACTGGCTGCGAGACATCGCCATACCAGACATTCTCGTGCGCCGTGGCGAAGTCATAGCGGATGAACTCCTGCCCCAGCACAGCCAATTGCCGATGCCAGGCCGCTGGGTTGATATGACGGAGATCGTGTCCATCAATGGTAATACTGCCCTTAGTAGGCTGGTAGAGACCAGTGAGCAACCGAGCGAGCGTGCTCTTGCCAGCGCCATTTTCGCCCACAATGGCAATGTGCTGACCACGGCGAATCGTGAGAGAAATATCACGCAGCACCGCCGTTTGCGTGCCTGGATAGCAAAATGACACCCGCTGCACCGCGATCACATCGCGCAGCGTTACCTCATCAATGGTGGCTGCATGACTTGCAACCGGCAGCGCCATAAACTGCTGGTAGTCTGTCATGGTGGCGAGGTCTTCGTCAATCATATTATATGTATTGATCACGTTATCCATCCCACTCATCACTCGCCCTACCATTTGCTGCACGAGCACAAATTGCCCAATCGGCTGGCGGTGTGCCACGATCTCCAGCACCACCCAGACAAGCGCCACTACCTCTGCTGCCGCCTGGATAATCTCTCCACCCAGGCGCTGCCCCATAAAGCGGCGCTCGTAGCCAAGCACCCGCAGCCGATCTTTATCCCGCAGTGCTGCTCGCTCGCCAAGTAGATGGTGGATCACTCCATAGAGGCGTAGCTCGGCAATGAAGTTCGGCCGGCTAAGGATATGCTCGATCCACGCCATGCGCCGCCGCGTACCCACCTGATCGCGCCAGTGACCAGCCTGCAAGCGCGACAGCCGCATCTGCACCACACTACTTGGCACAAGCGCCACGAGCACGAGTAACCCCAGCCACCAGCTCACCATCACCACCATCCACAGGCTTGTTGCCAGCGACACCAGCGCCGTCAGCATCTGCACCAATTGAATAAAGAGATACGAAAATGACTGGACAAAGCGCTGCGCTTTATCAAACATATCAATGGTCGCAGGGTCGTCGTAGCGCCAAAAATCCAGCGCATGGAGACGGGCATACATGTGGTCACTCATGGCAGCCTCAATGCGATAGCGCGACACTTGGTCGTAATACCCTTGCACCACCGACCACACACTCGCCACAACGCCCAGTACCACAGTCACTACTACATAGATGAGGAGTTGCGGCTGCCCACCTGTCGCGTATGCCTCAGCCAAAGCCGTTGTCGCAAGAGCCGCGTAGTATGCCGTGGCCAGTGGCAGTACCGCCGACAGCACCGCTCCCACCGCCTGGACTGCAATCGTCAGCGGCGCCTCCCGCCAAATAATCCGCACCACCAGCAACAACCCTGCCAAGCGCTGGCGTAGTGAGGGGGTAGGTATGATGGGTGGTTTGGTCATGATCGTCAATTATTGCGTCGGCTTATAGCCTTATTGTAGCGATTGCCGCTCCGTACTTTCTGCTTGTTTCGTAGCTGGTCTCTCAACATTTTTAGTGAGGACGCTGTGCTAACGCAAGGGGTGAGGATGGCTATAGGAGCTCAAATATTGCCAGCCACCAAGCTCAAGTGGCGTCTCACTACTGATGCGCCACTCGAGCTTAGCATGTTATTCCTTGTAGTCCTATGCTTTGGCGAGGCTAATCTGCAGCTCAGCGCCGTCCACCGTAGCCGTCGTTTGGTAGAGTACATCGCCTGGCTGCTTCATTGTCGCGAGCGTCTCGCTCGCGATTGTGTCTGCATACTCAGTGAGGGCTTGGCGCAGCTGCGCGGCTGCGTCATCGGCTGGTTGCGCCTGGCCTGGCGCAGCTGGCTGGCTGGCGGGCTCAGCCCCGACCGCGAGGTGTAGTACAATCCGGTCATCCACCTGCAGCCCAGCCTTCTTGCGCGCACTCTGCACATGGCGGATGACTTCGCGCATCAAGCCTTCGCGTTTGAGTTCGGGCGTAATGGTTTTATCAATTTTGACCCAGCTCTCTGGCTTGGCCGCGCCTTCAGTCACGTCATAATCAGCCAAATGCTCGTCTCGATTCTCAACCCAGCGAATTTCCTTGACATTGAGCTCCTCGGCCATGATCTGCTCGTAGTACTCAGCCAATTTCGCACCCGCATATGCCGCACATTGCAGCGGCTGGCGAACCTTGATCGACTCCTGGTGCTCATCCTTCTTCATGCGCAGGCTCAGGCCGGTGTTGATCAGCTCGCGCGTGCGAGCCATATCAGCCAGCACCTGCTCATTCACCTCACCAGCTGGCAGCCAATCCTTCAAGTGAATCGACTCGTTATCACCCGTCAGGTTATGGTACAACTCCTCAGCCAAGAACGGCGTAAACGGCGCTAGCAGGTAGCCGAGGCGCACCAGCACATAGTGCAGTGTGCGGTAGGCGTCGCTCTTGTCGCCATCATCTTCAGCGCCCGCGGCCCCTTTCGATGACCTCCAGAATCGGCGGCGGCTGCGGCGCACGTACCAGTTGCTGGCGTCGTCCAGGAACGGCAAAATTGGACTCAGTGCATCAGGGATATTATACGCATCCATCTGCTTCTCGACCTCCGCCATCAGCTCATGCAAGCGGCTGATAATCCAGATATCGAGCGGGTTGGTCACAGCGCCAATCGTCACTTCATCTTCCGAAACATCTGCACGCGCCCGAGAATTGAGGTTATCAACATCAGGCAGATACGAGGACTGTTTGAGCACAGCGAGTTCCGCAGTATCACCTGTGGTTGATGAGCGAGATTCCCGGTGCGCGGAAGCCGTTTCGGTGGATGAGAGGGACGTATAAACCGGCTTGCCACTCAGTGGGTCAATCAACTCACCGTCAAACTCCCAGCCATCAACTTCCGCATACATCGTAAAGAAATCATACATATTCCAAATCATACTCAGTTTACGGGCCACGTCGCCCACGTCCTTGTCGTGCAAAGCAAAGTCCTCGCCGTTCAGTAGCGGGCTGCTCAGCAGCAGGAAACGTAAACTATCGGCACTAAACTTATCCATCAGCTCGTTCGGGTCGGTAAAGTTACCAAGCGATTTACTCATCTTGCGGCCATCATTGCCCGCCACCACGCCGGTGGTGATGACGTTGCTGTAGGCGTTTTTGTGCTGCACGCCGGCCTCACCAAAGGCACCGATTTCCGCCAAAGCGACGTTGACGGCATGCACATAGTAGAACCACGCCCGCACCTGGCCAATGTACTCAACGATGAAATCCGCCGGGTAATTCTGCTCAAACTTGACCTGGTTTTCAAACGGATAATGCAGCTGTGCGAACGGCATGCTACCGCTCTCGAACCAACAGTCCAGCACCTTATCGATGCGGGTAAATGTCTCACCGTCAATTTCAAATGTGATGTCATCCACCCACGGACGGTGGTAATCATCCAGCTCCACACCGCTGAGCTCCTTGAGCTCCGCATACGAGCCAACCACCTTGACCGTACCACGGTCGCCCTTCCATACTGGCATGGCCGTCGCCCAAAAGCGGTCGCGGCTCAGATTCCAGTCGGGCGCTTGCTCAATATTCTTGGCAAAGCGGCCGTGCTTGAGGTGGTGCGGGAACCAATTGATATGCTCGTTTTGCTCCAGCATCAGCGGCTTTTGCCCCTGGATGGCGAAGAACCACGACGGAATCGCCCGGTACATGATGCGCTGCTTGCTGCGCGGGTTGAACGGATATTCGTGGCGAATGTACTCAATCTTCCACACCGCGCCCTTTTCTTTCAGGTCTTTGGCGATGAATTTGTTATTGTCCCACACCTCGAGGCCCTTGTAATTGCCATCGGTGTAGTAGCCGTTATCATCGATGACGTGGAAGGCGCTAATGCCGTGGCGCTTGGCCAGCTCAAAGTCGTCCTCACCATAGGCCGGCGCGATGTGGACGATGCCCGTACCCGACTCGTGCGACACGAAATCCGCCGCGTAGATGGCGTGAATCTTGTCATTCTCTGGCCAATTCGAGCCCGTATCGAGCGGCTGGTAGGTTTTACCCACCAATTCGCTACCGGGGAATGTGCGCAATACATCGTAATCCAGTGGCTGGTGCTTTTCGTCCTGTAGAGTGCGCTCGAGGGCTTCTTCGGCAAGGATGAGTTTTTCGCTTAATGGCAGTGTAATCTCTGGCGCCAAACTCTTCTCTGCCACAAAGAAATGCCCTTTACCTGGCTCATACTGCATCGACGCACCGAGCTCTTTGCCAAGCTGCGCAAAGCCCTGGTTAAGCACATCAGCATCGTCCGAATAGATAATGGTTGGCCGCTGAGCGATCTTCCGTCGCACCTGAGCAAAATCAACCGTAAGACCAACATAGCCCGATTCTTGCTTCCATTGCTCATCACTGCTATTCGACACACCATACGCTGGCGCGATCATCGTCAGCGATGCAACCGTCACATTAGCATCCTGCAGATACTTCAAGAACGTTGCTGCACCGAGCGAATGCGTCACCACATGCGCATTGGCAAAGTCGTATTGCGCCAACTGCTCTACATTCTCTGCTAAGTCTGGGCTATCGGGGTCGATGTGGTCAATGATCGTCACCGTATAGCCCTGTTGCTCAAGCTGCTGCTTCAGCTGTGGATAGTACTGACGTGATGCATAGGCATGCTTGCCCGAGAGCAAGAACACATTTTTTGTACCCTTTGGCACCTTTACCTCGCAATACGTCATCTCTGGATTGACCGCCAGCATCAGGTTAGCTGGCAGTGTCCATGGGGTGGTCGTCCAGGCGAGGACAATAGTATCATCATCAGCCAACTTAAACTTCACATACACACTCGGGTCAGTCACTGTCTGGTAGGCGTCGTTGTCCATGGTCACTTCGGCCTTGCTAACAGGGGTGGCGAACTTGGTGTCGTACATCAGCACCTTTTCGCCTTCATAGATTTTGCCAGCCTCGTATAGCTGCTTGAAGGCCCACCAGACGCTCTCCATAAAGTCCTTGTCCATGGTGCGGTAGGCGCCCGCAAAGTCCACCCAGCGGCCGATGCGGTCGATCACGCCCTGCCACGTCTCGCTATTGGCTACCATGCTCTCGCGCGCCTTGGTGATATATTTCTCCAGGCTGATAGTTGGCAGCGGCTGACCGTCCTTATCCAGCGGGGCTGGCTGGCCCGGGCACGTCACAATCTGCCGCCGATCCACGATATTCAGCTGCTTTTCGACGAAATTCTCCGCTGGCAGCCCATGACAGTCCCAACCCCAGCGACGCTCCACACGCTTGCCTTTCATCGTCCAGTAGCGTGGCACCGCATCTTTGACGATTGAGCTTAGTAGCGTACCGTGGTGCGGCACGCCAGTGATAAACGGCGGCCCATCATAAAAAACGTAGGCATTATCCGCCGGTCGCTGCGCCACCGACCTTTCGAACGTCTGGTCATCCTTCCAGCGCTGCACCCAATCCTTCTCGTATTCTGCCGCTCGGCGGCGTGTGCCATGTGTGAATTTCATTACTTATTTCCTTTCGCTCTATTATGTGATTTACATAGCATCTCGCAATTCTCCATTGAGGTAGATCCTCCCTTACTCCAGGCGCTGACGTGATCAGCATCCATTTCGTTTAACTTCCATATTTTTGCCTTGTTAGCGTCGTGGCCTATTGCACAATAAGAACAGTTTGAGACACCTTTTTCTTTTGCGGTGTCGGTCTGCTTTTTATAGACAGTTTGTTTAGCAGCATCATCAAATACCCTAACTTCAAGCAATTTCGCATCACCGAGGTCGCCTTTCTGCCCAGAATATAGCCCCAAGACATATTCAAAGATCCCCTTACGATTTTTTACAAATGGGTCGCCATATAGCTCACTAACTTTTGCGGAAACTCGGTCAGAATCATAAGAAAACTTGTGATACTCCTCATATAGTCTGCCCCATTCCAGACCACGCATTTCTTTCTCGACTTGATTAAAGGTATTTGACACCCAATTCAGTACCGTATCGAAATAAGTCTTCACTTCTGTAATAGAATCATCAAATCTATGCTGCGACATATATTCCGAGATCGTTGTCCCCTTTGCTGCCGCAATCCACTCCAGCGCCACATGCCAAAAATCCTGCCGCTTGGCGTCACCATTGATATATGCACTCCACATGGTAATCATCGCGTTACCAGAGTTCGAAAAAGTCTCCTTGCCTAGTGTCACAAAAGGCCCGGAATAAATAGCATTCAGCAATTCCTGCTCATTAAGCGGTGCACCAACAATGTTAATCGTCTTAAACCATTCCTTAATTTCGCTCTCTGTGCCCTCACATTCATACACCAAAAGCTCTGTCTCTAGTATCTTCTGGCGCAAATCCTGCGGTAAAGAATCAAAATGCGTCTGATTACCATTGCGCACAATTGAGAAGCGCCCTTCAATGAACCGACCGATTGACGTAATTCGCTGCTGTCCATCCAGGACCTCCAAATTGCCATCCTCTAATTTATTAAAATAAATTAGACCAATCGGATAGCCCTTTAATATAGACTCAATAACCGCAACATCCTTCTTACCGTCGGCATAAATATAATTACGCTGATACTCTGGTTGAATTGTCAGCTTACCACTCAAACCAAACAGGCCCTTTCCTTCAAACTCATTATAGGTAAAGCCTTTGGTAATCTCGGCAATAGTGTATTTTTTTAGATTAGCAATCATTTTTCTGCTCCTTTCCTGCGTATTGTGACTCTTGCATATGTAATTTTCCCATTAATTTTACCTTCCGCATTTTTTATTAGTCCTGGTATAGAGGTGGCGTATGAGTATTCTTGCATATTTCTTTTGTCCGTCAACATAGGCTCTCTCCCCGTTGGCTGCTGGATGCCTGAGTTCTTCGAATGAGTATTCTGAAGTACGGCTGGACGACAACTCTCTCTCTCTCTCTCTCTCTCGACGGAAACGACTAAGTCCTTTCCGTCGTCACCCTTTCGAAAGGCAACTATCTCAAACTGATCTGGATTATACTTGTCCAGAAATGAAATAGGCACACCCATCACGCCGGCATAATCGCTTGGGATTGCATCTGTAAACGATACTTCAATCGCATCATAGTTATCATACTTTTTATAGCACACATCGCTAGCAATTACTTTTTTATTAAATTTCTTGTTCTCTGCCATCGTCATCAACTGCAGCTCCTGATGACGTTTGCCGTGGTCTAGATTTGTAAACCAGCGAATACCCTTAATCCTTATATATTTTCGTCCATATTCATCAATCCTCCAACCGGCGGCTGTTATAGGGTAACTTTCTGGTACCATAAACTCCCTGTCACCACTTGATATCGTTGGCCCAAGCCAAGTCTTATTCTCCATAATTTTTGGAAAAAATTCTTTATACGTAATTGCGTTCATATTACCAATAATCAAAAACTTCTTATCATATTCAAACAGTTGTGCCACGTATTCACGAAATAGCGAGAACGGCGGATTAGTCACCACGATATCAGCTTGTTTCAGTAGCTCGACACATTCTTTTGAGCGAAAATCGCCTGGCGGAAAGTCATCATCACCTTTCAGCGGCTTGCCGCCACCGTTAGCCTGAATAATTTTTTTAATATCCTCTAGGTCATATATTCCGTCACCATTTTCGTCAGACACCTCAGTAATTTCAATCACCCGACCTTTTATCTCACCATCTTCAGTTGTCTTGTTGGTCTGCGTTGCAGATTTCTTAACTAATGAAATCTCTTTATCTGGCATATTTGGCAAAAGCGAAATCTGCAGTTCGGTTCCCGCCACTGGTGAGTTAAAGTAACTGGTAGCAACCAGCTTCTTGATGCCATAGGCGTTGAATTTATTGGCAAAAAATTTGAAAAAGTTACTCTCATATGGGTCATCACAGTTGAGGTATATAACCTTTCCGCGGAACACATTCGGATCGTAGTCAATATACGCTTGGACTTCCTTTTGGATGTCTTCGTATTGCGTATAGAACTCATCATTACGAGCTTTTTTAGCTGATGTGAGATTGCTATTGGCCATGCGCTTCCTTTCCAATTAAAAATCACCTCTCTTAGCTTCGAGAATCCGCTGGGTATTCGCGCGGACGGTACCATCTCGATTCCAAAAGAAGTGATTCTAGCATTTCCCGGCAAAATGACAGAAATAGCTATACTCTTTCAGCACTTAATTATTGCCTTGTCGCAGCATGCGCGGCGGGGTCTATTCTTGGCTGCTTAGATTCACAGCTCTTTATGAACATAACAACCAATTTCTTCCCGCAGGCTTCGTGGGTGATAGCCACTCATTTTGCGCACCACAAGCTACGCAAAAATGCCTCTAGGTATATTGTAGCGCACTAGCCGCAAAACCAAAAGTACTTACACATCAAGATATAGCCCGATTAATATAACTACATATATCTTTTTACTCTCATGCAGGGTGAATGCTCAGCGCCGCACACTCTTCATATCGAAAGCACCCCACCACGTGATCATTCACCATCCCCGCGGCCTGCATAAAGGCGTAGCACGTCGTTGGGCCGACGAAGGCAAAGCCGTCCCGCTTGAGCTGCGTGCTCATTGCCCGGGATGTAGCCGTATCGGCAGGGACATCACCTACGCTCTGCCAGTGATGTTGCACTGGCGCACCACCCGCCAGGTCCCATAAGTACGCCTGTAGGCTGCCGTGCTGGTTAATAGCCTGCAGCGCCGCCTGAGCATTGGCGCGCACCGCATAAATTTTGCGCCGGTTACGGACGACGCGTGCGTCCTGGGTGAGATCCTCCAGCTCCGCATCCGTCATAGCCGCCACGCGAGCAATTGCAAACTGATGAAAAACCTGCTGGTAGCCCACTCGCTTAGCCAGAATCGTACTCCAACTCAGGCCAGCCTGTGCGCCCTCCAGGCAGAGCAGTTCAAATAATTTCTGATCATCATATAGCGGCACACCCCACTCAGTGTCATGGTAGGCGCGCTCGTTATCGCCAGATTCAGCCCAGGAGCAACGGTTCATAATTTTAGTATAGCAAGAATGCTTGGTGCAGCATACTGGCATTTGTGGCGCTCTGGCTCACCCGCCTCAAAGCATACTTTGCGCAAAAATCTTACTGTCACATTTTTATGCTTTGCGTATATGCTGTAGCTAAGGTAGTCTTGCAAGACGTGCTTGTGTAAAGTTTAAATGCTTTTTGCATTATGTTCATCCTATTTAGTTTGCAAGAAGGGCAAGTGAATTAGCAAACCATAAGACTCTGCACACTATTTTTGTAAGTAGTACATTTTTGTGTGCGTTGCTGTCGCGCATATTTATTATTACTAGCGAGGCATAGTAATCCATCATGTGCAAGTACCGCAAAGCTATCGCAATCCTTGCCGATTAGTGTACACAAAAATCAAAAACATTAACGCATGTTACGAAACCACCCTCACATTGCAATACTATAATCAATATTTGACAATGAACAATCCAGCAACGAAAAATTTTATCAATTGTATACAACAAACATATGGCTCGTTGCCAGTAGCGTTAGTAAAGCTCCTCAGCCAAGTGCGAAGTTGAAGATCGAGTAGCCTACTATCGCATCAGCTTCAACCCGCACTCCACTACCTCAACACAAAAACAAACACGCTTCTCGTTGTCATCAAGAAGCGTGTTGTAGCGAATTATTGTTTTTCTAATTATTTAATTTCGAGCCCACCAAGGACGCAGTCGCCGCGAATGTAGACAGTCTTTTTTGCACTCTTGGCAGCGTTGGTTTTGTCCTCTACCCCGCCAAAGATACTATTGACCTGCGTCTTGACGATGACGTTGTCTGGAAAAATAATATTGATGCCACCACACACAACAAAAATATCAATCACTGCACCATCCTCTATCTTGGCTTGGCGCAGGTCGAGATCCACCTGACCAAACGCTGCCGAAAGCGAGTTACCTGCAAATTCGCCTTTTATCTTGCGCGTGTTGCCCGAGAAGGAAGCAACCATATTATCGTCCGACGATTTTTTTGCGATGCGGCGCTGGCGCTGCGACAAATTAAAAATAATCGTCAGGCCAATCGCGATCAGCACCAGTGGCAAAAACATTCGCCAAATATTAACGTTATTATGCAAAAATGCATTCGCGCCAATTGTTAGGCCAACTGCTACCCAAAGCGCTCCCCACAGCCAATTGCGATTGCGCAGCGTGAGCACACCAACCATGATAAATCCAAATGCGCACAAACCATACCAAAACTCCCGCCAGTAATGAAATTGCACACCAAAGCTCTCACTTAATAATATTCCACCCAGCGCCACAAACGCCGCGCCAGCACCAATGCGTAAAATTGTATTGTTCTTCATATCGCTAGCATACCATTATTATAGATAGTACACAACAAGCTCTACATCTGCCCCAACCATCATCTCAAAGTAGCTAATACACTAGTGAGGGTACTGTCGAGAAGATCTCCACCACACATTAGTACGCCCCGCAAAGAATCACCTGCCTTTGCTATTCATTAGCATACTTTTATTTTGTATGCGTTATGATTTTAACAACATTGTCTGATTCACCCCTGTGATTCCTTCTACGGTACCCAAAATCAATTGTTGTTATATGTACAATTTACATTATTACCTACAACGTTGTAGGCTTGTCGCTTTATCTCCTTTGTTTTCGAGTTTATTTCGTTGTGATTCTGCATGTTGTTTTTTATATACATATGGCATATCTGCTTCTAATATATCGTTGTATATATTACACTTCGCTCCCTATCTCTTACCGTCAACAATATTGTGTATATTATACAACATAATCTCAATTTACTCTCCTCAGACTACTCTAGTTTTTTACAACAGAGCTATGTTGTGCTCTGCACAGCATAGCTCATACAGGCTTATCTACATCAGCTAATCCAGTCAAAGGCTCTTTATGCCTCCTGAGAGGCTGTGGATCCCTCGTCTAGCGCTTGGTAGACACAAATAGTCTCTCTCCTCTCCTTAGCGCTTTGGCGCATCACAGCACGCTATAGTGGGCTATTTTGCGCATTCAGCAAGCGATACGGTGTGCAATGTGCATGAGTGCCGCTAACCCCGCCTGCTTGGCACGCATGCAGCCACTTTTCTGTGCAGTCATTCTGCTCGAATTCTTTGTACATTATATTTTGCGTATCGCTTGTTTTGTACAGCTTGCACATTTTTAATTATTTTGCATTTTCGCTCAGCGCAAAATATAGAGCGCTCAGCCTGCCGCACTGCACGATACTTCGCTATAAGCTAATCATTTCTATATACCGCTTTACTATGTTTTTCTCATTGCAAAAAGCGTGTATATTCTGTGCTCAATGGTGGGCAAAAATAGACGCAAACAGCTTTAGTATAGTCGATGTAGTAAGTAGCTAGCTATGAGCACCGCATGGATTTTTTTAAAAAACATAAGTGTATCGCCAGCCATCACACCTCCTTGTTACTTCGCATAGTTCCGTATCCAGATACTGTGTTGTGCAGCAATGGCGCGCGCTTTGTCTTGTATGTGCTGCAGCTTTCGCGTTCGGCTTGTTGCTTTCATTATGCAACCAAAATACATTTTTTAGCATACCATTTTTATTCACAAAAATCCCTGCTGCTAAGCGCTGCGCTATTGTATTATTTTTGCTTATTACTTCGTCCCTCGCGCTCACGTTGCAACAAATTTTTCTACAGCAAATCGCAACCAATACTCCTCTGCCTTCACCAAGCCAAAAGCCGTATCATATTTTTATCATCACACCGCACCTCGCTCACCCACCTTGCAAAAAACGCCTAGCGATTGGCTCACAAAAATCAATCTTACTCGCACCACTCCACCAATCTCACGCCTTCGCCAAGCTAAACGCACTATCTCCCTCATTCAATCCTGCACCACTTAGCAAAACGCACCACTCACCTCTTGCTAAACGTGTTGTGCTTGCTATTCAGGTAATGTTCATCTACTACAGCATAGCAGCATTAGCATGCTATCATCATATTTGCTAGCAAATCCACGATGCGCACAAGCCTGCCAACACACTCGCTATCAATAGTGCATAATGAACGAAATGCTATCTATATTCATATGCACAGTATCGCCAATAGGCGACATCTTCCTCCCGCTATCTTGCTATTTCGGCTGCGTCACGCAACAATAGCCCATGCATTAACAGCGCGTCGTGCTTAAGTCTCGCAAAGAGCTTCATAACTATGTTAAAATTCATCATACATTATCTTCATGTATTGTTTTCCTACTACGCCAAACAAGCAGCTCAAGCTAACAGGTAACTCACTTGCGCCGATGTAGTGGTAGCTGCCACCATACCATAGCATCCCTGGTGCGAGAAAATACTCACCATTACACCAATAGACACAAAAAACGTGATGAATAATATAACATTCCGTTCATTTTAAAAAGCTTGCCATTCCTGACAAGCTCGACAATTTTACTGTACAAAAAACAACTCTGCCTACAGCAGCTCCGCGCCAAACTTCACAATAATCAACGCCACCGCCAGCACTAGCACACTCACGCCACACAGCACATCGTAGCCATGGCGAGCAAAGCGCTTGGTGCGCTCCCCGCCAATCACCCCGGCCTCAATGCAGTAGCGCGTCATCCCAAAGAAGATCAGCAGCATCCCCACATCGAGCGTCAAGCACCACGGGCACAGCACGCGAATAACGACAAAGCTCATATAAAACATCCACAGTGCAAAAATCATCCCCAGCACAGCACCACCCCAGGCGCTCCGCACAAACCAGCGCGGCAGGCGTGCCCCAGCCAGTAGTGCCACCACTACCGTTATCATCACTGGCACGGTCATCATACCAATGAAGCTATTAGGAAAGCCAAGCACCGTCGCCGACCAATGCTGCGCCACCGTGGAACAGCTCAGCACGGCATTGACGTCACAATTGAGCGCCCCACCCGGGTGCTGCGCCAAATGCAGCGCCTCAAGCGAGAGAACAAAGGACGCCACGAGCCCCAGGCCACTGCCCAAAGCTGCTGCCAGTAAGGCCATTGTGCCAGGCCGACGCAGCCAGGGTGCGCGGCTCACATCATCCACCGCCACAGTGGTCGTAGTGTGTACTTTAGGCGTTTTAGCGGGCATAGTACCCCACTTCATCGATAGTTGGCAGTGGCAAACCGCGCCACATACCCAGCACCTGCCCATTATCTGCCAAGGCAAGGATGGTGGGGTACTCCACAATGTCGTACGTGCGGCAGAGTGATTGCCCTTCGCGTGTATCTGGGTCAAATTCCTCAATGGCATGACCTGTACGCCGGCTAAAGTCGCGCAGATAATCGAAGACGCGGCGCGCATAGTCGCTTTCTGTTCGGTAAATGATGAGGACGCGCATAAGTTCTACCTCTGTTTTTCTTGCTGCTTCGCACTCCGACGCTGCTCTAATATCTTGACGAAATCGTCCAGCGTCTTAAATTTATAAAACACGCTCGCAAAGCGCACATACGCCACCTCATTGCGCGCGGCGAGCTCATCCAGCACGAAACCGCCAATCACACGCGACTCAATCTCATTCTCGCCCGCATCGTGGATCCGGTCCTCCACGGCATCAATAATTGCTTCCAGTTCTAGCTCCGATTTGAAGAATTTACCGACCGAGCGACGCACCGAAGCGCGGAGCTTCGCTCGATCAAAGAGCTCGCGCGATCCCGTTCGCTTGAGCACTGCAATCGTTGGGTATTCGATCCGCTCATAGGTGGTAAAGCGGTGTCCATCAGGAGTCTCGCGGCGGCGGCGAATCGTCACGCCATCGGCCGACTCACGCGATTCTAACACGCGGCTGTTGCCAATCTTGTCGCGGTGGGTTGTCACGCGTCTGCCTCCTTTTTGCGGCGGCGGCGCAAGAAGGCCGGGGTATCATCCTCATCATCATCCATCGATTGATCCCAAATGTTCGTCTCATTCTCCTGGGCAAAGTGAGCAGCCGCCTCGGGGTCGATGGCCATATCGACACTATCGACCGCTTCGTCAACCGTCTCGGCCGACTCTTCGTCATCTTCGGCATCGCTTGGTTCGTCGTCATCAAAGAACGAATCACTATCAAAGCCAGTCGCGATAACGGTAATAATCAGCTCATCCTCCAGCTCGGGCTTGAGCGTCGCACCAAAGATAATGTTGGCATCGGACGATACCGCACCAGTGATAATCTCGGCTGCTTCTTGGATCTCGGCCATACTCATATCATAGCCACCCGTCACATTGAAGAGCACACCCTTGGCGCCGTTGATCGACACCTCGATCAGTGGTGAATCAATCGCCTGCTGGGCCGCCATCTGCGCTCGGTCTTCGCCACTCGCCCGGCCGATCCCCATCAATGCACTACCAGCACTGCTCATAATCGCCTTGACGTCAGCAAAGTCTAGATTAATCAGCCCATGCTCAGTAATCAACTCCGATATCCCCTGCACACCCTGACGCAGCACATCATCGGCAATCTTGAAGGTCTCAAGGAGTGGCGTCCGGCGGTCGATCGTGTCAAGTAAGCGATCGTTGGGGATAGTAATGAGCGTATCAACTTGCCGCCCCAGCTGCTTGATCGCCCACTCGGCATTGATACGCCGCTTCTCACCTTCAAAGGTAAAGGGCTTGGTGGCCACGCCCACACAGAGAATACCGAGATCACGTGCTACTTCTGCTACCACATGGCCAGCCCCCGAGCCTGTGCCACCACCAGCACCAATCGTCACGAAGATCATATCTGCCCCCTCAAGCGCCTGACGGATCTCGTCGAGAGACTCACGGGCCGCAGCCTCACCTACACTGGGGTCAGCACCAGCACCGAGGCCATTGGTGGTGTTGTGTCCAAGATGAATTTTAATATCAGCTTGCGAATTATGCAGCGCCTGCGCATCGGTGTTCATTGCAATGAACTGCACGCCAGCCAGGCCGGCGTCTTTCATTCGATTGACAGCAGACCCACCAGCGCCACCGACGCCAACGACTTTGATACTAGCAAAGGTTTGGATCTCGCTTGGTTTTACTTCCGGCATTCACGTTTCTCCCCTTGTGCAACTATCAACTTTACCATTACCATTTAGTATATCATCCTCATCGGTATGATTCTAGGCCTTGAGCCCTCCCAGCAGCCGACGCAGCCAGCTAATCGCGCCCTTGGCGTGTGCTGCACCGCTGTTGGTATAGGCCTGGGTGGGCTGCTGACCGCCTTCGCTATCGGCGAGCATCAGGCCGACTGCAGTGGCGAACTGCGGCTTTTCTATTTGGTCGGCCACCCCGCTCGTAAAGCCAGTTGGTCGGCCTACCCGAGCGGCTACTCCCAGCTGTTCCCTGGCATAGCTCGCCATGCCACGCATCTGAGCCATGCCACCAGTCAGCACAACACCACTGGGCAGCTTGCCAGCGCGGCCTGCCTTCTTGAGCTCCTTCTGCACCGCCTCAAAGATCTCCTCCAGCCGGGCATCAACAATCTCGTCAATCTCCTCCGTAGCAAACTCGTACGATTCCTTATCGCGCCGCACCTTAGCCACCGCGTCGCTTGCCTTGATGCCAGCCGCAGCATGCTTAACCTTGACCAATTCTGCAACATCAGGGTCAGTTTTGAGGCCAATGGCGAGGTCGTTCGTCACATTCACACTACCCATTGGGATGACGCCAACATACTGCAAGTCCCCTTCTTCGAAGACTGCCACACTGGTCGTTGCTCCACCAAGGTCAACCACTGCCACACCGCTCTCGATCTGCCGCTCATTCAGCACAGCCTTGGCCGCTCCAAGCACCGCTGGTGTAATGGCATGCGGGTGGACGGTTGCCATCTCCACTGCCTTTTGCAAATTCGCCACATAGGGCGCTAGAGCCGAGACGACATTGGCATCAATCTCCAGCCGCGTACCCGTCATGCCCAGCGGGTCTTTGATCCCCGCTTGGCCATCAAGTGTATAGCTATGTGGCACGACCTCGAGGATCTCGCGGTTGGCCTGTACTTTGCCTGTGGTGGCAACTTCTTCGATGCGTGCTACATCATCATTATTAATCTCGTGATCGATCGTGCCCACGGCAATCATCCCAGTGGCACGAGTGCTGGTAATGTGCGCACCATTGACACTCACCGTCGCACTGTTGACTTCGTAGCCGCTCATCCGCTCGGCCTCACCCAGCGCTTCGTCGATCGTGCGGGCCGGACCACTGAGATTGACCACCATACCCTTGCGCATACCACTGTTCGGTGCCTGCCCTACGCCCACAATCGTCGGCGTGCCTGTCTCTGGATTCATATACCCCACCACGCATCGAATCGTCGTCGTCCCGACATCTATTCCTACTGCGTATTGAGAATTTTCATGCATAGTACCATTATACAGGTTATGCTGTGTCTTGTACAATATAGGCGCAATACAAAACTCGCCGTTCATTATCTCGGCGAGTTTGTGCATTCTGCAGCAATGGTGGCAGCAAGGGTAGCTACCAGGGCGAGGCACTACAGCTTCGTCATAATCTCCGCCCCTGTCTCAGTGATGAGGACAGTGTGCTCGAAGTGGGCGGCTAGGCTACCATCGCGGCTGTAAATTGTCCAGCCATCGCCAGCGGTGTCACTGTAGATAGCGCCGCCACCCAGGGTAGCCATCGGCTCGATGGCAATGGTATCACCAGGCTGGAGCAGCGGGCCAGTACCTTTGCGGCCATAGTTGGGCACATCCGGCGGCATGTGCATCTCGAGGCCCACACCGTGCCCCACCAGCTCGCGAATAATCCCAAGGCGGCCCTTTTGTAGTACAGCTTCCACCGCTGCGCCAATGTCGCCCGTCCGGACTGGCCCTTTGATCGCGTCAATGCCAGCGTAGAGACTGCGCTCGGTAGTGTGGAGTAGGTGCTTAATAGCCCCAGTGGGTGCGTCATCCACCACCATAGTAAAGGCGCTATCTGTCTTCATTCCCTGGTAGGTAATGACGAGATCGAAACTAACGACATCGCCCCGCTGCAAGATATAATCGCTTGGTACGCCATGGACGATTGCTTCGTTGGTGCTAATACAAATCACCCCAGGGAAGTTCACCTCTGGGGTTTTGTAGGTTGGCTCAGCGCCATAGGCGGCAATCCGCTCGGCCGTAAAGGCATCGATCTGCTTCTCGCTCACCCCGGCATGGACAAATTGGCGGATATCAGCAAAGATCTGCGCCAGGCGCTTACCCCCCTCACGCATTGCCTCGAGTTGCTCGGGTGTCTTGACACCAGTAATTAGTTGGGCCATGCGTGCATTACCTCGTCATAAATCCGGTCGTGCACTTCGCCCGCGGTGCCAGTCCCGTCGAGGTGAATGATTTTCACCCCAGCCTCAGCAAAGATACCAAGTACTGGGTACATCTTTTGGCGGTAGATGGCCATGCGACGCGCAATCGTCTCGGGCGTATCCTCCATTCGGCCTCGCTTGGCTAAGCGACGCATGATTTCCTGCTCAGGCACTTCCAGTACCACGACGAGGTCAATGTTATCACCGGTGCGTGCCAGATGGTCATCGAGCCACGCAGCTTGCTCTTTCGTGCGCGGGAATCCATCAACAATAATATTTTGGTAATGCTTGCGATACGCCTCTTGCACCGCATGATCGAAGACTTGGTAGGTAAGCTTATCACTCACGAGCTCACCAGCTTTAAGGGTAGCGATCACCGCTGGGTCGGTGCTCTGGCGCAGCATCTCACCCGTCGAGAGCCACTTCCACCCCTGGCGTACTGCCAGCATCTGCCCTTGCATACTCTTACCGGCACCAGTTGGGCCAAACAAAAGAATCATCTGTGCCTCCTTGTTATTATGTGGTTATAGTTATTATTAAGAAAAATTATTGCTCTTGTCATAAAACTACGGGGCAAGGGCACGTTGCACCAGTTGAGCGATCGCCCCACCGTCAGCTCGATTACCTACCTTGGCCTTGACAGCGCCAATCACCTGGCCCGTCATCCGTGGATTATCTGCTCCAAGCTCGGCAATCGTCTGGGTCACCACGGCTTGCAATTCCTCATCACTCAGTGGCTGCGGCAGGTAGTGCTGGAGCACTGCCATCTCGCGCTCCTCGGGCTCAGCAAGTTCAGGGCGACCATTGGTGCGATAGATTGCTGCGGCATCACGCCGCTTCTTCACCTCACGAACGATCACCTGCTCGACGGCAGCATCGTCCAGGCCAGTCTCGCGCACACCCTGCTTCACCTCTTCATCAAGGATAGCAGCACCAAGGTTGCGCAAGGTGTCACCAACAAAACGATCGCCGCTAAGCAAAGCGGCTTTCATTTCGTCTTTGATACGCTGCTTGAGCGTCGTCACCTAGCGGATCCCCAGGCGAACTTTGGCCATCTTGTCAGCCTTGCGCTGACGACGGGTAATCGCCTTCTTGCGGCGATCGGTCTTGCTGATCGGCTTGGCAAACCGCATCGATGCCCGTGCCTTTGCTAGCACACCGCTCTTCAACACTCGGCTGTTAAACCGACGGATGATGTTCTCATTCGCCTCGCGCTCGTCTTTTCGTGTTACTTGTACCATATCGCTCTTCATTATAGCAGATGCGACAATTTTTGCAATTCTATCGCGCGCAAAGTTGCGCAAATTGCTGTGTCGCCCACAAAACCAGCCCTCAAGTACACTGCATCCCTCTCACTACTCTGGTGCTAGCACAGATACTCTAGGGCTGAGCTATTGTACTATTTTTGCTTGGCGCATCGCTTGTCTCTGTATTATAATCAATCTACTATGACACCTTCCTCACCATACCCACAACAGCCACCCCAGCAGCCTCAGCCATACGTCCAGCAACCATATCCCCAGCAGCAGCAACAACCACCACAGCCATACGGACAATACCCACAGTACCCGCCTCAGCCACCACAAAGCGCGCCAGCACCAATGCCACCAGCTTATTCGCCCACAGCCATGCCGCGTACTGGCTCGTCATTTGGTGCAGTTATCCGCTGGGTGTCTGCCGGGCTATTATTTGCGCTGTTGGTGCTGTACATCGTCATTGCCGCTATTTTTGGTATTCTTGGCGCTGCGTACAGCTACATTATTTATGTAAACCTTGGTATATTGCCGATTTTGCTCATTGTTGCACCAGAGCAAACGGAGGGTGATAGCAGTATGTCGCAGGGTCTACTCGTTACTGGTGGTATGCTCATTATTAGTCTATTTGAGATGATTGCCCACGCCACAATCGGGATGCTTGGAAGAGACTATACCACGCCAACCCATGTGATAGCACCAAACCTCTGGAACGTTCCTTCTCACGAAGCAATTATCGCGTTATGCCTCTACGCCTTCTTTATTACCGTATATGCCATTGCCTTTATCGTCAGCCTTGTGCTATTTTTGCAAGCTCGCAAGCGTGGTGGATACCAGTAGCAACTAATAATTGCTACCATTTTTGCCCAAAAATGCAACAAATGTGCTACACTGTTATGAATAGTTTGTGACGGGTGCTTTGTTTGTAGCTACGCCGCGCACCACATCGATGGAGCGCCTCTCGCATCTCGAGAGGTATGGATGCCTCAACCCAAATACTCGCTCTAATATTGGGAGCCTAGAGCGAGTATTTGGTCGGAGGAAGCATAAGCGGTAGAAAGCGGAGCGCAAAAAACAGTGGTATCACACAGTCACAAGACAGTAGACCGGACAAGAGTAGTATTGTCTATACCCCAGACCCAAGGACACTACTCTAGCAAATTACGTCTTGTTTGTCAACCCCATCAGCCATGCGTGGCTCTCTTCTCTTCTACGCAGCTTATTTTCGACCAGTGTTAGTACCCTGTTACTCTACATTATGCTTCCTCCAACTTATTCATAATTCGCTTGATACGCCGCTCATCCCCATGCGCTTTGTTAGGGGTGGCGTAGACCTCGATAAGGATAATCGTGCTGGCAGCTCGAGCAGCCCGCGACGGTGGTGTATCACGAGGCAGTGCTCGCACTACCGCAAACGCCAGCCACACCGCCCGTCGATAGGCTGCTGTGTCGGTATCGAGGCAGAGCTGCACTACTGTGCACTGAGCAGTTTGCTGTATAATGGCCGCCTTGCCACACGCAAAGAGCTGCTGGCGAAAATCCGCCACCGTCGTCTCGCTTGGCTCAGCAAAGATACGCACCAGCCGCGGCTTAACGCGCTCGATATCGGCTGGCAGCGTGGGAATGCGCTGTGCCAGCGTCTGGAGATCACTCGAAAATTCTGTTGCCTGCTTATAAATCATCATCTGACTCGATTACAGAGGTAACGTCCGTCCGATAAAACGTGTCGCGGTAATCAATCGTCTGTCCATATTTCGCAATCACCCATGGCGCATCTTTGTAGGCAAGGTTGCTCAACTCGGCAGCGCTCTTGCTCCCGAGGCGCTCTAGCTCGGCATCGATGTGCTTGATCTCGTTGGCACTCAGCTCGCTCAGCTCGGCGTTCTTGAGTGGCAGGAACTTGCGCTGCTTGTGGCTAAAGTGCTTCGTCTCGATAACATCAAGCTCATCATGCGCCCGCATCTCATCGACCAAAGCTTGCAAATCTGCAGCCGGCGCGGGCCCATAGGTCTCGTGCAGATACGCCAGGCCAGTAATGCTCTTGCCTGTACGCTCGTAATAATCAAAATCGATAAAGTACAGCAGCCGATGCAGCACCGCCTCGCCTACATTGGGCCGGGCACCAATCTTGCCCAGCGTATAGAGTAACACCTGGCGCAGCTTGGTGGTGTGGAGCCGCGGGATAGCATCGCGCGACTGAGCAGCGGTGGGCTGGGCACCCTGCGCATCATCGTGGTGGTATTCGGCTGGTGCATCGCTCACATGCAGTGCTGCATCGTCCGCCACCCGCCACGGACCGTGCTGAGCTTGCTGTGCAACAGTGTCCGTCATGGCAATGCCGCTAATCAATTCCTGCACGCCAACTTCGTAGTATTGGCTAATCTTCGTCAGCTCGCCAAGCTTTGGCTCGCGGCCACCATTCTCTAGCTTAATATACGTCGCGCGGGCAATCCCAACTGCATCGGCCACCGCCTGCTGCGAAAGCCCCGCATTGCCACGCAGTTGCCTAATACTTGCCTCAAAACTCATTGCGATTTGGTCCTTCCTGTTGCATCATGCCTCCATTGTAGCGTACTTGCCAAAGTTATACAACCATTTTGTCTAATTTTGGAACATAGTACATTTGTGCGCATAATTACAGAGGTGGATATAAAATAAAAAGATGCGAAGTATGGGTATATTCTGGCTGAGAGTAGCATCACTAGCATGGCGAAACATGTTTATTGGCTCAGATTCTTCCTGTCTATCCCCTCTCATCCACTAACTTGCTCAAGTATTTTTGTACAATAAGCAAGCGATGCAAATAGTTAAAAACCAGCCTTTGTAGCTGGTTTTATTCTTTACTTCTACAAGGTTCTCATGCTGCCCATGCACTCTTGTCTGACGAGCTCGTTACACCGACTTCATACCGATTACCCCACATAACTTTTTGGGTTCCATCACCATCGCTCCCGATAGCCGTTTTGCCAACAAACGCTGCCGTCGATGCTGATATACCATTCTCTTCATTCTCTTCAGGCTCTTCGTTTTTCTTATCCTCCTGCTGCTCGTGCTCCGCTGCCCGCAAAGCATGCTCAATCGGCAGTAGCAAGCGCCGCCGCTCACCCTCAGAGAGTTCATCCGACAGAGGTACATCGTTTGCGACTAATTCGACATCACTCAGCTCTATCCCTTGAGCTTCAAGCTTTTGGATATAGCTCGCCGCAAGCGCATCGCGGTAGAGCGCACTCTCTCGGTCGGCCAGTTGCTCACTCGCTAGCTTCGGTTTATTATCCGCATCATCACCATACCCTTGTAAGAATGGCACCAATTGCTCTGCCCGAGTGGCCTGGGCACTCGCTAGCTTTTGGGCGGCCTCAGCAGTCATTTCCTCGGTATTATTCAGCTGTTGCCACTCAGCACTCTCTAGCAATGCAGCAGCAAGTGGCTGCAGCGCTTCTTTTGGTTTTTGCGATTCTGGCGTATCTATCGGACAAAGTTTTTCCATGGGGTCTCCCGTGGTTATGTGGTGGATGTTCTGTTGGTATGGTTTGTTTGCCCCCTACTATAGCACAGATGATCGGGTTGGCGCAAATCGGAGCATTTGCTACACTAGCTGGTAAGAATCTAAAGCAAGGAGATACCATGCCAGACGACACACCAACTCTACCGCACCCCTATACATATCGCGCCGCATCTGTTGAGACGATGCTACAAGCTGTGGCTGACTTGACCAGTAAGTGGCCACAATCTTACAGAGAATTAGACGCGCAAGTGGCAACATACCCTAATATTACCTGCGTACCAGGTGGTGATCATCCACAATCTATCGGGTTATCCCTTGCCTCTCTCGAAGGTGGCGATGCAGCAGGCAGAGATGACTTATATTACGGTGAGTATTATATGATACCAACAAACGCTTATGACGCATACGAGACAGCCCTCGACGCGCGGTATGGCGAAGGAACAGAGATACAGCGCGACAAAGAGTGGACACACATCGAGTGGTATCTCAATAACGGTGCGCGGGTGACGCTCTCGATAATCACATGGGATATTACCCTTATGCTTGAGGCACCTCACACGTGGGAGAGTATGGAAGATCTTGAGCGTCGCTACCATTCAGATATCGACCTTTACAACCCACGGCGCCAAACTCCACCAAGCGGTTATTACTAAAAACAAAAGCTACACAAGCCAAAGGAGCCAGTCGCTATTGACCCCTGTTAATAATAAGCTCACCTAGCGATAAATGAGCACACCTTCTCTACGACTCACTCAGCCGATATGTCTGAGCAAAGGCAGCTGCCTCAATGATGTAGCGGTCGCCATTGACCTGGCTCTCCACCAGCCAGCAATCTGCTTCGCCGTGCTGCTGGCCACCCCACGGCGCATCGATGACGATCTCGCGGCCAGTGGGGTTAGGCATGGCTTTGATCTGATTCTTTGGCAGGTACGCGCCAGGCACCACTGCACCATCCTCACCACGCAGCGGTTCATACAGGGCGGCAAAATCCGCCGCTGGGATGCTATAGCGCTCGCCCTCTGGCCCAGTGATAATGGCATCGCCCACTTCGGCAATGTTCTCTGTCTCTACATACTGCTGGCCATCCGCCCGTGCGAAGCTGGTAGTCAGGGCCTGCTGCTCGGTAGCAAATTCCGGACGTACCGCTTTGCTCGGGTCGGCAATTTTGGTGTAGGTGTCGGTAATGGCGCTAAAATCGAGTGCGCTGGTATCGAGGTAGAGGGGTGACACTGCGTTGGTCTCCTGGGTTAGTTCTGGTGGTAGTATAGCTGGTTTGGCATCGCGCGTCGATACCGTAGTGCGCTCGTGCATGAGTAGTGTTCCTATCGTTATGATTGATAAGAACCCATATTGCTCTCTCTCGATTTGTCAATATATTTATGCAATGGAAGAGAATTTAATGCAAATTACGCTACCCTGCCTTCAAAACCTCACCGCCAACTCTCAAGAAAAACACCCTCAAACGAGAGCGTGCTCTTAGAAATAATCAGAATCTTTGGCTTTATAAATCCGTGGTATCGAGCACTGCCAGCTATACAACACTACTCATTCACCAGCTCTACATGGAGCAGCCGCCCCTCTATACTGCGCATACCACGCCAGTCGTTGATAGTTGGTTGAAACCAAGCCGAAATAACATCGCCTGGCTGGCGTACGAAGTTCGGTGGCGCGTTGAAGGCTAATAGTTGCAGCGCTGTGCCTAGCTCATCCTGCACGGTGAGCTTAATGTGCTGCCCATCGCCACCCATGTGGCGCACCTGTGAGACAGTGCCGCGGCGCAGCTGTAAAACAGGCTCTGGGTTGCCATTACCAAAGGGCTCAAGGCGGGCAATGTCGGCCACTAGCTGTTCTGTTACCTCTGATAGATCATCAATCACCACATCAGCCTGAGGCAAGAGGTAGTGCGTTTGGTCGGAGAGATGGAGCGAGCGGTAGTAGTCGTTCACCCGCTGCCGAAAGGCGACGACCTGCCGCGTCTCAAGTGTTACACCAGCCGCTGCCGCATGGCCACCGCCACGCAGAATGACATCATCGGCAGCGCGCACTGCCCGCTCAGCCGAAAAATCACCAAAGCTGCGCGCACTGCCTGTTGCTGTCTCACCTCGCTCGCCGATGATAAAGACTGGCTTGCGATACGCCTCTACCAGCTTGGATGCCACAATGCCAATCACGCCATGGTTCCACCCCTGCTGACTCACGACGAGGACGGGGTCGGCGGCATAGCGCTCGGCTTGCTGGCAAGCTTCGTCGTAGATGGCCTGTTGGATGGCCTTGCGCTCGGTATTGAAGCGATCCAATTGCTGAGCCGCCTCAAGCGCCGCCAAACCATCGTGCGCTCGCAGCATATCGAGGGCATACTCAGCCGATGCCAATCGTCCTGCCGCATTCATACGCGGGCCAAGACCAAAGCCGAGCGTCCGAGCGGTAATCTGGGCTGGCTGCACACCAGCCACCGCCAGCAGTGCCTTGAGACCAGGGCGGCGCTGCTTCTTTAGCACCTCCAGCCCCCAGTACACATTGGCGCGGTTCTCATTCTGTAGCGACACTATGTCGCACACGGTGCCGAGCGCCACAAGATCCAGCAGCCACTTCTCGTAGCCAGCTGGCAAGCCCGGCAGCACCGTCTGCAGCGCCTGGACAAGCTTGAAAGCCACGCCTGCCCCACAGAGGTCGCGGAAGGGATAGTGGTGGTCGTCATACTTCGGATTAACCGTAGCGATGGCCGGTGGGCGAGTCGGTGCAATGTTGTGGTGGTCGGTCACCACTGTGTCAATGCCGTAGCGCTCCTTTGCATAGGCAATTTCCTCATGGCAGAGGCTGCCGCAGTCCACCGTGACGATGAGCTGCGCCCCCATCGCCGCCACCTTATCCACTGCACCTTTAGTCATGCCATAACCCTCTACGAAGCGATTAGGAATAAAGGCCTCAACTGCGGCAAAGCCAAAGCTCGCAAAGGCATCAAGCAGCAAGGCCGTCGCACTGAGGCCATCGATATCATAATCGCCATAAATCACAATGGTTTCGCGCCGCTGGTGCGCCTGCACCAAGCGATCCACCGCCGTCTGCATCTGGGAGAGCAAGAATGGATCGGGCTTCGCGTCATAATCGGGGTGCAAGAACTCCTCAGCGGCTGCCCCCTGCAAGCCCCGCGCCGCTAATATCTGTGCAAACAAACTCATCAGAGCTGCACAGTATCCGCCGCTTGCTGGCCCTTTTGCTGCTGCGAGGATTTGATCACCATGCTCTGCAATTCTTTGAAGAAGATATATTGTTTGTTCGTGTAATACATTTTGGTATTACCCTGTTTTTCGGCCATCAAAAAACCAGCTTTCTCGAGATTCTTAAGCTCGCGCTGGATATTGCCCGGGTCTTCTTTGATCAACTTCGCCAAGCCGCGGACGTGGGTGTGGAACTCCGGATACTTAGCATAGACCACAATGATTTTGCGCCGCACCCGTGATGTAATAAACGTTTCTAACATGCTTCCCTTAGCGAATTCTCGCTTCCGTTACCTCTACTCAACTGTTGCTTTTTATTCTACACTTTTTGATGGCAATTTGGCAAGACCACCCACCAATTGATTGTGCGTTTCGTCTCTCGCAACTGCGACTCATCAACCATCCACACGACACACGTGTCTGCTTTTTATCATACCAGCTTTGGGCGAAGCGAGCAAGATTGATGTGCACGTTTTGCACATTGCCCAGATGAAGTAGCAACGGAGAGACGAGCCCCTCTGCACTCTCGCGTGCTGTCGGGTATAATAAATCCTATGCACTATTACGAAGTTGCGCCGCTCAAGATTATCCGCGCTACCAGCAAGAGCTTCACCTACCACTGGCCAGAAGCACTGCCGTTGGGCCAAGTGGTGCAGGTGAGCGTTGGTGCACAGCAGGTGGTAGGCATCATCATGACGCGCGCCAGAAAGCCGACATATACTACCAAGCCGCTTGATGCCGTCGTGCCACTGCCACCGCTGCCTGCTCCCCTATTAGCAACGAGCCAGTGGCTGAGCGATTATTATGCCACGCACTTCGCCACTGTGCTACAGACAGTGCTACCAGCTGGCATTGCCAAGCAGCGCCGCACACCGCGCCGCCCTGCCAGCCCACCGCCACAGCGCCGCACGCCCACCTTCTCACTCAATCTACAGCAAGAAGAGGCCGTTCGCACCATTCGCCAAGCCAGCCCTGGCACAGTACTACTTCACGGTGTGACGGGTAGTGGCAAGACAGCAGTGTATATCGAGCTTGCACGCCACGCTTTGGCTGCAGGCCGGTCGGTGATTGTCCTCGTGCCAGAGATCGCCCTCACGCCCCAGCTGGTGGCGGAGTTTCGGCAACACTTTGCCGATATCATCCTCACTCACTCACGCCAGACAGAGGCCGAGCGCCACCGTGCCTGGCTAGCTGCTCTGACAAGTACACAGCCTCGGGTGGCAATTGGCCCACGTTCTGCCCTCTTCTTGCCGCTGCAACAACTGGGGTATATCATCATCGACGAAGCACACGAGGCCAGCTACAAGCAAGACAAATCCCCCCGCTACTCGGCGCTGCGGGCCGCGAGTGTCCTAGCTCAGCAACATGGTGCGACCGTCGTGCAAGGGTCGGCTACACCACTGGTCAGCGAGTATTATCTAGCGCAAAAAGCCAAGCGGCCGATCGCTACCCTACCGAGCAAAGCTCGGCCCGAGGCCACCACCCCCACCATTCAGCTGGTCGACCTCACCCAGCGGAGCAACCTCACCCAGCATCGCTTTTTGTCAAATCAGCTTATCGCCGCCATTGATACCACACTTGCAGCGGATCAGCAGATCCTGCTTTTTCATAACCGCCGTGGCAGCGCCAATGTATCGCTCTGCACCAACTGCGGCTGGGCAGCCGAGTGCCCACGCTGCTTTGTGCCGCTCACCCTCCACGCCGACCGTCACCAGCTGCAGTGCCACATCTGTGGCTACCACACCACAGTACCAACGATGTGCCCCACCTGCCATAGCACAGATATTGTCCACCGTGGAATTGGAACGAAACTCATCGAGGCAGAGGTAGCAGCGCGCTGGCCCCAGGCGCGTATTGTTCGCTTTGATGGCGACAGCAGCCCCGCAAGCAGCCTCGAGCAGCAATATCAAGCCCTCTATGATGGCACAGCCAATATTATCATTGGCACGCAGGTGGTAGCCAAGGGGCTCGACCTGCCGCAGCTGCGCACCGTTGGGGTAGTGCAGGCTGACGCTGGCCTGGCCTTGCCCGATTACACCACCAACGAACGCATCTTCGAGCTGCTTGCCCAAGTGGTGGGGCGAGTGGGGCGCTCTGCTCATGCCACTACAGTGGTCGTGCAAGCATATCAGCCACAGCACCCAGTGATTCAGGCTGGCCTGGCTCAGGATTATACCGCGTTTTATCACCAAGCCTTGACCGAGCGCCGCCGTGGGCAGTTCCCGCCCTTCGTCCACCTGCTTAAGCTCACGTGCGTATACAAGACGGAGGGAGCCGCCATCCGCAATAGTCAAGCACTCGCTCAGCAGATTCGCCAGCACCACCCCGCAGTAAACATTCTTGGCCCCACGCCCGCCTTCCACGAGCGGCTGCGCAACACCTACCGCTGGCAGCTCATCATCAAAGCCGCCCAACGCCGTGACCTCCTCGCTGTTATTGCCGACATGCCCACCAAACATTGGCAGGTGGATATCGACCCACAGTCCTTGCTGTAGGTAGATCTGACCACAATTATCTACCATCAAATTTCGCAACCATGCATAATTCCGAGCTCCTGTAATAACTCACCGAACAAGAAAATATCTGGAGGCCAGCGATAAAGCCAGCGGATAAGCTCCCTCTTCCATCTGGCCGGAACATTTTCGGTGCGGTGGGTTATTGCAGGAGTGTTCGTGAGGTTTTGGTATTTCTCGCCACACCCCACTCGCCCACCCCATCCACCATCTGCTATAATAAAGCTAATGAAAAAAGACGCTATTATCACCCTACCCAACTCGCACTTGCGCCAGAAGTCGCAGCGGGTGCATGTTATTACCGACGAGACACGCCAGCTGGTGGCCGATATGACCAGCGCCAGCATCGACTGGGAGAATTCCCGCCCGCATGAGATCAGCGCAGCACTGGCGGCAGTGCAGATCGATCAGCTAGAGCGAGTCGTTATTGTACGCGAAGATTTCGACGACAAAGACAACCGCACCTTTATCCCCCTTATTAACCCAGAAATCGTCAAATATGAGGGCGAGCTAATCAGTGACTATGAGGGCTGCCTGAGCGTGTCGGGCCGGATTTATGGCAAGGTGCCACGCTACAGCCGCGTCCGGGTCAAGGCGCTTGATATCAATGGCAACACCATCCGCCTCAAGGCCGACGGCTTCTTGGCGCGGGTGCTGCAGCACGAGATTGACCACTGTAATGGCATTGTGTTTATCGACCATATCCGCGATGATACCAGCGCATTTTATCAGCTCGATGAGAAGGGCGAGCTCCAGCCAGTTGATTATGACGAGCATATCAAGACCAATCGTATTCTTTGGGACTGAAGACTTCAGCGCCATCAGCCTCACGCAACTGCTGGAGCATAACTTCCCTGTTCGGCTGGTCATCACTAAGTCAGACAGTCGGCGAGGGCGCGGCAAGCAGCTGTGCCAGCCAGCAGTCAAGCAGCTTGCCCTAGCGCACAATATCCCAGTGCTGCAGCCTACCAAACTGCGCGATATTATCCCCGATATCCAAGCGCTCGGCCAGCCTGTTGGCGTACTAGTGAGCTTTGGCAAGATCATCCCCCAAGTAGTAATCGACTGTTTTTCCCCAGGGATTATCAATCTCCATCCATCGCTTCTGCCACGCTATCGCGGCCCTTCACCGATTGAGAGCGCCATTGCCAATCGTGATACCACCACTGGCGTCAGCATCATGCAGCTCAGCGCCGCTATGGACGCTGGGCCGGTCTATGCGCAGCTCACCCACCCCCTGCGCGGCGACGAGCAGCAGCTCGAGCTCTACAGCACACTAGGCCAGCTTGGCAGCGAAGCACTGGTGCAGCTCCTGCCCCGCATCGTGAGTGGTAGCCTGCAGCCCACACCGCAAGACGAGTCGGCTGCGAGCTACTGCCAGCTCCTCACCAAAGCCAGTGGCATCATCAACCCCGCTCAGCACACCGCCGCAGCGGCCGAAGCAATGGTACGCGCCTACCATCACTACCCACGGGCTCGCCTCCAGCTGGGCGAGCGGCACTATATCATCACTCAGGCGCACACCGCGCCGGCGCCTGCCACCACGCTCGATCCACGCTGCAGCGACGGCACCTATCTCGTCATCGACCAGCTCATCGCCCCCAGCGGCAAAGAACTCAGCGCCGCAGCATTTTTGCGCGGGTATCGGGTGTGAATGGTGGAAAATATTCCAGCCAGATTATAGAGATAGCCTTTTCCGCTTGCCCGGTCACTGACTTCCAGATATTTTCTTGTTCGATGGCAAGGCATTGCGAGACTAACCAAACACAAAGCCCCTGCATTCACAGGGGTCATATATATTTTTTACTTAGTCATTGTCACTACGCAGCAAGCGCTACATCAGGGTCGGGGTGGCCTCCTTCAAGCTCGTCTGGTGTATCACCATCTGCCGCATCGCTACTCTGGAAGATACTAGCCAAGCCCTCTTGGGTAAGGAACTTCTGTGGGTCTGCCTTAGCGAGATCCACGAGGCCTTCAAAGGTCTCACGCACGACAGTTGTGTAGTCTGGGCGGTTGTGGGTGAGCCACTTAAGCTGCGCATACTCCGCAAAGAGTGCCAGCTGGTCTACCTCCACACCACGCTGCTCCGCCGCTTTCTCGTAGGCTTCGCGCTGGCTCTGGTATATTCTATCATTCTCGTAGTCAGGCTCGTGCTCGTCGATCCACGCTGTAATGACCGCAGCGTCTTGGTTCATAAACGACTCAAACTCATTCAGCTGCACCTCGCTCAAGCCATCGCTCAACACCGTGCCAACGCGCAGCTCCAGCACCTGGCGAAAGTTGTCGACAAAGCGCTGCCGCGCCTCTGGCGGCCAGTCTGCTATACCGATTTTTTGCAAAAAAGCATCGTCTAATTGAAACATGTTTTCAATTCCTCCTGCCCCTAGTATACCAAACAATCCACCCCTCATACAATAAAAACGGCAAAATATGGTGTAATCTCCCTCAGCGGCTGCCGCGGATACTCACCAAAAAGAATAGTACATACAGTGCAGCACACTGTACAGGCTGGGCATTCGTTATTCATTGCGAGGGTAGCGTTGAGATACTTCGCACAGTCATCGATCAGTACATTCGCACTAGTACGCCTACAGCCCTTACACAGTGCTCACGCTGCATCGCTCAGCTCATCAGCCTTCTTGGCCAAGTCACCAAGGATGAGTGTGCGCTCGTCGCTCAGGATCTCATCGAGGTGCGCAACCCGCTGCGACAGCCAGGCAAATAGCGCTGCGCCATCGTCCGTTTCCTGGCGGCGCATTAGCTCATCAAGGTCATCGTCCGACAAGCGGCTAATGACCTCCAGCCCCACCCGCTCGTAGAGCGTGTTATTCACCTCCTGCAGCAGCGCTGCCGAGTCGCGCGTCTTAATCCCAAGGCGATCGAGATCGTGCTGGGTGATGAGAGGGGTAGCTTGGGGCTGAGTGGTTGGCATAATGCAATTCTTTAATCTCTATTCTATGCGAGTCAAACACCGCACTAGGCTGCTTGACCCCCCGACTTACGATTGTTTACATTATAACTAACTGCTCTTTGCATATTCTCGTCCGCCATTGCTATTATCCGGATGACATCAAACCGTTTACCAGGAAACCTTTTCGCTTCCTCAGCAAAGCTCCGTATCTCTGCATGAGCTTTCGATTCGTTGTCATTAAGTTCAGCGTCTGTTGACGATTGTGCGATTCGTGCGCCAAGCTCGGCCATACGATCATGAAAATCCCTACTAAAATTACCAAAAGCTGTTGGATCCTCAGGCTTCTCAGGAGTTGTAACAATCACATCGCTATGGTCTTTATTATTCCCTAGAGCTAGCGCAATGTCAAAGAAATCATCTTCTGGATTTGGTTTTTTCTTTTCTATAATACCTGCAATCACTTTAGAGTTATCACTTTCAGAAATTGGTGTAGGCTGAGTCTCCTGTGGTTGAGTCACCTCAGGCTGGGGCTTCTCGTATGGTTGGCCTTCTGCTTCACTTTGCGAAAAAATCTCAGTGAGAGAGTAGTCTTTGAGAGGGCGATTTGGCTTTGGCTTCCAGTCTGGTACTGGCTCATTCAGCCAAGCTTTTGTGCGCTCCATAGCCTGCATCGCCTTTCGGCCCATGTTCTTGGTAATTAGCACTATACGTGCCCACCGTCCCTCTTTCTTCTCCTTCACCCCTTCAGTCGCTTCAATACTCGCTGCGCGATTCTCCTCAACACTACCATCAGCTTCCTCGTGTGTTGGCTCTGCTGTGGTTACTTCGGGGGTCTGCGCTGCTTCTGCGAGAGACTGACTCTCTACCGTTACAGAGGCAGCTTGGTGTGAGTCTGGTGACTCCAGCCGCACGTCGAGTGCTGCTTGGAGTGCTGCGAGTGCCCGGTCGCGCGTGTCTTTGAGCTGCGCTGCATCTTCGTGCGAGAGGTATGGCTGCATCAGCTCGTGCGCCGTCATACTCAGCACTGCACTTGCTGCCTCACCCTTCATGCGGATCGCGTCCATGGCGGAACCGCTCGCCATAATCTCCTGGGCAGTGCGGTCTGTCAGCTCACTCACCTGCGCTTCGAAGCCGGTTGGTTGTGGCGTTTGCTCACTCGTCGAGATTGGCGTGTGAGCAAGCTCTGCCTGAGCTCCGCTTAGGGTTAGTTCTTGGCTTGGAGCAGCGGCAGGCCGTGCGCCTTGGTTGCGCGCGTCGAGGGCCTGCTGCAAGGTAGCAAGTGCGTCGCTGCGCATCGTCTCCAGCTGAGCAATCCCCTCCGCCGAATACGGCAAGATCACCTCATGCGCAATTTTGCTCTGCACCGCAATATCTGCCATACCCTTGGCAAACACCGCATCCGTCGCCGACTCTGCTGTGTTAATCTCCTGAACCTTCTCGTCAGTCAGTGCTGCGATTTCTGTTTGTAGTCGAGCAAGGGTTGCTTCCTCGCCAGTTTGTTGCTCTTGCTTGGCTGATGGTGCTTGCTCAAGGGTTGATATTTGCTCGGCAGAAGTTAGCTCTTTCTGCTTTGCCCGCCACTCTGCATCGCGCCTCAAGTCATCTTCAGTCGGTGGTGGAGCGGGAGATATTTCTCGCTCTGCCGCCTTGTGCTCTGCATAGTATTCCTCGTCAACTGTCCCAACGCCAAGAGCCGTCACAATCTTCTTGCCAATTTCGATAACTTTATCACGAGTTGTGTTGTTTCTTTCGGGATTTGCGTGCCGGGCTACATGTTTTTCTCGCTTTGTTGTACTACTACCCAGGTGGTCATTGATCTTTTCTTGCAATCGTGCATTTCTCTTGTATGCATTAGGAATGTCTTTTATTGCTTCGATAACAGGATTCACCGCACCTTTAACACCAGCCCATCTTTCTGACCCTGCTTGGAGTACTGGGCTAACTGTGCTTGTTCCTGTTGCCTCATGTCCTTTTGCCATATTACCCGTCCTAATTTCTTTCCTTATATATTCTGCCCACATCCTACCACAACAGAGGTGATGTGTCAATGAGGGAGATGCTCCAATCTCAAAAACCCGCCATCATCCCATAGCGAGTTTTATATACCAGCAGCAAAACAGAGTTATCATTCAATATAAACATACCAAGATTCTGCAGGGCAAAGCACCGCCAAATCCACTACTGTAGCGTGCGCTTCACCAGCTCGCGGGTGAAGAACTCGAGGGTGTCGCCAATCTCGAGCTGGAGCTTCTTGCTGGTCGTGAGGTTAAGGCCACAGAGCTCACCCTCAAAGACTTCCTTGGCTTCTTGCTGCTGGCGCTGCACGCTGGCTACTGTGACTTCGGCAATTTGCTCCTCGCCGCGCATCACACGGGCCAATAGCCCTGCTGTCACCTTGCCCTTCGTTACTTGCCCGCCAGCGATTACCGCATCGCGCATCGTCCGAAAGACGCCCTTAATCTCCAGCTGGCCAATCTCCGTCTCCACCACCTCTGGTGCGAGCAGTGCTTCCATGCTGCTACGTGCGTCATCGAGTAACTCATAGATCACTTGGTAGCGGCGCACCGTCACTTTGTCACGCATTGCCAGGCGCTTAACAGCTGGCGGCAGGTCGACATTAAAGCCATAGATAATTGCATTACTACTACCAGCCAGGCGTACATCACTCTCGGTAATGTTACCCACGCCGTGGCCAATAATCCGCAGCGTGATCGCCCCGTCCGTCTCCACCAGGCGCAAGCTATCCATCACTGAGGTAAGTGACCCCTGTACATCGGCCTTGACGATGACGTCGAATTCCTGAGCATCGTGTTTCTGCGTCATAAGCTTGAGCAGGTCAGCACCAGTCACATTGGTGGTGGCGGCATTACGTGCTTGGTCAAGCTTAGCCTTCTGCACAGCTAGGCGAGCTTCTTTTTCGTTTTTGACCACTGTGAAGATATCACCAAACTGCGGTAATTCCTTAAAACCTGTTACCGTCACTGGTGTAGCAGGCGTGGCTGCCTTGATAGGCGTGCCAGTGTAATCGAGCAAAGTACGCACCTTGCCATAGGCTTGCCCCGCTACGAGGAAATGCCCCGGTGCCAAGCGGCCCTGCTCGATAAGCAAGTTCACTACCGAGCCACGACCCTTCTCCATATGTGCCTCAATAACGAGCCCCTCAGCTGGCACATCCGTATCGGCGCGGAGCTCTTCCATGTCGGCCACAAGCAGGATGGTATCGAGCAACTTATCGATATTCTGGCCAGTCTTAGCGCTAATTGGCACCATAATGGTATCGCCACCCCACTCCTCAGGGTTGAGATGATGCTCACTAGCAAGTTGAGCTTTGACCATATCGGGGTTGGCCGTGTCTTTGTCAATCTTGTTGATAGCAACGATGATCTTAGCATTGGCATCGCGTGCAAAGCGGATCGCCTCTACCGTCTGTGGCTTCACGCCATCATCGGCTGCCACAACAATCACCACCACATCGGTCAGTGCGGCACCATGCTGGCGCAACGCCGCAAAGGCCTCATGGCCAGGGGTATCAAGCAACGTCATGGTGCGGCCATTCCGCTCGGCTTGGTAGGCACTAATGTGCTGGGTAATACCACCAGCCTCGCCAGCGACTGTCTTCATCTTGAGGATGGTATCGAGCAGCGTCGTCTTGCCGTGGTCGACATGCCCCATCACCGCCACAATTGGCGGGCGTGGCACCGCATTGCTCGACGGTTTATGCAGATGCTGCACAGTATGCTGCTCGGCGGCTTTGCGCTGCAGCGTCACTGCTAGGCCCAGCTCCTCCACGATAATCTCAGCAATCTCAAAATCAATCCGTTGATTGATCGTCACAGTAAAGCCATTCTTGAAGAGCTCGCCAATCAGCTTTGTGACCGGCAGATTCAGGGTTTGGGCCAGCTCACCAACAGTGATCGAATCGGCAATGACCAACACTTTTTCAGACTGACTCATATACACACTCCTTTCTGCCGGCCACAGCCGGTCATCTTTTGTAATTTACTGGTTATTTTTTCTTGTCGGCGAGGCTTAGGCTCACTTTGTGCGCATCTTTGTCGATGTCGAGAATGACAAAACTCTTGCGCTCATTGAGCGTAAAGACCTTCTCTGGGTCGGCGCCGCCGCTGCCCAGCTCGCTCACGTGCACCAGCGCTTCAACTGCTGGGCTAATCTGGACAAAGGCACCATATGGGGTAATGCGCGTTACTGTACCCTCGATAGTCTGACCCTTGGTGAATTGATCCACTTCATCAAGCCATGGATCCTTGGTGAGCTGCTTCATACTCAGACTTAGGCGATCTTTATCAATGCTGATGATCTTCGCCTCAACGCTCTGGCCCACCTTCACATAGTCGGCTGGGTTGTTGACGCGCTCCCAGCTAATCTCTGAAATGTGGATAAGCCCCTCAATCCCTTCGACATTCACGAAGACACCAAAGTCCACCACGCCAGTCACGACACCCTTGACGGTGTCGCCAACCTTGAGCTTCTCAAAGTGAGCAGCCAGGCCATCCTTGATGGCTTCCTTCTCACTAAAGATCAGCTTATTGGCCTTGCGGTCGCAGTCGAGGATGCGCACCTTGAGCGTCTGACCCACCAGGGTGTTGAGCCGTGCCAAGATCTCATCCTTGTCAGCACCGCCCACCCGTGGGTAGTGCTCGGCCGACAGTTGCGACACTGGCAAAAAGCCCCGCACACCTTCGTACTCAACCAGCATACCACCGCGGTTAGCGTCGTATGGCGCTACCTCGATGATCTCGCCGGCATCCAGCTTAGCCATCGCTTCTTCCCAACCACGGTCTTTGGCTGCTTTGCGCAGGCTCAGCAGGCTATAGCCATTATCCAGCTCGCTATCTACCACACTGGCTGTTACTTCATCACCAACTGCTAGCGTCTTAGCCGGGCCAATCTCGCGCCGTGGCACATAGCCAACCCCTTGCGGGCCTAGGTCTATTAATACATCTCGTTTGCGCACCGATAATACGCGGCCAGTTACGACCTCGCCGGTTACTAGTTGCTTGACGCCGTCGCCAGCGAGCAAATCATCCATTGTTAAGGCTTGTGTTGCCATAAGTCTTGGTACAGACTCCTCTTATTAATTATATTATGAGACACGTCGCCATATCGCGACGCACCATTCCTCTGTATTATACACAAAGTCGCTGCAAGCGTCAAAACCTGGAGCTCCTCAGCCTCACCTCTATAAATAATCAATCCAAACAGATAGCCCACGCAGCGCACTCATCGCACCAAAAGCACTCCACCCCGGTGAATAACAGACCTTACCCACTCCTCAGTTGTTAACCTCCAGATATTCTCTTATGCGATAGGTTTGCTGTTGTATTTCCAGATCATGGATGGTTTTAAAGGCTTCGGCTCAGCAGTCTGAGAACGCCAAGCCACTTGCCTCGGCCTGCTCCTCTCACTCACGCTATACACAACACAAACCATCATACAGTTATATACACAACGATGATATAATCACAACACCTATATTACCTCTCTCAAACAGCAATTACCCCTACTCTGCATAGGGGTAATTATTGTGTTGTCTATGAAACAGCGTCGATGTTGTATATCTTACAGCGCGGGTGTGCGCGACTTGCGATAAGCTAGTGCTACACCAGCCAGGCTACTCACCGCCACAACAGCTGCCAGGCCCTCGGCTGGGCCGGTCTGCGGCAAAGCGCTCACTTGCTGGGTAGATTGGGTCTGCGAAGGGGTGCTGGAGTTGGTCGATGGTGTTGCAGCAGGTGTGTTTGAGGGTTGAGATTGAGTAGACTGAGTCGATTGGCTTTGGCTTTGTGTAGTTGTGCTTGATGCGCCGCTCGTCTCGCTATTAGTTGCAGTCGATGTGGTGTTTTTCTTGTCTTGCGGCTGAGCTTCTTTCGTCTCTTTGCTCTTGCTGGTCTCTGTTGATTTGCTGTTGAGGCTATCGACTAGCTTGTCGTTGGCGCTCTTGCTGCTCTGGGTTGATTCCTTTTTCTTGGCGTCGGTAGCAGTGGTGCTTGCCACTTGTCGAGCGCTGCTGTTGTGACTATTCTTGACGATTAAGACCCCGCCAACCAGTGCAAGCGTTAGCACTGTCCCGACGACGACGTATCCGATAATTGATCCTTGCTGCTTCATTGCCAAACCTTCGTTTACGTTACTCTTTCTATTATACCGTATTCGATCGCAAAACGCAACGCACGCGCTCTATTAATCATGCACATCACCTTGCCTCTCTCTGGAGCTCGCCACACCCCGATACTTCGCACCACCCACTAGGCATCGCGAGCGCGCTATGCTACACTAATCATGACACGTACAATACACGAACAAATCATAATCTCCACCTCTGTCAAATCATGCGAAGTATCTATTGTTTCGCTCGCTGGTTCGCATGCCGATAGATGTGGCTATATCACCACCACCCATGCCACTCGATCAGCTCATCTCTCACCTCACCCAGCACGCTCGCACGTCGGGCATTGCGCCACTTAGCTTTCGCCCAGGTAGCCACTTTCATTGGCACTACCCAAGCTGCACGGTTTATTACGATCCACACGATGCTCAGGCCTCTGCCTACCTCCTCCACGAGTATGGTCATGCACTCCTAGGGCATCGCGGCTATGCGCGCGATGTGCAGCTTGTTGCTATGGAGCGCGCAGCATGGAATGCCGGCTGCCGAGTTGGAGCCGGCTGGCAAGTGACGGTCGATGACGACCTCATCGAATCTGCGCTCGACACCTACCGCGACTGGCTCCACGCCCGCTCGCGCTGCCCACACTGCAACGCGACTGGCTTGCAGCGCAGCGACGGCACATATACCTGCCTGGCCTGCTTCACTCACTGGCGCGCCAACAGCGCCACCACCTGCCAACTCCGACGTTATGTTGTAAAAAGCACGATAGTTTCGTCTCAAGCTTGATTATCGCAATAATTCTCCCCATTCCAAAAAAATACCCTACTAATCATCGCCTCCACACCAGCAGGCACAACAGCTCCACAGCAGATCGCCCCAAACCACAAAAAGCTTCGAACCTCACGCGCTAAACCTACCACATCAAAACACCTCCCACATGCATGGGAGGTGTTGTTAGCATGAGGCCCGCCCGTGCCCTTAGGCGGCGAGCGCAACGTCCGCTTGTGGAGCAGCCGCGGTAGCATCATCGGCCTTTTTGGTGCGGCGAGAAATCCGGCCGCCCTTGGCGCCAGCCACGCGAGCGAGTTGTGGGTTGGCCGCAAAGCCGCCAGTACGGCCATTCTTGCCGCCCTTGGCGCCAATCTTGGCGTAGAAGTTAGGGTCTTTAGAGATGTTTTTTTGCGCAGCCTTCAGGCCGCCAGCTTTTGTTCCCGCCATAGGGTTACTCCTTATTTATATATTTACCAGAGGTACGTTGCTAGTGTAGGCTAGCAAATCCTCGCTACATACCATATATGATATGTATCATGATTTAAATATAGCATACTGTATATGTTTTGTCAACGTTTACATGAGCATTTTCAGATTGCATTATTGGTATTGCATTTAAGACGCCTATGCTATATACTAAGTATTAGCTTTGGTTTGGGTCGTTTCCACCAAGGTCCACCACAACAATTCTCGTTTGCTGCGAGATTCGAGAATGAAAAAACAACCCTGCGCATACAGGGTTGTTTTTAATATTGAAAGTGCTTTGCTATTTGTTGGGTTTAGAACCAGCCAGACCCGCCACGTTGGGCTGCCGCAATACAACTAATCTGGCCAAGTCTTTGAGGGCGCGACTCATCATTACGCTGTCGCTCACTGCTATGACGCCGCTGGAGGGCCTCATACCCTTTTACAAGTTGTGGGTATAGTACATTCATGACGTTCTTCGCACCAGGTGACGCATCATCTTGAATCATACCCATCTCACTCCCAACACCTCCTGCCGTGCCAATACCAAAGATGCCCACTTGCTCTGGTACAATGCTCAGCGCAGCATGGTGATGCTGTGGATCTGTGAGTGAGATATACGGCTCTCCAAGCGTAATAAACCGCGCATCAGGAAGCTGTGTCATATCAACTGCATGGGTCTTTATTGCATTGCTCGCTGTTCTCTGGACGACTGGCTGGCCATCCTTATCTGAAATACAGGGGTAGAGCAAGCCAATACCGTGCTCATGGCTAATTGTCAGCGCCGCCCCAACCTCTGGTGCATATAGCGTATAGAGCCTATTATGCCCGTCTTGTGGCAACAGTCGAGCTTCTCGCTCTATATCAATTTGCATTCCATCTGAGCCAGTAACGAGCGCCTCTTGGCCATACGGGTTACTGCCAGCTGGCGCAGCAAATACTCTCTGCTGCCGAGTGATCACCTTGTCATAATACAATATGTCGCCCGCCGAATGAATTGGTGGCTCACCATAGCGGTACTTGATTGATGGTGGTCGTTGCTCTGTCATAAGAACACTCCTTTTTGGTTATGGTTATCACATCATCACTGCATTGCTATCAAGATACTCATGACCCACCCGCGGCGGTGCTCCACTCGCCCAAGCCACGCCAAGTCGCAGAGCAAGCACCCCTCTCTAGCGATTATACAATAGAATGGTACATTTGTACGAAAAACGTTCTGAATTTTATAGAAAATGCACCTACTTTAGCAATTTGTACAGCAAAAAACCAGCCTCATCTCTTTGATAGGCTGGTTTGTGCTCATTTTAATTAAAATAACGCTATTCCTGCTCGACTTCTTCTGCTAACTTCAGTGCCTCAAGCCCTTCTAGCGTCCAGCCAATGTAACCAAGCGTTCGTGCCGCTTCTTCTTGTCTTACCGCTCTCATAGCTCTGGCTGGCTTGCGCCACCAAGTATTCTGGGTCACGCTCCGTATTGTATTCGCTAAGAGCTTCTGACTAGCATACTGTTTCTCCTGGTTTCTGTTGCTTAGATGCTCCATATAAATCTCTCTGGATTTTGCAAGCAAGTAGCAAACTTCGCACCTATGACCACTGTTGAATCCGTCACTTCCCTCAACCTCTGTTACGTCTCACCGACAAAAGACACCAGCATGTTAATGAAAGTAGTAACGCGCGGCCAAAGTATCGTCCGAAGTATATTAGTATCACATTTCAGCAAATCATACTGGCAAGCATCAAGTTATTAATAAAATCATCCCCAAAGATAAAAGCCACCCTGTTCGGATGGCTCTTATATAATTCGGCACCGTGCTAGTTTCCCACTAAAAGCAGTATAATCGCCGCTGGGGAGCTTAACTTCTGTGTTCGGAATGGGAACAGGTGTTTCCTCCTCGCCATGGGCACCGAAGTGGGGGTTTAGACGCTTGGTTCCGATATATTTCCTCGGTGGGCCAAACCCCTGCTTCGATGTCCATCTGCACGGTATGGTAATGTACGTGTCAACGATTGACAGTGGTGATATACACCAATCACTAGTTAAGTCTACCTCATCCACGCCACCAATGCAAGCATTAGCATCGTAGACAAGGACATAAAAAGGCAATGGGGCGATTAGTATGCTTCGGCTCCATGCATTACTGCACTTCCACCTTGCACCTATCAACGTGATCGTCTTTCACGGCCCTCATAGGGAAATCTAATCTTGAGGTCAGTTTCGCGCTTAATATGCTTTCAGCGCTTATCTGGTCCGCACATAGCTACCGGACAATGCAGCAGGTGGCCACAATCCGTACACCAGAGGTGCGTCCACCCCGGTCCTCTCGTACTAGGGGCAGATCCTCTCAAATTTCCTAACGTCCATACCGGATATAAACCGAACTGTCTCACGACGTTCTGAACCCAGCTCGCGTACCACTTTAATCGGCGAACAGCCGAACCCTTGGAAGGTGCTCCCCCTCCAGGATGTGATGAGCCGACATCGAGGTGCCAAACAGCGCCGTCTATGTGAACTATTGGGCGCTATAAGCCTGTTATCCCCAGGGTAACTTTTATCCGTGTGCGCTGTCGTTCCCACATACATTGTACAAAGTACATACAGCGGGTCACTTGCTCCGACTTTCGTCTCTGCTTGGATTGTAGTCCTCACAGTCAAGCTGGCTTGTGCGCATACACTATCACTTCGATTTCCATCCGAAGTTAGCCAACCTTTGAACGCCTCCGCTACTCTTTAGGAGGCAACCGCCCCAGTTAAACTACCCACCATACACGGTCCTCATACCGGATAACGGCACAAGTGAGATCAAGATCACAACAAGGTTGGTATTTCACATTGCGACTCCACAAATACTAGCGTATCTGCTTCGCAGTCTCCCAACTATGCTACACATGTTGAAACCCGGATCAATGTAAAGCTGTAGTAAAGCTCCATGGGGTCTTCTCGTCCTGGTATGGACAGACGGCATCTTTACCGCCAATGCACTTTCACCGAGTCCTTCGCTGAGACAGTGCCCACATGATTACTCCATTCGTGCGGGTCAGAACTTACCTGACAAGGAATTTCGCTACCTTAGGACGGTTATAGTTACCGCCGCCGTTCACTGGGGCTTCAGTTCGCACCGTAAAGCACTCCCCTTAACCTTCCAGCACCGGGCAGGAGTCACCCCCTATACATCCACTTTCGTGTTGGCAGAGAGCTGTGTTTTTGATAAACAGTTCCGTGGGCTCTTTTGCTGCGGCCCCCACATCGCTAGACGTGTTGAGCTTCAGTTCCAAAGCTTGGTTCTATCTCAAGAAGAATTGATGTATTAAAGATACTCTTTAACCACACCTTATAGAGCTATGAAACTGACAACATATCCACCGAAGTGGGGGCAGACCTTATTCCGAAGTTACGGTCGCTGTATTGCCGAGTTCCTTAGCGAAGGTTCTCTCGTAAGCCTGAGTCTACTCGACTCGAGCACCTGTGTTGGTTTGCGGTACGGGCGGCATATACCACGCGTATGTCTACTTTTCTTGCCAGCGCCTTCTCCAGAATCGTCACCCAAAAGGGTAACTTTCACTCCCTTCGCGTTCCCACGAGGTTGGACGGATAAACCATGAATCCGCTCCGGATATCTCGCCGTGAATAGCATACAAGTATATACCGGTTCAGGAATATTAACCTGATGTCCATCGCCTACGCTCTACGCCTCGGCTTAGGCCCGACTAACCCTGAGATGATTACCATGGCTCAGGAAACCTTGCTCTTACGGCCGAGAGGATTCTCACCTCTCTTATGGTTACTCATTCCAGCATTCTCACTTCCTACCGCTCCACAATACTTTACAATACTGCTTCACTGCCGATAGGAACGCTCCTCTACCACTGTATGCAAAACATACAATCCATGTCTTCGGTATTACGTTTAGCCCCGTTACATTTTCCACGCAAGATCTCTTGACTAGTGAGCTGTTACGCACTCTTTAAATGAATGGCTGCTTCTAAGCCAACATCCTAGCTGTTTAAGAAATCTCACCTTGTTTCCCACTTAACGTAAATTTAGGGACCTTAGACGATGGTCTGGGCTGTTTCCCTTTTGAGCGACGAACTTAGCTCCGCCGTTCTAACTGCCATGATTCCACAGTCGGTATTCGTAGTTTGTTAAGGGTGGGTACCGTTGCCAGCCCCAGTCCTTTACAGAGCTCTACCCCCGACTGCTACTACATGACGCCAGTCCTAAAACTGTTTCGAGGAGAACCAGCTATCTCCGAGTTCGATTGGCATTTCACCGCTAACCACAAGTCATCCAAGCACTTTGCAGCGTACCCTGGTTCGGCCCTCCACGACGTGTTACCGTCGCTTCAGCCTGCTCATGGTTAGGTCACCCGGTTTCGGGTCTAATCCCGTGCACTCATTCGCCCTATTCAGGCTCGCTTTCACTGTGGCTCCGCCAATTGGCTTAACCTTGCGCACGAAATTAACTCGCTGGATCGTTCTACAAAAAGCACGCCGTCACCGGACAAGCCGGCTCCGACTCCTTGTAGGCACACAATTTCAGGATCTATTTCACTCCCCTCCCGGGGTTCTTTTCACCTTTCCATCACTGTACTAGTTCGCTATCGATCGTATATTATATTCAGCCTTGGCTGGTGGTCCAGCCGGATTCAATCAGGGTTTCTCGTGCCCCGACCTACTCGAAACACCATACATAAGGTCAGCATTGCTTTCGCATACGCGGCTTTCACGCTCTTTGGCCAAGTATTCAAACTTGTTCTACTAACGTACTGATTTTTTACCTTACCTACCGTTGATAGCCAGTAGTCGCAAACCAGATAGCTCGATTCAGAAGAATCAAGTGCTCTGGCTTGGTCATATGATATTTCACAACCCCTCGTAAGTATTCGCCTATCAGCTTATTCACCTGCAAACAGATGAAAACTTATGAGGTTTGGGCGTAGATGCGATTTCGCTCGCCACTACTTTCGCAATAGTTATTTACTCTCTTTTCCTCATCCTACTAAGATGTTTCAGTTCAGATGGTTCCCGCTCGCGTGCCTATGTATTCAGCACGTGGCAACATGACATGACTCATGCTAGGTTTCCCCATTCGGAAATCTCCGGATCACAGCTTGTTGACAGCTACCCGAAGCTTATCGCAGTCTTCCACGTCCTTCATCGGTAATATACGTCTAGGCATCCATTGTGTGCCCTTGAGTACCTTTTTATGCATTGACTTAACTAGCAATTGGTATAGACCAACTGATAGTGCCGTCAATCGTTATTTTCTTACATCACTAAATTGTTAAACTGCATGTGTCTTGTTGTAAGCACACACCTGCGAACATCATCGGTATGATGTCTGTCTGCCTGTGCTCAAACTCGCAACTTTGTCTATTCTACCACTTGGGCTACCCTGTGTAAAGTAGCTTTTCGTTGTAGTTTTGGCAATGATTATTGTACCCACTCCATCATTACCCTCTTGCCAGAGGTTCGTTACCGAACATGCGCTCACTGGACTTAAGTTTACACGAATCATCGGCGTTTGGCAAGGCTTTTTTGAGCGATTTTTGCAGAAAATATTATTCTTGATGGGTACTTGCTCGATTGCGCCTTGTGATCAGAGGTGGAGACGTTGGTAGCGGCATTTTTGCGGTGCAATATGGAGAGTTGTTGGTTGCAAGACACATTGCTGTTGCTCGCTACTATATTTTTCTTGGCGGTACTGAGTGCTCAATGCAACTGTTTTTAGAGCAATAACTTGCGTAGCATATCTCGATTACTCTTCATACACCCCTACGTCCCTTCCAATAGCCCAATAAAGCGTATGTGTCTGCTGTATACCTGGCCGCTTCTCAGCCCCTAACGCTGGGAAGCTCATATTTAGTGAATATTCAGCTCCTTTATCATACCCAAGAGGAGAATACCGCACACAAATACATATCAACAATATTGCTCATAAAAAACACCCGCTCATACGATGAACGGGTAATCAACTGCAAGTGATAGTGTGTGACATGCTCCAGGGTTCGTATACGGAGCTTGTGGTGGGCGCTGAGGGACTCGAACCCCCGACCCTCTCGGTGTAAACGAGATGCTCTAGCCAACTGAGCTAAGCGCCCGCATGCTGTGATGCCACATTGCTTATCTGGTGGGCGATGGAGGACTTGAACCACCGACCTCGTCATTATCAGTGACGCGCTCTAACCAGCTGAGCTAATCGCCCCTACACCATCAAGCAAAAAAATTGGTGGAGTGGGATGGACGTAAGCCCATACCACCCCATGCGAATGGTGGAGATACAGGGACTCAAACCCTGGACCCCCTGCTTGCAAAGCAGGTGCTCTAATCAACTGAGCTATATCCCCGCGTTCGTTCGCGCACTCTGTCGCTGAACCTGTTCCATATTAGCATAGATTTTTCGCCAGTACAAGAGTATACTAGATATTATGCAATATACATTTAGTTGGGGATCGTTCTTCATCGGTACGCTCATCTTGATCGTTGGTGGCTGTATTGTTGTGTGGCACCGCCAGTTGTCTGATATGTTTAGCGATGACATCGGCAGCTACAGCCGCTACCAGATGTGGGGGTTGATCGGCTGTGGGCTGGGTCTGCTTGTCATGACCAACCTGCATGATATGATCCTGCGAGCGTTTCTTGGGCTGTTCTTTCACTTTAGCTAGAGAACCTCGCTGAGAGGCGATGAGGAGCGCTATAGCGCTCCTTTTTAGTTACTGGTTACTAGCGTCTTTTGCTCTGTCTTATCGTAGAATAATATTCGTTTAGCCTATTCTTATGACGCATAGCATAGCCGTAGCTAGATATCCGAGGAAGTATACTCATAGTAATCATCTTTTATCTATAACAGATCGAGAGCTCATACAAAGAGCAATAAACAGCAACTCAACTGTCATAACACCTCGCGAGAGCGACCAATCACATAAGGCAGTCATCCACTATCATTACCGAGTGTTGTTGATACCACATCACTCACTTTTACCGAAGTATTATTATATTATTTCCTCTTACAAAAAATAGCCCAGCAATCTGGGCTATCTCTTAACAACTTAGTTGTGCAATCCTCATCTCGTCACTTTCGTGTAAGCTTTGTCTCACCCCGAAGGGTTACTGTAAATATGTAAGCTCAGCATATTTACGAGACCGACCTAGCTCTGATAGTGATTACTCAGCTATCAGGCATTCATACTCCCTAGAAAGGAGGTAATCCATCCGCACCTTCCGGTACGGATACCTTGTTACGACTTAACCCCAATCATGCCCCCCACCTTAGGCCGACGAATCGGACTTCGGGTGTTGGTCACTTTCATGGCTTGACGGGCGGTGTGTACAAGACCCGGGAACGTATTCACCGCAGTTTGCTGATCTGCGATTACTAGCGATTCCGACTTCATGGAGGCGAGTTTCAGCCTCCAATCCGAACTGAGACTAGCTTTGATGCGATTTGCTCCACCTTGCGGCTTCGCTGCGCATTGTACTAGCCATTGTATCGTGTTTCTAGCCCAGGACGTAAGGGCAATACTGACCTGACATCATCCCCTCCTTCCTCCCCGTTACCGGGGCAGTCCAACTAGAAAAATCCAACTAGTTGCAAGGGTTGCGCTCGTTGATGGACTTAACCAAACATCTCACGACACGAGCTGACGACGGCCATGCAGCACCTGTCACAGGGTTCCAAAAGGCACAGTCCACTTTCGCAGACCTTCCCTGGATGTCAAGCCCTGGTAAGGTTCTTCGTTTATCATCGAATTAAAGAACACGATCCACCGCTTGTGCGGGTCCCCGTCAATTCCTTTATGTTTTAGCCTTGCGGCCGTACTCCACAGGCGGGATACTTAACGCGTTAGCTTCGCTACTGAAGGGGTCGATACCTCCAACAGCTAGTATCCATCGTTTACGGCGTGGACTACCCGGGTATCTAATCCGGTTCGCTCCCCACGCTTTCGTGCCTTAGCGTCAGAAATGGTCTAGTCACCTGCCTACGCCATTGGTGTTCCTTCTTATATCTACGGATTTCACTCCTACACAAGAAATTCCAGTGACCTCTACCACTCTCGAGTTTGCCAGTTCGAATAATAGTCTGTATGGTTGAGCCACCAGGTTTCACTATTCGCTTAACAAACCGCCTACGCAACTCTTTACGCCCAGTCACTCCGGATAACGCTCGGATCCTACGTATGACCGCGGCTGCTGGCACGTAGTTAGCCGATCCTTATTCATAAGTTACCGTCATATTCCTCACTTATAAAAGCAGTTTACAACCCGAAGGCCTTCATCCTGCACGCGGCGTTGCTCCATCAGGCTTTCGCCCATTGTGGAAGATTCCTCACTGCTGCCTCCCGTAGGAGTCTGGGCCGTGTCTCAGTCCCAGTCTGGCTGATCATCCTCTCAGACCAGCTACGGATCGTCGGCTTGGTGAGCCTTTACCTCACCAACTACCTAATCCGACGCGGGCCACTCCCAAAGCGGATAAATCCTTTAATCCGAAGATCATATGCGGTATTAGCTACCCTTTCGGGCAGTTATCCCTCACTTTGGGGCATGTTCCCACGCGTTACTCAGCCGTCCGCCGCTCGCCGCCAAGTAGTAAACTACTCGCGCTGCCGCTCGACTTGCATGTGTTAGGCACGCCGCCAGCGTTCATCCTGAGCCAGGATCAAACTCTCCATAAAAAGAAAAGATGTACTTTTCATAAAAGATGCTTCCCTGTTGGGAAGCGTCTATAACTCAAAAATAGACTGACGATGATTATTGCACAACTAAATTGTTAAGATACAAAACGTCTCGTTGTTGGCCCTTGTTTTCGTTCCCTCAACCAGACTGAAACCATCATAGCGTATTTTTTGCGGATGGTCAACACTTTTTTGCCATTATTTTGTCGCAAAAAATACAACTACGCCCACAAGCACGCCAAGCAGCGACCCAACGAAGATCTCGAGTGGTGTGTGCCCCTGCGCAGCCCGCGGCAATGTGACGTCGACCCCAGTCTTCTTGATGACCTGCTGGATGGCAATACCCTGCTCGCCCGACGAGCGCCGCACCTTGACAGCATCGTAGCAAATAATCAACACGAGCAATGTCGTGACACCAACAAGCGGCGACTGCAACCCCTGCTGCAGCACTAGCACCGTCCAGACAGACAATGATGTAGCGGCATGCGAGCTAGGCATGCCGCCCGAGATGAAGAGCTGATGGGTAAAGTCCAGCACCTTGCCTTTGGCATGGGCAATTGCAAACTTAATGACGTGAGCAATTGCCCAGCTGATGGCGATGGCCACAATATATGGCGAGAGGTACCATGGCATAGTTATGCCTCCTTATCCTCGTCTTTTTCGCGCACAATACCGATCGATGAGACAGTATCTCCCTCGGCAAGACGCATCACTCGTACACCTTGAGTGGTGCGACCAAGCGTTGGGATGTCTTGGAGCGCTACACGGATGGTTTGGCCGTTTTGGCTAATGAGGAGTGCCTCGGTGGCATCGGGCTCAAGAGTCTGCACAGCGATAATCGGCCCAGTCTTGGCGGTGACAACTGCTGCTTTGATGCCAACCCCACCCCGCTTGTGGCAAGGGAAGTTGGCGGCTTTGGTAATCTTGCCGTAGCCGTTTTGGCTAATGACAAGCAATTGCTGGTCGCTACTGGTGACGATGTCCATCCCTACCACCGTATCATCGGGGCGGAGGCGTACACCACGCACACCACGAGCGACGCGCCCCATTGGTCGGCACTCCGTCTCGCTAAAGCGCACGGCCTGACCAGCTGATGTTGAGATTATTACATCGTTGTCGCCATTGGTCTGCTTAATCCAGCGCAGCTCATCGCCATCGTCGAGTTTGATAGTGATGAGGCCATTGGTGCGGATGTTGGCGTAGTCGCGTAGTGTTGTCTTTTTCACAGTACCCTTGGTTGTAGCCATAAAGAGGTAACCATCATCGCTCGCATCCTTGGCATGATTAATGATTGATGTAATTTTCTCTTCAGGCTGGAGCTGAAGCAAGTTGACCGCCGCGACACCCTTGGCCGCGAGGCTGGCAGCAGGCACTTCGTACGCCTTAAGGCGGAAGACCCGACCCTTGTTGGTAAAGAAGAGCAGCCAGTCGTGGGTGTTGGCCGGAATGAGCTGGTCGATGCCGTCTTCTTCCTTGGTAGACATGCCACGCTTGCCCTTGCCACCTCTGTTTTGGCGGCGGTATTCACTCACTAAAGTACGCTTGATATAATTCTCTGCTGTGAGAATGACAACGGTCTCTTCCTCAGGAATGAGCTCTTCGTCGCTGAATTTGCCGAGCTCATGGTCGATGATCTTGGTGCGGCGCTCGTCACCGTACTTCTCCTTCATCTCGAGCAGTTCCTCTTTGATAAGGCGCAGGATCTCATTCTCGTCGGCCAGGATGGCCTCAAGCTGCTTGATGAGCTTGTGCAGATAGCGCAGCTCGTCTTCGATCTCTTGACGGTCAAGGCCAGTCAGCTTGCGCAGCTGCATGGCAAGAATCGCCTTACCTTGGATCTCGCTGAGCGCAAAACGCTCCATCAACCCCTGCAAAGCATCGTTGTAATTCTTACTTGCTCGGATTAGCTTGACGACTTCATCGATGTTATCAAGCGCGATCTTGAGCCCCTCAAGAATATGAGCTCGCGCCTTCGCCTTCTTGAGCTCATACTCGGTGCGGCGGCGCACCACAATGCGCCGATGGGTAATGAACTCACCAAGGATATCGTGCAGGCCAAGTACCCGTGGCTGGAGACGCATCGCGTTCTCGCTACTCGGCACAAGCGCCAGCATGTTGTAGTGGAAGTTAGTCTGCAGCGCGGTGAGCTTGTAGAGCTGGTTCAGCACCTTCTTGGGGTAGGCATCCTTTTTGAGGTCGATAACGACACGCACATTACCCCGAGCCGACTCATCGCGCAGGTCGCTGATGGAAGTGAGCTTTTTCTCGTGGACGAGGTCGGCAATCTTCTCAATCAGTGTTGCTTTATTCACACCATAAGGCATTTCCGTAATGACGATGCGGTAGCGCCCGCGCTTCTTCGTTTCCTCAATGGCCGCCACAGCGCGCATTGTCACACTGCCGCGACCAGTGGCGTAGGCTTGGCGCATTGGCGTGCCACCGTAGACCACGGCACCAGTTGGAAAGTCCGGTCCTTTAATGTGCTGCATGAGGTCATCCAGCGTGGCATCAGGGTTGTTGATAAGCTCGACTGTTGCATCGACCACCTCACCAAGATTGTGGGTGGGGATGTTCGTTGCCATACCAACGGCAATACCAACCTGGCCGTTCAGTAGTAGATTAGGCAGCTTGGCCGGCAAGACGGTCGGCTCTTGGCGAGTAGCATCGTAGGTGTCGCGGAATGGGACGGTTTCTTTATCGATATCAGCTAAAAGCGCCTCCGACACACGCGTCATCTTGGCCTCGGTGTAGCGCATTGCGGCAGGCGGGTCGCCGTCCATCGACCCAAAGTTCCCCTGCCCCTGCACCAATGGGTAGCGCTCAACCCAGTCTTGAGCCATACGCACCATGGCGTCGTAGATGGAGCTATCGCCGTGTGGGTGGTACTTACCCATCACCTCACCAACGATCTGGGCGCTCTTGATCGTCTTGGACGTTGGGCCAATGCCCATCTTGTCCATCACATAGACGATGCGGCGGTGGACAGGCTTCATGCCATCGCGCACATCAGGCAGCGCGCGGTCGACGATGACCGACATCGAGTAGCGCAGGAAGTTGTCCTCCATCACGTCCTCGACGGTACGTACCTCCACACTGCGCGAGTGGCTCTGGTCGGGCACGGTAGCTGGGGTGGTTGGTTGGTTATCTTCTGGCTGCATTGTATGTTCCTCGTTCATAGATTAGATATCAAGCTCCTCTAGGCTGACCTTTGCAGCGTTGGCCTGGATGAAGTTCTTGCGCACGCTTACTTCGTTGCCCATTAGCTTGGTAAAGATTGCGTCGGCACGCTCAGCATCCTCCAGCTGGACTTGCACGAGCACGCGGTGCTCGGGGTTCATCGTCGTCTCCCACAGCTGGTCGGCATCCATCTCACCGAGACCCTTGTAACGCTGCAGGGCGGACTCACTCAAGCCAGCTTGTTTGATGCGGGGCTCGCTTGGGTCTATCTCTACCCCACGAGCCTTACGCGCTGCAATCTGCTCGTCGTAGTAGGCCTCGAGCGCTTCTTCGTTGTAAATATATTCTTGCTTGTTGCCCGAGAGACGGAGCTTAAACAGAGGTGGCTTGGCCAAGTAGATATGCCCTGCCTCCACAACTGGCTGCATATAACGGAAGAAGAAGGTCATAAGTAGTGTGGCAATGTGGCTGCCGTCGACATCGGCATCGGTCATGATGATAATACGGTTATAGCGCAGCCCCTTGATGTCGAAGGTGTCGCCAATCCCCACGCCCATACCCTTGATGAGGCTGAGGATCTCACGGTTAGCGTACATTTTGTCGAGGCGGGCACGCTCGGTGTTGAGCACCTTACCACGCAGTGGCAAGATGGCCTGGGTGCGGCTGTCGCGCCCCGTCTTGGCCGAGCCACCAGCCGAGTCACCCTCCACGATGTACAGCTCACACTCTTCGGGGTTTTTGCTGGAGCAGTCGGCCAGCTTGCCCGGCAGGCTGGCGCCATCAAGTGCCCCTTTGCGGATCACCGTATCGCGCGCCGCTCGGGCAGCCTTGCGAGCGCGGGCAGCCAGTGTTGCTTTGCCGACGATCTTCTTGGCCACCGCCGGATTTTCTTCTAGATAGTACGAGAAATACTCGCTCATCACTTGGTCAACGTAGCGCCGCACCTCAGGGTTGCCCAGCTTATTCTTGGTTTGGCCCTCAAACTGCGGGTCGGGCAGCTTAACGAGGATAACGGCAGTAAGCCCCTCGCGGATGTCATCGCCCGAGAGGTTGTCGTCCTTCTCCTTGAGGAGGCCATTCTTGCGCGCATAGTCATTGATAACGCGGGTCATTGCTGCGCGAAAGCCCACCAGGTGTGTCCCACCATCAGGGGTGAGCACGTTGTTGGCGAAGGGCCGGACGGTCTCGACATAGGTGTCGTTGTATTGCACTGCCACCTCGATCATGGAGTCCTCAACCTGCTTCTCCACATAAAAGACATCGTCGCTCAGCACATCCTTACCAACGTTAAGGTTCTTGACATAGCTGCGAATCCCTCCCTCGAAATAGAAAGCCTGGCGCTGCGTGGTGCGCTCATCATACACAGTAGTGTAGACGCCTTTCGTGAGGTAGGCTTGGTGGCGAAGGTAGTGTACCACCCACTTGTAGTCGAAGTCGACCGTCTCTTTGAAGATGGTTGGGTCGGGATAGAAGATAATCGTCGTGCCATCGGGCCGGTCGGTCTTGCCCTTATTCTTGAGCGGCACAGTGGTATGACCACGCTCAAATTCAATTCGGTACAAGCGCCCCTTGCGCACCACCTCAGCCACGAGGCGACTCGACAGCGCATTCACCACGCTCGAGCCCACACCGTGCAAACCAGACGACACCTTGTAGCCACCGCCACCAAACTTACCACCAGCGTGCAGCACCGTCAGCACTGTCTCGAGTGTGCTCAGGCCAGTCTTGGGATGCTTGTCCACCGGGATACCGCGCCCGTTGTCCGTCACCATCAGGCCACCATCGGCCAAGATACGTACATCGACACGCGAGGCATAGCCCGCAATCGCTTCATCGATAGAGTTATCAGCAATCTCCTTAATCAAGTGGTGCACACCATCGTAGCCCGTGCTACCGATATACATCCCCGGGCGCTTACGGACTGGCTCGAGACCCTCGAGCACCTGAATTTGCGAACCGTCATACGATCCATTATCTACTTGTTTGTTCATTCATTTCCCTCACTATTAGGTCATTCGGGTTACATTACACGCACCTTATTGTATCATAATCGCCGAATCAGCGAAAATAACAGGGGTAGAATAGCCTGCATACTAGCGGCTTTTATTCATATTTGCTCGTCGCAACGAGCCCCAAGCCACTGATGAACGCTATCGGCGCAATCACGACCCACGTAATGCCGCCATATATCGCAGCCGAGATGACGAACAAGACACCTCCCCGCACAGCACTCATCGTACCCAGCCACTTCACTACATCAGAAGTAAAGAGACCCAGGTCATACCCATGCGCACATAGCAGCACAAACAGCAACACACCATGCATTATCACCAGTGGTATGACTGGCCCAACCATCAGCCAGAAGCCAACTTTGCGCTTCATCATCTGGTTTTTCGTTGTGCAATCTCCATCATCTTTAGACCGCACTGGCAAGGCTGGCTGCGTGCCAAGCAGGAGATACCAGAGGTAGAGTGAACCAACCAGGCTAAGCACATCGCTAACGATGATCATCGCATTACTCTGTACGCCCACCTTAAGTGGATTCTGCAGTACCCAAAAAGCATACAGCGTCGAGCCAGTCATAAACACGGCATTAACTGCAAGTAAGCTCAACGCTCCAATCCTCTGCCAATACCGATCGGTGCGGTGCGACTGCCGCAGCGCAAGATAGCCCTGCACCAGCACACTCATACTCCAAACAACCAGTAGCCACCCAAACGCCCGCTCCCCGATAGTCCGGCTACTCACGAGCGTGACACTATGCATACACAGCACCGCTGCACTGGCAATCGTCCCAACCGCACCCGCAATCACACAGGCCTCGAGCCAAGCCCGACGCGGCGGCGCGGATGCATCAGATGTGCCTGTGTGGCTATGATGTTTTGCAGTAGTTGTGGCGATGGATTGCGTTGGCATGGGGCGGTTCTCCTCTGTTAGGCGGTAGTTTTGGTGCTTGGTTATTCGCGCTGGCTGTTTGCCACAAGGACAATACCAATGATGAGCATAACGATACATGGCACAATCAAGATCATGCCAGCAATCATAAAGATAAGGTGAATCATGCCGAAAAACGATAGTATTGGTGTAAAGATAGTAGTAGTACCTTGGCCTATGCCGCTCATCAGCATCAACGTCCCCGAAAACTGCGCAAGAGCCGGAAGCACAAATGCCGTCACAATCAGCCAGAGACCGATACGTCGACGCCGCATCAAACGAGCATATGTTGTGGCGGGCACATCAGGCGCAGTACGTGGCGCGATTGTCCGCTTCGTACAGAGTAATAAGTACCAGAGGTAGATAGAGCCGAACACAGCAATGACAGTACTCACCAGCATCACTGTACTGTTTATCCATATAACCGCCTTTTGCCCGGGGCTCACAAAGAACAAATTGTATAGCCATTCGCTTATGATGAGTGCAGCTGGGTTACCCGCCACTAAAAGCACGGCAAGGAAGCGCTGTATATAATGATCTGTCCGGTGGAGCTGCATCAGCGTGCTGATCCCCTGCACTACCAAGCTCACACTCCACATAAGGACGAGCCAACCAGCTACCCGCTCTGGTGACGTGCGGTCTACCTGCCCCACCATCAGTGCACCATAGAAGCTCACCATCGCAGCATACATCAGCATTCCTGCTGCTCCCGTCGCAATAAACGCCTCCAACACTGGCCGGCGGCGGGCTGTGGCATACGTGACAGAGGTGGATGATGGGGATAGTACGTTTGTTTGGCTAGATGATGTATTATCTACGACAGCTTGTGATTCGCTAGTTGCTGGTGCGTTGGCTGGCGAAACAGAGGTCGTATTTGCCTTCGTTGTCTTCTTCGCAACAGATTGTGATTGTTGTGATTTTTGCTTGGTGCGCTGCACGGCGCGCTTCTTTGGAGATGATGTCGCTTGTGTCTCTGGCGCGGTGGGCGCTGCTGGGGTTGATTTTTTTCGTGGCATAGAAGTATCCTCCTCTGCCTAGTATACGCGCCTCATCACCGTTTTGCCACATAAAAACATGCAATTGCCTCAAAAGCAAAAACCAGTGCCAGCTCGTACCAGCCACCACGCCCCACCGAGCGCGCCCCAATCAGCAGCACTGGTGCCAGCGCCAGTACCGAGCCAAAATAATAACAGCGCCGAAAGCTGAGCGTCACCGCTCGCCGCTGCGCCTCGGGCAGCCAACGCCGCAGCGCCGCCGCAATGCCCACCAGCAGGTACGTTAGCAACCCCAGCATTACCACATAGCACAACACAAAGACGAGGACGATCCCCAGGGGGTGAATCGTCGCTGGTGTGGTGGTCTGCAGCACAATAGCCAGCAGCACCGCTGCAGCCGCGCTCATGCTGGCAAGCAGGATTCTTCGAGACATATCTATCACTATACCAAGCAATCCGCCTGGTGAGAAGCCCGAGCAGCCGCACAAAGCAACGCGCTTGCAGCGTCCTCTATAGATATATAATTAGGACGCCCGGCAGCCGCTACGGGCTAGAGGTGCTCCACAGTGTGGAGCATAAGTGGTGCGCCTCTGGCATGCGCCGTATAGAACGAGGGCACCACGCGTCAGCGTCAACGATGACAAAAGCACTTCTATTGGGGGGTACTCTATTAGTATTGGCGGAGCGCAGGCAGTGCCAAAGCTCAGCGCTGTGCTGCGCTCTGCCGCTGCCTGGTGTGCGCCAATGGCGACGCCATGTTGGGTTATGTAGAGTAAGCTTTTCCGTTTTTTCTTGGGTGTTTGTGTTTGTCAAAGCTTACTTCTACGTTAGCACAAGCGGTATGGTAAGTCAATCAGTTTGGGCTCTATGCTGCAAAACTTTGGCAGCGCTTGCATCATCTCACGACAGCGCTATACATCGCATCAATATACAAGCATGGGCGTTATCGTCATCGTGCGAACTATCGCAAAACATTGCTTCGCTACGCCCTTTCTCCCCCACACGAACATTGGCGGCTTGCCCATCTCTCGCACCTCTGTACTTTCGAGAGTTGTGCACAGGCGTTTTTGTTGTATATAGTGCAATAATTTTTTGTTCGTTTTTGACTATGCATTGTATGTGGCCCCTGTTATTTTCCATTACTCGTGTTGTGTTTATAACACATATTTTGGGCGATGTGTGGTCGGTCTGGGTATATGTTCGATGTGGTATTTTTTACGCAAAAATATTGCCAAAAATCGTTGACACAAGCGGTTTTCTCCCATATCATAAGGGTAGCTTCTGAATAAAAAAATTATGCAGAGGCCAAAAATAAACAAACATACGAAAACTCCACATCCAAAAACAACCACTACTCGCAGGTGGTTGTTTTTTTGGTGAAAAGGGTTTGGCTAGTAGGTGGCTTGTGGCGATACTTCGCAGCAGTGTTTGAGATTTGTACGTATGTGGCCTCCTGGGTCGTGGTGCAATAAAAAATCGCCCACTCTTGGTGAGCAATCATCTCCTCTATGGTGGAGCTGCCGGGTACTGCCCCCGGGTCCGCTTGGTGCCCTCGTATTCGTCTACGAACATAGGTTTGTTTGCGTGTTTGACAACGCGAGGCCGATCAGAAACAAACCAAAAATACAGCCTATCGTTGCGCGGTATATGTCCTCTCCTCGTGCCGCTGCCACCAGGAGAGCAAGCAACATAGCTATGACACTACAAGGTGCCCTGTTGCCATGCACCTCATAGCGATCGCCAGACTAAGCGGCGAGTGCAACCGCGGTGGTCTTGGAAGATGCGAAGATCTCCTCAACACTGCGGAGTGCTGCTGCAACTTTATTTTTTGCAGTTATATCTATGCGTGTCGTGCATATCCGATTCGCAGAATACAATGACAAAGTCCAAACGTCGAACGCTATATCAGCCCCACGTCTACATATATTATAGCACGGTTTTGCTCATGTATAACCCCCCCGTAGCTTGGATCTTGCAACTATGAGCAACATGAGGTTGGCTTTCTTGGAGAGGTTTAAGCTCCAGATCATCTCACAGCGCCAAAGTGCCCTCATCTCCATCGCAGCGCTCTTTTTCTCATCTCTGTATACAGAATCGTATTCTCACAGATTTGTAAGCTCATACAAACTCATACCAAAACAATTTGCACAGACCCCACCAATATGCTTAACTATAAACAGCATGAACAAAGTCGCAAAAATCAGGTCGGTTGCGCCCGTGGGGTTCGCTGGCCATATGATTGACGTCGAGAGCGACATGACTAAGGGACTGCCTGCCCTGCAGATCGTTGGCCTGGGCAACAAAGCCATCGACGAAGCGCGCGAACGAGTGCGCAGCGCCATCACCAACTCCCTGCTGGAATATCCAGCCCAGCGCATCACCATCAACCTCGCACCAGCCGAGCTACCAAAGGATGGCACACACTACGACCTGCCGATTGCCCTTGCCCTCCTCACCAGCAGCGGCCAGCTCCGGCCCGAGCAAGTGGCTGGGGCAGTCTTTGCTGGTGAGCTGGCACTTGACGGCACACTCCGCCCAGTCAAAGGTGCCATTACCATTGCCGAAGCAGCTCGTGATAATAATTACAACACCGTCTATTTGCCCACAGAAAATCTCACCCAAGCTTCCCTCGTATCAGGGGTGACACTCTATGGTGTGCCAGATCTTACAACACTTTTCCTTCATCTCAAGGGCGAAAAATCGCTGCCAATCTACCAGCCATCACCCACTGATGATAAAATAACAACACCCGCGTCATCACCTCTGCTCGACGATATCTACGGCCAGGCTCAAGCCAAGCGCGCCCTCACCATTGCCGCAGCGGGTCATCATAACATCCTCTTCACTGGGCCGCCCGGCACCGGCAAGTCGATGCTGGCCAAGACGCTGCCCAGCCTCTTGCCGCCTCTGGCTCCAGATGAACAGCTGGCCGTAACGAAGCTGCACAGCCTGGCTGGTCTCTCGCTCGACCAAAGTGTCCAGACGCGGCCATTTCGGGCACCACACCACACGGCGAGCCGCGCATCGCTGATTGGCGGTGGGTCGGTGCCGCAGCCTGGCGAGGTGAGCTTGGCCCACCTGGGCGTGCTCTTCCTTGATGAACTGCCCGAATATCCACGCACGACGCTTGAGGTATTGCGCCAACCGCTGGAGGATACTACCGTAACGGTCACCCGGGCGCGCGGGCGTGCCACCTACCCAGCCGATTTTATGCTGGTGGCCACCATGAACCCTTGCCCCTGTGGCTATTATGGCGACCCAACGCATGCGTGCACCTGCAGCAGCACACAGATCATCGCCTACCAGAAGCGCCTGTCTGGGCCACTGATGGATCGGATTGATATGATCATCCCCGTCAATCGCATCCCTAATGAGCAACTGCTCTCACACCGCGCCACCACCGATCACGAGCAGCGCCATGCGATAGCCGCCATCTCCACTGCCATCCGCGCTCAAGCCGCCCGCTACGGTGGCAGCGCTATGCGCAATAGCCGCCTCAGCTCGGCCCAGGTGCGACGCTCTATCTCACCCTCATCAGAGGTCAAGCAGTTCCTCGATGCTGCCAGCACCAAGCTTGCTCTCAGCCCACGCGGTTACTTCAAGGTCATCAAGGTAGCTCAGACCATTGCCGATCTTGACGAAGCGCCGCGCATCACCATTGCTCACATCTCCGAGGCGTTGCAATATCGACAACCCGCGCCGGTCAAAGCGTTGTAAAAATATCGTCGTGTATTTTACATCGTGTTCTACCTCTGTATTTTTCATACATTAGCGATAACTTGGCAATAGAGTGTGATTCACAACATTTGACAAACTCCTCATCAGCCAGCCATACTAGAGCCATGCAAGCAAACTACTCCGACCAACCCCTCCACCACCCTACTCCAGGCCAGTCAGCGATCTTCCTCGCTGGCCCCACACCACGCTTCGATGTAGCATCGCAGCAGCTCATCTCTGCGTCGTGGCGGCCCGAGGCGGTGCGAATATTTGCAGCGCTAGGCTATGACGGGATCGTCTATGCACCAGAGAATCATGATGCCTCACCCCAGCGCGAGCTCGACCTCCTCAAGCAAGCACGCTGGGAGTGGGAAGCACTCGACGCAGCAACAGTGGTACTCTTCTGGGTACCACGCGTAATCGACCGGTCGCTACCTACACTGGGTATGCCCGCCTTTACCACCAATGTAGAATTTGGCCTTCATATCGGCAAGAACCCAGCCAAGGTCGTCTACGGCCATCCAGAGGGTGCACCCAAGACGCGCTACCTCGACGCGCTCTACACCGAGCACACTGGGCGGCAGCCAGGTACAACACTCGAAGAGACAATCACACAGGCAATTGCCTGTGCCAAGGCGCTGCAAGCGCAGGGCAATTAGCCGCTCAGCTCTTCACCGCGTATCGTTTTTTGCATTCACTCTCTCTACATTCCCATCCGATGAAGGCGAGATTTCTTATCAATAACCTCGCAAAGACAAGGAGTTCTCATACTCATAGCGCCCCACCTATAGCGTCTCTCACCGAGTAATCGCAGCAAAAATCACCATAACCACAGCATATTTTATTTGCCTTTTGCTGCGACATCTGGTAAACTTTTGGGGAGTCAATTCGTTTTAAGCTCAAGCAAAGGAGAGCACAATCAAATCAACCACCCGCATCAACGAAGCCATCCGTGCACGCGAGTTGCGCGTCATTGGCGAAAGCGGCGAACAACTTGGCATCATGAGCCGGCAAGCAGCACTGGATAAGGCGCGGCAAGCTGGCGTAGACTTGGTGGAGTTTTCGCCCAATGCTAACCCACCCGTTGTGAAGATCATCGATTGGGGCAAATATCAGTACCAAAAGATGAAGGAGCAGCAACGCAATAGGCGAAGCAATAAAGCCAATGAGCTCAAGCAGATGCGTTTTGGCCTAAAGATTGGCGCTAATGATCTTGAGATCAAGCTACGCAAGATTCGCAAATTCCTGGCTGAGGGGCACAAGGTCAAGGTTTTGATCTTTTTCCGCGGCCGCGAGATGGCGCATCGTGAGCTTGGCTACAACCTGATTAGCCAGGTCGTCTCCGCCCTTGAGGACGAAGCGATTGTCGAGCAAAAACCACTGATGGCTGGGCGCAACCTCAGCATCGTAATAAGGAGTAAGTAATGCCAAAACTCAAGACCCACAAGGGCACTGCTAAGCGCATTAAGCTAACCAGTACCGGCAAACTGACCCGTCGGCGCGCCTTCGGGAACCACATGCTCTCCAAGAAGAGCAAGTCGCGCAAGCGCAATATCAACACCCCTGCTACCATCACCGGTGGTATGGCCAAAAATGCTAAACGAGCCTTAGGAGTCTAACATATGCGCGTCAAACGAGGAACAACCGCCCACGCTCGCCATGCCAAGATGCTGCGAGCTGCCAAAGGAATGCAACACAATCGCACTCGGAGCTTCCGCCTTGCCAAGCAAGGGGTAATCCGTGCTCTGCAATATGCCTACCGCGACCGTCGCAACCGCAAGCGCGATCTGCGCCAGTTGTGGATCACTCGCATCAACGCTGCTGCCCGGCAAAATGGCACCACCTATGGCCGCCTGATCGCTGATATCAAGGCTGCTGGTGTAGCACTCGACCGCAAGGTCCTCGCCGAGCTAGCTGTCAACGAGCCACAGGCTTTTGCAGCTGTCGTGAAGCAGGTCACTCGCAAGTAATTTCTATTACGTTGTGCAAAATACACACCTCCGTAACAGAGGTGTGTATTTATTTGTAGATGAGTGGCAACTTGGTGGAGTATAGTATTTCTCCTGTGCCATTTCATTTCTGCAGCCTCCTCATCGCACCGAAAATGTTCCGGCCAGATGAATCACAGAGCTTATCCGTCACCACAGTTGCTGGCCTTCTAGAATGTTTTCTTGTTCGGCGAGGAGGTTGAGAAAATAACAAAGCTCCAAAGTTAGAGCTAACACATCATACCATAAAGCAGCCTATCGATAAGCCGGGTTCTGTCGTGGATGATCATCTATCTAGTTTGCAAATTGCTCTGCAAATCGAGCGGTTAGCGATAGCCACAAGCGGATCACTCATCCGTGGCTATCTCCTTGCAGCCGACAGGGTTTACCTCCGCGGCATGTCACCATGCAGCGCTGTGAGCTCTTACCTCACTCCTTTCACCCTTACCCCGCTACTCGAGCACTGTTGCGCACGAGCATTGGTGTTGCGGAGCGGTATCGTTTCTGTGGCACTTTCCCTAGGGTTACCCCCGGTCGCCGTTAGCGACTGTCGTATCCTGTGCTGCCCGGACTTTCCTCTTGCTAGGTCGCAAGCGATCATCTAATAGACTGCCTCCCTATTATAGCATAAGGGATTTATGACGAGTGAGCACAATACTCTCAACCATCAAAAAATCCCAGACTCACCCCAGGCGCTTGATATTCCCCTGCATGATGCAAGGTGGGTTTCCTCATCCATACCCACGGGTATGGTGAATGTTGGAATCCCTATCATATGATGTTAGGAAAATCATACACGCCCGATATTCGTCTGGGACACTCTTAGTATACCACAGAATGGTAAGCGGCGTCACGTTTGCGGTATTGTGAGATCCTCATACCCTCTTCCTTAGTACTAAACATGTCAATATCTGCTGAATATTAACCCCTTGTATTGATGTTTAATCTGCTAGTGCTCATAACAGACACTCACCTTTGTACGAGAGACAACCTCATTCAATCCCCCACCAAGCTAGCCTATAATCTAAACCCTGTACCAAGCCAGGTAAAAGGCTCAATTCCTGCTCCTAACCAAGCGACACGCCAAACACCAGCGAGAAAAGCTGCAAGATACCCCTGATAGCCGCCATCATCACATTACCAATAGCTGAGCTACCGACCAATACCAGCACAAAGACCAGCATCACACCGTACTGCTCCACCACCTCCATGCCGCGGCGCACAAACTCCGGTGCCAAAGCATACAGCACACGCGAACCATCGAGCGGTGGGATAGGCAGCATATTAAAGACAAAGAAGCCAAGATTCACACTCACCGCCGTAGCAAGCAGCGGCTGCACTGCTGGCCCAGCGATCGTCGCATATAGACCGAAGCAGATGAAGGCAATGACGAAGTTTGTCAGTGGTCCAGCGAGCCCCACCAGCGCTGCGCCCCATTCGTCACCACGCACTCGCTCGGGGTTGTACGGCACTGGCTTAGCCCCACCAAACACTGGTAAGCCCAGCAGCGCCAAGCTCAGTGGCAAAAGGATGGTCAAGAATGGATCAATATGATGCAGTGGATTGAGCGTCAAACGCCCCTGCTCCTTAGCCGTATCATCGCCCAGCCAGTACGCCATAAAGCCATGCATCGCCTCGTGCAGCGTCATCGAGATAAGAATAACAACAAGGACGATAATGAGGTGAGCGATATCAATATGCATTTCTTTATTGTACCATCACCACTCGCCGTGCCCAAGGCTTTGCCTTGCTATGTAGCGTCATATATACTGGTGCTATGTCTATAATCACCTACCATACCGATACCAAGCCGATCGACCATATCGAGATCACCGAGCCTACGCAGTGCCGCCATGTACTCGAGGATATCGCACAGCGGGCGCTCAGCCTTGCCAGCACACTCCAACCAGCAGACGAGGACACGATAGAATTACCAGCATCAATGCGAAAATACAGTAAATATTACAATGATGTAGAGAGTACAACCGTTGTTACCACTGTTGATTCTCATCAAACAACACTTGATGCCACACGCCACACTGGTCACAATAGCATCAGTTGGAACGTCTTTATCGACCAGCCGCTGCCACAACCAACCACCCTCGCACAGGTGTGTGCACTGGTGCAAGCAGAGCAGCCAGATTACGCAACCGCTAGCTGGCAATCTCGCAATGCAGATGGCTCAGACCGGCATATCATGGTCTTTGCCTCGCCTAGCAGTGTGCGAATCAACCTCCTGCGGCATACTGGTAGCGATACGCAGCGGCTCCCCATCGATGACCCGCAAGCCATCATTGATGAGGTATTTGGCTCATAACATCATAGACACGGAACCCAAAAACACCCCTACGCCCCTACTACATAAACCACTCAAGAAAATATCTGGAGGCTAGCGACACGGCAAGATGTCTCAGCACCTCACCTTGACATTGCCCCCTTGGCAGCGTATACTAATACAGATTGTAATAATATAAGTTATAAGTGGAATAAGAATATGGCAGCACGATGTGAACTGACTGGCAAGGGTAAGCAATTCGGCAACAATGTGAGCTTCTCGTTGCGACGCACCAAGCGAGTCTTCAAACCAAACCTTCAGAAAAAGACCTTCATTGTAGATGGGCAAAAGGTCACCATGGTTCTCTCAACCAAGGCGATCCGTACCCTCAAGAAAAAGGGCCTGCTCACCAGCACCAAGACAAAGGCCAAGGCTGCGGCGTAGCAACCCAGAGCAAACGATAACTGTAAAAATATCCCCTTTCATAGGGGATATTTTAGTGGTTACTTCGCTTTATCTAACTCAGCAATTGTCGCGAGCACACCAGCGAACTGCCGAGCAAACTCTGGCCGCAGCACCAGGACACGCTGGGTGCCAACCGCTTCGCTGGTGACAATGCCTGCTTCGCGCAGGACTTTGCAGTGGTGCGAGACAGTTGAGAGTGAGAGATTATGATCGATCTGGCTGCAGCCCAGCCGCCCCTCCGCAGCCAAGCGACGGACAATCCGCAGCCGCAGCGGGTCGGACAGGGCGGCAAAGACATGCTCTGGTGCGAGTGCGTCAGTTGGGGTGTTTTGTTGGGATGTCATTTCCTTTGTATTGTCTCATACCTGCTGGTCATTGCCAAGGCAAGCACTACCACACCGGCCGCCACCAGTGGAATTGCCTGCGCTGGCTGGCCACTAATAATCGCACCGCCCAGCATACCACCAAAGCCTTGACCAATGTAAATACTAGATGAATTGAGCGAAAGATTCAACTGAGCCCGTTCTGGAGCAAGCGCAATGATGCGGTATTGCTGAGCAATCGTGGCAATCCAAGCACTAGCTGTCCATAATAGCACACTGCCACCAACGAGACCAAGCGCGCCTAGCATCCCAGCCGCCACACCAAGCAAAGCAAGCGCCAACGCAAAGGCAAGCATTGCCCAGCGGGCCAGCCAAATGTGGGCAAAACGATCGGTCAGCCAGCCGCCTAGCACACCACCCAGGAGTGAGCCCACACCAAAGATGAGCAAAATCCAGCTAAAGTATTCGTGCAGGCCCGCCTGCTGCACCACTGCGCTCAGATATGAAATCACGCTGGTGCCAGCGACAAATATCACTACTGTTATCAATAACGTCAGCGCAACCTGACGATTAGCCAGGCCCGCTACCAATGCCCGAACAGTTGGTACCTGCTGCGCTGGCTGCGCCTCACGTGCCCGAATGCCCAGCACAATGCCACACAACACCAGCACCGCAGCCACCGCCATTGCCCAAAACAGCGCGTGGTAGCCATAGCGCTCCCCCATAACCGAGCCCAGCGGCACAGCGAGCACCGTTGCCATCGTCATGCCTGTTGTAACGACGGAGATTGCCTTGCCACGATGCTTGACTGGGGCAAGGCTAGTTGCCAAAGCCATCGCCGTTGGCATCATCATGGCTGAGCCCAAGGCTGCCATCACTCGAGCCACCATCATCCATACAAATGACGACGCAAGCGCTGCCACTCCATTACCAATTGCAAATATCGCTAGTGCTAGCACCAAGGTCGACCGCCGATTGCGCCGCCCCATCAGCATGCCACACAATGGTGCTGCCAGTGCATACACCCACGCAAACACCGTCACCAAGAGGCCAGTCTGCCCCAGCGACACCCCCAGCTGCTGCGCCACTTGTGGCAATACCGCTGCCAGCATGAAGCCATCCGCCCCAATCACGAAGGCTCCCAGCGCTAGCACCGCAATCTTACCCCACGGCGTGGTTGATTGTTGTTCCATAAAACCGTTCCTTTCTTCGATATAAATCGAAATAATAGTGATATTTCGAAGTGTATCGAATTTAGCGCACTGTGTCAAATCGACCACGCTATGGCGATTATTTCACTATAAATCTCACAAATCCTCATCACTGTCTCGCACTCATTTCTTGAGAAACCTATAGGGACTGGCCCCATCTCGCCCATCAACCCACCAACACTCGTGCTGGCTACAACTAATATTCATACCCCACCAGATAAAGCAGCGAGGAGAAAAACGGAGTGAAGGTGTATCACAAAAAACCAGCCTCTTCTATGAGGCTGGTTGCGCTTGGGGTATATGAATCCTAGCTTCGAGCCAGCTCAAACACCGTCAGCACTTCGGGTAGGTTGCTCGCTGCTTTAATCTTGAGCTTGGGTTTTTGCTCGACTGGCGCACCAAGCTCCTTCTCAAAGACCTCCACCGTGTCTTGCGGCACTTCGTACTGCAACGCACTATCAGCATAGTGGACGGGCACCACCACCCGTGGCTCGATCTTGCGAATAATAGCGGCGGCACTTGTCGCATCCAGCGTGTAGCCATAGCCACCCACTGGAATAATGACAATGTCGATCACCCCCAGCGCCTCGAGCTGAGCATCAGTCAGCTCTGGCGCGATATTACCAATCACCGCAATGCGAATATCACCACACTCAATGCGATATACTGTAGAGAGCTGCTCACTCTCTGGCGTATCGATGTGGCGCGTGGCTGCAATGCCGCGGATGGTGTAGTCACCCACTTCATACTCGCCAGGCTGATTGATGATAAGGCGCGCCTCGGGGTTAGCCACCGCAAAGCGTTCTTCGGTCGCAAGCTCTACTGCGTCCTTCGTCTTAGCGTCCTTCAGGCCGAGCAGCGATAGCTTGGGGTCGACTGCCAGCGTGGTTTTCTTCGTCGCGATGATGACGGTGTTGCCACCTTTGTATTCGATATCAAGCATGATTCTCTCCTTCGTCTTCTTTTAATATATTATCAACGTCTACCAATACGGTATGCTTGTTGGTCAGAATGGTAGTGATGAAGCGGTCGCGCACGCTCAGCCGGTAGTAGAACTCGTCGTAGCTCAGGATGCTATACGTCAGCTCGCGCCCCTCCTGCCGCTCGATAACCGCCACCACGCTGCGCACCTTGGCAGCCGAGAGGTTACCCACCAGCAGCAGGTCGATCGTACTGGCCGAGCCCTTCACTAGCGCCCCCGCCGCAATCGCCACACGCAGGCGTGGCAACTGCATAATCGCATCTTGCCAAGCAGGCCGGTAACCCGACTTGTTCTTGGCTGGAGCAATTTTTTGGTCGGCAAAGATGACGCGCAGTGGTGGATAATATTCGTACTGCTGGTTTACTTCGTAGTACAATTTGTTATCTACGCTGTCGCTCGTAATGATCCCCACCTCCAGCATATTGAGCAGCTCGCGGCGCACCGAATTAATCTGCTCATTAATTAGCCGCGTAATCTCGCGCACATAAAATGCCTTTCCTGGATTATTCAAGAAAAGGTGGAGCAACTTCACACGAGTTTTTGATCCAAACAGTGCATCTATCATTACGGTCACCAACTAGATTTATGGTATCACATCTGGTGCGCTTGCGCGAGCACCTCACCAAGGTACGTCTCGGCATCCTCCAGGCTGTGCCATATAATGTCAGGGTTGCGCCGCAGCCAGGTCATCTGCCGCTTGGCCAGGCGCCAATCTGCCGTACAAAATGCCGCTTTGGCTTGCTCGAGCGTATACTCGCCCTGTTGTAATTTATGTATAATTGGGTAGATATTCCCTGTCATTGCTTCACTGTCCCAGCCGTATTGGGCTGCTAATTCCGTTGCTTCTTGTACAACACCATGCGCAAAAAGCTGCTCTGTCCTCTTAGCAATACGCTCACGCAGGGTATCACGCGATGTTGTAATACCTACAACCCAGGTATTTTTATCAACATGCGCTGACCTCTGTAACTGTTGTCCTTCTCGCACTATTGTATTAATAACATGCCTTTTGTTGTATTTATTATTAGGTAATTCTATGTTGTGCACTCGACAATGTTCGTGCAAAGTTTCTATAGAATAGCCCTGTAACTGCTGCATAAGCTTTTTGTTCACCGTCGGAAATTGAAATTTATACAACACTGCATCGACATACAAGCCCGTCCCACCGACGAGAAATGGGATGCGCCCACGCTGGCGAATCGCCGCAATTTGCCGATTAGCATAGCGCTGAAAATCCACTACTGTGAAGCGCTGGCCTGGCTCCACCAAGTCTAGCCCCCAGTGTGGCACAAGGGCTTGCTCGTGCGGCGAGGGCTTGGCAGTGCCAATATCCATACCCTTGTAGATGGTGCGTGAATCGGCGCAAATAATCTCACCACCGTACTGCCTGGCGAGACGAACTGCTAAGCTGGTCTTGCCGCTGGCGGTCGGCCCAACGATGGCAATGAGTGGCGGAGTGGCAGGCGTGAGAGGCGGTGTGCTATTTTTTGTGGGCATGCGAGCGACCTTTCAGATTATTATGCTGCGCAGCAAGTGGCCGCCAGCGACGCTGTGCAAAATCAACCACGCGGTACGAATCATCACACTGAATCCCATCATGCTCGAGCAATTGCCGCTGCACTGCCTGCCCACCCGGAAAGCCGACCGCAAGGCCTCCCTTGCAATTAACAAGTCTATGCCACGGCAACTCCTCCGGCCCACCATGAGCAATCTCCCCCACTCGCCGCGCGGCGTATGGGTGGCCAGCAAAAGCTGCCAAGTCGCCATAGGTCGTCACTGTATCATCGGGCAGCTGTGCCATCAGCTCGTAGACGGCATCACGCAGGCTCATCGCTGGCAAGTCGCTCAATTGCCACCTCCACTTCGTACCAATTTGTGCAGCGCACCACCCCAGCTGGCAGCGTTGTGGCTCGGTTCCAGGCATAATCGCCAAAGAGCAGCGCGTTGCGGCCATACGCTGCCACCGCTTGGCAGTGCTTGAGCTGGTCGTCGATCAGCACATCGGCATTAATCTGCACCACCAACTCTGCCTTAGTAGCATGGTGCGAACTATCCGTCAGCTCATCCCAAATGCCTGAGAAGTAGACTGATGTACTGGCAAAGATACCCGGAAAATGCTCGTCGATCCAGGCCATTGTATCGCTTTTCACTCGCGAGTGACGTGATGTCGCAATCATCAAGTGATGCTGCTGTGCCAAGTGCTCCAGTACCTCCAGCGCGCCGCCAATATGGCCATAGCCCGTACCAAGGCCAGCATCCATCAGCTCGGCACTGCGCCGCTTCACTTCAGCATTATCCACCTGCCACATCTTAGCCCAATGCTCATCGTAGTCATCGACCGTCAGGTGCGTCCCCCAGCGCTGGTTGCTAAAGGCGACGATGCCAGCGGCATTCTCCGCCAGCACGTCGTCGACATCCACAGCAATGCGTAGGCGGCGCATTAGCTCAGCCCCTCTAGGTACGCCGCTAGCTCATCCAGCGGCACTGTTGTCTCACCCTGCTGGGTACGCACACTTACCTGGCGGTTGGCTTTGTCGCGCGGGCCAACGATAATCTGCACCGGAATTTTTACAACAGTAGCTTCGCGGATCTTTTTACCGAGCGATTCATTGCGCATATCTGTTGTATATCTTACCTCGTTGTATTTTATAGGATGCATCAGTACCACTGTTTTGAGCACCGATGTGATTTCATCAACATAGTCTTCTACGGTGTTGTTAATTGTGAGAATACGGACTTGTTCGGGCGCGATCCAGAAGGGGAACCACCCCGCTGTGTGCTCAATAAAGACGCTCAGGAAACGCTCAATCGAGCCCAGCAGCGCGCTATGAATCATCACTGGCCGAGCCATGTCACCCGCTTCATCGGTATATTCGAGGCCAAAGCGCTCGGGCTGGACGAAGTCGAGCTGTACCGTCGCCACCTGGTGTTCGCGACCAATCGCATCTGTCGCCATGAAGTCGATCTTTGGCCCATAAAAGGCCGCTTCGCCCTCCTGCTCGAAATAGTCCAGTTGCTTAGCCGTCACAGCTGCCTTGAGCTGAGCCTGGGCCGATTGCCACAATTCTGGCGCCCCAAGGTAGCCCTCACCCTCATCGCGATAACTCAGGCGGACACGCAGCTTCATCCCAACAATATGGTACAGCTCCTCGGCACAAGCCAGCAAATTACTCATCTCCTGCTCGATCTGATCCGGCCGGCAAAACACATGGCTATCATCCTGCGTCAGTGAGCGCACCCGGCTCAGGCCGCCCAGCTCACCAGTTTTTTCGTCGCGGTAGTCGGTCGTTGTCTCGAGGTAGCGCACCGGCATATCACGGTAGCTCCGTGGCTGGCTCGCAAAAATCTGCGTGTGGTGCGGGCAGTTCATCGGCTTGAGGGCCATCTTGTCGCTCGTCTCTTGGCTCGTCACGAGAAAGAGCTCGTCGCCAAACTTCGCCCAGTGCCCGCTCGTCTCGTACAGATCTTTCTTGGTAATGTGCGGCGTCCAGACTTTGGCAAAGCCGTATTTCTCACGCAGCTGGTTGGAGAGCTGCGCTGCTTTATCGCGCAAGATCGTGCCGCGCGGGGTAAAGAGTGGCAAGCCCACCCCCACCAGTGGCGACATTGTGTAGAGATCGAGCTCTTTGCCAAGCTTGCGGTGGTCGCGCTTTTTGGCTTCTTCGCGCATCTGTAGGTAGCTATCAAGCTCCGCTTGCGTTGCAAAGGCCACGCCATAGAGCCGCTGCATCTGCGGCCGGGTCTCGTCACCTCGCCAGTACGCACCAGCCACACGCAGCAGCTTGAAGGCCCCCACCTTGCCCGTGCTCTCCACGTGCCCACCACGGCACAGATCGGTGTAATCGCCCTGAGAGTAGAGTGATACCGTCTTTACCTTACTCTCACCTTCTGCAGCGCTACCAAGGGCCTCTCCAGCCAATTCTTTGGCAATAGTTGTCCCCGAGCGCTTCAGGTCATTGAGCAACTCGATCTTGTACGGCTGATCTGCCTCCTTTGCCCAGGCAATCGCCTCATCTACCAACACATCGCGGCGTGTAAAGGGTAGATCGCGCGCAATAATGCGCCGCATCTCCTTCTCGATTGTGCCAAAATCTGCCTCAGATATCGTCACATCACCAAGGTCAATGTCATAATAGAACCCCTGCTCGATAGCGGGCCCCACGCCAAACTTCGCCTGTGGCCACAAATGCTGGACGGCTTGCGCCATGATGTGCGCCAAGCTATGGCGCATTGCTTGCTGCTCGTTGTTCATTGCTTTGTTTGCTCATCAACTTCTCTGCTGCACACTGGCAGTCAAAAGCCGACTCGCTCCTCCTTGTATATAAATTATTTTGATAAAAATAAAAACATGCGTCCTGGCACGGATATGTCCATCCGACCAATCTCGCATGTCTCGGGCCGCTTGCACGCAAACGGCGGTTCCACCGGACTTCTTGGCGCTTACCGCCAAGCACTCATGACGCAACGTTCTCGCACATCACGACAGCCCACGAAGCTCGGGAGGCTGGTGAGGCCCCGTCAGCACTTACCACCTATTGTATAACGAGAGTGGGGGTAGGTGCAAATATCGCTAGGCATCAATCACGTAGCATTCTCACATCCACTCACCCCACACTCCCTCCTCAGGAACACTATAAGAGGTCAATGTCTCCCAGACATCGACCTCTTGCGCTGGGCTGAAAACAGATTATTGCAATCTGTTTTCACACTCCATCGGATGAAGTGCGGGGCGCGCGAATGCACAATAGCTGCTCGAGTCTTTGATTTATCTGCCCTTGCCCTCCCCCGCATCTTCTGCTACAATACACGTGTCGGGCGATTAGCTCATTTGGCTAGAGCGCTTCATTGACGTTGAAGAGGTGAGAGGTTCGAATCCTCTATTGCCCACCATTTCGGTCTATTCGCCAGTGCACCATGTCGGTCTGTAAGGTACACTGGCACGAAAGCACTTACTACTATAGTAAGTGCTTTTTGTTATGGCAAAGCCTAGTAATATTACTTCGCTACCGGCTCACACCACAAACTTGCAAAACGCAAGCCTTGATGCTACGCTAAAGGCATGACACGAACAGCTCACAAACGCTCAGCCTGCCCCATTAGCTACAGTCTCGACCTTTTTGGCGACAAATGGACACTCCTCATCATGCGTGACGTGCTGCTCTTTGGGCGCTGCTACTTCCGCGAATTCGCACGCGATGAGCGCATTGCCAGCAATATTTTGGCCGATCGCTTGGCGCGGTTAGAATCGGCTGGCTTGCTTGATAAGCAGCGCGATCCACTCCAAGGCAATCAATACATTTACAGCCCAACAGACAGCAGCTGGCAGCTTTTGCCGCTGCTCGTCGAATTACTCTTTTGGGGTGCTTGCGCCGACCCGCACGCAGCTGTGAGCGACAACTATCGCACCACCATTGCCCACGAAAAAGATTTGCTCAAACAAGAAATAATGCTTGCCGCAAAAACTGGCACCTTCGTCGACTACTACCACAACACCATGGGCATACAGGGGTAGGGCCTCTCGCAAAAATTGATATATGGCAGAAATACATAGTACATTTTGGTTGCAAATTGCAAGTGGTATACCCTCCTTGGTGCGGCTACTTTTCTTTACGAGCTTGTCCATCTTGTTCCTGAAGATTACTACTTTATGAATCGAAACAAAAAATATTCATATAATAGTACGTCAGGCAGTCGCATATCCTTTGCCCATAAGCGCCTCATCATCCTCGTATTTAATTCCCGCTACGAGCCCTTAATTCATCGCATCACTTGTATATTACAAGCAAGATAGTAAGCTGCATTACAATCTATTTGTAGATTAATTATGAACACAATACGCACATATTCACACACCACCTTACACTTACCTAGCTCATCCGCACAGCCTGAGGGGCGGCTTACATCCTGATCAAACTCACGCATCAGCCATACGATATAACGCACATGCTTATCAATACTATGCACTATATGACCACCCGCATCCAACAGCCTAGTGCCGCATACGCCTCTCTCCATTTTCTCTCATAAAGCATGATAACTAATTTGCCTACCAACTCTCAACTCTACAGCAGGAAGTAACCAGCAGAGAGATACTTGCCCCACTACTTTCAAGAATGAAGCAAAAACCAGTGCTAATAAATGAAAAAACGGTACATATATTCATACTACGGTTATACTCACCATCCCTGTATAATTGAGAACTCTTCCATTTCAAGCCATCGTACCTTTCAAAACATACCCCAACTGAGCAATTCACTATCCATCTAGAGTACTTACCCTCTCCCATAGCGCAACTATCTGCGATTCTTCGACCAATATTCATCCACACCAGGCTATTAGTTATCCACATTGCACATGGCCATTTTACTGCTCATCATATGCGTGTGGTGATATAATAATTGCATAGTTCTCATTTGTATTTTTGTATTTTTGTAGTATAATAGTTATTTCAATAACATGACCTCTGTAAAATTCTATTAGAACGCTAGAAACTTCACCGGAAATAACTTTCATATTTGCTTCACTAAAGGAATCTTCCTCCTATAGAAAGAGATTATGGAGTCCATGGCTTACCTATACACTTAGCCTCTCTATCCATCTCTTACCTGAGACAGACAAGACAAATCAGGAAGTGGGCGGCACCACTCTTAGTCGCTCGCGTGGATATCGGAATATCGCCAAAGGTAATTCAGCCCAGCATGGCTCGTAGCACGCCACTCATACCTACATTAATAGCCTTTTGCACTTTATACTCTCTCATCTTTCATATCACTCCTTTACATACATTGTGAGTGAGACCCGAATCTAGCCTTCTCCTCAGTACCATCACTCTTCAATAGAGCATAAAATCTGCCGCAAAGCCCTGCCAAATTTCTCTCATATTAATGAGAATAGTCATTCTGGAGCGGTATCGAGCCTTATAGTGCTCCCGCCAGAGAGGATAGAGAGAAAAGATAAAGTAGCTAATACTTTGCGCTCCAATCCACACCAACATAATAACCGGCCATTCTCTGGCCGGTTATAAAGCTAGTTTACTTTCGCACAAAAGCGTACAGGCATTATTCTTTCTTACGCTGCTTTTTGGCGGCTTTTTGGGCTTGTTTGGCGGCTTTAGCGCGATCACGTGAGCCAGTGGTAGCCTTGACGGTTACATCGAATTTGTCGAGGTAGCGGCCAAATGCCAGGTGTGTCTGGGCGTTGAAGGCACCAATTGCACTAAAGCAAATGGACGTGACGGGCATAAGAATCCACTGTGCCACCATGGCAAAGCTGCGCCGACGCTTGTAACGTTCAGGCCGTGGCGGCAACATCTTGAGCATCAAGAAGACAGTGATAAAGATACCGATCATCGCAAAGCGCTGCAAATTGCTAATCACCTCGGGCAACATGTGCACCGCATAGCTGCGCGATGATTCTTGGTTGATCAACAGTGGCACCCACCCACCAAAGGTGACTAAAAAGGCCATCACCGCCAGTGTAACGTGCCCATCAAGTAAGCGCATGAAGCGGGCAAACACTTCAGCAAATGGTACATTGCGCTGCCGCGTAAAGGTACGTATTGCCACATATGGGATGTCCGACGCGCCGTAGCTCCAGCGCCGAAGCTGCTTAAACTGTGCCACCACTGTCCCCCAGAAGGTGTTGTCCATCACGGCATCTTGGTAGATAGGCACATGGATGGGCAAAACGCTGTAGTCTCCTGCAAAGTAGAAGTAGCTGCGCCAGTACTGGTGGCCATCCTCCACGATGCTGCGTGTACTCCAGAAGTTCATCTCCACCAGAGCGTCCATTGGCTGTGAGTGCGAGGCAAAGTTGCGCAACGTGTGGGGGCGCATACTGCTGATGATCGTCCAGAAGGAGTTACCCGTCGCAATCACCCGCATCGGCGCCGGGGCATCCCAAATGTTGCCGAAGTATAGTGCAATCGGCTGGTACGACAAACGCTTGCGCTCGGGATGAACGATATACTCATACGCCACATAGTCGAAGTATGATGGATACGGGCGGTTGTCGCTATCGAGCGTGGTGATCATCACATCACTGTAGGCAATCCCCTGCTCGTCACAATAGCGTTGGAGCTGCTTGCCCGCATAGGTGATGTTACCGCCCTTACCAATCACCTCATCAGGCATATCCTTGGGGTGCATAATAGTCTGGAAGGTGAAAAAGACGTCGCCATACTCCTGCTGGAGACGAGCTGCTGTGCGGGCAATATCCACCCCACCACGCTCCTCGTAGGCAAGGACAAGGATGATCTGTTTGTTATTGTACGTTGTATTCTTAACTGACTCGATGGTAGGCTGCAAGACATCATACGACTCATTGTACGCCGCTACAATCACCGCCTGGTAGAGTTGCGATGGTCGTGGGAAGCTCGCTGGGTCGGCCGCCATAAGGCGGAGATTCTCGCGATGCTCTTGGGCATGGAACTCACGCTGATGACGCCTAGGCAATGGTTGCTCCTGAATGGCAGCATAGCTTGCTACTGGGTCTTCGAGCTGCTCCAGACGCTGCCGCCAATCGACCATCTGCGCCTTCTCCAGCTGGTGGTGGCCCGTTAGAGTGCGATAGGCAATGCCAACCGAGCGGACAATCACACTCATCACCAAGACAAGAAGGTAGATAGACGCCCACAGTGGATTTATCAAAGACAAAATGATAAATAAAATCAGCATCCCGTAGCTCAAGAATGCTGGGAGAATTTCAAATAATCGGTAGAGGAAAGTGCGCTTGCCCATGGGCAGCTCGAGATCGTTGTGATTCATTTATCGATACGCCAGGTGCATTACTGCTAATCCATACGAGGCAGCAACCAGCAGCACCAATACTGCTGCCGCCCCCACAAAAAGCGCTGTCTGGCGGCGCTGCAGGCTATACAGCTTAACCATCAGGCCAATGTGCACCACCATTACCAGCGCACCAAACAACACAAAACTGAGTAAATAATACCAATAACTCTTATAAAAATGCGCCTCACCAAAGGCGGTGTAGCGCACATAAACCTGCACATCGCGCACCTGCAGCGTGAAGCCCATCACCAGCATATAGATGATGCCCGCAACAAACACACCAATCAGCGCCGCAAAGAATGGCCGATCGGCTGCGATCGTGCGGAGAGGGGTGCGCAGAAAATCCTTCTTCTCTTTGGTCATAAACAAATGGAGCCGCTGACCGGACTCGAACCGGTGACCTACGCTTTACGAAAGCGCCGCTCTACCAACTGAGCTACAGCGGCATCACCGCTATATTATACTAGAGGCGAGGCGAAAATGGAAGGTGGCACAGCGGGATAGCCTGTAGAGGCTACCTCACTGCAGGGTGATGAATTATTGCGAGAGCGCTGTGGCTGAGGATGTGATGGCGGTACTCTCCTCTCCACTCCTACCTGCTTGATGAATGTCGACCCTTATAGTGTTCCGGAGGGGGTGTGGAAAGGGTGAGCGTAATACAAGATTAAGGTTGGACGATTCCTTACAAACCTCTTGCGATTTTTGGTAATTGCTGCTACTATTGATCTAGCCTATGCGCTCGTAGTGAAGATGGCCTATCACGTCTCCCTGTCACGGAGAAGATCGCCGGTTCGAATCCGGTCGAGCGCGCCAGTATTGGATGCGATACACCCTCTTGCAACAGGTCAAGAGGATTTTTATTTATATAATGCGAAAATGGTCATCTTTTATCTGTAGCCCATCAATATGCAAACTAAGACTATCTCTGATATGATGGCCAAGCGGATCAAGAATAAAGTCAATCCCCTCTCGGTGGGTTCATTGTCGATACAGCTGACTCCACAAGCACTACAAGCACTACCGTTTGCACACTACCTCTTTCTTACTAAAAACCCCTAGCGGTGCTCGTTCCCTTATGATGGGAGCACCCGCTAGGAGTTAGTGGCTTTATCAAAGCATAGATACGCAAGAAATCAACGCTTAGCGCGTAAACTTCTCATGCAATGCATGGTACTCGTAGATTTCGTCATCTGAGAACCAGTGGTTGATCTCTTGCTCGGCTTCTTCGGGGTTGCCCGAAGCATGGATGAGGTTGGGTACACCCTTGTCTTCGTCGTTGGCATAGCCAAAGCTCATGTGCGAGTAGTCGCCGCGGATCGTCCCCATCTCGGCGGCCATTGGCTCGGTGGGGCCCACCAGCTTGCGCACCAGCTTGACGGCCTCGACTCCCTCAAACACCATAGCAACGACTGGCCCTTGCATCATAAAGTCCAGCGTCACCCCAAAGGCGTGCTTGCCACGGCGCGACACCATCTTGCCAATTTCCTCGTAGTGGCGGTAGTAATGATCACGCGTCGGAGCGATCATCTTGATAGCCACGATCTTGAGGCCCACCCGCTCAAAACGGGTCAAAATCTCGCCCACAATCCCCCGCTGCACAGCATCTGGCTTGAAGACGACCAAGGTCTTTTGCACATTATTGTTGTTGGGCACCGCTGTTGTTTCGCTCATAAAGCTCCTTATCGTTAGGTTTGCTTGTATTATAGCGTATTGTGAGTGATCGCAAAACAGCTGATGGAGCGTGAAACTCGCTGTGTGTTACGATACTATTATGCGATTACTCTTTCCTGTCTCTACCAAAGCAGCTATTTACAGTGAGAATGCCAGTCATGTTCTTGTCATTTATATTAATAAGAACAAGAGCTGGGGCTTGCCTGGTGGGCATATCGAAGCAGGCGAGACACCAGATCAAGCAATCGAGCGCGAACTTATGGAAGAGTGCGGCCTTGCCATACCACACCTCCAGCGCAGAGACTTCTTCCTCCATAGCGAGGGCAAGATTATCCTTGCCTATACAGGAGTCACTCCCTCTCATACGCTGCAATCAACCCAGCACAACTGCGAAGGTACCCCAACATGGTTGACCCGTGCCGAATTCGTTACTCTCACTATTGAGCCACACTACAAAGAGCTTGTCCTTGCTGCCTGGCCCCCTGCCAACACCTGATACTCTACCTCTCTGTCTATATATTGTGGTATACTATGGCAAATGGCACAGCACTATTATATGCAAGATTTGATCATCGACTTCATCGAATACATGGAGGTGGAGCGTGGCCGATCGTCCAAAACAGCGGAGAACTACAAACACTACCTCGAGCGCTTCGTTGAGTTTGCTGGTGCTGAATTGACGGTCGATCAGATCACGCCCGAGTTGGTGCGGCGCTACCGCCTCTGGCTCAACCGCTACCAAAGCGTCTATGGCGAGGAGCTCGGCATGCTTACCCAGAGTTACCACCTCATCGCGCTACGCGGCTTTCTCAACTACCTCTCTAAGCGCGACATCACCAGCCTCTCACCGAGCAAGATCGAGCTCCCCAAGACACACAAACGGCAAGTCACGTTCCTCCATTATGACGAAGTAGAGCGGATGATTGATGCCGTGCCAAGCGATGGCAAAGAAGCCAATTTGCGCGACAAAGCCATCATCGAGTTGCTCTTCTCCAGTGGTCTGCGCGTCTCGGAGCTTGTCAATCTCAATCGCGACCACATCAACCTCAAGCGCCGCGAGTTCATGGTGCGTGGTAAGGGCCAAAAAGACCGTCCGGTCTTCGTCAGTAGCCGTGCCGCCGAGCAGATCGAGACCTACCTCAGCGCCCGGCATGATTCGCTCGACCCGCTTTTCATCAGCTATAGTCGCAACCACGGTGCCACAAACACCAGTGGCGACTTCCGCCGCCTCACGACGCGCAGCGTGCAATCGATGATTGGCAAATATGCCCGCCTTGCTGGCATCACCAAGCACGTCAGCCCCCACACTATGCGCCACAGCTTCGCGACCGACCTGCTGATGAACGGCGCCGACCTACGCAGCGTCCAGAGCATGCTGGGCCACAGCAATATCAGCACCACACAAGTCTACACCCACGTCACCGACCAACACCTGCGCGACATCTTCGAGCAATTTCATAGTGGGAGAGAACAGGGGTAGGAGCCCTAGAAAGGAAACTATGAATAATATGTCATCACCAAGTAACAACATCCAGCCTTCGCGAGCAACTGAGCACAGGGGCTCGGATGGTAGTGTAATCAGAATGTTTGACCACAAAGAAGCGATGAGAGTAATCCTCGCTTGGGCGGACCATGACTGGCCGATGACCAAACAACAGGCATTCGAGCTGCGAGATTCATTGGGGTGGCGTCTTGGCCCTGAAGGCAGAGGCTTTGTCAGCACAGTTCAAGTTGGTAGCGAGCGAGATGGATCCATTCTCTTCGATCACAGAATGGGATATTTTAGCTCTATAACGATACCATTAACAACGAAGATTCCTAGCGAATTGGAGAAAGAATTTGCACATAAGCTTGATGACCTATATTCTGCGTGCGTGAAGTCTATGCAATCAAAATTTGGTAGAGGTAAGGACGATTCGGACGATACAATATTACACCATTATTGGTACCTTCCTTCAAAGGCGTATGTCTCCATAGGCAGGTTCATTGACAAGACAGTTTATGATAATACAGACATCCGTTATAACGTAAGCGTCACAATAGAGTCTCCAGCAATGAAGGATATAACCGACGCAGAAAATGCCTACTTCGAGTACTTTGGGCCAGATGCGCCGTAAATAGCATCCCTTTCTTATGTATAAATATAGGTCGCTATTCTAAATAATAGCGACCTATCTATTTTAGATTCTCATCCCTACGGATTACACGACGTACCCAGTGGGCCGGCTTCGTCGTTGGTGACATAGAAGTTTTTGCAGAGGCTGCCAGTGATATCGACGCCCTGCTCCGGGAAGGTGAAGCTACCATTGGTATTGAAGCCGACATTGACGCGGCTTTTGATGCGGCGAAAGATGGTGTCTGCCCGGCCAGTGGAGTCGATTTCGGGCTGGACGGTATCGAACTTCGTCACGCTGCTTGCCCGTTTAAGCGAGATCTTGACTGCTGAGGCTTTGTACAGGCTGGTCACGCGCAAGAACGCCACACGCGAGCCAGCTGGTACAGACTCGCCACCAGCCATTTGGAGGACGGCCTGACAGGCATAGCCACCACCGGTGTAGCGCGCGTTGGAGCACGGCACGGCATTAACGGTCGTCTGAGCACCACTATCGCTATTGGCGCGCAGGCCAGGGCGTTGGATGGTGAGTGGGTTCGCATTGTCGGTAATGATGCTGGGGCGCAAGAAGTTGGTCGACACCTGGGCGCTATCGAGCTCGCTTAGGCTAACGCTTGTCTTGGTGGGTAAGACAGCCTGCGCTCGGATGAGAGCTGGCGCGTTGGGGCTCCACTGGTCTTTGCGTGGCAACGAGCGGAGATCACCGGAGGTTGGTGTTTCGATAGAGGCAACTTCGTTGTCGCTGTTTTTCTTGCGCATCCACTCGATCTGCACACTATCAAAGGCATCTGCACCAACCAACGGGATAACAGTCGATTCCCCTTCTGCAAGGTCAAGTTTGACGTCTTCAGTCTTGGCCTCGATCTTGACGCAGGTGTAGGCTTGGTTGAGCGTGCTGCTGCCGCTACTCGTCTTGATGGTCGTCTCGCCACTGACGGACGACACCACACCAGCTGCTGCCACGGTGTTGCAACGCTGCTGCTCAATGGCGCGGCGAGCCCGCTCATTACCCTTGAGAGCCGCACGAATGACACGCTTGCCATCCTCTACTCCAGCGACCGCCGAGTCGTAGGCACTCTGCGAAAGGTCGTTGTTGCTGGCGCGCTGTTGCTCCTGTACCATCAGGCGGATAAAGCTCACCGTTACTACCGTGATCAGTACTGTCGAAAACATCACCACAAAGAGCGACACCATGCCGGCCTGCCGCTGCTTGTTGTTCTGCCGTTGCATCCACCTCATCATCCTACCCCTGTATCAATGTCTCAAAAATATTAATGGCGCAGAAGTTATAATTAGCACTGTCGTTCGTGGGTGGCTTGCAGGTCTGGTTGGCGGTGTTGATCGTATCTTGCTGGTTTGTCCCAATGACGAAGCGGAGGCGGTAGATGGTGTGCGTGCCCTCGGTCGATTCGATAACGGGATTGATCTGCAGATCGCGCAGCGCCAAATCCCCCTCGCGCGAGCCCAGCAGCTCCGTTGCTTTGCTAAGAAATACATCGGTCGAGTACGTGCCACGAGCCGTTGGGTTGCAATACTGCGCACCGGCATCGGCCACGCGGGCGAGGACAATCATATCGCCGCGCACATCACCCTGGCGTGTGTCGTTTTGGTAGCGGATGGCACTGCCTTGCTGTAGCTTGGCGGCTGAGCTCCACACATACGACATCGTGCCAAAGCATAGACGCCCCAACCCACCGCCTTTGTCTGGCGACACATAGCGGATCCCATCTGCCGAGGCCAAGGCATCGCGCCGGAAGGAATCGGCTACATCGCGCCCTGCGAGGTTGATTGATTTGAGCGTCACCCCCTTTGTATACAGACCGATGATCTGCAGCGTGGAGGTCGTAATGGCAATAAGCAGCACCGAGAGGAAGCTCATTGCCAGCAGCAGCTCGATGAGGGTAAAGCCTGGCTCTCCGCGCCGTGCGGCCTGCCGTGCTAGGTGCTGCCGCGGCTTCTCTCCCTGTGCTTTACCTCTGTTAGCGCGCCACATCATACAACCTCGTTACGGTGCCAATCGTCATTGGCTTATCACTCGCCACGGTGGGCCAGCAGGCAGAGACATACATATCGTAGGCGAGGTTGGCATTAGCACCCTCCGCCTTGACAATCTGGACGAAGAGCCCCTGCGCCCGCGGATCGTTGCCAAAGTCTACCTTGCTGTAGGTCGTCGGTTCGGGCTGGTAGCTCGCGTTGGTCGGCTCGAAGAGACGAATGACCTGCTTACCCGAGGCAGCATCGGCCCGCGGCGCAACAAAGAATGCGCCGCGCCCCCGCAATGTATCTGGCGAAAGGCGGCAGTTGCTCTCGGCGAGCTCGCTCAGCGTGATGGGCGTGGTCGTACCTACCTTGCCTTTGATGGTCTCCCACAGCTGCTGATTGACGGCCTGCTGAGCAGTCCGAATCAGTAACACCTGCGAGTCGATCTGCTGTCGCACCTGCGTTACCTCCAGCGAGCGCTGCGCCAGTGCCATACCTTGGTTCATAATCATAAAAGCCCCCACAATTACCATACTAAAGAGCACGAAGGCAAACATCACCTCAATGATCGTATCACCCCGCTCGTGGCGACGCCCTAGCATTGGCCTATTCCTCCACCGATCAGCTTCACACTGCTGGCCGAGCTGCCACCCCGGGCAATCACTGCCCCACTAATGCCAGTAAAGACCAAGCCATCGGGATCGATACAGAGGTTGGTGTCGCCTTTTTGGGCGTCGTTGTCAGGCGAAAGGACGGTCATCGGGTTGTCTGTGTTACCAATGTAGGTCTTGATGGCACCGCTGGAGGGCGAGCGCACGATCAAATACGAGTGGCGTGCACCCTGCCGCAGCGCCGTCTCCCAGGCTAGCTCGTAGGTAGTTGTCTGGCTGGCGGTGTCCGACTGGACAAGCCCAGAGCGAGTCAGCGCCTCATAGTCCGTTGCTGCAGCTGAGCCATCACGTGTGGCATAGATCGTCCGTGCGATGAGGCTTCGACCATCACGGCCAGTGGTAATAAACCGCCCAATGATGGTGCACTCGCTCGTGCCAGGCACCTGTGGGGTAATGCTCTGGCTAATGCCGCTGGTGCTGCAGCCAAGGTTGCGGTCGTGATCATTCTGGACATTCACCACCCGGTCGTACTCCCCCTGGAAGAAGCTCACCAGCGAATGGGTGGCATCGCGGTAGCGCTGCGCATTGACCGTCGCGCCCACACCTACCATAATCCCGGCTGCCATTGCCCCACTCACCGCCAAAAATAGCATCATCTCAATAATGGTGAACCCTGGCTTCACTGGCATACTCATAACCTCTCTAGTATAGCACAAGCAGCATTGACGGCACAGGGTGATGGGGCGATTCTGGGGAGAGACAATACCTCTGCACAGCTCAGGCAAAGAACGCGAAAACCAGCCACTCTCGGGCTGGTTTTTGCTTGGCTCACTTCAAAGGACTTTACTGCCTACTGCGTCTCTTCACCAGCCAGTAACTCCGCCTCAGCATCTTGCATAGCAGCAAGGACGAGCTCGTATGCCTTTGGGTTAGTTAACTTACCTAGCTCGCCAACACGAAGCACCTTTGCATCGTCATTATACCGGCCAGCAAAGCTCACTAGCACTGTCCCTGGCTGGTGAAAATCACGGTAGCGATTCTTCCGTTCATCTGTTAGTGGTCGATCGGAATACACTTCGACTGCTGGGCCAGTTACAATGCTAATGGTGTAACCACCCTTATTATACTGAGTTTCATCATGTGGGTCAGTGATATCGCAGTCGTCGCTCCCTTTATATATCGAGTCCTCTTGAGCTTGTCCCCAACTACTATCATCATATGCACCCTTGGGGAGAAACCGCGCTACAACGGCCGTCTCACACTGAACATAGGCCCCGCGCGAATATCTGTTCTCACCACCAACATAGCTAGTGACGGCAACATGCTTGTCCTCAGGTCGGCTACCAAAGCCATTCTCTGCCAATACTCTGCCAAGCCGCTGTATTTCATTGGCGATATCCTCACATCGGCGTTCATTGTCTTCTCTGGCAAGGTCTGCTTTAATCTTTTGTTCAGCCTCTTCCATTCGCCGAGTATACTCATCATTTATTCCCTTCCTAAACTCTTGGGTCTTTGGCATTGGAAAGTCTCGCAACTCTGGCTTATACGGTTCTTGTTGTTTTGTCTCACCACTAAGTGGCTGGTCATATCGTGGCATCATAGCTCCTTGGAGTTAGGTGTTTATGATGCCTATAGTACTCTCTCTCTGGATTGTCAAGTATTACATCAGGTTTACAAGAAGGAGCAAATCTACCCAGCCTGGGTCTCAAAAGCCTAGTGGCAATGCCACCAGCGCGCGCAAGATATGCCCGCCAAACAAGAGCGAGATAACGCAGCCAATGATAAGCAGCGGCCCAAATGGCACCTGCGAGCGCGTATTGAGCTGGCCACGCGCTAGGCCTGGCAGGACGATGATACAACCCAGCATGTTAGAGAAAAACAGCGTCATAAAGGCCAACCGCCAATCGCCCAGCAGCAGTGCCAAGCCCACGCAGAGCTTCACATCGCCAAAGCCAATCCACGCCCCGCGCGAGATGGCATACAGCCCACCATACAACCCCGCCAGTAGCGCCACCGCCCCCGTGAGTGATACAAGATCAACATCGTGCAGCGTCATCATCCGCACCAGCACGAAGAGTGCACCCAGTGCCATCAAGCCATAGTTAAGCGGGTCAGGCAGGAGCTGCCACTTGGCGTCATACGCCGCGAGGATCATCAGCACTAAGGCCACCACCGCCCATACAGCAAAGAGTAAGCTACTGGCTGGCAATGCCCATGGCCATACCAGATACGACAGTGCCAAGCCAACCCCTAGCACCAGCTCCATCACCAGCTCGAACCAGCCAATGAACTGCTGGCAATAGCGGCAGCGCCCACCAGTCGATAGCCAGCTCACTACGGGGAGTAGATCATACCACGCCAGCACATGCCCACAGTGCAGGCAGCGCGAGCGATCGTCTCGCAGTGTGCCCTGCAAGAGGACGCGCAGTTGGCGCCATTCGTGTTTGTCGTAGGGGTGGCCGGTTTGCTTATCAGTCCGCAATTGCCGCGCACGCACCCGCCACACTTGCGCGCCCGCAAAGCTACCCAGCACTACACCGAGGAGGAGCAGTGCACCTGCTATCAAGATCGTCATACCTCACTAGTATAGCAAAGATATGCAAGAACGTGCTACATCATCACGCTCTACCGAAGGCTCATGCAGACATACTATCCGGCCAGAATATACGGCAGGTTCTCCCACCCACTTGGCTACTGGCCTTCTCAAATTTTCTTGTTCGGCAAGCATGGTGTGTGAGCCTCGGGTTTTATCTGTACCTTGCATATACAAATCTCATTTTCTTAATGCCACCTCCCCACCACTTCCTCCAATGGTGTGTGAGAATCTGTGAAGGCTCAGGGCTTACGTCGTTAAAAATAGGTTAGCACAAGAACGTGACGTTTTGGAATGAAGTTATGCTCGCGCGATAATCCGTGTCATTCATCATAAAAAGAGGCTGGCACCCTTTGGTACCAGCCATCTTCTTGTACATCTCTGCTCAGCTACTATGACTCGAGACAGTATGCCACGCCGTTGCCGCCTGCCTCGAGCTTGGTGACGACGACGAACTGCTTCGATGTACCCTTCTTGAGGGTAGCACCATCAGCGTTGGTGGCGTCGCAGCGCACACCCTTGACGACGATGGCGCTCTCGGTAGAAGGCGTTACGGTGCCATTGCCCGCATTATCTTGGACGGAGATGCTCTCTTTGTCGAGGTTCGAGAGGTCGCCTAGATAACCCTTGAGGCCCTTGCTGTCGGGGAACTTCCCGCGGTTGTTTGATGTATATTGCGTCACGGCAGCAGCGATGTTTTGCACATCATTCTTGCGTGCTGTGTCGCGCTGACCCCGCTGCAAGGCAGGTAGCGCCACAAAGACCATCAAGAATATCAAGGCGGCAATCGCCAGCACCAGCATCACCTCGATGATGGTAAACCCTTCTTGCTTCGCTTGGTGTTGTTTCATACTTCTCCTTTGTACCAATGTACGAATATGCTTACGTTACTGCTATCATAGCGTAGAATGGCAGCGTTGTCTAGGTTTTGTTCGCACGAGATGATGAGCCTATGCGGAGAGGCGCAAAACGGTGCTATATGACTAGTATTTTTGGCATGATTGCTATAGAAAATGTACCAAGAATGGCCTGCCCCGCGTATTTCCTGCTGAGAACCATAGGCACTTATTGATAGATCTATCTCACGCTTTCCTCCTCTACACTTCTTCTGAAATACCAAAGAGTCGACACTTCTAGCAAAGTATCGACCTCCCAATGCCAAGGCTAAAAACCGGTCATAATGACCGGTTTTTACACTCCATCGGATGAAATGCCCCCTACTTCTGCGGCACGTCGATGTATTCTTGCACCTTGCCGTCGCTTTTGAGCTGGGCAACTTGCTTGGTAAGCTCAGTGAGGGGGATGTAGAGGTAGGTGAAGCGGATTTTGCTATCGTTCTTCTCGTTTACTTTGACGAAGTAGTAGCCGCTATCCGTCGTGCTCTTGATGACACCAGAGGGTTTGCCAGGCTCGAGCTTAGCGATCTCGCTCACCGCGAGGCCGTTGTAGCTACTGGCAAGATTGATCAGGCCAGAGTCCCCCACCTGTGGTTTACTGCGGCCACTGCCACCAAGCTGGGTCGCGATTTTGGCAAACTCGCCATTGCTGCTCGCTACCAGCCCCGCGGCTTTGCGCTGCAGCTCATCGGCCGTTTTATCAACCGCAAAGGCTACTCGAGCCCGCACAATGCTGCGCCGCACTGCTTGGCGATAATCCGATGGCGACCAGTTGTACATCATGCGCGACGATGCATCATACGTCTCTTGGCTAATCTTGCCATTGGCGGTATTGCGCTGCTGCTCGATGACGGTATCAATGTCTTGGTCGCTCACCGTGATGTTGTACTGGCGTGCCAGCTTGGCGGCGTAGGTGTCGACCAGCGCTCGGTTGAGCGACTCGCGCTTGATGTGCTTGAGCTGCTCGCGGCCATCATCACTGTCGATGCGGATCTCATCGTACTTGCCTAGATAATACTTAGATCCCCGATACTGCACTAGGTAGTCGCTATAGCGCACCAGCTCGCCATCAATGCTGGCTACTGGCACAGGAAAGATCTGCGTCATGCGGTAGAGGAGGTTGTTGGAGCTTTGGGCAATGTAGAGCTGCTGCCACGCCACCGCCGCCAGCAGCAAAGCCGCTACCAGCGCCACAATGATCGTGTTGATAATCACCCGCCGGCGCGACACCTGGACGGGATGTTTGAACTTGCGCCCACCAGCCAATATCTCCTCGCGGTGTGCCGCCACCGTCTCGTTGGTGATGCGCTCGAACTTCTTGGGAGTGTTGGGGTTGGCTGTGCCCGCCTCTGTTTTGGCAGATTTACCTGCTTTCTTGCCCCCCCGCTTCGGCTTGAGCGCTGTGAGGCGATCTTTCAGGCCAGTAGCTGAGGCGGTTGATGTGGCCTGAGTGCCATAACGGCTACGTTTAGGTTTTTTGCTTGGTAATTTCATGGTGATACTCCTGCTGCTTGTGCTGCACGCTCCGCCTCGCTGACGGCATCTTGCAGCTGATTGTAGATCTGCTCGGGATGATCGACATTGCGGATGATGAGATCGCCCACAAATGTTTGGATCACAATCGTACCAAAATGAAACACCTCACCCGAGAATCCTGGTATATTATAGCTGATATTTTGGATTTTTGCCAAGCTCAGCTCCACCACATCGGTACCAAAAAATCCTTTTTGCGTCACCTGGCGGATGCGCTGGTCGGTCACAATGTAGTAGGTGTAGCGCCACATCAAAAAATGATAGCAAAAGCCAATAAGCCCGAGCCCCAGCCCCACCACTGGCAAGAGAAACAGCTCCAGTGTGTCTTGCCAAATCAGCGGTGGAATAGCCCCCACCGCCAGTGGCAGCAGCAGCATATAAAACCCCTTGCGCATGGCAATAATATGCCGCCGAAAGACAAACAGCAGCTCCTCACCCTCGCGCTGCCCGTTAAATGCCTTGGTCTGTGCCATTATGCCCTGCCTTTTTGTGTGATGATTGTTATGCTTTTCTTGCTGTCTATTGTAGCACGAACTCACCTCCACTTGGGTACCAAACCTCGCTGCCAGCTACTATAGGGACTCACTAGACCGAAAATGTTCCGGCCAGAATATATCATAGAGCTTGTCCGCTTGCTTGGTCGCCGGCCTCCAGATATTTTCTTGTGCAGTGAGCGCCCTATAGCAGCAGTACCCTTGCTGCATCTCACGCTCACCCTCCCCACACTCCATCGGATGAAGTGATGGGAGGGTGAGCTAGCGCAGAAGAAGCAAAAACTTCAATTATTCACCCCTTGACACCACCCCACAACCCCTGCGTATAATGAGGTCATGCATACTATGCGGAGCATTTGTATATGGTGACGGCTGGGCGATTTATTCATAAGCGCCGCACTGCTGCTGGTGCCGGAGCGCCACCAGTGCCACCGCCACACCACCCACCAGCTGCGGCACCACCGCCAAAGGTACCAACGCCAGTGGCTATCGACCCCACCGAGCCAATCGCAGCGCCTGACTGGCAGCGTCGCCTTGGCCACGGCATTGTCCGTGCGCTTTGTATACTTGCGGCAGGAGCACTTGGCTGGCTCTGCTACCTCTGCTGGACAAGTGACGGCACACGAGCCATGCCAGCCGACTTTATGGCTTGGGTTGTCTCATTCGCCCTCTTCTCCTCCGCCATTATGTTCGTTGGCGCTGCCTGCAGCCGCTGGAAGGATATGTCCGACTGGGTGCGATGGGCAGCTGAGGTAGTTGGTGGGCTTGGGGGGTAATAAAAGCCCCACGTTTTTCGTTTCGTCACACTGCGCTTACCACTACAAGATACTCAAGCAAAACAAAAAACTCGCCGTTACCTTGGCGAGTTTTTGCTATAGCAAGTCAACACACTGAGCGGTGCACTATACCATACCGCTGCGCAGTTAATCCATATAAATACTTGGTACCCCGGATAGGAGTCGAACCTACAACCTTCTCCTTAGGACGGAGCTGCTCTATCCAGTTGAGCTACCAGGGCATGGGTATAGTATAGCATGCTATTTACTCTGAAGTGAACTGTGCTAGACGACAAAAAAGCCGAGGCATGGACACTTATCCGGCCCCGACTATGGTGCACTCTTATACTATCATAAATGGCTATAGAGAATCAGACTTTCTCTTATAGAGATCGTCACAAGACTCAAAAATATCGCATAATCCAACAATCAGAGCGGTATCACACCAAACCGAAAATGTTCCGGCCAGAATAGACACAGAGACCGTCCGCTTGCTTAATCGCTAGCCTCCAGATATTTTCTTGTTTGATGTGATGCCGCTCTGGACCTTAGTAAAGTATTCGCTATTCTGGCTGCAAGCACTACGTCAGCTGCCCTACCAAACTATATATCGGGAAGAGAATGGCCGCCACCATACCGCCAGCCACGATGGCGAGGACGACCATGAGCACAGGCTCGATGGCGGTGGAGATGTTGCGGATCTCTTCGTCTAGCTCGTCTTCGTAGACTTGGGCAGTCTTACCCATCATTTCGTCAATCTTACCCGACTGCTCACCAATCTTGATCATCTGCGGCACCATTGGCAAAATATAATCCTCACGGCTCAGTGAGACAGACAGCGCTCGCCCACCCTTGACCTTCTCGGCAGTCCGGCGGATAGAAGCCTCGATGATTGTATTATTGACCCCTGTTGCGGTGATGTCGAGCATGTCGAGCATCGGCACACCAGTCGCAAGCAGTGTCTGGCCGGTGCGGGTAAAGCGCGCCATGTAAAGCTTGCGAAACATACTGCCGACGAAGGGCATATTAAGCTTAAGCGTGTCGAAAGCGCGTGTGCCAGGTCCTGTTTTGGCATATTGGCGGGTGAAGTAGATAGCACCCACTAGCAAAATCAGCTCCGCCCACCAGAAGGTCGCAGTAAACTTCGCCACAGCGATTAGTGCCGCAGTGAGGAATGGCAGCGTCTTGTGCATATCGCTATATAGCTTCTCAACCTGTGGCACCACCACGAGCAACATAAAGAGCATCACTCCCATGATCACCGCCAGGACAATGGCTGGATACGTCATGGCACCGCGAATCTTGCTCACCATGGCGGCATCCTTTTCCTGCTGGGAGGCAACCCGCTTGAGCGCTTGGTCGAGCGTACCAGAGGCCTCACCTGCAGTCACGAGCGATAGGTAGATTTTGTCGAAGATCTCGGGGTGTTTACCAAAGGAGTCCGATAGCTGCCGACCACCCTCAACATCGGCAATGATTTCTTGGATAATCTCTTGCAGCTTCTTGTTCTCCGTTTGCTCCAGCACCGTACGAAGGCTCTGCGACAGAGGTAGCCCCGCACCAATCAGCGTCGCCAGCTGGCGCGTAAAGACCACCTTGTCTTTGGTCGTCACGCGGCGTGTCAGGCCGCCAAAGAGCCCACCGCTCTCATCGACTTCTTTGATATCGAGCGGAACGAAGCCTTGCTCAGTCAAAACGCGTGCCGCCGCCATCTCAGACTCGGCCTGGACGATAGATTTGATGATGGTGTCGGTCGCTTTATCGCGTGCTTCGTAGTTGAACTTTCGCATTGATTATCCTCTCATTAAGCGCTCGAATTCGGTGAGGTCAACCGCAAACTCGCGGGCGCTGTCGTACGTCACGGTGCCACTCTGGACCAGACTCACCAGTGTTCGATCCATCGTCTGCATACCTTGGTCTGCTCCAGTCTGGATGATGGCATCAAGCTGGTGGCTCTTGCCCTCGCGGATGACGTTGCGCACCGCTGGGTTGGCCACCAAGACCTCAGCGGCCACCACTCGCCCACCACCGATGGCTGGCACGAGGCGCTGGCTACAGATTGCCATCAAGATATTGGCCAGCTGAGCTCGAATCTGTGGCTGCTGGTGCGGCGGGAAGACGTCGATCATGCGGTCGATACTCTGGGCTGCACTGTTGGTGTGCAAGGTGGCAAACACCAAGTGGCCCGTCTCAGCAATAGTGATAGCAGCACTGATCGTCTCGAGATCGCGCATCTCACCAATCAGCACGACATCTGGGTCTTGGCGTAGGCTGGAGCGCAGCGCAGCGCTAAAGGAGTAGGTATCATAGTGCACCTCACGCTGCACGACCACCGAGCGCTTACTCTTGTGAGTAAACTCAATCGGGTCTTCGATGGTGATGATGTGGTGCGACTTCTCAGTGTTGATTTTATCAATCAAAGCAGCAAGGGTGGTCGACTTACCACTACCAGTTGGCCCCGTCACCAGCACCAGACCACGCGGGAAGTCAGCAAAGGTCATAACGACGGGCGGCATACCGAGCTCGGTCACAGACTTGATTTCATTCGGGATCAAACGCAGCGCGGCCGCCAAGTTGCCCCGCTCATGAAAGGCATTCACCCGGAAGCGCCCAAGATTACCAAAGGCGAAGCTAAAGTCAAACTCTTTGTCCTTCATCAGCACCTGCTGCTGGTCTTGGTCGAGAATAGCAAAAACAAGCCGCTCCACCTGCGCTTCGTCCAGTGGGCCAAAGCCCGCCACAGGGGTCAGCGCACCATCAATGCGCAGCATGGGGGGTAGCCCCACCTGAATGTGCAAGTCTGAGGCGCGGCGGCGCACCACATCCTCAAGCAGGACTTCTATGCGTAATTCTCTATTTTCCATGGTTGTTGTTGGTTCCTTTCTTATGCTATGTCTGATGTGACACGGTTGACTTCCTCCAGGGTGGTAATCCCTTGCAGCGCCTTGAGGTAGCCATCTTGGCGCATCGTGATCATCCCTTGCTCGATGGCTTTCTTCTGGATCTCAGTACTCGACGCTCGGGCGGTAATGAGCTGCTGGATCTCCTCTGTCACTTCCATCACCTCAAAGAGTCCGGCTCGGCCGCTGTAGCCCCGTGGTGTGTTGGCCGTGTCGCGCCCACGCACGAGGCGGTAGGACTTTTGGCCAGCTAGCGGCAAGTCGGTATAGCCAAGGTCGGCCGAGATTTTGGCTGCCTCTGCCTTGGTCTTGGGCAAGAGGTGCCCCACAGTGCTGAGGATCATCTCTGTCTCGAGCGGGTTAGACCAATAATTCTCGTGCTGGGGCCCAATCCGGCGTACCAAGCGCTGGCCAATGATGGTATTAACGGTGCTAGCGATGAGAAATGGCTCAATATGCATATCGAGCAAGCGCGGCAACACCCCCGCTGCTGAGTTGGTGTGAAGCGTACTAAAGACAAGGTGACCCGTCAGCGCTGCCTGAACGGCGAGGTTGGCCGTCTCGTTGTCGCGGATCTCCCCCACCATCACCACATCAGGGTCTTGGCGGAGAATACTGCGTAGACCATTAGCAAAGGTAAGGCCAACGTCACTATTAACCTGGATCTGGTTGACTCCCTCCATTTTGTACTCCACCGGGTCTTCCAGTGTGACGATATTGATGGTGTCGTCCTTGATTTCTTTGATCAGTGCATAGAGGCTGGTTGACTTACCACTACCAGTCGGGCCACTGGTGAGGATCATCCCATTGGGGCGGTGGATCCCCTGGCGAATGAGCCGGAGGGCACGCCCAGCATAGCCCATCTGCTCGAGCTCGAAGGATGTGCCAGTCTTGTCCAGCAAACGGATCACCACCTGCTCGCCCCACACCACTGGACTAATGGCAATACGGAGGTCAACTTCCTTATCTGCCACCTTGACGGCAAACTGCCCATCCTGCGGGATACGGTGTTCATCGATCTTCAACTCAGACAGGATCTTGATCCGGCTCACCAGTGCTGGCTCGATGCTTTTGGGCAGCTGCATGACTTCGCGCAGCACACCATCGACACGGCAGCGGATCTTGAGCGACTTCTCCAGCGGCTCAATGTGGATATCGCTCGCACGGCTCTTTACGGCGTATTCGAGAATAGTACTCAGGGCTCGGCTAATTGGTGAGTCTTGGACGATTGTCTTGATATCGCCCCGAGCTTCAGCGGCTGCCTCGGCCTGCGACACTTGGGCTGCCACGTTCACGCTACTGAGGTCGGTGCGGTACTGCTCGAGCACATGACGCACTCCAGCTTCCGACGCCATAAAGACTTTGAGTGGGCGCTGCACGCGATTAGCAAGGTAATCGACCGCCTGGACGTTATTGGCGTCAATCATCGCCACCGCCAAGCGGTTCTGCACCTCGGCTAGTGGCACTGCCATGAAACGTTCGGCAATGTCCGACGGCAAAAGCGTGAGGATGTCTTGGTCGACAATTGTATTAGTGAGATTGACATACGGCACACCAGACACATGGGCAATCGCCCGGGTCAGCAGCTCATTATCGATCGCCGATTCATCAGTCAACACAGTCAATAGTGGCCGGCCACTCTCGCGGGCCAGCTTGGTAGCATCATCAAGGCGCTGGCGCGTGATCAGCCCTTCGTCAACAAGGAGTGTAGTGAGTTTTTCTTGCATATCACTTGTCATCAGTGCCACACGCTACCTCTGTTATTTCTGCTGCGATTGCCCAATGATCGTCTCGACCGCTGGGTTGATCGCCTCCTTATTAAACACTGCACTGTCTGGTTCATCAATCGTATTCGAGAGCTTCTCGACTGTCTCTACCTTGGTGCCACGCTGCGGCATTTGCAAGAATGGGATACTACTCGCCACAAAAAACGCCACCACTACTGATATACTAGCGATCAAGATGATCATTGCGATGTCGGTCTTCTTCATGGTTTGATGTCCTTTTTCTTTAGCTCGATGGTTTTGGCTGGTGAGTAGTAGGCATGAGCCGAGATCTTCATGGCGACTTTGCTGTCGGTCCGCTCAATGGTCATACGGTCAATCTCGATCACGCGGATGGAGCGCTCGAAGCGCTGCAAAAGCTCGCGCAGAGCGTTGGGGTTACTGGCTGATACCTCCATGGTGAAGTGGATGGACTGCAAGTTGCCATTGCTAGCGGCTGCACCAGTACTGCCAGACGACTCGCTGTCGTCCGTTTGGTCGATATTAAGCGAATCGAGTGACACTCCTGCCACACCATTGACCAGCTTAGACTGGAGCGAAGCACCCAACGCGAGAGCGTTATCCTCCGCCGGCAAAGCATCAAGCACCACCTGGAGAGCCTTCTCATCGTTGTTGATGCGGCTGGCATTGAGGTGTGAGTTGGTCTCGAGCACCTTCAGCTCGCCGCGTAGCTTCTCGACTGCGTCGTTGTTGTTCTTGAGTACGGCAGCAGTATTATTTTTCTCGCCAAGCACCCGCTCTTTGAAGATAATTTGCTGCACCAAAAACCACGATATCACCAGTGCGAAACCCACAATTACTGAGGCTCCAGCCACCCAGAGGAACATCACTCGGCTGGATTGCTCGATCTGTTGGCGCTTGTGGATGGCGGCGTCTTTCTTACTCATCTAGTTCTTCTCCTTGTTGGTCGCCTTGGGCGTAAAGAGGCTATCGGGCACATGCAAGCGCGAGTCGGTCACATTAGTACTACCAGTTGGGGCTTCGATGCGCAGATTCTTGGAGCTATTAGAGAGAAGCTCCTTGGGGTAGGTAAAGGTCAGCTTGAAGCGCAGCACCTTAGCTCCACTGGCGTCCTCGCCATAGCTGGTATCGCTCACCGTCACATCGTCAGCCAGCTTGACGGTCTGGACACGGTTATCGCCATCGGTGTAGCTCAGCTTGGTGTTGAGGATCATTTTCTTGAGTTTGTCTGTCGCCTCAAAGCTGTTGGCTGCCGACCCCTCAATGGAGAGCTTCGTCTCAGACGGATCGAGGCTGACGGTCGACATCTTCACATCATTGGGCGCGGCAGGATTGATGGCACTGAGCACATCGAAAATCCGCGAGTCGATACTCTTATCCTTGTGCATCGAGGAAAGCTGAGCTAGTTGGTTCTGGATGGTGACGATCTGGTTGGCGTCTTTGACACTACTAATTTTGCCGTATTGGTCTTTGATCTCGTTGTCGGTCAGCCACTCGCGGGCACTCTGCGTACCAACATACACCACCAGCAGCGCCACCGCTGCGCCAGCAATGATGCTCACGAGAATGGAGAGCGATATCACACCATTGCGCATGCGCTGGGCATGCAGGTATTCGCGCTTGACATCAGGAATGAGGTTAATCTCTATCATGCATCGTTCCTCCGTTTTGCGAGGCCGACTGCTGTGGCAAACTCTGGTGCGACGTTAGCCAATTGCTCTTGGCTCGTCTGCGGCATATGGATACCGTGCCAGGGGTTACCAGGGGCGGTCGGGACCTCTACCTTGGCCGCAACATACTCGCTGAGATGTGGAATCATCTCGCCAAAGCCCGTCAGTGTAATACTCGACACCTGGGCACTAGCGTAGCGCGTCTGGAAGAATTTGATTGATTTAATAAGCTCGCTCGCAAAGTTATCCAGCGCACCCTCAATAGCACGCACCACCTGCCCATCGAGCTTATCCTCCGCTAGACCAAACTTGAGAATGAACTGCCGAGCTTGGTCCTCCTGAACGCTGAGGTTTTGTACTGCCGACTTGACGAGGCTACTGACACCGGACGGAATAGTCCGGACGAGGCGCGGTGCCCCACCGTAGATAATGGCGAGGTCAGTCGAGAGTTCACCAATGTCGATCAGCATCACTGCGGCACCGTTTGCTGCTTGCTGAGGTGGTGCAAAGGCCCGCACCATGGCAATTGGGTCGGGCTCGATAGCAATCACATTCAGCCCCAGGCCCTCGATAAACTCAAGCTGATCCTCACTATATCCCTTCGATACACTGCTAATCAGCACCTCTTGCTGGTCGCTCGCGTGGAGCGATGGCCCCAGCAGCACCCAGTCTACTTTGGCATCATCCGCCATCGGCACATATTGGTCTATCTGGTATTTCATCGTGGCGCGCAGCTCGGCATCGGAAACTTGCGGCACATCGACCACTGTTGTAAAGGTCTTATTAGATGGCAGGCCAATCGCAACATTCTTCGTCTTGATGCCACTCTGGCCCACGGCAGTCATAATAACTTCGCCCAGGCGACGGCGCGACTCTGGTGCATCGCTGCTAGTAATACGGCGGTCAACGGGCGCATAGCCATGTGCCACGAGCTCCCACTCGTCGCCAGCTGGTGCTAGCTGCAAAACCCGCACGGCATTGGTACCGATATCGAGTGCAAAGAAATCGCCCGACCCTTTTTGAAACTTCATACTCATCTATTATACATAAGCGACATTGGTTTAGGCAAGGGGGTTGGTGGAGGAAAATATGCCAAACTAGCACTGCAAAACTTCCTACCCGCCTCACCCTTATCAGGATATTAGCGGATCGATATCTCACATGTCGATCGCGCGTTGATGCTCATATGTTATGTGCCGAATCTCACGCTCTCCACTATTTCTCGACATAATGCAGAGAAAGATAAAGAGCTCTTAACCATGACTACACCTGAGCTAAAACCGCGGTGCGGCTTCTGTTGTGGTGGCGGTGGTGATGGGCAGGTCGTTGTTTTTGTTGTAACGCGAGCCCCACATAAAGACATCGGCACGTTGGTTGAGTACCTCAGCAGCTTCGGCGAGGTTATCCTTCTCAGCGCCAAAGGTGCGGCGCAGCTGGAGCTGGCGTGCCATGATGGTGCCGTTGATGGTGAGCTTTTCTTTACAGGTCTCGGCGGTGAGCCCATTGAAGTACGCGCCAACGTGTCGGATCTCGTCGCAGGTGGAGATGACTCCCCCACTGCCACCGGTTGGCTGAGCAATCAGCCAAGCATTGACCTCTTTAACATTATGCCGAACAACGATATTCTTGGCCTTAATGACGAGCTGCGAAAGCTTGGTGGCGTCATCTACTGTAGTGGCACCATACTTGAGGTCACCATCAATCGTCACTGTGCCGCTTGCTTCCACCACCAGCGTACTACTACCGGGCAGCGTACCATGGATGGTGGCATCGCCATTAACGCTGCGCACATTGTGGCCCGTAAAACTCCCCACATCGATAGACGTACCAGCCGCTGCGCCCCGGCCAAAGCTTGGCACTTTCACATTGCTCGGTGGTGCCCAGCGACCAGCTGGCGTAGCGGTATTAGCAAAGGCAAGGCTATCCTTAGCGCGGTCATAATCACCACCATACCCCCGCCGGCCAGACAATACACCACCAGTAGCTGATAGGATTTTGCCGCCATTTTGCGGCGCCATCATACCATATTCGGCCCAGCTGCCATACATATTGCCATCTTTGGTCGTCTTGAGGGTGACGATCTGCGCATCGCCATTACCACTCGCCGCACCAATGCCGTTACCAACGCGCAAGTCGCCACCCCAGATCTGCACCCACGGTAGCTTCGTCACTGTTACGCAGGCGGGCGAGGAAATACGACGCTCATTGCCGTCGGTGTGTTTATAGTTATAATCTTTGATAGCAACAATGCGACAAATCATATCCCCTACCTTGGCATCGGCAGCGTTGATATCTTTGGTGTCATTCAGACGTGTGTGGCTGTCGAGGTATTTTTTGTTCTCGCGGAAGGTGGGCTCGTTGGTGCAGTCGATCGGCTGCTTGCCGCGCAGCCAGGTGCACGCTGTGTCGCTCCCACTGTAGCTACCCAAGGCATAGGGATAGCCCACTGCCGCCCCACGATCGAAGATGCTGCTCAGGCTGCCAAGGAACTGCTGGCGGTGCTGCCCCCGCACGATAAACTGGTAGGCCGCGGCTTCGCTCTCGGTGCGGTCTTTGTCGAGGCTTGCACCAGTGTTGTGGATGGATTCGTCAATCCGGCTAGGCGCAATATTCCCACCCTCCAGCGTCGCAAGCTTCTTGCCATCAATTGTGGCCGATGGATAGAGCTCAAAGTCTGAGTGCACACTAGCACACGCCGGGTCGCTGCGTCGCCACGCTGGGTCACCAGCAATGCCAGGTGACCACGATATCCGTTGGCAGAGTGTGCGGCCAACATCGCTCGTTTGGATACGGTAGCTGGTATAGCGGTCGGTCGTGCCGCCGCTTGGATACACCGTATAAAAGAGCTGCCCAGACTGGCCCGTCACATTGCGCGCCAGGCTATGCCCACCACTGTAATTATTGGCAAAGCCGGTGCCGTCCATCCCCACCGATACGGTTGCGCTGTTGGGGCCATTGTTGCGGAGATCATGCGCCCAGTAGATTTGTTCACCCGGAAAGGCTCGGATGGATTTTTGCATATTTTGCGTGCCAGGCCACTGCTTGCCCACATAGCTTTGGCCATTGATCGTCCAGGGTGGGATGCGCCGCGTGATCGTCACCTTCACATCACTCGTACCACAGGCAATATTCTCACTAGCAGCCAGGGTACGCCCGCCATCAGTCGAGATACAGCTATACAGGCCAATCCCCACCGTACGCGACTGCCCCACCGGGATATCAAACTGGCCAATGTCGAGTTGCGCTCGCACTTCACCCCCCTGGCTGGTGTATTGGTTTTGGCCACTGACGCGCCCACGGTACATCACGCTCGACTGGACGTTCTTGATGCGGCTATTGCGGTTGTAGTTCCAATTCATGTTGCGGTCGAGGTGCATCGAACTAATGTCGAAGGGGCCCGAGCGGTTACCCGAGTAGCCCGAGCCACGAATGACAATATCGACGAGGCCTGTCTGATTGTGGTCGATCGATATACCCGACTTATAATAATTCCGCTCGCCAGGCTGCGAAAACCACACCACTGCACAGGGGCTACCACTACGGCAGAGCTCGGGCAGCTTGGCCTCGACCTCATTGTTGGGCCGAGCTGCCACCAGCCCGCCCAGCGCCGCACTCACCCCCACAGCGCACAGTAGCCCCAGTAGGCCAGCACGCACCAGTGATTGGCGACAAAAATGTACAAATGTCATGCTTATGATTATAGCAAAGTTGGGGCAATTGTGCACTGTGTTCATGACGACGAACGCCAGATGGTTGTAAATAAGTAAGTAGCGTGTGCCCGAATTGCAACATCTATAATTATCTCACACTCTACCTCCCCACGCTCCCTCCGATGGAACACTATAAGGGTCGATACTTCCCAAGTATCGACCTCTTGCGCTGGGCTGAAAACTCGTTATTACAACGAGTTTTCACACTCCATCGGATGAAGCGATGGGGAGGTGAAGCTAACGCAGAGATAGGCTTTAAGATTTAGCTCCTAGAGCCAACCATAGCCTATCACTACACAAGAAATATCTGGAGGCCAGCGACCAAGCACACAAGAAAAGCTCTGCGGTATATTCTAGATCGAAGTATTTTTGGTATAACAATGAGACAAAATAACCTTTTACTATAATTTATATACACCACAGCACGCTCACCTTCCTCGCATTTTCCTCTTCTCTCCTGCCGATTTCTCCCTTGCGCTGCTATACTATATATATGAGTCTATCTATTGGTATCGTCGGCCTGCCTAATGTTGGCAAGTCGACCCTTTTCAACGCCCTCACCAACAATGATATTTTGGCAGCCAACTACCCCTTTGCCACCATCGAGCCAAACACTGGCATTGTGCCTGTGCCCGATGAGCGTTTAGCAGTACTAGCTGATATGTACCACGCCGAGAAGGTTGTGCCGGCCACTGTGACCTTTGTCGATATCGCCGGGCTAGTGGCTGGTGCCGCGAGTGGCGAAGGCCTGGGCAATAAGTTCCTCGCTCATATTCGCCAGTGCGATGCGATCGTCCACATCGTCCGTGCCTTTGCAAATGACGATATAGTCCATGTCGATACCACTGTCGACCCGCAGCGCGATATCGACATCATCAACACCGAGCTCATGCTGGCAGACATCCAGACTATCGAGACTCGCCTCACCCGCCTCACCAAAGAAGCCAAGGCCAACCCCAAGGCACGCAGTACACTCGAGTACCTGCAGCAGTTGCGTGACGACCTTGCCGCTGGCACCCCTGTTCATCTGAACAAAAATATTATTCATGAAGCAATCGCCGACCTCCACCTCCTCACTGCCAAGCCAGTCATCTACGTCTTTAATGTCGACGAAGCAACCCTGGCCAATGCCGAGACCAAAGCTCGTTTGGCGGCGCTAGCTCGTGGCAGCACAGCGCTCTTCATTTGCGCCACACTAGAGGATGAGCTCAAGGGACTCGACGCAAAGGATGCGCTAGAACTACTGGCGAGCTATGATGTGCCCGAGGCTGGCCTGACACAACTCATCCGGGCAGCGTACGATACGCTTGGCCTGCAGAGCTACCTCACCGCTGGACCAAAGGAAGTGCACGCGTGGACGATCCACCAAGGCTGGACGGCACCACAAGCGGCCGGGGTCATCCACACCGACTTCGAGCGAGGCTTCATTGCGGCGCAGGTGGTGGATTATGACGACCTCGTGGCAGCAGGATCCGAGGCCAAAGCGCGCGAAGCAGGCAAAATCCGCACCGAGGGCAAAGCCTATGTTATGCAGCCAGGCGATGTGGTAGAATTTCGATTTAATGTAAGCAAGTGATCCTAGCTAAGAAGCATAAGCAAACTCGTCATGAGTTTATGGCGAGTTTTTTGTATGCACTATTACTATAATCTTCTCAGAAGGTATAGCAGAGAGTACACTGGTAGTATATGTATCATTATGTGCGGCGCATTGCCATACCGGTCATACTTGAGGTTATTTTCATCGTCTCATGTTTTGTCCTGCCACGGCATCTATATGTTTATAGTAATACAGCATTTTTTGTGGCGCTGCTTGGCTACATCATCACAACAAAAAGTGTGAGTATGCACCAGTGGTGTCGTGCGCTCGCTGGTGGGTGGTATTTTTGGCGGCAAGTAATACTCACGCTGGTTTGCGCAGCAGGAGCGTTTGGTGCGACGAGCCTGCTCGAGCAAGCCTTCCCTCACCTCGCCACAGGTGCCATTACAATGCCAGTCAAGACGGCAGGCGAATTGCTACTCTTTGCGCTCTCAACCATCGTTCTCCCCGCCATCGTAGAAGAAACAATTTTTCGCAAGCAGATGATCTGCCTGACCAGTCGCACAGCAATCATCTGCACCACCCTACTAAGTGCTACGTTGTTTGCAGCAGAGCACTTTGTAACACCATGGGGTTGTGCTAGGCATGGTGTGGGCACTGCCATTTAGCTTGGCATATAGTATGACGTGCAATGTGTACATACCAATGACGGCACATGCTATTGCCAGCATACTCATCAATGGGCCGACGGTGGTGATCGCGCTATTTGTTGTACTGTGATGGGTATTACTTGGATTTATATTTACTATATGATTCGCACCATGCTATTCTCTGCTTTTTCAGAATCTCGCATAAGTAATTAGATCGAGTGCGATACGAAGCGGTATGCAAGGTATTTGTCTATTATATATAACAATTCATACCAACAGGCGGTACACAAAAGCCTAGATCGTATCCGTTCGAAGCACTCACTTTCCTCACCGCTTCATTCGTTGGAGTGTAAAACTGGTTTTTCTCAGTCTAAGAGTGTGGCCGGAGGTAGCCAGCCTTTATATTGCTTTGCCAAAGAGAGTGGCAAGAGGAGCTGCCAACGATGCTTGTTCTCAATGAGACGCGTTAGCGCCTTGTGCTTTTTTGCAATCGATAAAATCGCTCTTGGTTGCCATGCGCGCCCTTGACGCTACTATCGGCTTTGTCGATGATCACACACTGGGTGCGCACCCACTGCTCGAAGTCGCGCAGGATGGCGCGGCGCACGCTGTCATTTTTGACGATGCCACTGCGCGTAAGCTGCGCACGCTGCGCCTCAAACTGCGGCTTGACCATTGCGATGATACTGGTATGTGGACTGCTAATGCGTACTACGTGCGGTAGAATTTTGCGCAGACTAATGAACGATACATCAATGACAATAATGTCTGGTGTGGTGGTCGGCACAAAATCGCGAATGTCGGTTTTTTCATGCAGCTCAATGCGCGGGTCACCACGCAGGCTGGGGTGGAGCTGCTCCGTCCCCACGTCCACTGCATACACCATGCGCGCACCATGCTGCAATGCATAGTCAGTAAAGCCGCCAGTGCTGCTACCAACATCGAGCACGATAGTATTATCAAATGAAATATTGAGCCGCTGCGCTACGCTGGCTAATTTAAGCCCCGCCCGCGACACATAGCGCTCGTACGCCACCAGCTTTATCTGCGTCGACTCATCCACAAACATCCCCGGCTTGTGCGCCACCGCACCATCCACCAATACCTTGCCAAGGCGAATCCAATTCTCGGCCGCTGAGCGTGTTGCTGCTTGGCCACGCGCCACCATTGCTTTGTCTAGTCGTTGTTTTTGCATGTTCTTATTATACTGCACGAGTGGATAGATAGTTAGTTGGTGTGAAGCTAATAGACCTGCTGCATCTTTACACAATGCATGAGGCTATAGAGCATGATAATGATGAGATTGGACGAGATTGCTGCGCGCGGATATACTGCTTGCTTCCGTCATGTTTCAAATTTTGATGATGAAGAAATCCGCTTTGTTCTTTGTGCGCTATTGCAGCTTTTATATTAATAACCCACTCAAACTATCGCACACTACAGCGTGCGATTCTTCATGCGCACGCGTCGCTGGAAGCTAGCAGTATGCTCAAGACACAAGACAGCCCAGCAAGACACATAGTATGTATAACAAAAATTGAGTGGACATCGTGATAGCAAAATATCTTGCTCGTATGGCTGTGCCGCATCACCAACGAGCTGCGCATTCATTCTCCCGCAAAAGCGCTATACATAGCAAAACACGATGCCACTGCGGCAGATGCTTCGCATAGCAAGTCCACTTGTCTGAATAAAAGATTGGTTTTTGGCAGCATCACATTTTTGCAGGCCAAGCCTGAGTACTTGTGTATGCCAAATGGTATATTTCGCATCCTCGCTGCACATAGATGTGCAAGGATGTATCGCGCGATATTTTGCGTTTATACACATTTTTGCAAAATTTGCATGAACCATCTATAAGCAATTCTAGCTGCAATAATCAGCAATCCATTTTTGCACAAATCTACAAACCATGATTAATTTTATCATCAGCCGCTCATCCGCGCAGCCTATACTTCGCAGCGGTATATCGCCTCGCTATAATTTGCTCAGTATGCAAAAACCAAAAATGAAACATCCTCCAACCAGCCACCACAAACTTGCACGAAAAAGCAAAATCAAAAATTCTCAAACTCAAAAAATAGACGCGTCGCACAATGATCACATTTTTTATCACGCAGCAACAGCTCCACGCATCATGTTGCTAGCAGCATTTTTTACGCGAGTGTGCTCAAGCCAAACGCGTAGCTTCGCAGCAACACAACAAAAAATTGTGTTCATTATTTTTAAAATGCTTATGTTTACTTCGGTACGTTTTGTATTATGCCCTATTGCCATAAGCGTTATTATATTGCTAAAGGTAAATGCGCGTCTGTAACGGAAATTATTCATTTATGCTTATGGTTACTGTGTTTATCCTGGGTGCAAGCATACGTGTGTGCGCTCCATGCCGCACGAGACAATCGTTGTGCTTACTACATCGTTGTTATGCTCACTATACCCCTTCAGCTATCGTGGTGTTGTTTGTACATCACGATACCTCTTCCTTCATGTTGTGCTTATATCATCGTTTCATTCAATCGCTGTACTTCCTACTACGCTCATATTTCGAACGTTCGCCAGGTATTCTCTGTTTCTATTCTGTCTTTTTTACAATACCTTGCATATTTTGGCATCATCTTCGTCGCAGAGAGCTCTGTCGCATTCTCTACAATGATATCTCGATCCTATCGAGCTTGACAGCGAACCTTATGTGTTAGTTATTACAACATCATTTACGTCCTCTTTCTTCCCCTCTTACTCAGCAAAAATACAGAGTGTCCGCAAGCTCGCGCTCAAAATTGGCCAAAAACCGTCTCTCCTCTGCGTTGTTTTTATCACATCTGTAGGATGCTCCAGCTTAAGCATCACGCGGCACAAAAAATACACCGCTTTTCGCGGTGTATGTGTGCTATCCCTACGGTATTCACTTTTGCATGTAAACGCGATGAGAGCGGCTCTCACGAGCTCTCAGGGCATTATTTCTTGCGCTCGCGGTACTCTCCGCTTGCTGTATCGACAGAAATAACGTCGCCCGTCTTAATAAAGGCTGGCACCTTGACGACAAGGCCCGTCTCCAGCGTCGCATCCTTGAGCACACTGCTGGTTGTATCACCTTTTACAACATCTTCGGTGTAGGTGACTTGGAGATAGAGGTTCTTGGGGAGCTCAACATTGATCACCTTGCCGTCGAAGAATTGCAAACTGAGGTTATCCCCTTCCTTCAGATAGTCCTTAGCGCTGTCGACGAGGTCTGCAGCAAGCTCAAACTGCTCAAAGCTGGTTGGCTCCATAAAGTAGAACGTATCACCGTCATTATAGAGGTATTGCACGCTCTGCGTCGATACCTCGGCGGGCTCAATCTTGTCTTGCCCCTTGAAGGTCTTGGGCAGCACGCTCCCATCGATCAAGTTCTTCAGCCGCACATTCACAATTGAGCCACCCCGGCCCATTACCTTCTGATTATAATCCACAACCCGATACGGCTTGCCATCGAGCTGCACAATCACGCCTTTTTTGAGGTCAGTTGGTTGGTACATCACCTATCTCCTGTTTAGTAGTTGCTGCTTCGTTCGAAACATCCGCCAGCGCAGTCACAGAGGTGCTGCGCTGAAAAAGCTCCTAACCTTGCGCCACAAATGGCAGCAACGCCAAGTGGCGAGCCCGCTTCACCGCCACAGCGAGCTGTCGCTGTTGTTTATCCGACAACCCTGTGCGGCTGCGTGGCTCAATCTGCCCATAAATATTAATGAACTTTTGCAATGTCTTTGCATCTTTGTAGTCAAAATAGACCGGTGTGTCCTTGCGCATGCGCTTGGCCATTATTTGTTCTCCTTTAGTATGTTGTTAAAATGGTATTTCTGATAGGTCAATCGGCTTGTCGTCGATGTCTTCGATGACAACATCCTGGCTACTACCACTGTTAGTTGGCGCTGCCGCCGGTGTTGTATTTCCGTCAGCACGTCCACCACCAACGAAGGTGAAGTCCTCTACTGTTACTTCTACAACAGAGCGCTTGTTGCCATCCTTATCGTCATAGCTGCGTTGGTCGAGGCGACCACTGACGAGCAGCGGGCTACCCTTCTTCACATATTGCGCGATGGTCTCACCTGTTCGCCCCCATGCCACACAGTTAATGAAGCTGGTTTGGTCTTGGTTTTGGCCATTTTGGTTGCGCCATGTGCGAGTGACCGCTAGTGTAAAATTCGCAACGTTCTGCCCACTTGCTGTGGTGCGCACCTCTATATCGCGCGTCAAATTGCCCATCAAAATAACTTTGCTAAATCCTCGAGCCATACATCCTCCTCGATTCTTTACTGTGGTTATTAGTTTTTTGTGGTAATTTTTACTCTTCTGTTTGGCGGCTAGCTTCGCGTGCTTTGGCCTCGGCCATCAGTTTGCGACCCTTCTCATCCACCTTAACGAGCAAGTAGCGGATCACATCGTCAGAGATATTCAGCGCATTGCTAATCTTTAGCGGTGCATCGGCAGGCAGCGCCACCTCAAAGTAGACATACACCGCAAAGTCTTCCTTCTTAATACTATACTGCAGCTTTTTCTTGCCCCAGTTGTCTTCGCTGGTGATAGACCCACCAGCACCAAGCACCAGCTCGCGCACCTTGGCAAGCGGTGCCTCAAGGTTCGATTCTAGATCTGGCCGAATCAAAACCGTTAGTTCATATTGTTTCATATGCAAACCTCCTTTGGGATCCATATGGATGTTTATCCGGACGATAAACTTAGGTTAATAACGCATTATATTATACGCGAGACAGCAACCAAAGTCTAGCGAGGCACAGAGGTGTGGGGGCGTTGTGCTTTTTGCTTTTTCATTTTTTGTATTTATCTTGGCTCTACTCTATACACAGCTATTTATATTATTAGGTGAGCACCCGGGCTTCTTTTCCCACACGCTCCCATAAGCCAGCTAGCAGTGCAGTATAATCATATACTTCACTCGCATTATCAAAAATGATAATTATAGTATAGCGCTACAATTCGCTTGCTTCGCCCCATCGCTATACATAATATATGATGCACATACACTATTATGTATAAGCATTCGAGAATACCTTTTGAGCTCTATTATATTTAGAAAACATTACTTATTATACGTCAAAATATGAAAAAATGAATCGGCCTTAGTTATTACATACATATTACTTTGCCTCTCACTCTTTTAGCTTTTTTGATGCTGCGATGTATGTGCAAAAACTATCGAGTCAGTTTTCGCTTGTGCTTATTTCGCTATTGCTTCTGTTGTAAGCGAAGTATCGCTCTGCTACGTTTCTCGTGCATTTTTGTCAGAGCCACCTATGGCACTCCATGGAGTCATTATGTCAATCTCATTTTTGCACACTACCTATATAGAGTCAGCTGCCCCGCCTCCATACATCGTACATGCGGGTCGATATTTTACCGTTTATTTTCATACCATAAAGTAATATATAATGCAAAACGTGAAAATTTTGAAAGCTCTCTTCGTACCATCCACGACGCATCATTATTTTTTATATAAGTCATACATCGCACCTCACTAGATCGTGCAGATGTAATAAACATGACCATTATATGATGCTTGCGCTTATCGCACATTCACTCACGCTCAATACATAATTAACCACCTACGCTCAAAATTACGAAAATATCACCATATTAACCCACCCACTAGATCATACACATCACACTCCATTCATTTTTTGACTTCGCACTCACACTCTGAGGTTGTTTTATACACCTTATGCTTTGATATACTAATTATGCCTATCTCACTATCAACTATCATTTGCTTGCATTATGCAACCAATCATGAAAATTTGTGACTATATCATATTTGCGTGGCGCAGATGAAAATCTAGCTATCACCACTACCTCACAAAGCATCCTCTAGACTATGAAGTTACTCGCACTCACCGCATATTTTGACTCACCACTGCCTACTATTTCTGACCCTCGTCGCACCCATCTGCTTAGTTATGCAAATTTTGCTATCAAGCCTATTGCTGAATAATTCTCTACTACTTTCATACATCCCTTCCGCACCAATCGTGCATTGTCATACCTCGCAGTACACAAAAATATCATCTATCACGCCATCACCGCATCACACTATTTCAAAAATCATCATTTTTTGGTTGCAGTCAATCAGCTGCTGCCACACATGCTTCGTATATCACGCGCACCTCACCAAAATTATCACTTTCTTTTGGCGCGCACGAACCATCATTGCTTCTTGGCACTATATTTTTGCACCACTTTGCTGGACTGAGTCTCGTTATTCTCAAATTTTTATTATGAATATCATTATATTCCGTTCATTAATTTTAGCAGGGTAGCTCTTTGCTTAGTTTACTTCTTACATTGCGTACAAGTCTCTTGCCTATGCGCAGGCCACGCATATTTTAGCCAAAACAAAGCAGCTATTTTTCCAAACAAACTCACTTACTGCTTCAGCTCATCACCCTACATTCATTTTTGTATAATTTTATAATCACAATGTGAAAATTTTGCACTCTTACAGTACGCATTTCATTTTTCATCACACATATTGTTGATTGTCTCTCCGTCCTTCTATCTAACTGTAATAATTTTGCATGCTCCCTCATAAATTTGTGCGCAAATGTACATATCGGCACCATACTAATTTTATATTTGCCACCAAACAATTTATTTTTGTATCATCCATCACTCGCAGGGTAGCAAAAACTATTTTGCACGCACATTACTTTGTAAATTTACAAACGTTTTTGTCGAGCACCATTAATTTTTTATCAACATCAATGGCTCGTCATTATTTTTGTCATGTATGCGCTACCTGCTTGCCACTCCGGTTTTCGAAAATAATTATTTTTCACAGCAGTTCACATTTATTATTTTTCTCTACGCAAAATTATAACTACATATATATCTTGCATCAACCAAAATGGACAAAAAATAATATTTCGCTGCAGAATAATTATTAATAATGTAGTGTTCACTCATATTTTTGTAAATCATTTTGCAAAAGTGCCTCAGCTACTGCAAAAAATACTAGTAGCTCTGCATTATACTTTGCTGTTGTCTCATCTTTGACTTTTTTGTATTTCAATTCATACCGTTCCCATGGTTCACCTACTTCGCGCCCGCTCAAATTATCATCAATATAGTAGCGATAGATTACATGAACGAATTCTTTCATTATTCACACTCTCTTACTATCCCTTTGCTTGTGTTATGTGTGACATCATATACAAAAAAGATATATTCGATGAAGCAATCGACTCACTTTGCACACAAAATACTCATCACCATACCCCATGTACAGTACATTATCATATCTATGCTTTTTAAATTTGCCATCCACTGCTCTGAATATATTCTTATTATATTCAGATATTCTCTTGCTCGTTCTCAAGCAATTTATAATACATAAAGAGAATCAATATAGCACACAAACACCCCTATAGTATAAAAACTATATTATCAACGCGCACATACGCCAACCAATATACGCGATGCCCAAAAATTCAAAAAACATAGCGTACACTCTGTTTATTTTTGTAGCTATCTTGATATTTTTTGCATAGAAAAACCAGTGCACTACATCGCACTGGTTTTGCAGCAGCAAAGAGTATGCTATTTCACAACCAAGTAAATACTCCACTCATACTATGCAGCCAGCCCAAATTGGCTAGCTCCAACATTGCTCATACTGTCACTGTCGAGCACTGTGACGAAAACCTTCTTATCGCCAAACTCACCAGATATGATTTGGTCTGTATTTGTCACGTAGCATGGTTCGCTAACTAAGAAACCAAAACAATGGCGCTCTGGGTCGTCTGGATGTGTGCAAAAAGCTGCTCCTTCAAAGTTACCATATATTTGCTCATCCAACCCAAGCGGAATAACAAGCTGGCTATCTACATCACGGCGCACATCGTCTAAAGAAATCGCCGCCTCGGAATTGAGCGACGATGCGTATGGAGAATATTGGACATCGCTGTCCTTTGGACTCTTGACGTTTTCTTGGCCGTCAAATATAACCACTCCATCAACATTGAACTGAACCTTCTCTCCAATAGCAGGGCCACCTTCAACATCACGTAGCTTTGCAAACTCGTGCATCATCGCTTTTTCTGCACTCTTATCAATCGTGCCATCTCGCGTCGCCTCAAAAAATGCCTTTCGCAATGCTTCTTGCACGTGCTTCATCCAGCCACTCTCTGGAGAATATTTGCTTGGGGCTTCGAAGCCACTACGCTTGTAATATGCTTCTTCGCCTATACATAGTCCATCACCTTCAGGATCTGTAAGGTTTTCTTTTTGCACAGGATATTTTTCGACTGCTGATGCTAGAGTCTCAGATGTACCTAGTGTACCTAGTGTACCTAATGTACCCATTTCTTCGTTGTTTAGTTTAGTAAATTCATTACTTTTACTCATAGTTTTTTATACTCCGCACTATGATTTTGGTTAACGGCATTGGCTCCTTTCTGCCGATTCCTCCCTGCTGCGTGCTTTGTGGCGCGTGGCAGCGTGGTAGTAAGTAATCGTATCAACTTGCATTATAGCACAAAACCAGCGCCTGCAAAGCTATTTTTGGCTTTATTTTCGCATTATTTTCCCCATATGTACCCCTGTCGTACCAGTGGTGGCTATTTGGACGATAATTACATATTTTTCGCAAGCATTTTGGCCTTGATGACGCGTTTTTCTCCTTGACGAATAACACCCTCACTCTCTTCCTGCTCCTGCTCTGTCGCTGCATGTGTGTCGAGCAAATATCAGCTGAGATGATACTCCCCCACTCCAGCGCTGAAATAACTCTTGTGGTGATGGAGAGATAGCCACCAGCGAAGCTGCCCAGTTCTAAGGCGCTGTATGCAGATTCTGTGTGGTCTTTAGTCGGATCTTATCCAAACCAATGCTTGGCGGCCTCTCATACCCCTCCAAGGGCCACTCTACATGCCATAGTTACCCCTGTTATACCATGCACCACAGCAAACCACCCATTATTACAGCCACTCACCATGCAGCCATAACAAAACCGCCCAAGGCATCCACCTCGGGCGGTTTTTGTACACTGCACTGCGGAGCTTAGCCGCGAGCAAAGTGGGCAAAGGCGCGGTTGGCCTCGGCCATCTTGTGGGTGTCTTCCTTTTTCTTGAAGGCGACACCAGTTTGGTTGCACGCATCAACGATCTCTGTTGCCAGACGCTTGCTATATGGCATACCACTCTTCGATCGGGCAGCCTGCACCAGCCACATGAAGGCAAAGTGCTGCTGACGATGACCCTGAATGGGGAATGGAATCTGGTAGTTAGCACCACCAACGCGGCGGCTCTTTACCTCAAAGCTAGGACTGATGTTCTTGATGCAAGTCTCAAACACTTCTAGTGGGTCCTCACTCTTGAGGCTTCGGGCGGCTTGCTCGAGCGCACTATAGACGGCCCGCTCAGCAACTTGCTTTTTGCCATCTAGCATCGATTTGTTAATCAAGCGCTGCACCAGCACCGACTGGTACTTGCGGTCTGGCTTGATGGTACGCTGGAGTTTTTTCGTGACTTTACGAGGCATGGTTAGTTACCCTCCTTCTTGGCGCCGTACTTGCTGCGGCCTTGCTTGCGCTTCGATACCCCTTGCAGGTCGAGTGCACCACGGACGATGTGGTAGCGCACACCTGGGAGGTCTGGCACACGGCCACCACGGACGAGCACCACCGCGTGCTCCTGTAGGTTGTGGCCTTCGCCGCCAATGTATGCCCAGACTTCGTGGCCGTTGGTGAGGCGCACACGAGCCACTTTACGCATCGCGGAGTTTGGCTTCTTGGGGGTTTTGGTTGTTACCTTGACGCAGACACCACGCTTGAGTGGTGCATTTTGGTCGTAGTAGCGCACCTTAAGTGCGTTGTGGATACGCCCCAGCGCTGGCGACTTCGACTTCCGGGCCGCAGTCTTGCGTGGCTTGCGCACCAATTGGTTGATGGTTGGCATGCAATTCTCCTTATTGCTTATTGTTCGGCTTCTATCGCTCGCCCCACTGTTGGGTCAGTAGTGCGGTAGCACAGAATACCTGCTACTGGGTTATCTAGCCCAGCATCTGTATGTACGATTGGGAGCAGCATCTCCGCCTCGTGTCTGTACCTTCTCCGCCAGGCAGCGCACTCACACCAGCGCCCCACCCCGAGAAGAGGAAACTCGTGGGTATTATAGCATGGCGCCGTGCGAGAAAGCAAATACACCGCAGCGCAAAAATCCATACTTGTTCTTGGTGCCACGCGATGAGGTGTAAAAAAGTCTACTAGTCGTCATGTTTTGGTACTGGGAGATCAGCATCTGGGCAGCGTCGCTTCTTGTACGCACCCGCTCTATTCTCTACCTCTCTTCCCGATCCAAATACTGAACATTCTCAAATATATTCATAATCATCGCGATGTGGAGGGAAACGCAAGGCGCGACATCATACCACAGGTTAGATAGATAATCTCCGTCATCCCCGCCTCATGCTATACTAATCTCATGCATATTGCCATCCAAGGTCAGGCAGGGTCGTTTCATGAGCAAGCGGCGCAGCAGTGGTTTGGGCCGCAGGTCGATATCGTGCCGTGCACGACGTTTCGCGATGTCTTTCATGCGCACGCGACCGGCCAGGCCGAGGGCATCGTTGTGGCGGTGGAGAACACGCTCTACGGGACGATCAATGAGCCGTACCACTACCTCGAGGCATGCCCGCTACCCATCATTGGTGAGGTACGCCTTGCCATTGAGCAGATGCTCATCACATTGCCTGGCGCTCACCTAGCTGATATTACCGAGGTGTATTCGCACCCCGTCGCACTTGCGCAGTGTCAGCGCTTTCTTGCTGCCGAGCTGCCGCATGCGGTGCAGAATGAATTTTTCGACACAGCGGGAGCGGTTGCCTATATCAAAGCAGCCGGCGATCCGCACAAAGCCGCCATCGCTGGCCAGGCGGCTGCTACTCTCCATCACCTACCCATCCTGCGCCGTGCCATTCAAGACAGCCACGATAACATCACCCGCTTCATCATCCTCACACCAGGCCACGCGCCAGCCCGCGCCAACCGCGCCACGCTCGTCATCACGACCAATCACCAGCCTGGTGCACTACTTGAGGTGTTGCGCATCTTCGCCGCGGCAGGCATCAATATCAGCAGCCTGCAGTCTCAGCCCATCGTCAGCCAGCCCTGGCAATACAAATTCTTTCTCGTCGTCGACAGCGCAGGCGCCCCACTCCAGCATGCCCTGCGCGCCATTGAGCAAAGCGGCCACACTGTACGGCTGCTGGGTGAGTATTGTGCGGGGTGATACATATAACCATGCTTATCTCCAGCGCACAAGAATATATTTAGATTGAGCCACTAGAGCAATTCATCATCATCTTGAAGGGTCGAAAGATATTCCTCAGCTGTTGACCGGTCAAGGCCTCCAGCGATAAGCCCTCTACCATAGTACTTGAGCCACCAAGTAGGAAAAGCATCAAGCAAGCAGCGTGTCATTTGGCGGTTATCGTTGTTGATGTGCGCCAATGTATTAAGGTTATCAAGAATGGTTTTTCTCTCCATATATTCAAGGTCAGACTGCACGACGTCGTGCATAATGCGCTGCCGTGTTGCATCATCACACGGTAGCTCACCTACTGTATTAGTCATATACTGGAGCCAATTGTCAAAATCTCGTTGGTCCAGGATTCGCTCTGGAGCCTTCGGCTCGCTGTGGTAACCAATAGGGTCATTGCGTATCACTTTCAAGAGGCCATTCGTATACTCAGCATCAGCCCCTGCTGCAATGAGCCGATCTGCTATAGCGTTGCCATCATCAACCACTCGATAAGGATATGGATACTGACAAACAAATCGACGATCCAATATCGTTATAACCTCTACACCTTGCTGATACAAATGCCTGGCACGCATGGCAGTCTTAATATTATCAAGGTATTTATCATACTCCATTGTTTTGATAAGATCATCGCGGCTTTCATCACTCAGTCGGTCAATTCTATCAACGAAATAATTTTTACTCATATTCCATACACGACCTTCGTCACCCTCAACCACCGTCCAGTACAACTCATCATAACCAATCATCTCTGCAATTCGGTCAAAGTCTGCCACATAATCGCGCCCCTCTAGCAGCTGACTAGCTCGCGGATCAACATCCAAGCCAAAGCCTTCAATTCTCTCATTCAACCACAAGAATTCTAGGTCTTCTGTTGTCAGCTCCTCACCTGCGTGCACCCGTCGCTCCATGTCTGTGAGGCGTCTCGTATTTTCCCCAGCATCATTGGTGTAGTTGGGGCTATGTTGGCTAGCAATTCGCTCGTACTTCGTCCACGAACCAGTCGTTGCTTGGTATGCCTCTTGCTTCGTCTCATTATCAGCGCTATCAGCAAGAGCTGCAGCATAGAGCGCAGCAAAGTCCCCCCTGCCTAGCAGTGGTGCCAGCTGGTCGTCCACTTCACGCTCACCACGAATCACTCCATGGTCGATAGCATCATGCACCTGCGCCAGCGCCTCAGCATTGAGCTCCGGCCAAGGTGCAGTAGTCGAGCCAGTACGCTCCTTGAATTCTCCCTTGGCTTTGTCGTACTCGCCCATCGTCTTGAGCGATTCCCAGACATATACCTTAAACCAGTCTGGATATACATGCTCATTCTCATCGCTGCGTAGATATGTTGACCACTGCGTGAGGCTCTCAGCTTGGTCAGCTTGGACGGTATCCACCAGACGCTGCTTTTCTTCTAGGCTTAGCACTACCTCACCTTGGCCACGCTTGCGAGTAATCCGCTCTTGCAGCGCAAAATACGCTTCTGGCACAGCTTGCTTTTTGATAAGTAAGTCAGCGATCTCCTCCTGCACAAACCGAGCGTCTGGGTGTGTAATGCTGCAGTAGCCACTCTCCAGCACCGCCGCTATCTTGGCTTCGTGATTACCCAGCCTGCGATGGGTTGGCTGGTGAACGTGGTGGTTATGCTCATTGTGCGTGTCATCACTACGATGAGCCGATTGTTCATGTGTGATTATTCTCGCGATGCGCAACGCTCCGTCGCCAAGGTTGTGATGGAACATGCCAAGGAGTTTCTCTCCAGTTGGTGATGATGCAATAAATTGTTCTGGTGATTTTGGCTTTGGCATAGATTATCCCCCGCGTATTACTGCAATAATTATGATTATACCATCGCCTATGATGCAAGTAAAATTCAGCCGAGACTCTCCGTTCTCACCTTTTAAGACTCACCGTAAATCTGCATGCACACTGCCCGCTGCCTTATCCCAACTCGTCCATGCTGCCGATCAGCACATCGCGCGGGCGTGAGCCATCGGCTGGGCCAATGATGCCTTGCTCTTCCATCTCTTCCATGATGCGAGCCGCTCGGGCATAGCCCACGCGGAGCTTGCGCTGGAGGAGCGAGGTTGAGGCTTTGCGGGTCTCTACTACCACCCGCACGGCATCGCGGAACATATCGTCATTGCCTTCGCCACTGCCGTCCATATCCATCACTACGCCACCTTTGCCATTGAGCTGGACAGGCTGGCTCACGATCTCGTCATTATACTGCGGTGCCGACTGCATACGCAGGTGGTCGGTCACCTTAGCGACTTCTTCGTCCATCACCCAGGCACCTTGGATACGCTTAGGCTTGGGCATGCTAGCGGTTTTCATCAGCATGTCGCCCTGACCAAGGAGCTTTTCGGCACCAATTTGATCGAGAATAGTGCGGCTGTCTACCTGGCTGGCCACCGTAAAGGCGATGCGGGCTGGCACATTGGCCTTAATGAGGCCGGTGATCACATCCACGCTTGGCCGCTGCGTCGCCAGCACTAGGTGAATACCAACTGCTCGAGCCTTCTGGGCCAAGCGGACGATCAGCGCCTCCACATCGCGCGCTGCTACCATCATCAGGTCGGCTAGCTCGTCTACCACAATGACGACATACGGCATGCGGCCTTCGTCGACCTTTTGCATGTGGCCTTGCTCATCGGCCACGGCAATCTGCTTGCCGCGCGTTTTGATCTTTTCGTTATACGTTTTGATGTCGCGCACCTTCTCCTCAGCCAGCAGGCTATAGCGCCGCTCCATTTCATTGACCGCCCACTTGAGGGCACTAATGGTTTTCTCTGGCTCAACAATAACAGGAGTCAGGAGGTGTGGAATATCGGCATACGGTGCCATCTCCACCTGCTTGGGATCGACGAGGATGAGCTTCATTTCGCTGGGGCTGTTGCGGTAGAGCAAGCTAGTGAGGAGTGTGTTGATCATCACTGACTTACCCGAGCCCGTCTGCCCCGCTACCAAGAGGTGCGGCATTTTATTGAGCTCACCGACGAAGGGCCGGCCCGAGATATCCTTACCAATAGCAAACGCTAGCGGCTCCTTGGCGCGCTGCCACTCGGGGCTATCTAACACCCCGCGCAGGCGCACATCGGCCGCCTTGCGGTTTGGCACTTCGATACCCACGGCCTTCTTGCCGGGGATGGGCGCCTCAATGCGAAGGCTGGATGCCGCGAGATTGAGCGCGATATTCGTCTCCAGCGCAGTGATGCGATTGAGCTTCACACCGACGGGTGGCTTGAGGGTATATTGCGTTACCTTCGGGCCAATGTTTGCCCCTTCCATCTCGACATTGATGTTAAATTCGTGCAGCGTATCTTGAATAATGTGGGCATTTTGCTCAATGTCGCCGGCATCAGCCGGGCTCTGACGCTTCTCCAGCAGCTCCAGGCTGGGCGGCTGCCAGTTGGGGTCATTGACGGCAAGCATAGCAGATCGATCTTCGGCTGCTTTGTCCACAGAGGTAGATGGTGTGCTGTCGCGCAAGGTCGCCCGTGGTTTTTTGTCTGGTTTTGGCTCAGCCGGGCCATCGCCTGAGAGGGTTGGGACGCCCGCGTTGAGCTTGAAGTCACTCATAGCAGCAGGCTTATCTTGGGCCTTCTCGTCCTTACTGCGCTTGGCCTTTTTGCTGGTGTCTGGTGTTTGGCTATCAGCGGCGCGGCGGGCCACTGCCACATTGGCGGCATCATCTACCTCGGCCTCGCTGCGCACCATGTTTTGCAAGCCACGCCACAGCGCCATGGGAGAGACACGCAAGACGAAGAGCAGTGTCAGGCCGATCAGCAATACATACACAAAAACCCCCACCGGCCGGTCGACCAGCGCCAGCATGGCACGGTTGAGCACGTCGCCCATCACACCGCCTGTCGCAGCCGAACCGCGCCGCAGCAGACCAAATAGCCCCGCAAACCACAGCACCATCAGCACCGCCGCAAGCTTCAGCGCCACTGGCAGACGGTTATCCTCCGCCCGAAAGATCGCTACCGCCACATACACCGCCACTACTGGGACGACATACACTGCATAGCCAATAATATGCAGCATCGTCGCATCAAGCCACTTGAGAATTGGCCCACCCGAGCCAAACCACGACACCACCAGTAGCACCGAAAACGCCAGCAGCAGCACCGCCGACACCTGCGCCCAAAACCCCGCCGGCAATGTATGCTGCGGCGCGGCTTGCTTGGCCTTGCTCTTGTTTGGGCTGCGCCGACGAGTAGCGCTTGAGCGAGTAGACGAACGAGTGCGAGTGGTTTTTCTTTTTGTAGCCATATCCTTTTTATTGTACTCTGTTTATGCTTGGTTTGATAGCGTATATTGTAGCATAATTTACTACATTAGGCAATCGGTATAGGATTATGCCATACTGGGTAGTATGACAATGCAACCATCTTACCCAATCATTACTCCATTTGAGGCTGTGCCCACGGCTATCGATGGGCTCTTATATCATTACCATGAAACAAGTGACTGATGAGCGTGGCACAGTGCGCGAACTATTCCGCCAATCGGCCATGGATAGCACACCACTGCCGCAGTTTGGCCCCTGGAAGCAGATCAATGCCACGCAAACAAACCGTGGCTCCATCCGTGGCCTCCATGCCGAAGCAATGAACAAACTTGTCGCAGTAGTGGCAGGCGAAGCCTTTGGTGTCTATGTGGACGCACGGATCGATTCACCCACCGTTGGCGCAGTTGTGACTGTCCCACTAACAAAAGGTGTGCAGGTGTTTGTTCCACAAGGAGTTTGCAACGGTTTTCAATCGACAAGCGAGCAACCCTCCCAGTACCTCTACTGCTTCGACGAAGAGTGGCAGCCTGGCATGCCCGGTATATCACTCACACCACTCGACCCAGAGCTTGGCATCGACTGGCCCATCCCGATCGACACATCCACCTATGACCAAGTCTCCAAAAAAGACGGCAATGCGCCTACTTTGCGTTCTGTTATTGGTGATGATGCCATGGCGCAGCGCACTCACTAGTATTCGAAGCCTATTCACTATAACGCGGATCATTGCTATATGATACCCCTCTCGCCATTTTGTCCATTCTATGTCACAATAGAAGCAAGGAGGTCGTATGCAGCAGATGGTATGGAATATAGTAACGATGATTGCACCCTTTGCGGTGATTGCCTTTGTGCTGGTAGTGCTCGCCGAATATTTGCGCGTACAGCAGCGCATCAAACGCCTGGAAGAGATAGTGCACGAGCTGCAGCAGCAGATTAAGTCTGATACGTAGCCACAATTTACAAGCAAAAAAGCCAGCTATATAGCGCTGGCTTTTTCATTTTTGATATCGTGGACGACCCCTAGTAGCCTCGGCGCTCCGAGCGATCCTTTGGTACAGCTACCTCTGTGTCGGGCTCTTGCCGCGGTGGGAACTTTTTGCGCGGCAGGCCAGCGAAGGCATCGTTGCTGGGCTGCTTGCTGCGCACGGTTGTGCGATTATTGGCCGAGCGGCGCTTGCGTGTGTTAGCCGGGCGAGTTGGTGCTTCCTCATCCGTCGTGGCGGGCAATGCCCCAGCAGTTTTACGGGCGGCAATGGCAGCTGCTTTGGCGGCGGCACCACCCTTAGCAATGCGCGGTGGCGTGTGTGGCTGAGTTGGCGCAGCGAGGCTCTGACGCGAGCGCCCAGCTGGGACTTCACGACCCACACGGGTAGTGCGACTCGACGCTTTTTGTGGTGCGCCCACTTCGTTGATGACTGGGATAATAATGGGCATGCGGCGTGTTTGGTCGTACAAAACGCGGGCAATGTCGTCTTTGATTTCCTTCTTTACGACATCAAGGTCATACGAACCCACCATACTGCGCGCTGCTTTTTGCTTGAGGTAGGCGCGGATCATTCCCATCAGCTCTTCATTATCGCGCAGATAGATGAAGCCCCGGCTGATGATATCTGGACTGGTGAGAAGGCGGCCTGTCCCACGCTGGACGGTGAGCACCACAACGAACATCCCCTCCAGGCTCATATGGATGCGATCCTTCAGCACGACATCGCTCACCACTGCCCCAGCGTCGTCATACATTGTGCCGCCCGAGTGCGGAATGCGCCCAATCTTGTGTGCACCATCGGTCGTAAACTCCACAATATCCCCCGGATCGCAGACAAAGATATGACTGCGTGGGATGCCACACTCCTTCTCGGCCAGGCGAGCATTGTGCACTAACATGTGGAATTCGCCGTGGTTGGGTAAGTAGTATGCGGGCTTGACGGCACTAATGAGCCGCACGTGGTCATCATAATAACCATGGCCAGACAGGTGGAGTGGCCCCACCCCGGTCAGGTGTGTCTTGCCATTTTGCACCACGTCGCCACCTTCGCGCATCAAGCCATCGACGGTGCGTACGACGTACTTCTCGTTGCCTGGGATAGGGTTGGAGCTGAAGACCACCACATCGCTCCCCTTGATCTTGACGAATTTATGTGCCCCCGTCGCCATGCGGTTGAGCACTGCACTAAATTCTCCCTGGCTACCCGTACAGACGATGGTGATCTTGTGGTCAGGTAGCTTCACGAGATCTTCCATCTTTACTACCGTATCTTTGGGGATCTTGATAGCACCAGTGCGCAGTGCTACCTCCAGGTTCTGGATCATACTAAAGCCAGCAAAGGCCACCTTGCGCCCATGCTTCTCTGCCTCCTCGAGGATGAGCTGAATCCGGTGCAGCTGGCTAGAGAAACTACTGATGATGATGCGGCTCTTGGCCCACTTATCCATCACCTCACCCATGCTGTGCTGGATATCATGCTCACCGTGGGTGTGAGTGCCAGCGCTCTCGCAGTTGGTCGATTCGTTCATCATAAGGAGGAAGCCCTCGGTGTGCGCAATATCTTGCAAGCGCTCGAAGTCGAACTTGCGGCCATCCACCGGGTTCTCCTCGATACGCCAGTCGCCACTACTGAGAATGTTCCCTACTGGCGTACGCACCACTACTGCAGCCGAATCAGGAATGGAGTGGTTCACCCGCACCAGCTCCACGCTAAAGGAGTCGCACAGCTGGACGATCTCATGCTCCTCAGGCTTGAGCTCATGATACTCTGGCTCATAACTACCATCTGTCTCGGCCATGGTGCGCTGCAGCATACCCAATGTAAAGGCTGTGCCATAGACTGGGGCAGGCAGCTTGGGGATGATGTGCCGAAAGGCACCGATATGGTCGAGGTGCCCATGGGTAAAGATATGCGCCCGAATCTTGTGCTTATTCTCCTCCAACCACTGCGTATCAGGGATGATGTAGTTGATACCTGGATAGTCACTACCTGGGAAGAGGAAGCCCATATCGATAATGATGATATCGTTGTCGTACTCGATGGCCGTCATGTTCTTGCCAATGCCCATCTCGCCCACCCCGCCAATCGGGATGACCTTGAGCGTTGGGCGCGGAGCGCGGGGCCGCTTGGGCTGCATGTTGAGAGTAAACTGCTTGCCACCATAGCCATTGTAGACTGACTTATTGACTGGCACGTTAATAACATGCTGCGAGGCCTGGGCATTGACCCCCTCGCTGGTGCGGCGCTGCGCCCGAAAGACCTCACCTTTGCGCGTGGTGGTGGCACTGAGCACCGTGTTAGTTATCGCTGGTTGTTTGCTTGCATGTGGACGCTTCTTGGCGTCATCTGCCTGGGGTGTGGCCACTCGTCGTTGACCCATTGTATCTCACTCCTTCTAATACATTATTCTGGTTCTACTAATAAGAGACAGGCTAAGAGCCTCAATAAGTGGTTGTATTATAGCAGATGATGGTGAGGTGTGTCAAAGCCACCTCGCGAGAGGTGGCTTGTTAGGTTTGTAGTGTGAAGGGTGGACTATTCTTCTGGAGACCAGTATTGAAGCGTTTTGGTTGCTACTTTTCCAGTGTCTTCTGCGTTACTTGTTTTCTGCCACTTGCCATCCGCTTCGGGACCGTTTGGGCTATCAGGTGCCATACGCACGGTAAATATCTTTTTACCTTGCTCATCAGTACCGCGTGCCATTATCGTATACATTGTCTGGTCTGTCGTATCGGCGTTAGGATCATAACTCCTTGCCATATCTACCTGTGTCTTTGGATTTTCTAAGAGGTCACGAAATCCTTGCGAAGTTATCCTACCAAATGGCTGTTCTTCGCCTGCTCCTTGTGGCAGATCTGGCGTCTTCAGTACCACTCTATTAAGAGTAACTTTTTTATTGGTCTTTTGGTCTCGCTGCTCATGGTAGATAGTTGTTGTCACTGTCTCATGCCCTGGGTGGCCAGGAGTGGCCCCTCGCTCGGTTGTAATGGTTAAGCTGTCGTCGACTCCGTTCTCCTGATCGGTTTTAGATACAACCAAATCTCTATCAGCATAATAGAGGTCAACCTTCTTTGGGTCATGCATCTCATCAAACCGTGCAGCAATACCAGCTACAACCTGTTGGTCGACCTTCTCTACATCGACTTCGCCATCATCAGTCATAAAATTGATTTCTTGCCCTTTCATTACAAACTTTGCTGGCTGGTCTGGCGTCTCAAATGGCTCAGCTGTTGCAACTGTTCTGTTGTGATTTGATGCAGGTGCTGATGCTGTATTGTGGGCCGCTACTGGCAATTGCAACCGCTTGTGGCCACGAAATCCAGGAATCTTTGTCATCTGTATGACTCTCACCGCTATAAGTACGACGCGAATTATTCTTATCTAAAATTGGCTGGTCTTTCTTTGGGAACAGCCCCTCTACTTTACCCGTCTTTATCTTAGACCTATCCAGAGTGACTTTGAGAAATGGTACTTTCCTCTCTGTACTATCTGGGCTCATTTGAGGTTTTTCACCAGCCATAATGTCTATCTCCTATTTTCTATTTGTCAAACAGTTCTTATACAATACGCTTTATTTACTATATTTGTCAAGTGTTTTTTCTCTGTAGTAATTTACACTCAGCTAGCCAGGCTCTTTTGCAAATAACTCACCCTTGCACCACCAAAAAGCCGGCTACCCCACCATAGCCGGCTCTATACTATACCTCGCAGTACATTAATGTTAATCTCCATCCACCGTCGTATGAGCAAACTGCCGCGTGCCACGCCAGGCCAAGAAGCCGATGAGGAGCGCGTTTGCCACGAGCGCAAAGCCAGCCAGGATGAGCATGTGCTGCGTATAGAGCGCACTGTCTACCCCACCCGAGATCGCATGACGATAGGCAATGATGGAGTGCGTCATGGGCAGCCAGGGGTTGATAGCCTGGAAGAAACCAGAGGCTGTTTGAATGGGGAATATTCCTTCACTAGCTGCCAGCTGGAGCACCATGATGATCATTACCACCAGCCGGCCAGGGTTATCAAGCACCATCACTACCAGCGTAATGAGTGACATAAAGGCAAGCGAAGCAAGGTAGCTTGTGGCAGCAAACAGCCACGGATGGTCGGGCTGCAAGCCCACCACATAGACTAGCACTAGCATCATAATCGTTGCTTGCACCAGTGCAGCCAGCCCCAAGACCGACATCTTAGCCAGCCACCAGCGCCAGGCATTTTCTTGGCGCGAGAAGGTCTTGCGCACTGGGTACATCGTCGTCAGAGCCAATCCACCAACGAAGAGCGCTAGCGAGAGCATATATGGTGCCATGGCATAGCCGTAATTTGGTACACTGCCAGTACTGTGCTCGCTGCTCGCCACAGGCGCGGCCATCTGCTGCTGAGCCGCTGGGCTAGTTGGCAGGAGCTTTACCTGAGCAGCACCAGTCTGCAGTTTGTGCGCCAGTGTGCTCGAGCCATCCACCAGCTGGTTACTTGCCTGCACCAACGTACCAGAATGCTGCTGCAAGGTGGCTGCGCCCTGGGCTAGTTGCCCACTACCCTGCTGAGCTGTTGCGAGATTACCCGCCACCAGTGCTGCACCAGCTTGGAGCCGCTCGCCACCAGCCCGCACCGTGTTATAACCCGCAAAGGCAGTGGTGGCTTGTGGGGCAAATTGCTCCACGCCAGTATTGAGTGCTGCCACACCATTCTTGAGTGTTTGCTGCTGAGTGGCAAGCGTTTTGGTGAGAGTATCGAGGTTAGCCAGCAAGCTCTGCGTTTGCTCGGCAATAGCTTTGGTCTGCTGCAGAGCGTTCGCTAAGGTCTGCAGCTCGGGTAGTGTGATGGTCGTGCTACCACCGGATGCAGCCGCCTGCGCACTAGTCTTTTGGAGGATCGCCCCAGCCGACGCGGCTGGTGCTTGCATTGCCTGGAGCGCACCCACCACCCGCTGCGCATCTTGGACGACGGCCGCCTGTTGAGCCGCCACCGCTGGTGATGGCTGAGCCACTTGGGCGTTGAGTGTCTGCATCCCTTGTTTGATCTGCTGCATACCAGCCGTTAGCTGGGCTACTTGGGCCGCCGTTGGCAGTTGGCCAGTTAGCTGCGCTGTGCCCTGCTGGACCTGCACTGCACCAGCCTGCAATCGCCCTAAGCCCGCTGTCAGCGTCTGCTGCTTGCTCGCCAGTTGGCTAACGCCATTGGTATAGTGAGTAAGACCCGCTTGGAGCCGTGCCGACCCCTGGTGTAAGCGCCCAGCACCATCACCAGCCTGCGCCATGCCATTACCCACTGCACCAATACCCGCTGCAACCTCTTTGAGGTAGGTTTTGGTCACTTGCTCGGCCACTGTTTCCTTCACTTTTTGCGCGGCTTGGCGGCTAATGACTGCACCAATGTAGTTTTTGGCTGGCGTCAGCTGATACGACACCACTGCTTGCTGCGGCTTGTCCTGCCGAAGTGACGCCGCACGCTGTGAGAAATCCTCCGGCACCGTCACCACTGCATAGTAGTAGCCACGGCGTACGCCATCATCGGCTTGCTGCTTGGAGACGAATTCCCACTTAAGCGCCTTGCTCTTATGTAGAGACTCGGTCATTGTCCGGCCGATCTGCAGCTCCTTGCCATTGATCTGCGCCCCCTTATCCTCATTCACAAAGGCAATTGGCAGTCGGTCGGTATGCCCATACGGATCCCACACCGAGCTGAGAAAAAACGCCGCATATATCACCGGCACAAAGGCTAGTGCTATCACTGCCACTAATAGTGTTTTGCTCTGCAGCAAGTGCCGCCATTCGGCCTGGACCATCACGCTGCGGTGACGCTGGATAGCTTGTTTTATTTTCTCACCCATTGTTCATTAACTCCCGAATAATATCTTGCAATGTCACGCTCTGCAGCGTCTCAGCCCAGCGTGCCTGAGCCCGATCGAAGGCACCAAGAATGCTCACCTCACCGCGTTTGATCTTGCTATCATCCGCCTGGCGGGCAAACATCCGCTCGGCTACTCCTTGGTACTGGACGAAGCTCTCCGTCCCCTCGACTGCCGCCACGATATCCCACAGCGTCAGCTCCGTACTAGTCCGCGCCAGGCGAAAGCCACCACCCGCACCCCTCGCCGAGGTAATCAGCTGGGCTGTTACGAGCTTGCGCGTTACTTTAGTAATATACGTTGGCGACACCCCCATCTGCTTTGCCAAGCTCTGGTTCGTCACTGGTGATCGCAGGTCTGGATGCGCCAGCAAAATCACAATGCAACAGGCCTGCTCGACTGCTCCTGATAATCTCATGGTTTTATATGCGAGGTGCTATGCAGCCCACCCTGCGCAGCAGCTCACTCCTCCTTTCTTTAATTGTTGATAATGGATATCTAATATCCAGATTAACATAGGCTACCCTCTCTTTCAAGCCTATTGCATGAGAATATACCAGAAGCTCCCCATATCTCTAACTTCCTCTCACCATAACAACTTTTTATGCAATAAACCGAAAATATGGTAGAATAGCGACACATAGCGTAAGGAGAAGGACTATGGAAAAAACCATTCATACAGAAAATGACGCCTGGGAGGCCTTTGCAAAAGCCTGTGGCTCATCAAATCATAGAGCTCACGACCTATTCAAAATTGAGCGCCAGACAGGCTGCTGGGTGTTCCGCTGGGCAGACCGCGCCAATATGCCTATGGGGATGGCACCCTGGGTTGTGACTGATGATGGCAAGGCAATGAGGGTCGGCATACCTCTTTCGCTCAAGACAGTGCTGGCAGAGATCGCAGAAAATACAGAAAATAGCGAAGCAACGGCGAAATAACGCTGACCTTTGCTAACCCTCCGAGAGCTAGGTCTCATCTGTGGTCTTGAACATGTATTTTGCTGGACTGATGAATAACAGCCCAGCATTTTCTTTTTGTGCTACTTTGCGCGGTGGGCAAGCGGCTTTGTGCCTTTGTAGAGCAAGTAGCGGAATAGCCCCGCTTCATACAGCGTGCTATAGCCATGCGATGCCATCACGGCATTAACGAAGAATGGCGCAAGCTTCGCATCTGGCTGAATCCAGGCAAATGGCCGGGCGAGCGACCGCAAGCGATGGTATGTTGGCATAACGGCTTCTGTCCAATCGGTCTCGCTTATATCCGCAAAGCCAGCCTGCTGCAGTGCCTGCGATATCTCACCGGGGTTCTGCTGCCGCACACCAAAGCCACCAGCATGCTGCTCCAAAAAGTCTATCATGCGCTGCTGGCGAGCCGACATATGGCGAGCATCGACCTCATAATCGGCAAACACTACACGCCCACCAGGCTTAAGGATGCGATAAAATTCCTGCATCGTGGCCCACATATCCTTCGCGTGCGATAGTGTCTCATTTACATACACCACATCGAAATACTCGTCTGGGAAGTCGGTGTGCGAATAATCGCCGAGCACAAAGCGCGGCGCAGGAGTCATATGCCGCGACAACTTCTCAGATATCCTAACCTCTCGTGGAGTGATGGTAATACCTATTACCTCACCCCCCCCCATTGGCCTGGACGAGGTATCGCGCCATCACGCCCTGGCCCGAGCCGGCATCGAGCACACGGTCGGTCGGTTTAAGTTGCAGCTCCTTGGCAAACATCCGCAAGAAGTTCGCCTGGGCTTGCTGCTCATTCTTCGTCTCGCTCGTCCAATAGCCAGCGTGCTGCGATCGGCCCAGCACCATGTTGTAGCCAGCCCACGAGCCAAACCGCGAATAGTATGCTGCCACACCGTTTGTTGTTTTGTCCATCATATTCTCCTTGTTACTATACTTATCTTATAGTATAGCGTAGAACCGATAGATATAGCGGATTTATGGGCCTTTCCCTGGTGTGTCCTCGCTCTAGCTCCCTCCTCCTTTTTGCTGCTTCTCAAATTCTCTTTCTGCGTTTCATTTTTTCTACCTCCGATAGGCCTATTTCATCAAAGCATGAGCGATATCACAATTATGACAATGGGGCGATTTGTAGTATCATGTATAAGTATAAGTGTTATACCAATGAGGTGAGGAGGAAACACAATGCCAAAACCAGAAGCAGCTGGCCTGCCATGGCCAGCCCAAGCAGCCCGCAGACAAACCACGCGCCAGTCTGACCCTGCCATCCGCGATAGCAGTGCCTACCGGCAAAAGCCTGCCGACGACACTGAGCGCACCACATCAGCAACCGCGCAGAGCGAGCTCGATACAACCAAGAGCAAGCTTGCCACCCTGCAAAAGGCACTGCAGCACGTGACCGCTGTCGAGATTGGTGAGGCACAGCTCGGCACCAGTGCACGCGACTACATCAGCCACGCGCTCGAGGTATCGCGTGTTTTTTCTGAGCTAGAGCATCGCCGCATGCCTGTCAATGGCTCGTACAATGGCCAGCCCTTCCAGGTGTTGCCAAGTTCCAGCCTCGAGCTGATTGAGCGCGACCTCGGCCGTGCAAGCTTTGGCCCCTATGGCCCAGCTGGCCTCACCCGCGTTGGCCCTCAGCCCAAAGAAGAGCTTACACTCGACGACTACGTCGCCGATGCCACTGCTCAAGCCACGGCCGACTACAACACCAAGAAAAAGCAAGCCGACGAGCAAGCCAAGGTCGCCACCGAGCTCCAAACCGCCCAAGAGCTCCTCGAGCGCAAAGGCTACGGCGTGACCGCACCGGAGACTGGCAAAACGAAGGCCGCCTAACTAGCTCTTGCAAATATACACACCAAGGTAAGTATTGTGATGATGCTTACCTTTTTTCGTTTGCACAGCAAAGCACTTGCCGCTTCCTCTCCTGCCAGTTATAAGGCGCATGTGTCTGAATATCTCTATACTATTCATTATTTACTCTGCGTCGTCTGCCGCACATACGCCACCGCTCGGACGAAGTCGTCGATGAGCGTCTGGCGCATGGCACCGTTGTATAGCGCAGCGGCTGGGTGGTAAAGCGGAATAACGACGAACTCTCGCTCGTGCAAACGCACTTTGCGCGGCTGGCCATGGTCGCGGCTAATGCGCAGGTCGGGGATGAACCCACCACCACTGTGCCGGCCAAGAGTAAGCACGGCCTTTGGCTGGATAATATCGAGCTGCTGCATGAGGTACGGCCAAAAGGCGCGCTTCTCCTCCGGCAATGGGTCGCGATTATTGGGCGGACGGTATTTAACGATATTGGTAATGTACACATCGCTGCGCACCAGGCCAGCCGTGGCGAGCATCTCGTCCAGGAACTTCCCTGCCGCCCCCACAAAGGGCTTGCCCTGCAGGTCTTCGTTCTTGCCGGGCGCCTCCCCCACAAAGACGATGTCGGCATTGGGGTTGCCATCGCCCAGCACTAGCTGCGTGGCCTGGGCGGCCAGCTCGGGACAGAGCTTGGCGGCGATAATCTCTTCAGCGAGGTGCGCTAGCTGAGCGGCTTGGGTTTGGTCTGGCGTGGATGGGTCGAGTGGATGGGTCATAATACATCTAGTATAACAATCGATGGGCGGGTGGAGCAAAAATCAGTCGTAATTGATCACTCTAGTTTTGGCACTGGAGTCTACTGCCTAGCTCTTTGCAATATTGGGGGGTGTGATAATTGCTGAGATTTTGCGATGCTGGTTGATAGTAAGCAAACACAACCGAGGGTGTAAAAACAAAAAAGCAATCCTGCATTGTTTTTATCCATCAAGGGTAGTCCGCTCCCGCGGAGGTAGAGTATCCAGATGGACACATCAATACCTCCGCTGGGAGCGGGTGGTGGTGAGGTTTACCAGGCGACTATCAAGCCACCACCAAGGCGCTCGATCCTTGGGCTATAGCCCAAGGACGCAAGACGATCTATGATGTCTTCCTGGATGGAGTTTGGCTCATCGCCCACGTCCAGGCGATCAAATGCCCTGCCTTTGTAGGCAAGGTTCCACTCACCTTGCAGAGCTACTACCTGGGCCATAGCGGTAATAGCTTGAACTGTCTCTTCTGCATTCGGGCTGGGAGTTCCTGACGTATGAAATGCGACGGAAATCTTACGCATCTCGCTAGCTGAAAGAGTCATGATAGACTCCTCTCTGCACTCGCTATGAGTGCGATAGTGAGCTCAACCCCGCGTCGAGCTCTCTCCATTGCTGCACACGCTCCGGTGTAGCGCCATCAGAGAGCTGGGCGCTCTATAGCGCTCGGCAGTTCCTCTGGCAGCAGCAAGTCGAGAGAGTTCGACTTCTCACCACAAAAAGTTGCTATCCACCTCTGATAAGAAGAGGATATGCTATTATGCTATTATGCTATTTTACATTTGTCAATAGCATGGGATAATTTTCTACTTTTGTAGCAAAACACCCCCACAAAAGGAGGTGTTTTGCTGTGCAAGGAAGTGGCGCACTGAGCGTACTTCTCCCTACTCTGTTTGGTTTGCCTCTGGGTCGGTGAGCTTGCGCACCATGGGTAGCACCAAGTAGATGCCGATGATGGCAGCAACGAGCCCTCCACCAACGATGCCGAAGTACAGCGGCGAGAGCGTTGGCTTAAGCGAGGCGGAGAAGGTCGTGATGAAGATGGTACCAACCCACACCCCAATGGCGCACGAGAGGAGCGAGACACTCAGTAGCGGTACCAGCGACTCCGTCATAATGAGGCGCTTGAGCTGGCCAAGACGCATGCCACCGAGGCGCAGCGTGTAGAGTGAGCGACGGCGCTCAAACAATCCACCAATCGTCGAGACGATCAAGCTTGCCACTGCAACGAAGAGTGTCACGCCCATGCCAGCGTAGGCCATCTCGGCGAAGTTTTTGATAACGGGGTTGATTTGCGGGTGCTTCTCGAAGTCCCCACTGCGGATGTAGAGAAAATCGTGCGGGGTCTGGTGAGCATATGTGAGAGCACGCACCTTCTCCACGTCATCATTATGGGCAACGGTGAGGAGATAATCCTTAGGGCCATTGGTGTTGACTGGCTGCTCGGCGAGCGAGACGGTCTTGACGACGGGGCCATTGAAATCGAGCAAAGCATAGTGATCACCCTGTGCACCGCTGGGGCAGCTGTGCTCGGTGTAGATAGCCAGGTCTCTACAACGGATAGCACGGGCTTGGATGCGGCCATTGTCACCAGCAATAGGATACATTGGCGCGACATTGGTGATGTATGGCTGCTCGCTCAGGATTTTTTGAGTATCGGGCTGCAAGGTATGATCTTGCGAAGTGATCGCTACAGCGTTGCTGCGCAGCTGTGAGTAGCCGTTGTTGGCCACCGATGAAGCGTTGAGAGCATCAATACCACTCACCGCTGAGAGGTAGAAGCTCCCCGCAAAGAGGGCCAGCACTACCCCACTCACACTGCGGAAGACGGTCTGCGAATGGATGGCAATTCGCTTACCCGCGATCAATGCCGAGCCACTGCGTGCATAGCGTGCCACGATGCGAGCGATCTTATTCGTCAGCCAGCCACCAGCCAGCACCAAGCCAAACATCACACTGAGGAAGGCTGCGAAGAGAATGAGGGTCGGTATAGAGCTCTCACTTGCTCGCTCAGCCATCCAGTCGTGCCCAGGCTTCGACGCCATCCAGCCAAAGATACTGAGGCCGAATGCCAGGGGGATGACGCGCCACACCCGCAGCTTTTTCGTCTTCTCAGCCGAGCGTGAAACGCCCAGTGGCGAGAGCTGCGCCTTGCGCATCCGGCGCCAGTTGACGTACGTCGTTAGGCCGAGAGTCACACCGACAATGATAATATATTGATACCACTGCAGTGCAAGATCAGCTGGCCAGAAACGCATGTCGCCATAGGAGAAGCCATGAAGCGAACTCTGCGTAAGCGTAAAGATAACGAGGCCCAGCACCACACCCGCCAGCGAGGCCAGTAGCGACTCAAGCAGCAGCACACGGGCCACTTGTCCCTTGGTTGCACCCACTAAGCGCAGGGCGGCGTAGCGCTTCTCGCGCTGTGCCCCACCCAGCTGCGTAGCAACAGCAACAAAGGTGACGATTGGGAAGAGCAAGATCGATCCACCCACAACCAGCATCATCAGCGAGAATGGGTCGAAGGCAACACTCTGCGCTTTACCATTGACATCGGTAATGTAGACGTCTGCATAGGAGTTGGGCTGCCCATTTTTCTTAGCATATTGGCTGCTCTTCTCAACCTCCTCCGCACTCACACCCTTGACCAAGTACAGGTCATCGGGGCTAGCAGAGTACTCGTCTGGCAGTGTGCCAAGGTTGGTCGTGAGGTTGCCAAAGCGCTCGAGAATCTTGTCCTCCGGGTGCTGGGCAATCGCTGCTGCTAAGCCCTTGGAGAGGTAGTATTCACCTGCCTTTGGTGTGTCTATCTTGGCAAATTTGGCGGACTTCTCAGTGCCCTGCAGCGAGATGACGCTAATCGTCTTGCCTCGCCACTCATCTTTGTTGCCCCGCTCGATGCCACCAGCTTTGAGCGGCGCTTGGCCAGTTGCTTGTGGCTTTTGGGGTGTACGCTGAGCTTCTGCAATGACATTCGAGATAATCGTTCGGTTTTGACGGCCCACCAAGCCATTAAGCCCAGCGGCCATATAGCACAGCATAACGATGCCAAGCGAGATAGCTGCCGCCGTGAGGCCCAGGCGCATCATCGATTGCCGGCCCGATTTTTTTAGTAATAACCAACTAACGCTCATGTTACATCCCTCCCGAGATCTGCCCATCGCGCACGATGATCTCGCGGTCGGCATAGGCAGCAATGGTTGGCTCGTGAGTCACCATAATCACAGTAGTACCATATTGCTTGGCAGTGGCGATAAATAGCTCCATCACACGCTGCGAGTTGAGGCTGTCGAGCGAGCCCGTTGGCTCATCGGCAAAGAGCACCTTGGGCTTGATGACCATCGCTCGGGCAATCGCCACCCGCTGCATCTGCCCGCCAGAGAGCTCACCCAGCATGTTGCCTGCCTTATTGCCTAGCTCCACATTGTCCAGCCAGCGCTGAGCGGCTTCGTACGCTACGGCGCGCTTCTCGCCATTAAGCAGCAGTGGCAGTGCCACATTATCCAGCGCCGTGAGCTCTGGCACGAGCTGCCCAAACTGGAAGACAAAGCCAAAGGCTGTGCGCCTGAGGACGCTTCGCTGGTCGTCATTGAGCTGGTCGATCCGCTTACCTGCGCAATGGATCTCGCCACTATCGACAGGGGTAATCGCCGCCAGGCTATGGAGCAATGTACTCTTACCCGAGCCGCTCGGCCCCATAATGGCCAGCACTTCGCCCGGCATTACATCGAGCGACACGCCGCGCAATGCTTCCGTCTGGCCGAAGGATTTCTTCAGGTTGCGGGCGCTAATGATTGGTTGATTGGTTGGTCTCATTGATCAGTTCCTCCTTAAGTTTGGTTAAGCGCGACGTCGTTAGCTCAATCCAGCGCAGGTCTGCCTCCAGATGGTACAGTGCATGGTCGATGAGCAACGTGTCGGCTAAGTTGCTTTCGCGGCGACGGCTTGTGAGGTCGCGCATCCGCTGAATATGGGCTTGCCGCTGGTTGTCTAGGTAGGGTGCGGCATCGCCTTCGCGCAGGATTGCCAGCACAGTCTTGACGTACATATTGGCCTGCGACTGATGCGATGGCACTTCAGGTGCTTCCAGCCAGGCCTGCAGGTCTTGCTTGCCCTGCTCGGTAATAGCATAGCGCACCCGGTCTGGCCCACCAGACTCACTGGTGTCGGCAATCTCCTCCACTTTGTTGTCGCGTTTTAAGCGCCCCAATGTCGAGTAGACCTGCCCTGGCAAAATTGGCTTATCTTTGCCAAAGAAGCCATCGTACTGCTTCTTCAGCTCGTAGCCATAGTTTGGCGCATTCGCCAACAATCCGAGTAATGTATATTGAACGTTCATATCTCCACTATACACCGAGTGGCTAGCGAGTGCAAGCCCTATTATACACTTAGTGTATAGTTTGGGTCGGTGAGATATGTTGCAAGAGATTCTACCTCTGTTATTAAGTTCACTCTATATCTTTTTTAGTAGCCCGATTTGATGTATTACCCTATCACTACCCCGCTCCACTGCCACCAATGAGCCTCGCTTAGTGTCGGCCAGCACTACGCCATGCATAGCTAGACTCGTTTGCTCATGAGTAGCATACATAGGCTATTTGCGCATGGTGATATGACGGTCATATATACTGCTCTTGAGTACAAGTACTTCGTTTATTGCATTACTTACCGCCCATAAACCCAGCAAAAGTAAAAAGGCCAATCACACTACTGGCGCAGCTATGCAAGGATAACCCAAACGACATAGAGCCCTCAGCTTCTCCAAGCACAGCAAAAACACCCCAGCAGTATCTGGGGTGTTTAGCATAAGATAAGCTGCTATATTGCCTATCTCAGTATCGATAATTAGTCGCCAAGGGTATCCATCTTACCCTTGGTGCGCAAGATATCGCGCAGTTCGCGGACAGATTCTTTGCTCGATGACTGTGCATCTTTGAGCTTGTCGTAGAGCGACTTTGTCAAAGATGTGCTTGGGATCTCGGGGCGCTTTGGTGAGCCACTGCTGCTATCACGGTTCTTGTAGTAGTTGACGAGAGCGACATAGTAAGCGCGCATCTCTTTGCGATACTTGATCTGCTCGTTGGCATAGTCGCGCACGCTGGCGTACTGTGAGTCTTTCATCTTATTAAGGGCGTTAAGGCAAGATTTTTGCTGCTCATCATACTTCTGGCCAGCTTCATCACCAGATGCGCTACTGAGTGGTGAGCTGTAGCTCGTGCGGCACGAACTGCTGTATTCTTTGTAGGCAGTAGCGACAGCGCCCGACTCTTTGAGTAGCGGCTTAACTTTTTCGTAATCATCCTTGTACTTTTCGAAGGCCTTCTTTACTTCGCTATCGCGCATCGCAGCGGCCTTGCCGAGCTTGTCGAAGTGGTCATCCGCCTTGCGCACCACCTCGTTGATCGACGTTTCTGGGTCTGACCTGTCTATATTAATGCTGGTCGAGTCGAAGCTGTTCATCATAGCGTATGCCTTGCGGTAATCCTCGGTGCTTGGCCCTGAGAATAGTACGATACACACGATTATAATGATGATCAGCACAAATATACCAATCCCGCCGCCAATCAAACTCCACAGCAAGCCCTTGCTCATGCCCTGCTTGGGTGGCATTGGGCCCATTGGCCGGCCTGGCTGTGGCTGCATTGGCTGAGGTTGGCCTGGTGCTGGCTGAGCTGGTTGCTGTGAAATGGGTTGAGGTTGAGGCTGTGGCTGAGCCGCAGGTGCTGGCTCGGCAGTCGGTGCAGCTGGCGCTGGCTCAGCGGCAGCACGCTTGCTGGCCAGAGCGGCCTTCTCTTCCTCAGTATACGGTGGGTTGTTCATATCAAAGGTTGGGACAGCCTCTGGGGGTTGCTCCTGGGGGGTTGCTGGTTGATTACTCATGCATCTCCTTGTTAACTTGGCTATTATTCACCATAACTATTATACCGGAATAGCAGCAATTGGCCAATATATATCTTGCTGTGGCTGTGCGCCCTCCTCTCCTTCACGTCCACTCATACAGCACCAAAGAAAGCAGAGGTTGTTACCAGCAAAACACCCCACGCATCCTTGCTGGGGTGTTTTGTGTTGCGAGACTAGTGCTCAGATCTGCTACAACCCAATCATCGTCAGATTAATCTTGCCGCGCTCGTCAATGCCGGTGATCTTCACTTGCACAGTCTGGCCTTCTTGCACGACGTCTGTCACCTTGCCAACTCGGCCTTTGGCGAGCTTCGAGATATGCACCATCCCATCCACGCCAGGCAAAATGTTCACAAAGGCGCCAAAGTCCTTAATCGTCACTACGGTGCCGGTGTAGGTGCGGCCAACTTCGGGCTCTTCCACCAGGCTTTTAATCCAGGCTAGCGCCTTCTCAATCGCCTCACCATTGGGGCTGGCAATGGTAATCAGGCCGTCTTCTTTAATATCTACCTCGGCACCAGTTTCGCTAGTGATTTTGTTGATGGTTTCACCACCCTTGCCAATAACAGCACCAATTTTATCCGGGTTAATCTTGAGCTTTTCGATACGCGGCGCATAGGGGCTGAGTTCTTTACGTGGCGCTGGCAGCACGCTCAGCATGTGCTCCAGGATATGGGCGCGGCCAGCTTTGCTCTGCTCGAGCGCCTGGCGCAGCACCTGCACTGGCAAGCCATGCACCTTCATATCCATCTGCAAGGCGGTAATACCCTTGCTCGTACCCGTCACCTTAAAGTCCATATCGCCAGCAAAGTCTTCAGCATCGGCAATATCGCTCAGCACATACGGTGTATTGCCATCCATCATGAGGCCCATAGCAATACCACTAACTGGTGCCTTGAGCGGCACGCCAGCGTCCATCAGGGCCAAGCAACTACTACAGGTGGCCGCCATACTGGTAGAGCCGTTCTGGCTCATGATTTCTGTCACGCTGCGGATAGCATAGGGGAACTCTTCTTCGCTCGGTAGCACTGCCGTGAGGGCGCGCTCCGCCAGATACCCGTGGCCAATCTCACGCCGACCGGGGCTACCGAGGCGCTTCACCTCACCCACCGTATAACCCGGGGCGTTGTAGTGGTGCATATAGCGGCGCTCGCCTTCTGTTACTTCCATAGTATCGACGAGCTGTGCGTAACTCAGCGGTGCCAGCGTCACAATATTCATCCCCTGCGTCACCCCGCGGGTAAACAGGCTGCTACCGTGGGTGCGTGGCAAAATACCAACTTCGCTCGAGAGCGGACGGATTTCCGTAAGGGCGCGGCCATCGGGGCGAATGCGCTCCTCCACAATGCCGCGGCGCACATCGTTGTGTAGTGCCAGCGTAAAGGCTTCGTCGTACTCATCACGCACCGCGGCGTATTCCTCGCCGTCAAGGCCGAGCTGCTCGGCCATGGCCTCGTGGAAGGCCCAGCGAATTTCATTCACAACTTCATTGCGCTCGGGGTATGGGCGGCGAATCTTCTCGCCTAGTTTGCCATCAACCCATTGGTTGGCCACGGCTTGGATATCTTCGTTTGGCAAGACCAGCTCGTATTCCTGCGGTGCTGGTTCCACCTTGCTAGCAAGCTCGCGCTGCAGTGCGATAGCCGGCTGCATGGCTTGGTGCGCCCAGGCAATCGCATCGACGATGACGTCCTCGGGCACCTCCTTAGCGCCAGCTTCTACCATGGTAATGCCACGCTCGATGCCGGCCACCACCAGGTCGAGGTCGGACTGCTCGCGCTCCTCTGGTGTCAGGAAGGCCTTAAACTCCCCGTTCACCCGGCCAACGCGCAGGCCCGCCACTGGCCCATCAAACGGCGTGCCCGTTAGCATCAGGGCGCTGCTCGCAGCAACCATCGCCACCATATCGGGGCGGAAGCTCGGGTCCATACTCAGCACGGTAGCCACCACCTGCACTTCTTGGCGGTAGCCTTTCGGGAAGAGTGGGCGGATCGGCCGGTCGATCAGGCGGCCAATTAGCACTGCTTCGTCGCTGGGCCGGCCCTCACGCTTAATAAAGCGGCTGCCGCTAATCTTGCCCGAGGCATAGAACTTCTCTTCGTAGTCGATGCTAAGTGGGAAGTAATCCAGCGTCACCGGGCGGCTGCCCACCTGGGCTGTGCCTAGCACCACCGTGTCGCCGTAGCGCACCAGCACACTGGCCGTCGAGCGAAAGCCAACGCGGTTGACCTCCAGGGTGAGAGGGCGACCGCATAGCTCGGTCGTCACAGCAAAGACATCTTTGCCGCTTGGATTAATAATACTCATATAGAGCTCCTTTCTTGCGGCAAGTAACAGGGGTGAATGCTCGCATTCATCACTTCCATGCAAGCCCTCAACGCTATCACTGCCGCGTTAATATACTCCCCTTAGTATACCGCATTTTGGGATATACTGGTAGTGCTTCGTACATTCGCAGCCTGGGAGTTTATACCCCTATCACGGTCAATCACCAGGCGCATCGCATTATCACCTTCGTAGGTGGTCTGCGAACCTTTTTTTATGCGGAGAATCTCTTCACTACCCTTGATTGCTGCGCAACCTACAAACCGCACGTACGTTGCGCTCAGCCATTCGACACCGCGTGGCATGACCGTAATTTCCTCGCCTTGATCCCCTATGACGGCGAACGAGACGCCATCCTCCACCTCCTGTGGTTGGTCATAGATCATATACTCACTACGTTGAGAGAGTCCTTTCTCCAAAACAGCTTTATCTTAGCAAGTTATCCCAAGCTCGTCAATCAGCCCCTCGCCATAAGTATGCACAGCATAGTCCCGTCACCTCTGTTATGAGCCCTCTCCCCTGCTACTCTAGCGGATTGGCGGCATGTGCGACACACTTGTCGCTTATATCATCGTGTTATCATACCGGCTGCGGTTCTTCGCGTGGCGGCGCTTGCGGCCGACGAACCACCACCAGACACCGCCGCCACCAGCTGCAGCGAGAACTACTGCTACAGCGATAAGGATGATGATCGTCCAGTTGGGCCCTTCCTCTTGCTTGCGCACAGTGGGCTGCTGGTGCTTTTTGCTTGGCTGCGGTTTTTTCTTGTCCTTCTTTTCGTCCTTTTTCTTGTCTTTGTCGTCTTTTTTCTTCTCCTCAGGCTTGGGGGCGGGTTTTGGCGCTGGTGCAGGTGCTGGCGCGGGCTGAGCCGTTACTTTCAGGCCAAAGGTGTCGGCGCAATCAGCCGTGAGCGGCGTGGCTGCACCCACTGGCACATTACCGCGCTGGATACTCCCTAGGCCAGCCAAGCCACCCAGCAAGGTAGATGAATCATTATACGGGTTGATGCTTGAGTCTGCCTCCTCGGCTGGTGTGGTCGGGCCACGATCGGAGGTCGTATACACCCAGCCAGCATTGCGCTCGCGGGCCTTGGCTACCACCTGGGCCTGTTGCTCGTTGCTGCCCACACTGTGGATGACGTGCCACATTTTGTAGGCGTTGGCTGGGTTTTTCTCGAAGTTGGTGGCAGTTGGGTGGTTTAGGTCGTAGTAGCTATCGCTCAGGTAGCGCGCCGCCGAGGTCTCGGCATTAAGAAATACATCACCATAGGGCATGACAGACTCACCGAGGAAGCGTGTGCCCGCATTATGGATAACAATGGAGCCAGGGTGCTTGACCTTGACGTAGTTGTAGAGATTAGCCAGGTAGCAGGTCTTTTGACCACTACTGTGGTTGTCGGCTTCGTCAAAGAAAATCCCCTTCACATTGGGGTAGAGCGCATACCAGCGGTCTATCTCTGCTGCCACCTCAGCAATATTGCGCGTCTGGCGGCCATGCTTGACGTAGCCAATGTATTTGACACCAAGCGAATCAAGCCGCGCCAGAGCCTTTACATAATCACTACTAACCGCCGTGCCTGGCCCACTTGAGGGGTTAACCACCGCAAAGGGCATCTTGCTCGAGACATTAGCCATATCATTCCAATACTGATTGTTGCCACCCTGCATGGGGTAGCTATAGGCTGGCATCATGATGGACTGCTGCGGCGCCATAGCACTCACCTGCGGCGCAAGCAGCTGCCCCAGCACCGCCACAGCGGCCACAAACATCAGCACAGCCCGCCGTGCCTGCTGCATACTCCACCACATCGCCACACCCGTGGACGCCCGTGCTGCGTCTGTCACATCCTGCATAGTCACTCTCTATGATAGCATCTTTGTGCACAAATGGGTATTATGTTGTGTATGTCACAATGTTTTTGCGTAGACTTCTCTGTTGTGGCACGTTACTTGCAAACTCAGTGGTATCAGTCTATTATCTCCATTACTTCATCCATATTAACTATAGAATGGAAGAATGGAAGTGATTACGCTTGTACAATACGGCGAAAGTAGTCGTGCACAGCGGGTTGGCTCGCTTCGGGCACGTTGGCCATATATTCAGCGCCAAAGACCGTTGCAGCTGTGTCTCGGTCGAAGCAAAAGCCCGTCAGCCTCAGCGGAGCATACCCATCGCCAAACTGCCCCCACACCGTACCGGGCGGGAATTCTACACCGCAGTACCGTACTGCGTCGGCGGCAAGGAACGTATGCGCCCCATGTGTTTTGCTAATAAAGCGCTTGTTAGCAATATCCGTCTCGCCTATCGCTGGTTGAGTCCTCATCGTATATGCCTGAGCAAAGTACGCCTCGACATCTTTGCAGCCACCCTCACGGAGGCGCACTGCTTCGGTCGGCATAGGCAGATCGCTAGTGCGGTCGGTGCCACGAGTGGTGATTTGGTTCAGCAAGGTAATCAAGACATCCGCCGCTGGCTCACCAGTTGGCTGAAGCACTGTGCGATGTTCGTCATCCGCCACAAGGTGACCTGTTTGGTCGGCTGCCATCTTAACAATCTCGCGCGACATCCAGGCATAGGCATTACCATAGCGGCTACCCTGCTCGGTAATGAGCTCCCACTCAGCAGTACCCGCAAGACGCACACCACCAGCATCACAAGCATCCAACAGCGCTCGTGCTGATGCGGTGTGGAGATATAGATGCTCATCTGTATCATTTTGCTCTTCGTAGTGGGCAAGCAGCGCCGTCCCGTAGCATTGTAATGCGCTATTGCTACCATCTTGCTGAACTCTACGCATCAACACGCGGTCAATGTAGACGCTTAGGTCGAATATGCCGACAGAGATCATGGGCTCGCCAGCGTGCAGATGTTCAATGCCACTTGTAATCTGGTGCGCCACCTCTTGCACACGCCGCATAGCTGGCGACTGCTGGTATGCATCTGCTACAGCCTGGCAAAATTCATCATCTGCCAGCCCATCATCCTGCCTTCGGCATAATGTGACGATTCGCTGCTCGAGGATGCTCCGTGTCTTGTCTATTGGCTCATCCACTGCAACAAGTGCGCCATCTAGCAGTGGCACTACCTCCTCAGGTATCATATCTGCCGGGCTGCCATCCACCAAATATTCTGCAGCCTTCTCCCCTGCTGCCATCGTTTCCAAATCTTGCGCAAACCGCCTTGTCTCGCGCGCTGCTTTATCAACGACAAACTGCCGACGCTCCTGTTCAAGCCGATCAGCTGTACACAGTGGCTCTCTCGCTCTTTCGTGCGAGAAAGATACTGGCGAAGTTGTTTCAGCTGATGGTTGTTTTTCTTGGCTCATTATTGCATGATAGCGTATAGTGGTTAGTTTTGTAAAGCGTTGCACTGCTACAGCAATGCCACCCACTTCTTCCATGGTGGTTTTTATTTTTCTAATACAGCATTATCGAGAGAATGGCTTGCTGCCCCGCAGTTCGGCTACGGATACTATATCTTTTAGACTCTTAAGCTCAGGGTCTGACGCATCGCGCACACCGGTTGTTTCCACCTTCTGTCCTGGCTTGTGTGGTGGAAAGTACTCACACTGCACCCCCGTCACCGCTTTGTCTGGAGCTGTGAAATAGACCTGCTTGTTATTAGCCAAGGTAGTCTCACGCTCACCTTCGCGAAGGATAGGTTGGAGCGTTATCTCTAGCCGGCCATCTCCACTATCTCGCACTATAACGCGTATTGGCATGTCGGTCAGATAGTGCGAAACGAATTCTGCTTGTCGCGGCAAATACCTTTTGCTTTCGGTGTTGCTGCTTTGGCCAAGCAAGTCACTCTCGCCAGCATCGTTTTTTCGCAATAGCTTATCCACCATCTTGTCGAAGGCTGCTACCCGTTCTTCTCTCTCGGCAACGGCACGATCTGCCTCATATCGTGAGGTAATTCCCTCTATGCCCACTGTGCTAGCGGATCGTGATGCTAATGTTAGTTCGGTCATATAGGTCATATATTCCTCTTGTTCAAGATTGTTTGTAGGATTATATCCTACACATTTTTAGGTGATGTGTCAATAGACACCTGATTAGCTCTCAACCTTCACCTCCTGCCAGTGGAGATGTCGAACATACCCCATCATCATAATTCGCTGCGCTACTACCCCACCACCAAAAAACCTCCCCAACAAACGGGGAGGTCTATTTCTCGCGGCGGGCGCTTATTTGCGCAGGCCGAGGGTTTCGAGCGTTGCTTTGTAGGCATCAAAGTTCGTCCGCTCAAGGTAGCGGAGCAGCCGCTTGCGCCGGCCGACCATTTGCTTGAGGCCACGACGAGCCATGTTGTCGTGCTTGTTGGACTTAAGGTGTTCGGTCACCTCTTTGATACGAGCCGTCAAGATAGACACCTGCGCCTGTGGGCTGCCGACGTCGTTCTTGCTGACCTGAGTCAAAGCAATCGCTTTCGCTTTGTTATCCTTAGTAATCATACTGGTGTATTGTAGCAGGAGGACGGCGCAGTGTCAATGTAGACATGTAGACGCTAGCGACAAAGCGCCTGGTGTGCCTGATCAATCGAAGCAACCTGCGCGGCAGCATCTTCTCCTATATAACCAAGCTGCGAAAGTTTCTGCATAAACTGCTTCTCGTCATCCTCTTTCACCAAGCGCCGTGCATGATTATACGTTTCAAAGAACGCCACCTTCACCGCTGGATGCTCCTGAGCAAGTGACCTCAGTTCTTTTCGCGCATCATCTGTCATCGTTAGATGCTTCTTAAATAACGTGCTATACAGTCCTCGGACGAGCTCAACCTCGGGAAACACCGCTCCAGCACGAAGCAATGCTGGTGTCGTTCCATGGTACACATCTACAAAGCCGATGCTCTCTATATCTTCTTCCGACTTCAGTGTTGCTACATCGACCGTTGGAGCACGCAAACGAGCACGAAAGTTGTTTGGGTCTTCCGTATTACGCAACCCATGCTGGCGAAGAAATGCCTCCCAAAATTCGTCCTCGTCCTTATATGGTGAAGTGCGATCCACTGTACTATCCGCTGCTGGCCACCCCCAGTGTGCATTCACCTCGTCTATTGCCACTTCGTCTGCACCTGGGCGCTGCTTAGCCTCCGCGAGCGTAAGTGGTTGCATACTACTTACCAGAGGCTCGTGACCCTGTAGCTGCTCGTCGATTACTGCAGCAATAGCTCGCAGCTCTTTACCGAGTCGTTCTTGCTCAGCTGCTTGTCGTTCAGGCGTCATACCGCCAATTATTCTTACCTTGTCTGGATTTATCTCGTTATTTGCCATATATCAAGTATGTCAGTAGTAGGACAATGAGTCAAATCGAGGGGTTTGTTACCACCCCACCCGCACGCCATACTGCGCCGTCTGCCCCGGCACTAGTACTGTGGCACGAGACGGGCTATCGGCGAAGGAGTTGCCGCTGTGTGTTGGCTCAACGCAGAGGTACGGGCCCAACCCATCCGTCCAAACCGCCCAGCGAGGTAATCCCTCGCTCTGTAGCGTAATGGTGCGCCGGCCCGTGGCAAGCTGGCGCGTGGGCCCATCAACGAAGATCGTATCGGCGAGCGGCGCGAGGTCGGCTAATGGCTGGCTATCCAGCACTGGCACATCATCATACACAAAATACGGATGAAAGGCTGGTGCCACAAGCAGTTCATCCTCGCCAACATTCGCCAGGGTGAGCTGCATTGCAAGCTGATGCTCCGCCACTGTATATACCAAGCGAGACTCCAGCCCAGCATAAGCATCACTCCCCTGCAGTATGAGCTCCACCCGGTCGCTCGCCTGCTCCACCACCTGCCATTGGTTCGTCCGGCCAAAGCCATGCTGCGCCAGGCCACTCGCTCCGCCCGGGCCAAAGTTGGGTAGGCAAATGTGGCAGCCACCGCGCGTTTTGCGCTCGCCATCAGAGGTGGTGAGCTGCTGCAGTGGGTAGAATACATCCCCATACTCATCAGTCAGGCTGGTGATATACGCACCATCTGTCGTAATAGTTGCGGTGGTCGTGCCAGTGTGTAGCGTGATATTCATCGGTTACTCCTCGCTTCTTTATTTATTGTGTATGGCTAATCAACAATCCCAAAATCTTGCAGCTGCTGCGCCTCTGCTACTGGCCAATCGGCAATTGCTGTGCGCCGCAGCGCCGCGCAGTACGCCCCTGTTCCAAGCTGCGTGCCAATATCTACCGCCAGGCTGCGAATGTATGTACCGCTACTCACCCGCGTGCGAATGACGAGCCGCGGATACTGATACTCCAGCACCTCCAGCGAGTGGATCGTAATGGTGCGCTCTGGCAACTCCACTTCCTTACCATCACGCGCGAGCTTATAAGCCCGCTGGCCATTAATCTTGATAGCACTAAAGATCGGTGGCCGCTGGCGAATCTGGCCAATGAAATGCTGCAGCACCTTATCGAGCTGCTGACGTGATGGCGGTGTGATAAACGTCTCAGCATCTTCTAGCACATACGGCGTCATCTCCCCTTCCGGGTCGCCTGTGGTGCTGGTTTGGCCCAGGATAATCGTCGCTTCGTATGTCTTATCGAGCTTGGTGTAGCGCATGGCATTGCGGCACTCCGTGCCCGTCACCAGCAGCAAAAGGCCCGTCGCAAAGGGGTCAAGTGTACCACAGTGCCCCACCTTCACCTTCTTGCCAGCCTGCTGGCTCAGCACCCGCCGCACCCGCGCCACCACCCCAAAGCTTGTCATACCAGCTGGCTTGTCGATATGGAGAATGCGGTTATATGATGAATCAGATGTTTGGTGCGTCATGTGGTTAGTATAGCATGACGGAGCAAAAAACCAGCCGTGGTAGCTGGTTCTCTGGGTGTTTTTATATTGCTAGGGTGGTAACCCCTACTTCTCCGGTACGTGGAATTGCGATGGGTTGGCTTGGTCTTTCTTGGCCTTAGCCTCAGATTGAAGTGCAGCATCAAGCTGGGCCATGGGGTTATCAACATCGGGCCCAGGCAGTGGTGGCACACCTGGTGGCAGTGGCGGCAAGCTAGAGAAATCTGGCATTGGTGGCAACGGCGGCAAGGCTGGCCCTTCCGCATCATCGGCTGGCGCAGCCCGGTGCTTGGCATCGAGATCGGCCAGGGTTTCTTTGCCCGTTGGTGGCGGAAGGATATCGTCGTTGTGAGCCATCGGCACACGCGGCATGTCATTCACATTGGGGACAGTTGGCTCATGATCGAGCGCTGCCGTCGCGGCGTTAAGCGGCGCTTGGCTACCTGGTGTGTCGTCGCTGTCAAGGTAGCGCCCACCCTTGTGCGAGAGGATGGTCTTGTTGCGGCCATTCTCGCGCTCGCGGCGCTTGTCATCAGCTGCTTGTTTGGTAGTAGCATTAAGCGTGCCACCTAGGCTCGGCTCACTCAGCGGCGTCTCAATGGGCTGGCGCCATGGCTCGGCGCTGCTGTTGCGCCCCGATGAGCGGCGTGGAGCTGGCGCAGGCTCGGGCTGTGGATTATTCTTGGCTAGTTGCTGGGCCAGCTCAGCTTCGTCGGCGTCGGTCTGGCTTAGCTTTTTTTTTCCAGCCTCAGCGTTGTGCGAGATGACGAGTGACTTGTCTTTGTTATTTGCCTGAGCAGGCTTCTTGCTGGCCGGCTTGGCAGGCATTGGGCCTGCAGCCAGCTGCTTGGCCTCGGCGAGCTTGGCCGCAATCAGCTGCTGGTCGCCGCCAGCACTCATTAGTTGTGCAGCAAGAGTCATAACACGCGAAGTGGTCTTTTCGTTACTAAAGCGCTCGGTGGCCGCTACAATGCCGGTCAAAAAGGCTGTGGCAATATGCTTGTCGAGGAGCGGCTGCTCATCATCCGTATTATCAAAGCCCTGAGCAAGGCTTGCCGCGAGCTCACTATAGCTGCTAGCCTGAGGATCTGTCCAGACGATATTGCCCAGCGTACCTGGCGCATCAATGTGTAGCGCTGCCACTGGCGACTCGCGCAGAATACGGCCATGCCCCTTGAGCGCTGGGTCAAGGTCATCCTCGCTGCGCACACCGATCGTCACGACAAACTGCACATTGTAGTCACCCTGGCTAAACTCCAAATCACTCTGGCTAATCGTTGCGCGATACGGCGTAATGAAAATCTTAACGAGGTCGCCATCGAGCTTGTAGCGCAAATGGTCGGCCTTTTCCTTATCAAGAGCAATGATGAAATCTCGCAGACTATCCACCGTGCTCTCAAAGGTACGCTCTGGCTCAAGGAAGCCCACTGCCGTTGGCACGTCCCCACTAAAGACGGCTGTGGCGTGCTTGTCGAGCTTATTGAGCAAAAGCGTCAACCCCAGTGCCGCACTCAGCTCATCTACCGTGGGGTGGGCGTTGACCGCCACCAAAATATTATTACTCTCACCTAGTTTGTCGATAATTTGTTGCCGCACCTTTATCTCGTCCATAGCTCCTACTTTTGCCTTACCCAAAACTCCATCTATCCTACCATAAGTAATTTCGTTTCGTCAATGGCAAGTCGCGATTAACAGAGGTAGCCATGCGAAGTATAGCAAAGAAAAACACCTCTCTCGAGGTGTTTTTGTATATGCTCTCGCGCCTATTACTTTACGCAAGTTTGACGCCAGCAGCCTTGGCAGCCTTGGCGAGCGATGCCTTGCGGCGGCTTGCGGTGTTTTTCTTGAGCAAACCCTTCTTGACGGCTTTGTCAAGCTCGCTCTGGGCCTGGCTCAGGGCAGCAGCGCTTGGCTCAGCAGCGAAGGCCTTGGTGCTAGCCTTAATGGCGCGCTTGGTAGCAATGTTGCGCTGGCGGCGAGTAGCCGTTTGCTTCATGCGTTTGACAGCTGATTTGATGATGGGCATTAATTTCCTCTATCGCTTGTTATTATGGGTTAGTACTACAATCAAGCGCTCATTATAAGGCATGGCGCAGGATTTGTAAAGAGCCGGGCCACCTCAGGGTTACTGGCGCTCGCTCTTTTGCGACATAAAGCTATCGCCCCGCCACCGCAAATAAAAAGCTCTCCACTGCATCCCACGGTGGTATGCCTGTCGTCTTCATGTCGGCATCAAGCTGAGCAGCGCGCTGGGTGAGGGTGCGGATATCAGCTGGCGCGACCTGCGTGGTGAGTGGCTTGGTTTTTTTGACGACATAGGGGTGGAGCGAGAGCTCGCGCGCAATCTCTGCCTCTCCTGCCTCGCCATAGCATGCAATCGCCGCCAGCTGAGTCCACTGCGCCCAAATAAGCGCCGCAGTTTGGTATGGATCATGACTCAGGCGCAGCTCATCTAAGGCAGCTCGCAAAGCTGGGCCTCGGCGCTCTACTGCGAGGGTTACAACATCAAAGACTGAGAACTCACGAGCCGGTGGCAACACGGTGGCAATTGCATCATCAGTAATAGTCTCGAGCTGAGCCAACGCGTCGATGGCGTGCGCCAGCTGCAGTTGGTCAATCGTCCCACCATATCCCTTTTCATCCGGCACCAGAGCTCGCTCCACCATGCTGCGCAGCTGCGCTGAGCTCAGCGACACGCCGCGTGTATTGGCGAGCTGGCGCAGCCACCGCTCGGCGGCAGGGCGCTGCCGGTCGGTCAGTGGATCAGCAGCGATGATAGTCGCGGCTTTGTGCAGTGCTTTGTACGTTTTGGTGCGCTTATCGAGCCCTGGCTCTACCAGCACAAGCGTCGTCTCGTCAGGAATATCCTGTGCCCACTGGCCGAGCTGCTCCCAGAGGTCTGAGCGCTCAGACAGGCGCCGCAGCACAACAAGCCGCTGCGCCGCAAAGAGCGACACGCCGCGCACCAACTCAGCCAAGCCCACGGCATCAAGCTGCTGAGTATCGATGTGCTCTGCTGGTACTGGCACGTGCTGAATAATCTTCGCCAGCTCTTGCTCTGCTACGTAGCTATTCTTCCCCACGATGAGATAAAGCATCGGCTACTCCCCCACTTTCACCTGGCACACTGGGCAAATATGCGTCCCGCGGCCTGCCACACGAATCTTCATAATTTCTACGTCGGGGTGGCGCGGGCAGGGCTGCCCCTCACGCCGAAACACCTGCGCAAAGGCCAGGTAGCTCCCCTTCTTACCTTCAGCATCGACGTAATTGCGGTCGGTGCTACCGCCCTTGTCGATGCTGAGCTGTAACACCTGCCGAATATGGGCAAAGAGCGCAGCAAGCTGCTCATCATCCACCATACGCACCCGCGTGGCGGGGTGGAGCTGCGTCATCCATAGCGATTCATCGGCATAGATATTCCCCACGCCAGCGATGGTGGTTTGGTCGAGGATGGCCGCCTTCATGGTCGTGCCGTTCCGCCGGCGGATACGCGTGATAAACTGCGCCGCCGTCGTATGCGGATCGAGCGGCTCGGGCCCGACTTTTTGCATAAAGGGCAGCTGCGCCACCTCTGGTGTAGGATAGAGCTTCATCCAGCCAAATTTGCGCAGGTCGTTAAAGTACAAATGCACGCCATCTGCAAAGGTCAGCGCTACCCGCGTTAAGCGGTCGGGCAAATCGTGAAGAAAGCTATCATTTGGGTGGCCGCCACCCCAGCGCTCCTCTCCAACAAAGAGCAGCTGGCCTGTCATCTTGAGGTGCACCACCAGCGTGTAGTTGGTGCTCAGGCGAATCAGCAATACCTTAGCGCGGCGCTCTACCGCCGTGATCGTTGCACCATGGAGAAAGTGCGCCACTGCCGTAGGGTCGTTGGGGAAATTCTTGGGCGAGTCATACACCGTACTTGCCACAATCTGCTTCCCCACCACCAAGCGAGCTAAGCTCGTACGAATCGTCTCAACTTCGGGAAGCTCAGGCATGGAAACACTCCATTGCCCAGATCATCACCACAAAAAGCGAAAAATAAATCGCTTGCCCCACCAACATAATATAGCGATGCCACGACTTAGCGAAGAAATAGCAGCCAAGAACAATAGCCTGGCACACCAGAGCGCTGCTCGTCACCACCCGCACCACCAGATGAGTATCGCTCAACAGGACAAGCATCTCAATGATCGTTATAACCGGTATACAGCCCCACGCTGCAATGTTATGGACCAAGGTGCGCCGCTGGCTCACGCCAAATGGCACCAACCCCATCACACAAAAGTTAAGACTCACGACAAGAAGGAGTAGCTGCACCGCTCGTGGCGACGCCGACTGCATAGCCCACAGCGCAAGGCTCAGGCCAGTCAGTGGCAAGAGGATTTTGCCTGCAATCACCGTCCTCGTCCGCTGCTCAATATGCATACTGAGTGTCTTGCCAAGCTGCGGCGGCACCATCCACAGTGTATAGACAAACAGCACAAGCAAACAACTGGCCATCAGCCCAAGCCACACGGGTGTCATCACTCCCCCAGTAGCTCCTCAAGCTCGGCCATTGTGCGGCTATTGGCTATGTGGAGAATGGCACGCATGCCAGCGGCTTCAGCCCCAGAGCAGTTGTCTAGCCGGTCGTCGATCATCACACACTGGCTAGGCGGCACACCGAGCCGATCTGCCGCCAGCTCGAAGGCTTCGCGGCTTGGCTTGGCAACATGCTCGGCATACGAGAGCACCACCGCGTCGAAGAGCTGGCGCAGCTCATTAGGAGTAAACAGTCGCTCGATCGTATCGCTCCCCACATTGCTCAGCAGCCCCACCTTAATGGCTGGGTGACGCTGGCGCAGCGCGTGAATCATGGCGATCAGCTCGCTATTGCGCACATGTGCCTGCTCAAGCAATGTATTTATCTGAGCTGGCGTCTGCTCCGAGAGTCGCGCCACCTCTGCAATAAACTCCTGCCGCGAGATATAGCCATAGTCCGACTGCTTGTTAATATCCTCTAGCTCGGCCCGGCGATCCGGCGGGCTACTCGCCATCAGCACCTCAATACTTCCACCATAGAGCACGCCAAAACAATCAAAAATTACTGCACAAATCATACGCTCGATTATATCATTGGCAGTAGAGCGTGGCTAGCATGAGCTCTTCTTCCTTATTTTCTTATCCAATAAATTGTACAAGCAAATCATCATAATTGCTTCTAAACCCAACACAAGAGGCCGACATACAAGCAAAATGTCGGCTCATATAGTGTCCCACTCGATAAGAATAATAAAGATACAGTGTAAGATCACCAAGACTCTACTCGGACCCTTAGGCATCAGCCATGTAGCGCCTTTTTATTGCGTCTTATCAAACATCGGTGCAAAGCCAGGGATCTGGTTAGCAAAGAGTGCATGAATCTTAGGTACATCGGCCTTCATCGAGCCAGGCGAACCTTGGCAGCTCGATGTCCAGATGCGCGTCTTCGTCGTGCCGCTATCCATCGTCTCGAAGGTGTAGAGCCGCCCAGCAGTAGCACACACCCCACGCACGTCGTCGTCATCCACCGTGCGCGTATCTTGGATCTGCGCCTTGCTCAGGGCATACACAAGCTGCTCATAGGCCTGCTGGTTGTTCTCAAACTCTTTGCGATCAAGCTGCTTGTCTAAATAGCCCTGATACACCGTATATGTCCGCTTATTGGGCGAAATCTCGATCTGGTACGAGCGGAAGGTCTCGTCTGCCACAATCGGCCCGCGCACTGTCCAGCGGACACTGTTGGTTGCATTATGCGCCACCACTTGGTCATAGAAGCTCTCGGCTGATTGCTGCGTGTTGGTGTTGTTCGTCTCCTGGCGAGTCGCCACCATGCGAATAACCGATGCCACCGCTGCCACCACCAACGAAATCACCAAGATAGTGACAATAATCGGAAAAACTTTTGGCCGCTCGCCTTTATACATGAGAGTACAATACCACAAAGCCTACAAAAACTCAATAGATCCGAGAGTATAATGCGGAAAAATCCCTGTGATTATGCCGCGCACCCACTACACAAGTTAGCGCCAACTGACGACACGCTGCTTGCTGCCAAGGAGCGTATTGGTCGTCTTCGTGTTCTTTTGAGTTGGCGTATTTTCGGGCTTCTTAGCAAAGGAACGACGAGACGACGTCTCAACAAATACATTTGAGTGGTTTTGCGGGAGTATTTCGCCCTTATTTTTGTCATCTTCATTCGGCGTATGAGGTTGAACATTGTGCGTGGCAGGCTGTTCCTCGGTTTGCTGCTTTGCTTCGTCCTTATTGCGGATGAGCTCCTGCATGGCTGGTGAGCGGTTAATCAACTCCCCAATCATCGCAAGGTCATCAATTGTGGCATCACTGGCTGCCGCGTCATGGGCGGCAAAAATACCATCGTTATAGTCACTTACCCGCTGCGCAATCAATGGATCAGCCTGCTTAATATCATCAAATCTCATCTCACGATTATTCACGCTATCGAGTAGCTCCTTGCCCAGCGCAGCGCACGCTAGCTTGTACGACTCGCGGCGGTTCAGTAGATCGCCATGATTACGCGCGTTTTGCTCGTTCATTGTATCCTCACCTGTTTCTTGCTCTTTTACTGCTGCATCAATTGTTGCAACAGTCGTCAGCTCGGCAACACGCTCTTTTGTCTTGTCATCAACGCCAAAGCCAGCTTTCTCAACTGCTGCGGTTGCGTCTGTTTTTTGTCTTTCAAACTGGTGCTTCGTTGGCTGGTAGTTGATGGTCTTGATGAGGTTGCCTACTTCCTCTCGAGCGCCAAGCGCTGAGCCACCATTGGCCTGGCGCAATGTCTCTGCTGTGTCTCCATCAAGCTTCTTTGTCACACTCACAGTGTTGATGGCAGGGTTGTTTGAGAAGAAGTGCGTGCCTTTGTTGTCTTCGTCCTTGTCTGTTGGTGGCTGCTGTTTTGGCAAGGGTGTAGCGCGCTCAATATCATCAGCCACTTCAGGATCAGTCTTGTTGTTTAGGTCATCATACACACCAGCAACGATCGCTTTAGCCTCGTTGTGTGGCCTATACAGTGCATCCACCTGCCTGGCAAGGTCATCCTCCATCCGCGGGCTGCTATTCTCTGGCGTGGTGGTGTTGTCTATTTTGTCGAAGGTAGTACTGCTGGGCGCGCTGTTGCCACCAAGGCTGGCGTAGAGACTGTTAACGGCAGCTTCATTTTCGGCTTGTTGCTGCATGGCTGTTTTGTTATATCCTTTGTGGCGCCGCTCCCTCTTGAGCGCCCCTAGCTGATCTGGGCTTAAATCTCTGCCATTTGGCGGTACTAAGGTCATAAGGGGTATCTCCGTGAGTGTATTGTTATTAGTTTGTTACACAATAGAACCTCCAGCAAGAAAAGTCAAGCTAGCATAGCCTAGCGCTTTTTATACCGAGCCACTGTGTGTATGCAGAGCGGGAGAGTAAATGCGTAGCCTGTCCGCTAAGCCACACAAACGAGTGTTGTTTCGTTATTATCGCGAGCAGGATCATCCTGAGATTCGCGTGCACTCACTTCGGCAGCATCTGTGCCGCCCCACTCATTCAAGTACACTGTTGGTTCGCCGTTTGCTGCGTGAGGGCTGAGTATTTTGCCCGTTACAATTGGTGGTTTGCCCTTGTAGCAATCAATGTGATACACTGCCTCACCACCCTGCTCTGCCTCTGTAGTAACGACGATGCGTGCATCGATCGCTGCAGGCAAGATACCCATCTCGGTCAACTTTTTATGTGTCTTTGGTGTATATTGATACACATCGGTCACTCGAGCCTCATACGGCTCGCCACCCACATCACAGCAGACCACTCGCCAATCGGCCAGATCCATCGAGCCAAATTCATAATGCTTTAGAGCGCCCATATTACCCGCCGGATTGTACAAGAAGCCATACGTTGGCCCCTTCTTTTCTATCGCGCGCAACTTGTCGAGCCGAGCGTCAAGCTTCTCTCGCTCTTTTTTATCCAGGGATTGATCTGCCAATCGACCCTCAATTTCTCTCTCTTCTCTCTGCACCTCTGCTTCAAATAGCTGACGCGCCACTCCTTCGTTCGCTGCCCGCCGCTCCATCTCTGCTTCAGTCAGGGGCTGCAGCTCACCACTCGCCTGGGCTGCTTCGATGATAGCACTGCGCATGGTGTGGTAGCTGGTGGGATGTTGCTCAGGGGCGTAGCGGTCTGCGCTATCGACATACGCTGGTAGCTCATTTGGGTTGGGCAGCTCAAGGCCACTACATGCTCCACCACGAGGAAATGATGAATATACTGCTTCGCTTTGTGCCATGCCTAACCTCTATTCTGTCTTGCTTGTGATGGCCCAGATTATACACCGCTGTAGGCGGTTTGTCCAGAGGTCGACCTCTGTTCGGTTGGTGTTCTTACACCGCTCCCCAATGCTCACCAATCGAGACATCGACCTTGAGCTTGACGCCAAGCTGCGGATAAATATGCTCCATTGTCTCGCGCAGGATGCGGCCTACCTGCTCGGCATGAGTACGCGGGCACTCTACCATAATGCTATCGTGGATCTGTACCACCTGCCAACCGATCGGCTGGCCATCGCCATCGGCTAGCTGCTCTCCAGCCTGGGCCAGCTTGTCTTCCACCGCCAGCATGGCAAGCTTCATCAGGTCAGCCTCGGTACCTTGGATCGGCATATTGGCAGCTGCTCGCTCGGCGGCGCTGCGCACCGCAAAATTACGCGACGCAACATCCGGCGTCCAGCGGCGGCGACCAAACAGCGTCTGGACGAAACCCGCATCATGCGCCTGCTGGATGGTCTGCGCCATGTAGGCTTTGAGCTTGGGCCGGAGGCGGTAGTATTCATCGATGAAGTGCTGCGCCTCGGCATAGCTCATATGGGCCGCAGCAGCCAGGCCATGCTGGCTCATCCCATAGAGCACCCCAAAATTCACCACCTTAGCCCGGCGGCGCTGCTCCTTCGTCACGACATCGAGTGGTACCCCATACACCTGGGCGGCGGTGTTCGCGTGGATATCAATATCGGTATTAAAATCGCGAATCATCGCTTCCTCCCCCGACAGCACCGCTGCTAGGCGCAGCTCAAACTGCGAATAGTCGGCATTGACAAACACATTGCCCGGCGCTGGCACAAAGGCATCGCGAACGTGCCGCCCCAGCTCACTGCGGATAGGGATGTTTTGCAAATTTGGGTCGGTACTACTGAGCCGGCCCGTCGCCACCACATCTTGATTGAAGGTGGTGTGGATATAGCCTGCGTCATCGGTCAGCTGCGGCAGCGCCTCGACATACGTATTTTGCAGCTTCGTCAGCTCGCGGTAGCGCTCCACCAGCCCAATAATCGGGTGATGCGGCCGGAGCTTGTCTAGCTCCTTCTGGCTCGTCGAGTAGCCTGTCTTGCCCTTCTTGATGCCCGCCGTCGGCAGCTGAAGCTTGACAAAGAGCGCCTCGGCTAGCTGGGCCGGGCTGCCAATATTAAGCTCATACCCCACCATGCCATAGATCTGCTGCTGCAACTCGGCGATCTCACTACTCAAGGTGCGCTGCATCGCTGCAAGCGTGCGGCTATCGAGCCGGATACCGCGCCACTCCATCCGCGCCAGCACAGGGATGAGCGGAAAGTCCATCGTCCGGGCCACCCGGGCAAGCTCGGGCAGCGCATCAAGCGCCTGAGTTTGCTCATCGTATACCGCCCACAGCGCACTAATAGCGAGACGTGGGTCATCAAGCGACTCCAGCCCCGCGAGATCAGCCAGCGCCCGCGACGTACGCAGGGGATTAAGCAAGAACGACCCCTGGGCGGTATCATGCCTCACTACTGGCAACTGCTGCACCCCACGAGCCAGCAATTGGCGCAATAATTCCTTGGTGCGGTGCCCAACGATCGGCACATGCGGAATAACATCAATCGCATCACGCCAGCTCAGGCGGGCTGCCTTGCCCCGCTCGTGGCTCACCCAGACGCCGTCTTCCACTGGCCACACCAGCAGCTCCTGAGCCATCAGGAAGAGCGCCTTAGCCTGGTGAGCAGGCAGCTCAGTCGCATGCTGCACCACTGGTACATCGGGCGGCTGAGTACTCTCTGCCGCCTGCATCTGCGGCGGCAATTGGCGCAGCAAACTACGAAACTCCAGCCGCTGCAACATCGCCCGCACCGCCGCTGGGTCGCAGTTGTCCATTGCCATCGCTGCTCGGTCAAGCGTCACCGGTGCATCGGTATATAGCCGGGCCAGCTCGCGGCTCATGTAGGCCGAATCTTTGCCCTGCTCCAGCTTGCGCCGCAGCGTATCCTTGACCTGCCAGAGGTTATCATAGAGGTTGTCAAGCGTGTCGAATTGCTGCAGCAGCTTGACCGCCGTCTTCTCCCCCACCCCTGGCACGCCCGGGATATTATCCGACGCATCGCCCTTCAGGCTCTTGAAGTCGAGGAACTGGCCAATCCGAATGCCATAGCGCTGCTCGAAGGCGGGGATGTCGAATTTGTCGATGTTGGTCAAGCCTTTCTTGAGGGCATAGAGATAAGTATTTTGGTCGAGTATTTGCAGAGCGTCGAGGTCACTCGTGATGAGATACGTCTCGATATCCCCTTCCTGCTCGGCCTGGGCATCGAGCGTCGCCATAATGTCGTCTGCCTCATAGTCATCAAACTCATACAGCGGCCAGCCAAACGCCTGCAAAAGCTCGTGCAACAGTGGTATCTGGGCGTAAAAATCTGGCGGAGCCGGTTTGCGGCCTGCCTTGTATTGGTCGTAAATGGCAAGACGCCGGCGGATGTTCGTCTTGGGCTTATCCCACGCCACGCACACGTAGTCTGGCTGGAGGCGCTTGATCAGCTCCAGGCTCAGCGCCGCAAAGCCATACACCCCGCCAGTTGGTGTGCCATCAGCCGTCGAGAGGTTGGGCATGGCATAGTACCCACGGTAGAACACACTTTTGCCATCGATAATTACTAGGCGCTTCATCATAGTTCTAGTATAGCATTGGTGCGGTGCGGAAACATCCTCGCGCGGCACCTCTACCCTGCTCCCTGCCCTCCAACTACGGCGTAGGCTGAGCGCGGTGACGGCGACGACGCCACCACCACACCAGCCAACCAGCCAGTGCGATGAGTAGCAAACACAGGCTTATCAGCAGTGCTGGCACAAAGTTGCTCATCAGCTCAGCCAGCGGACCCTGCGCAACAAACGCACCCTTTTTCTTCTTCACCGTCATCCGTTTGGTGCCCGGCTTTTTATCTTTCTTGTCGTCCTTTTTCTCTGGTGGAGTAGCCGGTGGTTTTTCGCTAGTGGTTGGAGTGCCACTTTGGTATATCTTGACATAGTCGATAAGGAAGGTCTGGTTGGCAAACTTCTTCGATGAGTCGGGCGGGTGCTCCTCACTCTTCCACTCCACATAATCGTTGAGGATGACGTACCACGTATCGTCAAAGACCTGCTTGAATTGATTCGCATCCATGCCCATTTTTGCTGGTTTTTCTGCCGGAACTCGAGTGGTTGGATGACTTTTCTCATCGCCCGCTCGATAGTTATACACCAGCACCGGCTGGTTATCCACGAAGAATCTGACCGTCTCACCATCGTATTCTGTCGCCCAGACATGCCAGTTGTTCGCCAATGTCACTGGGGATGGTATGAGGTTCTCTCGGCTATGCCCTAACCCCTTCGTCTTCCATATCTGCGATGATGGGCTGTGGTAGCAGCGAATATGCGTCGTCGACCATGTGTAGGTCGGCGTCCATGAATACCACTCCAGCATGTCGAGCTCACCATAGGGGTCATTCGCCTGCTTGTTATTGCTACAGTTGGCAAGCGTCACACTATTGCGCAGCCAAATAGCTGGGCGCGTCCCATTCTCGCCATTCCAGTTAATCTTCGCCCGTACCTCCACACGGAATGGCTTATGCCCATCGAGCACCCGACCCGACTCCACTCGCCCACTCTGGTAGCGTGTCATCTTGCCAGACGGGCACGGCTCTTGGCTGGCGTTGCTATCGCCCAGTGGCTCAGCCACACTCGACACACAGTGACGCCGGGTCATAATCTGCAAAGCGCCATTAGTCACCGCAACGTTATTGGTGCTATATGCCAAATGCTCCTTGCCATAATTATCTTTATTTTGCTGAAGAACCTTCCAATTCGATAGCGATGTATTAAACTCCTCGTTATACACCATCTGCCACTGCTGCGCCTGGGCAACCCCACCAAAGATCACCGACACAGCACCCGCAACAAGGATACTCACTACTCCATACATCAGCCCACCTTGTCGCTGCACTATTATTCTCCTCAGTCTGCACACATGTGTGCTTATATACTCATACGTTATGTATAAGTGTACACGTTTTGTCGGATTTTTCAATTATTATAGCATAAGTATTACTACACTGAAACGCTACGCTAACACCTCTCCACCGCCTTGGCTGCTCTGCGCCCTTCGTGCTAACTCTTGCGCAACCTGCCGCCGGGCACGCGCTCGCTCAACATTGTCTGTTCCACCAACAACAACCTTTGTATCTGGCTGATGTTTTGTGATGTCCGCCATATGCGCCGCAAGGCATTCAGCCTGTACTGGGCAGTGGTGGCATTTTCTTTTCCCTTTTTCAATATTTCCCCAATGCTCCCGCTTTCTCCCATCGAGGCCAATAAAGTACTGTTCATCCTCGAGGCTACAAGCAGCTTGTCCAATCCATACTGATCGAGGGGCTGGCTTATATCCGCCGCGAATCAGCCGCTCAGTATATACCGCAGGGCTTACGCCATTCTTTATCTGTTCTCGCATTGCCAGCGTGGCAGGGGTCGGCTTTCTTGGTTGTTCACGCGTCATAAGTTTTTTCTCTTTTGCTATACAAAACGTTGGCTTCTGCATTATTCCACACCACTGTTATTTTGCCAAGCATAAGCAGAGTAGTGCGCTGCTTATCACCTTACCCCCCCCATTGCTCAGCGCCGCCGGACGTGCCGCCGCTTGGGTTTGGGTGCACCCCACTGTTGGCGATCGGCCTTGGCTGTACCACCCCGTATATTGCCAGTAGGAATGATGCGCTGATACCCCCGCAGCGCAAAGAGCAAACACTCAGCTGCCACTGGGCACTCAGCACAGTCTTCGCGCCGCTCGGGTTCTAGCCGTTGCCCTGTCTCGGCATCGATACACAGTGCCAAGCGAGCAAAAGCCTGCGGCGTGGGAATGTGCCCTATGTGCCGCCGCTCGGTCATGCACTGCTCTGCCCAGGTAATGCGTGCTTTCGGTGTGTCGTTTGGCTGGATAGCGTGATGCATCGCAGTGGTGAGAGCGGTGGATTGGTTGGGGAGGTCGGCTGGCGTAGGACCATCCGTCAGTTGTCTGCGCTGCTGTGCCGTTAAACCAGCACAGATCCCCGACACTCCTTCTCTCACCGCATATGCCGCACACACATCAATCACCGCACAACCAATGCAGCGCTGCAGCGCCAGTGCCGTATCTTCTGGTTTGCCGCTAAAATATTCTTCGCTTGTGGCCGGGCTGCAGGCAGCCTTGTGCATCCATTGCGGTGGGAGTGCCGCTCCCTTTTGCTGCCGCACCCGCATCCGCAAATAGAAGATGCGCAACGCAAGGTCAGTTGGTGCATAGCGTCGGGGTTGCTCTGGTGGTAGCGATGCCGCTGGCTGCTCTTTCATCCTATTTTTATTGTATCATTCACCGCATTGCCAACCATAAGCGCTATTATCTGCTATACTAGAGATATGAATCATCCATCTCATCCGACGACAGTCCTTGCCTTCGTTGGCCTCTCGGGCGCAGGCAAGAGCGAGGCGGTCAACCATGTGGCGCGCCTTGGTATCCCCAAGGTCTATGCCGGCGGCATCCTCTACGACGAAATGCGCCGCCGCGGCATCGCCATCACCCCGCAGTCGCAAGCCGAATTTCGCAAAGCCTGGCGCGAAGAGGCTGGCAAAGACATCATCATCCGCACTGCTGCCGAGCAAATGCAGCGCCTTGCCGCTGCTGGGCAGCGCCACATCCTCTTCGACGGACTCTACTCCTGGACAGAGTACAAGTATCTCACCCACCACTTCCCGGGTGAGCTCGTTGTGGCGGCCATCGTTGCGCCCAAGCAGCTCCGCCACCGCCGCCTTGCTCAGCGGCCCGAGCGACCCTTTACCGCGCAAGAAGCAATCGCCCGCGACTGGTCGGAGATTGAGGATATTGAGAAGGGTGGCCCCATCGCCATTGCCGACCACTTCATCTCCAACAGCCACAACCTCACCGAGCTTCACCAGCAGGTCGACGCCCTCTGCCGCGAGATTGGTTGGATGTAAAATACCCCGGTGGGGTATATAAATCATCAGTAGATTGACACAATGCCCTTCCCCTGCTATAATTCTCCCACAGATTATTTGTGCGTTACATATATGCACAATACGATAACAATCAATACGAGGAATATATGAACAACCAGCCAACACCCCAGCAACCTGCTGCACCGCAGCCGCAGCCAGCCGTGCAACCACAACCAGTGGCCCAGCCGCAGCCGCAGCCGCAACCACAACCACAGCAGACATACCAATACCAGCAACCCTACCAGCAGCCAGTTGCACCAGCGCCACAGCCAGCTATTCAGCCACAGCCAACACCATATGCCTATCCCGTTCGTTATGATAACCCTGGTGAGACACTGGGTGTTATTGGATGCGTCTTGAGCTTCTTTGGTATCTCTATCGGTGGTATTCTCCTTGGCATTATTTCGCGCAATAAGTCTAAGGAAGCCGGTATGTCTACAACATGGGGTAACGTTAGTCTGGGCTGGGGCATCTTTGGGTCAGTCTGCTGGTGTCTTATCTGGCTTTTCTGGATACTTGTGTTTGTTGGTGTATTGTCCAAGCCATCTTGGTGGTACTATTATTACTACTAAGCCACACGCTTCGATATAAAAATACCCAGCATACTACTGGGTATTTTTATGTAAAGTATTTTGGGAGTACCTTCTGCATTTTTAGGGCTTTCGTATTAACCCCTCTACAATCATGATCTCTATTTCTCGGTAGCGATAGTAGGAGTGGGTATTCGAGAGGTTTGTGCCCTCACAGCAAAGTAAGTAGCCATTATTATACAGAAGCTTCACCAAAAAACCATACAGTAACGACTTTTGCAAGCAATTTATCCAAAAAATCGACATACATACTGTATGCCGATTATTCTCGTGCACTATCCCCTACTGCTGCAAATACTCGTACAGCTTCTTGGCGTCCTTGTGCTTACGCAGCTTGGCCAGGGCCTTGGCCTCAATCTGGCGGATGCGCTCGCGCGTCACAGCAAATTCCTGCCCAACTTCCTCCAGCGTGTGGCTCTTGCCATTCTCTAGGCCAAAGCGCATTTTGATAATCTTCTGCTCGCGGTCACTCAAGGTGGAGAGAATATCTTGCACCTGCTCCTTGAGAAGCTGGTTGGAGGCCGACTCTTCAGGACTGACCGTATCTTCGTCCTCGATAAAGTCCCCCAGCACCGACTCCTCCGAGTCGTCGCCATCACGCCCCACACCAGCATCCAGGCTGCTAATGTCTTGCTTGATCTTCATCACATATTCGACCTTATCCGGCTCCATATCGAGCTCTTTGGCCAGCTCGGTAATGGTTGGCTCGCGGTTGAGGTCTTGGGTCAGGCGGCGCTGGGTGCGCAGCAGCTTGTTAATCGTCTCCACCATGTGGACAGGAATACGAATAGTGCGCGCTTGGTCAGCAATCGCACGGGTAATCGCCTGGCGAATCCACCAAGTGGCATAGGTGCTAAACTTAAAGCCCTTATCTGGGTCAAACTTCTCCACCGCCCGCAACAGCCCGGTGTGCCCTTCTTGAATAAGATCGAGAAAATCAAGGCCACGACCACTATACCGCTTGGCAATACTTACCACCAGGCGCATATTAGCCTCGGCCATTTTGTCTTTGGCCCGCTTATCGCCTTGCTTAATCCGGTAGGCTAGGTCTACCTCTTCATCAGCACTCAGTAGCGGAATTTTGCCAATCTCGCGCAGGTGCAGCCGGACTGAGTCGTCGCTAATATCATCAAAGTATTGGTTACTGTTAAGAATCTCCTCTGGCGTATCTTCTTCCTCAAGTGCCGCGAGGTCGGGCTCCATGTCGTCGACGGCTGGATCCATCATCGGTGGCTGGGCATCGGGTGGCGCTGCCTGAGCTGTGGTTGCTGGTTTTTTTTGCTTGGTATCCTTATCGTCGGTTGCCACGCGCTATCTCCTTGATTAATTGGTTCAGTTGCTGGCGCAAAGCGGCGGCGGCAGTCGTATCGCCGCTCTCTTCTGCTTGGCGCAGTTGGGTGGTGAGATGATGTTTGTATTGCTGCTTGTGTTCGGTTTCGATTTGCCGCAAAAGCCGGGCGGTCTCGTAGTAGCGATCGGTCTCGCTCCACGCACCATACCGAGCGTCGGCACGTACCCGCACCATTGTAATATACTCGTCAAAATTTTGCAATGCTGGCGGCGTGGTAGTGAGAGGCTGTGAGTGGTGCGCCGCATAGTACTGAGCCAGGGCCTGGCGCGCCTCCCCCGCAAAGAGCTGTGGATCAATCCGCCCAAATAATTCTTGGCTTGGCCCATCGAGCATCGCCAGCGCAAGCGCATCGTCTTGTGAGAGATAGCGATTGCTTGGCGCGGCCGCTGCCGCCTTGACGGCCTTGCGGATGGGTGCGGACGGTGCGGTTTGCTGCGCTTTGGCCTGCACAGCCTGCACACTCGAGCCCACTGCCTGAGCAATCTGCCGCTGGTAGTGCTCGCACTCCACCGGGTCGCCCAAACGATTAACAAGTGCCAGCCCAACCGTCGTAAACTGCCGCTTACCCGCTGCCGTGGTAAGATCAAGCTGCTGCCGATACTGCGCCAGGAGCCAATCCACCGCTGGCTGAGCCGCCGCAATCGCCTGCTGCCAGGCTGCCACCCCCTGCTGCTGAATAAGTTCATCAGGGTCTTTTGCTTCCGCCGGCAGCGACACCACCTTTAGCTCCATCCCCGCCTGGGCAGCCAGGCCAATCGCTCGCTCTGTGGCGGCCTGCCCGGCTTTATCACCATCAAAACTCAGGCGGATATCGCCCACCAGCCGCTTGAGCGCCCGAATATGCTGCTCCGTCATGGCAGTGCCCGCCGTCGCCACTACTGCTGCTTCGCCCGCCTGATGGCTACTGATCACATCCATATTACCCTCGACAATCACCGCGTAGCCCTGGGCCCGAATCGCCTGCTTGGCCTGCATCAAGCCAAAGACATGTCGGCCTTTATCATAGAGCAGTGTCTGGGGTGTATTGAGGTATTTTGGTGCATTGGGCACATCAGCAATCAAGCGCGCCGTAAAGCCAATCACCTGCCCACTCGCATCCATCAACGGCACCATCATCCGCCCGCGAAAGAGGTCACCATCGTAGCGGTTCACTAGACCCGCCTCACGCAGCTCCGCCAGCGAAAAGCCTTTTTTCTTAAGATACGTTACCAGAGCATGACCATCGCGCGGCGCATAGCCAATCTGAAACTGCTGGACAATCGCCTTGCTTAGCCGCCGCGTCCGAAACACATACACCAGCGCATCCTGGCTCCGCACCAAACAATGCTGATAAAAATTCGCTGCTAGTCGATGCGCCTCACGCAGCCGCTGCTTGCGCCGCGCCAGATCGCGGTTACCCTTCTGCTCATACAGCGAGAGATCCACCCCCGCCCTGCGCGCAAGTAACTCCAGCGCCTGGCGAAAGTCCAGCCCCTCTACTTCCATAATAAAGCTAAAGACATCGCCGCCCCGCCCACTACTAAAATCATGCCAAATATTCTTCTCGGGACTCACAAAAAAGCTCGGCGTCCGCTCACTGGTAAAGGGGCTCAAACCTTTGTAACTCCGTCCCGCCCGCTTGAGCTGCACATACTCGCCCACCACATCCTCTATATTTAAGCGTGCCCGCACCTCTTCTTTGGCATCCATAGGTATAGTATAGCGCATATGGCATGAGCCAATCGAACTGTGTTTACCCTCTTTTTTCACCATCCTCTCACCAATCTTGCTGTATCCACACTATCCTGTTTTTTGTCAGCGAGTAGTTACATTACATATGCTTAACAGCCAGGACGAGTAACGTAAGGCAATGGAGAAATATACTTACCTCTTGCCCAAAACATACGGTATTTTAGTATAGTATATAGGGGTATAGGGTATATAGGGTAGAGGGGTATATACTATGTATTATTTATCCATCTGACCTCTGTTAAAGATTATGCTCTTTACCTCTGTTAGTGGTTGTGTTTAAATGGTATTATAGTAACTATGAATCCACAGCAACCATACACTCCCCAACCGAATGGTTCGGCACCGCAGCCCGAGCAACAGCCCCCGCAGCCCAATGTGCCGGCAGCTGCTCCGTATGTTCCCTACTATGCTACCCAAGCGGCGTCACACGGTGCGCAGGATTATGGCTATGGTGCATATAATCCAGCAACGCAGAGCCAACCAACTCAGCCACCGTATCAAGAGCAGCCCACCCCTTCATCACCGCAGCCTCAAGCTGCTCCCTACCAGCCGTATCAGCCATCACACAACCAACCAGCCGCTAGCTACGGCACAGGCCAGTCATACCACTACGCGCCGCAGCCCGAGCAACAGCCAGCCGCTACGACACTCCAACCAACTAACCAATCCAGTTCACACACTAGCGCAGACCAATCACAGAGCTATGCGAGCGCCTACCCAAGCCCTAGTCAACCCGCTGCACAGCCCTACCAGCCACAATCGGGCGGCTACAATGGCCAGGCCTATGCCAACCCGCAGCAGCCGCTTGGCGCTACTGCCATGGCTGCTACCGGCGCAGACCTTGGCGCAGCAAGCGAGCCAGACACCTCCTTCCCGGTGGATTACCTCAACGAGATTGCACCCAAGCAACAGCCAGTGCAGATGAACCGCTTTGCGGTGTTTGGGCTGATCGGCGGCGTGCTCTTGCTTGCCTTCGCCATTATCATGATGATGGTCAACAGCCAGCCCAACTACACCAAGCAAGCCCAGACCACCCTGGCGCGCATCGAGACCTTGCAAGCGGCCACCAAGGAGCAGCAATCGCGCCTGACGGAGAATGAGCTCTCGAGCATGAACACCACACTCACCACCTCGCTCGGTAGTATGGGGACAGAACTCAAGTCATCACTCAAGGATGCGAAGATCAAGACCGAGCTCCTAGGCGACGCCAAAAAGACCGAAAAAGCCTACTCCGACAAGCTCTCCAAAACGCTCGAAGACGCTTACCTGACTGGCTCGCTCGATCGCGTCTACGCACGCGAGATGAGCTACCAGCTGTCCATCCTCAAGAGCTACCTCCAGAAGCTCAAAACAGCCAGTGGCAACCGCAAAGCCATTGCCGATTACGTCGCCACCAACAGCAAGACGCTCGACGCCGCCACCAAGTCGTTTAGCAACTTTACCTCGACGAAATAGCAACATACGCTACCCTATCGACAAAGCTCGTCTCTAGGCGGGCTTTTGTTAATGCGCTGCAGTATAAAACAAACATCTGCTTATATATAGCTGTATGGCGTATTCCCAGGGGTTTTCCTCCGCATGAGGTGGTAAACATAAGGTGCCCAGATGTTTATCGCATACTAAAAGAAAAGCGCTCACACAACATGAGCGCTCCTATCCTGACGATTCTCCTCAAAAAACGAGCATTCTACTCCGTCACCAGCCGGTAGCTGAGTCGCGCCAGGTCAATCACCTCATCATCACTCAACTGGCCACTGCAAATAACGGTGATCCAATGTTTTTTGTTGAGGTGGTAGCCTGGCTGGACCGACTCATACCGCTCACGCAGGGTGCGGGCTAGCTGCGGGTCGCACTTGAGGCTCACCCTTAGTGGCTGCGACTCTTCGGCAATAAGCGCAAACATTTTCTCCTGCTGGCCAGGCACATCCTTGTGCCCTACCTTATACACCGCGATATCGTCCCCAAAGGGATAGTCGAGCCACGCCCCGGGCATACTGAGCAAAAATTCTTCGAGCTGCTTGTGTGTCATAGCACTATAATACTACAACCACTTATGCCGCACAAAATACCCCACCATCGCCAGCGGTATGAGGATGATAAGGCCGATCATGAACCAAAAGGCGATGTCGCTACGAAATGGCAGTTGGACGAAGTTCATCCCGCCCAGGCCCGTCAAGAACGAGACCGGCATAAAGACGGTGGCAACCAAGGTGAGGCGCTTCATCACATCGTTCATGCGGTTAGATACCACCGAGAGATACATATCGAGTGCGCTGGTGAGAAGATCACGCATCGTATCGATAAGCTCGTGAACGCGCCAGGCGTAGTCGTAACTATCACGCACATACACCGCGCATTTTTTATCAAACAAGGCATAGCGACCGTTACTCAGGCCATTGAGCACATTCATCAAAGGGAGCACCACCTTGCGCAGATCAGCTAACTGACGCTTGTACACAAAGAGTTGCTGGAGCTGCCGATTATCTGGGGTGCGGATCATCGTATCTTCCAGCTGGTCGGTCACATCATCGATATGGTTGAGCAGGGGCATAAATTGCTCAATAGAAAACTGGGCAATAGTCGCCAGAATAAGCGATGGCGTTGTGTGACTAGGCCGCAGTGCGGTAATGCGCTGAATAAGTTCATCGTCCAGCTTGCCCTGGTGCAGCGTAATAATCTCGGTTTTACTGAGCAAAATAGTAATGGTGTGGTACTTCACATTGTGCCGACTGACGTATGGTATATCCAGCGTCAGCAGCAGCCACGCCTCCCCTTCTATCGCCTGCGGCAGCCAGCGATGCTCGCGCACCATACGGGCCTGCAGCTCGGACAGGTGGAGTTCATTTATCAATGCTCGCCGCTGCTCGGCTGTGTCGATCGTGATATCGCGCCACAGCTCGGGCATTACACGGCGACCTTTTGCAAATAATAGCGCAGCTCCATAATACTACCGCGGATATCCTCCAGCGCGCGGTGGTCTTCTGGCTTGGCAAATTTCTTGCCGTATTTGCCCTCCATCACCACCTTCCAGGCGCTCACATCGAGCATGCGGTAGTGCAAACGCTGCGCCAGCTGCGGCCACCAGCGATCGATAAAGCGGCGATCTTGGTGAATGGAGTTCCCCGCCAGCAATATCCGCCCCTCGCCAGCACACTGCTCATCACAAAACGCCAGCAGCTCCTGCTCGACCTCTGCCAGCGGCTTGCCCTGAGCATTCTGCTCCTCCAGCCCACGCCGCGCTGCCGGGTGCTGATCCCAAAAGCTGGCGTTACCGTCGAGAAGACGCGTGAGCTTAGCTGCATCATGGCGCACCACTCCTTCGTACGTTGCAATCTCGGCAAAAGTCCAGTCCGTCACGATCGCCGCCACCTCTAGTATTTCATCCGTGGTAGGGTCCAGCCCCGTCATCTCAAGGTCTACCCACAAAATCCGTTTTGGTTTGAAGCTTGGTTTCATGCTTCTAGTATACTACATGTCCACCACATAGCGCTCATCCTTAGCTGTTACTTTTATAAGCATAAGCTTTACCGATGTGCAAGTTAGTGTACTACTTTTTTGTTCAGATGGGTATGCCTATCCTCCTATCTCCTCGCTTCTGGGTGCAATTGTATGGTAAACATCCTCATCTACCACTGTTATTTCCGAATGGTTCATTATTGTGTTCATGCTACGTAGGTATTTGGGTAGTGCGCAAATTTATTATTCACCATAGAAAAATCACACCCGGGTGGGTGTGATTAATCGCTCTAAGGCTTCTCGCCTGCTTAGTCTTTTTTCTTGTCCAAGCGGTCGAGCTTGAGAAAGTGGATGATCAGGTAGATGACAAATGCTGTGGCAATCAAGGTGATCAGCGAGCTCACGAAAGCTCCCCACGCGAAGTCAGCGCTGCGTCCAGCAATCTCAATATGCGCGCTGGCAGCCTCGAGGCCCTTCTGCGACCCCACGATAAACTGCACCACTGGGCTAATGAACCCCTGAACTAATTTTTTAACCGTATCGCCAGCAGCAGTACCAATCGCCAAACCAACAGCCAAGCCAACTACGCCCTGCTCACGAATGAAGTCGGCAAAACCGCCGAGGTGGCTATTCTTCATCTTCTGCTCCATCGCTTGGGCAGCAGCTGCAGCCTCTTGGGCAGCCTTACGTGGGGTGCGACGCGTAGCAGGCTTCTTTGCAGTAGCTGCTTTGGTTTTGGTTGTTTTTCGTTCTGCCATAGGTTCTCCTTATTAACCATTGTTTATTCAAATTATAGCATATTCTGCATTAATTGCTAGCGCTCTTGTGTTGGTGGTGTTCTATGGCGCGAGGACTTCGCTAATCGCTGCTGGATCTTCTCTTTATCTCGCTCAGCAGCTGCGATCCTCTCCATGCGCGTCTTCTCAAACCCACGTGATAGCACTGGCTTACGCGCCACCACCCGCCCTACGCTCGCCAAGAACTTGTCGTTATCAGGCGGTAACTTAAACAACTCATCATCATACTCTTTTATCGCTTCGTCTATCTTCTTGGGGTCACTCTCAGCTTTTGCAATCCTGCGTAGTGTTTCACCCTTAAAGAACCGACTCTCCGAAGTATCGTCGGGCAGCAAGCTTGCCTTGATCACATCCGCTAAGGCCAGGGCGCTGTCCCCCATGTGCCGATCGATGAGTTTTGTGCGCAGAGCCTTTGCATGCTCAAGCTTGTTGCGTGGATCAATATCTGGATAGATACCAACCAGCAAATTGATCAATAATATCCTCACTCGCAGCAACTGGATCGGGGTTATTGCTCAGTGTATTAATAATCACATTATGATACAGGCGCAGCATTTCGCGGCCCGGCACTGATGGCATAGTAATAAGCTGCAGCTGGCTATGTAGCAAATAGTCATACTTATCGTCATCTCGATGGCGACTATCTTTGTCAAAACTCAGCCAGAACCGCTCATTTATGAACTTTTGGCGCTTACCTGGATCGTCTATATCGACTTTTCGTAATAATTCACTAGTCTGCAAGGTATTAATCGCGCGCAGCTCACCACGCCATAATTGGTCAAGCGGGTCTTCACCACCAACCGCCTTGGTCGTTTCTTGGTAAAACTCCTTGGTTGCAACATCGAGCAAAAACGAGCGCTTGCTTCCACTCGTGCGGTCAAACAACATAACCACTGCATGCTGGTTAACATACCCAACATAATGCTCCACCCCTATTTGATCCAGGCACTCCGATGCCACAATGGTGTAGCCATAGCAATTAGCCTTCTCGCGTTGCGCGATAAGCTCTGTAGTCAACAGTGGTGTTGCCTCATCCATGTCTTCGAATTCAAGTGTCTGCCGCACCAAGTGCCCCACAAGAATAGCTGCTTCAATCGCGTCATCAAATGTCAGCGGCGACTGCTCGTATGCTGTGCCGATGATCTTGAGCTGAGTAGAATCGGGCAAACGCTGGCGGCCAATCTCAGGGTTACTCTCCGCTATACCACGTCTTGGCGTCTTGAGCCCTGCCATCAGCGACTCATCTAAGATAGATGGATTGGTATGTGGCGTACGCTCACCCACTACAACCGCTCCGGCGCTTCGATACCAAGCAAAGCAAGGCCAGCAGCCAGGGTGTCACGGTAACGCTGCACCAGGCTTAGGCGCTCAGCCTGGCGCGGGCTGCCAACGACACGGTTTTTCTCGTAGAAGCGGTTAAATTCTTGGGCAAGCTCATAGAGGTAGTGGCAGATGCCATGCACAAGATACTCGCGAGCGGCCTTCTCGACGACCTCTGGATATTCGCTCAGCTTGCGCAGGAGCAGGCGCTCGTCATCAGTGCAATCGGTTGGCTCGGCAGGCTCGGCACTCGCCTTGGCTAGGATGCTACACGCCCGAGCATGAGCGTATTGAATGTAGGGGCCAGAATTGCCCTGCAGGCTCACCGTCTCATCCATATCAAAGGCGATATCATTGCCCATGCGATACTTCGCAAAGGCGTACTTGATCGCCCCCAAGGCCACCTGGCGCTGCACCACTGGGTCTGTGGTGAGGTTTGCCACACGCTCCTGGACGATAGTGAGCACATCGGCCGCTCGCGCCACATTACCCAGGCGCGAGCTCATCTTGCTACCATCACCAAAGCGCACTGTGCCATTGGTCAGGTGGGTCATCCGCCCGGCTAGTTCAGGCCGGAATAGCTCTGCCGCAGCGTATACTACGCGCATATACTCCTTTTGGTCGTTGCCGGTGATGAGAATCCGGTGGTCGAAGTGGTAGTCTGCCACCTCCTTCCAGATAACGCCAATATCCTTCGTCTCGTACGTCGGCAGGCCGTTGGACGTGACGAAGACGCGGGTGTGCAGGTGCTTAGCAGGGTCACCGACGAATACCACTGCTCCCTCAGAACGCTGCAAATTCCCCCGCTCGAGTTGCTCCTGCACGACCGAGAGGCCAATCGGTGCAGTACTACTCTCGGGGATATAGTCAAGATGATCGACCTGAATCATCGTATAGAAGGCATCGAAGTAATCCAAACTCCACTGGCGCGTCGTCCAATAGATCTGAGCGAGCGGCGTATTGTGCTCATCATGCTCGTGGTAACTGTAGACGAGCTTGTTGAGCTCGATAATCTCTTGCTTAGCTGTCTCGTTCTCTTCGTACGCCTTCGCACCGATCACATAGGCTTGGCTAATCCACCGCGCCCGAGCAAAGACATCGCTCTCTACCTCTGGTAACTTCTCTGGTAGCTCGCCGCCTAGCGTGTGGCGCATCCCCCATAAACACTTAGCGACGTGCAGGCCGACATCACCACCAAAGCTGGCTCGGTCTACCGCCGCGCCAACCGACTCAATGATCCGCGCCAATATATCGCCATACACCGTCTGGTACAAGTGGCCAGTGTGCAATTCTTTAAAGGCGTTGGGACAGCTATATTCCAGCGTGTAGCGCATGCCGCCATAGATCTGCTGCGGTGCGGTATTGGCCGCCTGCCACAGCGCTTCATCACTTAAGCGGAGATTAATAAAACCCGGGCCCGCCACGCTCACGTCAGAAAACTGGCCAGTCTGACGCAGCACCGCCGCGACCTCCTCGGCAATCTCGCGGGGGTTCTTGCCCAGTGGCTTGGCAAGCTTGAGTGCGACGTTGGTCGCAAAATCACCAAACTTCGGCTCCGGCCGCGTTAATTCCACCGGCGGTGTTTGTTGATAAAGAGTATATACTGCATCACGAATCGTCTGTTCCATGATTATAGTATACAACAGATGCGGCGCAAGAATAGCGTAAGCGTAGCGAGAAGGTTTACGCCTTACCCTTCTGCATCCGTTTCTGCCGCTTGAGTGCCGCTTGCACTAGGCCAGCAAAGAGTGGGTGAGCCCGAAATGGCCGCGAGGTAAACTCTGGGTGAGCCTGAGTCGCAACAAAGTAGTCGCAGGTCGGTGCCTCGACAAACTCCACCAGCCTGCCATCGGGTGACGTGCCCGACACCACAACCCCGCCCGCGTTAATGGCAGCAAGATGCGCTTGATTCACCTCATAGCGGTGGCGGTGGCGCTCCACAACCTCTGTTGTCCCATATACCTTAGCGGTGCGCGAGCCAGCTTGCAGCACCGCTGGGTAGTTGCCCAGACGCATCGTCCCACCAGTCGATTGCTTGCCCTGCTGGTCAGGCATGAGGTAGATAACGGCATCATCCAGCGCGGCGCCACACTCCGCGCTGCCAGCCTGCGCCAGGCCACCACGGCGGGCAGCGGCAATCACCGCGACCTGCATTCCCAGGCAGATGCCAAGATATGGCACATTGTGCTGCAAACAGTAACTCGCCGCCGCAATCTTCCCTTCTACCCCACGCTTGCCAAAGCCACCAGGCACCACCACCGCATCCACAGCGCTGAGCGCTGCGTCAGTCACTGTCTCGGCATTGATCCATTGGATGGTTACCTCGCTGCGGTGCGCCCAGGCGGCTGCTTTGAGCGCCTCAGTGATGGAAAGATAGGTATCGGCATTATCGATATATTTCGCCACCAGGCCAATCGTTAGTCGCTGGCGGTAGGTTTGGCTATCGTGCCGGGCTAGCTGCTGCCAACGCGTCATATCTGGCGCCGTATCATTACTGGTAAAGCTCGCCAGCACCGGGCCTAATTCGCGCGCCACCATCAGAGGTACCTTGTAGACTGTATCGACATTTGGCATCATAATGATCCCCTCTGGCCGCACCCCGCTGGCAATGGCAATCTTGTCCGCCACACCACGCGGCGGCGCTGTGCTACCCTCAGTGCGGACTGCCACCACATCGGGCATAATGCCAAAGCCACGCAGGTCGGCCATGGCATTCTGGGCTGGCTTGGTCTTGTACTCCTGGCTGGTCGCAAGAAACGGCACATACACCACATGGACGAAGAGACAATGCTCGCGCCCCACCTCAAGCGAGAATTCGCGGATCGCCTCGACGAAGCTCAGCCCCTCATAATCTCCCACCGTGCCACCAATCTCCACAATATGCACCTGCCCCGCTGCTGCTTGGTGGATGGCTCGCTTGATCGCTTGGGTGAGGTGCGGCACCAGCTGCACCGTCTGGCCGCCAAACGTCCCGGCCCGCTCATCGGCGATCAAATCACGCAGCAGCCGCCCCGCCAGCGTAGCATTGCGCTGGGTCAGCTCGAGGTCTAAGAAGCGCTCATAGTGGCCAAGGTCAAGATCGGTCTCCGCCCCATCTTTAGTAACGAAGCACTCGCCATGCTCCTTGGGGTTGAGTAGCCCAGCATCGACGTTGAGGTACGGGTCGCACTTTTGCACCGAGACGGTTAAGCCCTTGGCCTGCAGCACCGCGCCAATACTGGCCGCTGTGATGCCCTTACCCACCCCAGAGAGTACCCCACCGGTGACAAAAATATACATTGGTTGGTGTGTCTGTGTCATACAATCTCCCTCTCGCGTTCTATTGTAGCATGTATCCATAAGCAGTATACCAGCAAAAAACCAGCCTAGTAGCTGGCTTCTGCTGGTTATTGATACGAGCCACCTATTGGCAGCCCTCGCACATGGTTAGCTCCGCTGGATCTGGCATAATAACAGGAGTGCCACTCGCCGCTGCTTGGTCGACGGCAACCTGCTGAGCGGCCAGCAGTGCTTGCTCGATGGCGTCAAGTTTTTCCTCGAGCGTCATGTCGTCCGTCAGCTGGGGCTTGGTGGTCTGCGCCTGCGTGGTGGTTATCGTTGTTGTATCTGTGATTGGTGCTATTGTTGCTGTGGTTTGTGTCATAATAATTACTCCCGACCCGTTGTGATTATAATGTCTATTCTACGCTATATATAGCGTTTTACGCAAGGTAATGCACCCAATTTTCTGTTGTGGAATTATCATCCAGCTGGCCAATTGGTGCGACATACCACTGCGGTTGGGCACACTGCGGGCGGAAGCTCCCCAGCTTAGCCGTATACGCCTCGGTCATGGCCGCGATCTCATCCTCGCGGGCTTCGCGCACTGTGGTGTGGAGGTAAACGGCCTGCTTCGCATCATTCCATACTACAAACTCTGCCCGTCCAGTGCGAAAGGCGTTGTGCGAGTGACGCGCCTCTTTGTCCGACAGCCAGGCGATCTCATCCCCCACCCGCACAAAGTGCAGTGGCGTCACCAGCGGCGTGCGATCGCGATTCACCGTAGCCAGCGCACCAACTGGGACTGTATCGAGGATGTTTTGCGTCAGGGTATTCATGATGGCTATATTCCTTTCGTATCTAATGTGCGAATATTATTTATTGCATCAGCGAGCCGCTCTCACTCCATTGCCAGACAAGAAAATATCTGGAGGCCAGCGACCAAGCAGGCGGAAAAGCTCTGTTGCATATTCTGGCCAGAACATTTTCGGTCTGGTGATGGAGTGAGAGCTCCTGTAAGACCGGTAGACTAGTAAGATTGTTATTTTACTAATATCTACTACTTCGTCGTATTCACCTCATAACTCGTATTGGTGCTCTCGAAGAAGTTCACCAGCTCCAGCGTATCGTTGGCGGCGGCCATCCACTTGGCCGGGTTCGTCACGTTATACTCTGGCTCAAAGCCGAGCTCCTCCAGCCGCCGGTCAGTCATATACATGACGTATTGGTTGACGTAGTCGGCGTTCAGACCCAGGATGCCGCGCGGCAGCATGTCTTTGTTATACGCTTTCTCGAGCTCAACAGCTTCGAGGATTAAGCTGCGGATTTCCTCAGCAAACTCCTCGGTCTGCAAGTCGGGGTTTTCGTGCAAAATAGTCAGCAGCAGGTTAATGCCAAACTCCAGGTGCAGGTTCTCGTCCTTCGTCACCCAGTCGAGCAGCGTGCCAACATTGCGCAGTAGGTTGCGGCGACGGAAGCTCATCCCCACCATAAAGCCGCTGTAGAACCAAATCCCTTCTAGCACGATGTTATACGCCACCAGGTTGCGCACAAAGTCCTTCTTGCCCTCCAGCGTCGTCACATCTGGGCGCTCCTCCATCATGCGCGTAACGTATTTAGTCTGGAAGGCGGCTTTATCTGCCAGGGATTTTTTACCCCAGCCAGCGGCATAAATTTCCTCACGGTCAAACGGGAAGGTCTCGATAATATACTCGAAGGTCATAAAGTGGTTGGCCTCTTCCCACATCTGCTTCGAAAGATACAGGTGGCACTCGGCGGCGTTGACGCAGGGGTAAATACCAAAAGCCAGCGATTTATTAATCAGCAGCTCGTTAGGATTAAGGTAGCTAATCACCGTCTTGAGGGCGTGCTTTTCGTCCTCGCTCAATTTCTCAAAATCCGCCAAATCCTGGCTCAGCTGCACCTCATTAGGGAACCATGTGTTAGCCACCGCTTGGTTGTATAGGCGGTACGCCCAGTCATAGCGCACCGGCTTGAGCTGCAAGCCATCGCGTACGCCTGATCCTAGAATGCCCATTATTACCTCCTTGTTTTTGTAAAAAACGAATTAATTATTATACTATCTAGGCTTATATTTCTGGTTCCATATCTGCTGGGTGACGCCGTTTAACCGCAGAGTTGTTGTTTTGCTGCTGGCGCGAGCTCTCGGACACCTCTAGCGCTGGGAAGAGTGGTGGGTCCAGGCCAACATCAAGGGGATCTTGGATATAATGTGTTGAGGCTGTGCCGCCTGCCTCTCCCGTTGCTACAGTGCCGATAGTGTGGTGGACACCACCCGGCGCGAGCTCTGGTTGCTGCGTTCCATCAACTGGCAGCTCTGTGCTTGCTCTCATCTTTGGTATATCGCTATACTCGTGGCTCATGATTCCTCTTGTTTCTTGCGTGCGCGGTAGAAACCACCAAAGCCCACGCGCTTGGCGTCTTGGTGAAGTTTTTGCTCGGTTTTGTTAGCGCGAATGGAGACCTGCTCGGACTGGTGGCGTGGCTTCACGTGCAAATAATACGTCGTTTTCAGGCCGCGGCGCCAGGCTTCGCTGTAGATCGTAATATACTCCTCAATATTACGCGATTCTAAGTACATATTGCGGCTAATCGCTTGGTCGACCCACTTCTGAGCGCGGGCCGCCACCTCAATAAAGGCATACGGGCTCAGCTGAAAGCTCGTCTTATACACATCACGCACCGCCTGAGGGATCTGCTCCATGTGCTGGATGTCGCCTTGGTTAGTAAGCAGCTCATCCTTAAGCTCCTCCCACAGGCCGAGGGCTTTGAGCTTGCGCACAAGGTTGGCATTAACCTCAAGGAATTTACCATTGAGCGTGCTCCGGCTAAAGATCTGGCTAAATTGCGGGTCGATCCCTGGAGTGGTACCCGTCACGTGCGAGATATTGGCGGTAGGCGCAATAGCCATAAGCGTGGCATTGCGCATGCCGCGCCTCACCTTAGGGCGCAGCACCTCCCAGTCGAGGCGGCGAGTGGTATTGATCGCCACTGCCTCACCCCGCTGCGCGCTAAGCCGGTCGATCGTATCGATAGGCAGCTCGCCCTTACTCCAGCCACTGCCAGCAAAGTTAGGATAGCTACCGCGCGTCACCGCTAGCTCGGCCGACTCGTCGATGGCGTAGTAGCTGATGAATTCCGCCAGCTGATCGATCAGCTCGTACGCCGCCTCAGATTCATAGCTCAGCTCGAGCTTCTCCAGCACATCGGCAAGGCCCATAAAACCCAAGCCAATCGCCCGGTTTTGCAGGTTGCTATTCATCGCCTCGGGGATGGGTGTTGTGGTAATGTCTACAAGGTTATCAAGCTGCCGCGTGGCTGAGCGCGTCGCCTGCTCGAGCCGTGGCCAGTCCCACGTCTTGGTCGCGTCATCGAGGAAGGCGCTGAGGTTAATACTCACCAGGTTGCACACCGCAATATTGTGCTCGTCTTGCGGCAAAGTGATCTCTGTACAGAGGTTGCTAAGATGAATAGTACCAGTGTTATTGTTAAGCGCCCGGAGGTTGATGGCATCCTTCCAGGTGAGCCACGGGTGGCCAGTGGCCTGTAAGCTGCTGAGAATCTTGTGGAATTGTTGACGCGCAGGCAGCTTGTCATAAGCGCGTAGCTTGCCCGCCTCGGCCTGAGTAATGTAATACGCATACCGCTTAGCAAAAGCCGCGCCATACAGCTCGCTCAAGTCACTGACCTCGGCTGGGTCAAAGAGATACCAGTCTTCATCAGCCTGCACCCGGCGCATAAATTCATCACTAATAAACACCGCTGTATCGAGAAAGCGCGTCCGCAAATACGGGTCGCCGGAATTAGAGCGCAGGTCTATAAATTCCTTAAAATCGATGTGCCAGTTTTCCATATATACGGCGGCTGCGCCCATCTTCTTACCCTTGCGTGACACCGCAAACAGCGCTGTATCGATCATCTTAATAAACGGAATTGGCCCCGTGCTTGTTGTGTTAGTTGTCTTAACTGGGCTACCCGCCGCCCGCAGCTTCGTAAAACTGACACCGATACCGCCTGTCCCTTTAGCAATCCACATTGTATCGCGCACGCTCTTGGCAATCGACTCCATATCATCCTGCACTTCCATGACAAAGCAGTTGCTCAGCTGCGGGAACAACCCGCCAGCATTAACACGGGTGCTCCCGCCCGGGCTGTATTCGAGATTGGCCATGTGCTGGTAAAACTCAATGGCTGCCTCAGTAGGGTGTTCCTCATTGTAGCTCAGACCCATGGCAATGCGCATGGTGGTAAACTGCGGCACCTCAAGCGGCTCACCGTTTTGCTTGCGCAGGGCGTAGCGGTTGCGGTTGGTTACCACGCCAAGGTATTTACTCAGTCTGTCTTTACTCGGGTCAAGCGCGGCAGCCAGGCGCTCGAGGTCAAAGATCGTCTCATCTTGCATGCGCGGGTCGAGCAAACCGTCGGCCACCGCCTGGCGAATATAACGCGGGAAGGCCTCCCTATGACGCTGGCGCAGCTCTTCATCAGTGGTATATACGCCAAGCAAATCGCGGTAGATTGTGTCCAGCAGCAGGCGCGCCGCAATCGTATCGTAGTCTGGGTCATCCTTGATGTTCTGCACCACCGTCTGGATGAGCGTCTCTTCCAGCTGCTTGGTCGTCATCCCATCAAAGAGCGTCAGCTGTAGCTCGCGAGCGATCTGCACAATCTTCTGTAACGGATCAGCCAGCCCCTGGCTTGCTGCCAGCAACGTGGCATTTATCTTGGTTGTGTTGAATGGCTCGGTCGTGCCATCGCGCTTGGTAATATGAATCGTCATCATCCCTCCCCTTGGGCTCCTTACTATACGGTGCACAAAACCAGCCACCAGGGCACGCCTGGAGCCAAGCTGTATTGTTTGTCTCTCCCGTGTTTATGTGTGCTCGCTATATATGTAGCGTCTGTATCCTACTATAGACGCCAGATGTGGTGCTTGGCAAGGGGTTTTGTGAAAACTACAACCGATTTTGCGAGCGACCTCTGTGGGTGCTGGTGGCACAAAAACTCAACACTTTGGCATTATCTCACGCTCCACCTCTCCATACTCCCTCCTCCGGAACGCTATAAGGGTCGATATTCACTGGATATCGACCTCTTGCGTTGGGCTGAAAACAGATTATGACAATCTGTTTTCACACGCCATCGGATGAAGTGATGGGGAGGTGGAGCTAACGCAGAGAATATCTAGCTTCATTATATTTATATAACAACAAAGCATTATGTACGACCCTTCCCATTGTTATCGGAGAGCTAGCTATCTCTTACTCTCAGACACCTCTCGGCACTCCTGTCGCAATCGCTCGAGAGGAGCATAATCATCATGATAGGGCGGCTGGCTGGCGAAGGGAGCTGGCTGATGAGAGGCGTCGCCACCATACGTCGCCACGACATTAGTATAATCCCAGCCATCTGCCCGCTCATAACGGAAACTCCCCTGCCCCAATAGAGCAGTATACGGCGCATCCTGAGCAGCAAATAGTGGCTGGCAGGCTAGCTGGCGACTGGCAATCATATTAACCACCACGCGAGCCTGAGGGCGAAGATGCCGCTTGAGTGCGGTAGCATACTCGTGTGTTGCCAGCGAGGTAGGTACATCACCATCGTTATACACATCAACAAGGATGATATCGTACTGCTCGGTGCTGCGCTCAAGGAAGACGCGCGCATCTTGGAAGATCGGCCGCACATTGACTGGGTCGCGATAATAAAAATACTGGCGGGCAATCGGCAAGAGCCCCGGATCGATCTCTACCACATCAATCTGGCTTTGCGGATAGCGCTGAGCAAGGAGGCGCGGCACCGTGAAGGTCCCACCGCCCAGCACCAAAATGCGCTGGCGCTGCGGGGCTTGCTCCACCGCCTGCATCATCTGACGCGTGTACCAAAATGGCAGCTGCTGCGGCTGCCCGACCACCACACCAGACTGCACACCAGCCGGGCCACTGGCAATCCCGCGGATAATCGCGCCATCCTGCCGACGCCATTGCTGGAGTGTGTAGTGCGCCGCGGCGGTGTCGATCGTCTGCGCAGCCTGGGCTCGCACCACTGGCGCCATGCGATAGCCCAGTGCCAAACCCACACACAGCACACTCACCACCACGCGCCACTGCCAGCGCTGGCCTGGCACCACCAGCCAGCTGGCCAGCACAAGCAAGCTAATAAGCACCACCAACACGTCGTGAATCCCCAGCCAGCCAAACAGGAAAAACCCCGCCGCAAAGGTGCCGACGATCCCACCAATCGAATTCACCGCACTCAGTGACGCCACCGACCGCCCCGTTCGCGCTAGCGTGTCTGTCTGCCGCTCCACCAGGTAGGGGCTCACTGCTCCCAGCACCAGGCTGGTTGGTGCAAAGAGCAAGCTCGCCGCCACTGTAGCTTGCAGGCGAATATCGATCGGCAATTGCGCCACCCACCGCAGTATATCGTGGTATTGGCACAGCATTGTCAGTACCAGCAGCGCCGCACCAAGTAGCAGCCACGCCACATCGCCATCGCGCGAGCGTGCATCGGCCAGCACCCCACCCAGCCAATAGCCCAGGCTCATCGCTGCAATAATGACACCAATAATGCTCGCCCACACATAGGTCGACGCCCCTACCACTGGCGACATCACTCGTGCTGCCACCAACTCAAACACCATCACACAAAACCCTGCCACAAATGCAATCACCAAACGCCGATACGGCAGCGGCATCATCAGTCGTTTCAGTTTCATAGGAGTATTGTAGCATGGTTGGTGGGCTATGTTTTTTGATGTTATATCGCTCCTCTTTACATCGCACCTCGATATGATATGATAATATTATGGAAGTAACAGATTCTATCATCACCGTCAGCCATTTTTCGATGAAATTTGGCAAGACCAGCGTCATCGACGACCTCAGCTTTGAGATGAAACGCGGCGAGACGTTTGGGTTTTTGGGGAGCAACGGCTCGGGCAAGACCACCACGATCCGCTCACTCCTCGGTATTTATCAACCAACTGGTGGCAAGCTACTCATCGATGGCACGCCATATTCTGTCTCGGGCGACGTCAAGCTTGGCTACCTGCCCGAAGAGCGCGGCCTGTACAAGAAGGAGAGCGTCATCGATACGATGGTCTACTTTGGCCAGCTCAAGGGCCTGAGCCGCAGCGAAGCTCGCAGCAAGTCACTCGCCTTCCTCGAGCGAGTTGGCCTGGCCGACAAAGCCAAGACCCGCCTGGACAAGCTCAGTGGTGGCCAGCAACAAAAGGTTCAGCTCGGCATCACCATTATTAACGACCCAGAGCTTATCATTCTCGACGAGCCTACCAAGGGCTTCGACCCCGTCAACCGGCGCTTGCTCATGGAGATTATTGAGGAGCACCAAGCCAAGGGAGCCACAGTCGTGATGATCACCCACCAAATGGACGAAGTCGAGCGCTTGTGCGACCGCATCTTGCTGCTCAAAGACGGCGTGGCTCATGCCTATGGCACAGTAGCCGAGGTGCGCGCGCAGTTTGGCGGCAAGTCGCTCGACGATATCTTCATCCAGGTCTATAGCCAGCCCAGCAAGGAGGACAACTAATATGCATAATTTATCTACCGTCATCCGCTTCGAGATCACCCGTTCGCTCAAGAAGAAGTCGTTTTGGCTTGCGGCAATCAGCTTCCCGCTGGTGTTTGCCGTGCTCTTTGGCGTCATCTTCCTCTCCAACAAAGCCTCGGAGGATGCTGCCAAGAACCTCGAGAAGCAGGCCTTTAGCTTTGCCGTGACGGATGAGTCGAAGCTCGTCAAGCCAGAGCTGCTCGCCGCCACCAAAGCCCAGCCTGTCGCTGCCGCGGATAAAGACGCTACCATCAAGCGAGTCCAAGAGGGCAAGCTCGATGCCTACATCTACTACCCCAAAGACATCGCCAAAGAACGGGTGGAAGTTTATGGCAAAGACGTCGGACTCTTTGACAACGGCCGCTACGGCAGCATTGCCACCAGCCTGCTCTCGAACTCTGTCCAATCAGAGGTCAGCCCAGCGGTGCGCATGGTCATCCAAGACAAAATTAACACCAAGAATACCGTCTACAAAAATGGCAAAGAATACAACGCCATCAATGAGATGATCCTACCGGGGCTCTTCTTGGTGCTGTTCTACTTTCTCATTAGCTTCTTTGGCAACCAAATGCTCACCAGCACAACAGAGGAGAAAGAAAACCGCGTCATCGAGATGATCCTCACCACAGTGCACGCTCGCACGCTCATCATCGGCAAGATTATCTCGCTCATCGTCCTGGCATTTATTCAAGGGCTGCTCGTTATTTTGCCAGTGCTCATTGCCTATATCTTCTTCAAAGATCAGCTGCAGCTGCCCGATGTCGACCTCTCGCACATTGCAGTCGACCCTGTGCGGATTGGGATAGGCTTCCTTGCCTTTGCCGCGAGCTTCCTCTTCTTCACCGGTATGCTGGTGGCAATCGGCGCTGCTGTGCCAACTGCTAAGGAAGCAGGTAGCTTCTTTGCTACCATCATGATCCTGCTCTTTGCGCCGCTCTATGCCGCTGCTATGCTCGTCTCCACACCAGACGCACTGCCAAGCAAGATCATCACCTACTTCCCACTCACCTCGCCCATCCCACTCATGCTGCGCAATGCGATTGGCAACCTCAGTGCGACAGACGCCGCCATCAGCATTAGCATCCTGACCGTCTGTGCCGTCATCGCCATCATGATGGGCGTGCGCCTCTTCCGCTTTGGTGCGCTGGAGTACAGCCGCAAACTCAGCCTGCGCGAGATCTTTACCCGCAAGTAGCAGCACAGCGTGCTAGTCTATTACAGCAAAAACTGGCACATTACCTCTGTTTCGTGCCTCATAACCCACCGCTTGGTCGGTGGGTTTTGGGTTCAATTTTACTCCCTTGACAAAATAGTGTATTCTTTCTACTATTAACAGTGCCTATATATGATACACAAGAAAGGTCAAACCATGACACGAGAACACTTCTTAGCTACTGCCCCCACCTACGAAGATGAAACCGCACCTAGCGCGGTATTGCGAGCCGCCAAAAAAGGAGCGGCTGTGATAGCATTGGTACCTGTCGCCATACTTAGCGTAACTGGCTGCTCCAGCAGCGAGAGCTCAGCACCCGCCACTGCTAACAGCGAAGAGTGGACACAGGTGTGGGATGATGGATTTGGCGTTGAGCTCGACAGTCCTGGCAAGCGATGTGACGGTCCAAATCTTGTCTACAGGAGTGGAGGCCGTGGTGGTAATATTGCAGTCTCCCCCAACGACCCCCAGTGCACCGGTAAAACACCAGAGAATATCGCGGGCACTCCGAGCCCAGAGGCCACTGCTACCGACCTAGCTACGGCAATCCCAACGCCACTGCCAACACACAAATAGCCTCATTAGATCACCACAAGCCAAGCACTCCGTATACTCTGCGGAGTGTTTTATATATTCTACCCCTGTGGTCGCTCTGCATACCGCTCATACACAGCGCGGTTGGCAGCGTTGGTGTTGCGGCGGAGCTCTGGAGTGTTGAGGATGCGGTAAGCATCGTGGCGAAGGGCTTGGTGACGCTCAGCATAGGCTTGGTCAAAGGTCGGCTCGATGGCAGCCCGCTTTTCGGGCGAGAGAGTGCGAAGATACGAATCCTTGATCTGCTGGTAGTCGGGCAAGTCGGGGATGCTATAGATCAGCTCTAGCGCGCCATCATTTGCCCCTGCGAAGTTCTCTGCCTTAAGCCGCCCCTCAAAGACCTGACGCAGCGAGTGCATCTTCTCAGCAGCTGCGCCGTTGTATTCGCCGCGCAAGATCGCATCGTATGTCACGTCATTAACAAACGGCACCGCACCCGCCACCCCAGAGGCCACCGCCTCAGCCGAGACGGTCGCGCGAGCATCGTAGTTGTATCCCTGACGCACCTGCACCGTGCCGTCGTCTGCCACGTATTCGATCTCGCGGCCGGTCTCGCGGATGATCTCGCGCTTTTGGCCAGCCGAGCCAGCGCGGAACTGGTGCTCGATAGCCGCTTCCTTCACATATTCATTATCCGCCCGGAAGGTGTGTTGGTTGCCACTGGCATCGGTGAGGGTAATAGCAGTATCGCCCGTGGCAGCCATAGCTTGCCATTGGCTGCTATTGAGCTTAAAGTGGCGCATCAGCTGGTCTTCGGCCGCAACATGCTCACCAAACTCCTTGCGCAGCCGCGCCGTCTGGCCTGCTACCATCAAGTTCTTATGCCCTACCCCTGTGGCGTAATCTTGCAGCGTTTGGCCATCGACCATCCGGCGGCGCAGGGCAACGCCATCGCCATCGCGCAGCACCACACCATCGGCATTGGCCACTGCCCCATCAGCGAGGAGCTCACGGTCGATCTTCGCCCGCACTTCGCGCTGCGCCATCGCACTGCGGATCTCCGTTAGCGCACCCACCTCGGCCGCTGCATAGGCGCGCCGCCCCAGGCCATGGCTCAGGCCAGCCGGCATCTCGCCGCCAAGCTTCAGCTCATCATAGAGCGCATCCAGCTTATGGGCAGCATTCTTGGCTTCATCAGTAGTGAGCTGGGTGTTGAGTGCCCGCTGCTTCAGCTCATCATCCTGCAAGAGGCGTGCGTTCCAGGCTCGGTCGCGCCGCGCTGCTCCCTCCTTGCCGCGCAAGTCGGTGTAACGGTTATATTCATCATTGCTCCGCCCCACCGCCGATAAGTCGGCCATTGTTTCAAAGCGCTTGGTATAAGCATCAGTTCGCTGCTGAATAGCGCGCTTCTTGAGGGCTCGGCGCCGCGCTGCATTGCCCAGCCAGTTGCGCTGCGCGTCACCAGCCAGCACGCGCGATTTGCGCAGGTCTGCCCGCTGCTGCGCCCAAGTCCGCGTCCGGTCAACGATGCCGCGCCGCGGGTCATTCATAATCGCGCCCAGCCTCCCTAGCAGTGAGCCACTCATCCGCACCACAAAGGGTGTCAGTACCAGTGGCACCACCTGCACTGCCAAGCCAAGGATGATGAGATTGAGGTTATTCGCATCCTTGCCATTCGTCAGGATAGCCACTCCCGCCAGGCGCGACCCACCAAACAATATCGACATCAGTGGAAACATCAGCATCATCGTCATAAAGAGATCCTTCCACTTATCAAAATACTTCTCTGTACTGGGCAGCACATGCAGCAAGAAGGCAAAGGGCGAAACAATAACAAGAATGGTGATGAGTGCCTGGCGCGCCGCAATAATCACCGCAGCGATGATAACCGCCAGCAGCACACCGACCAGCAGTGGGATAGCCATCGCCAGCGCCCCATCCGTCGCACCCACCAGTGCACCCACTCCCACCACCGCACCCACCGCGCTAGCGCTGCCCGTCAGCAGAGCACTCATCACATTAGGCCACGTGATTTTGTTAAGCGTGTTATAATCCGCCCCATTGACCGTCGAGGCAATATTGACAAACAGCTGCTGCAGCTGAAATCCCAATATATTCGAAATATCAATCGCTGCCGCACACAGCCAAAACGACATATTAACGACGATAATCGACACGACAAGGCGCGGAAACATCTTCTTGATGCCATAATTGCTAATACCAACACTGGTAACTTGCGAATAAATGACGATGAGCGAGACGATGATGAAGGCGATGTTGGCCAAGTCGCGCATGATCGCCCAAAAGCGAAAGAGCGTACCGTCTCCGCTGGACTGCAGTGGCTGCACCGCCAAGTACTGCGCCACCTGCTGGTAAAGCTGGTCGGTAATCCACGCCATGAAGTTGCTCACCGGGCAGACAATCCAGCCAATGCTTCCCAGCGCTGTGCCACTACAACTGGTCGTGGCACCATCTTCTTTATCTGCTTGCTCGGCGGGTTTGTCTTGGGGTTGGTTACCGGCTTGGTTGTTGTTTTGGTTATTATTGTTGTTATTTGCCGCTTGGCCGTTTTGATTATTACCGTTGTTTTGAGCGTTTTGGCCAGCTTGACCGCCGTTATTTTGATTATTTTGGTTGTTCTGGCCACCATTGTTTTGCGGCGCGGCCTCCTGCTGCCCCGAGACGGAGATAGCAATGGCATCATCCATCTTGTTGTACGTATCTGGCTCGACGAAGATATATTCCACATACGTTGCCTCCTTGGCACGTAGTGGGTCGCTACCAGCCGGAAAGATGATGGTCTGGCGCCGATTGGTCGTTGGTTCATACTCATAGAAGTGCACACCAGCGGGTAAGCCACGAGCAGTCAGATCTTTGTCGCTGGCCCGGTGTGGCTTGAAGGTATTATGACGAAAGATAAGGTTCTCGCCCTGGCGCTGCGCCGTCTCAGCAGCATACACCGGCACAGGGGTAGCGAGCGTGAGCCCTAAGAGTGCCGTCACTAATAGTGCCAGCCACCCCGTATATTGCCGCAGACAACCCCTCGCCCGCGCAACCACTCGCCACGCTCTGTTCATGTCTTGTTCGACATTAGCATAATATCGCACAGTGGTCAAGTTTTTGCTGCCTGCATGTCAAAACCTTGTATAGCGCGCAGCCCTCTAAGCTGTTACACGGGCTACCATTGCCTAGGGCTATATCCCCATCCCCAGTGCTGAGCCACAATAACCATCCACAACTTATCATCTCCTCCTGAGTAGCACAACAGAAAGAGGAAATCGCCCGATAGATCTAGCAACTCAAATTTTATGCACCATTATAACAATGTCAATATACAACCCTTCGCCCCTACTCTGTTCGCACCCCACCCCAGTCTTTACAACACCGCTCGTATCGTATACACTACAGCGTAGGAATAGTATCATGAAATATAAGCGATTAATCTTGGGCCTTGGTGCAATACTGGCGATGTTTGCCGGTAGTATTGCTGCGCCAGTGCAGGTGATGGCGACAGGCAGTGGCTGCGGGATTATTGACTTCACAGGCGTAAGTTGTTCCCAAGAGGCTAACCCAAAAGATAAGGGAGATGACAACATCTCTAGCCTACTCATTGGCGTTCTCAGAATCATGAATGTCGGCGTTGGCATTGCGGCCGTTGGCGCGCTTATTTACGCTGGTATTCTCTACTCAACTGCTAGCGGTGATGCCAACAAAACAGCCCAAGCCAAGACAGTCATTACTAATGTTGTCATCGGCATTTTGGCATATGCAGTGATGGGTATTGCGCTTAACTTCCTTGTGCCAGGAGGAATTATCCGATGATTCGCCGTCTTGCTGGGTTTGGGCTTGCTGTTGCCACCATACTCTCCTTTGCGTCTGCTACTCCAGCGCACGCTGCTGCACCCTGTTCACCACCCAACTTCCTTGGTATGCCTGCTTGGTACCGCGGTCTCCAAGACTCGAATGATTGCAGTTCGATCCAAACGACCGACATCCAGACGATGATCCTCACAATTGCCCTCAATATCCTTCAGGCCGCGATGATTATCGTTGCCTATGTTGCCGTTGGGTTTATCATTAAGGGTGGCTATATGTATATGGTCAGTACAGGCAGCCCTGATGCAATGGCCAAGGCAAAGAACACGATCCGCGATGCTCTTATTGGTCTCGTTATTGCAATCTCAGCAGCAGCAATTGTTGATATGGTAGCGGGAGTTATTTAGTATGTGGCCTATATTCTCAGCCCTCAAAGGTGTTAGTGCACAAGATATCAAATACCAAAGCTCCGCGGATAACTCAAGCATTCTTCAAAATGTCCTTAACACTGCTTATATTTGGGCCGGGGTGGTTGCAGTTATCGTCATTATTGTAGCGGGTTTTATGTATACCGTATCACAAGACGACCCAAGCCAAGTAAGTCGCGCCAAGAACACCCTGCTTGGTGCCATTGTTGGTCTCGCTGTTGTTCTTCTCGCTTTTGTCATTACCAATACTGTTCTAAATGGAGTCTTTTAATGAAGTTATCTCTACAGCGCACACTCTGTCTTATTGGTACAGCCCTGTTGCTCGGTCTTACCTATCCACCCTCCGCCTTTGCCCGTGTTGACGTCACAGGAGAACTCAAGACTGATAATGCCTGCGATCTAGCTACCGACGGTGATGGTAACGATGGCTGCCATGCGGTAACTTCAAGTGCACAAGGTGGTGCGCTCACCCCAATGGTTATCGTCACACGTGGTATCAATATTGCTCTTGTTGTTCTTGGTGGCGTCTCCGCCCTTATGATTGTTTATGCGGGCTTTCGTTTTACACTAGCTGGTGGCGACCCACAGGCGGTCAAGGCTGCTCGCAATACCATTCTCTATGCAGTTGCAGGTCTTGTCATCGCTATACTTGCCTATGGTATAGTAAGTTGGATTACTGATAGAATATCGATAACATAAGGGAGATATAATATAATGAACACCTTTACAAAATTAGTTCTCAGCGCAAGCATCTGCTCTACTGTTGTAGTTGGTGCTGTTGCTCCATCGATCAGCGCTGCAGCGCCATCGCCCGCCAACACCTTTGCAGCAAGCACTACGGCAAAGGAAAAGGTTAAGGAGGGCATCAAGGGTGCTGGTGGAGACAGCAACCAAATCACTATCGGCTCGGCTATCAAAAGCATTATCGACATCATGCTCTTTGCCCTCGGCGCCATCTCCGTCGTCATGATCGTCATTGGTGGTATTCGCTACACTACATCCAATGGCGACTCAAACGGCATCCAGGGTGCCAAAAATACCATTCTCTACGCTATTGTTGGCCTTGTTGTAGCTATTCTTGCTTATGCCATGGTCAACTTTGTCGTTGATAACCTCGTGAGTGGTGGCGGCCAATCCACCCCAACCGCCCAATATAATTACGTCTAACCACCACTATCATTTACTTTGCTTGCATTCTGCAATAAAATAGGCTCTTTTTCGGGAATTTTCTCCGTTAGCTCTTAACATTTTGGCAATTTTTTGGTATATATAGATAGTACAGGTAGTACAAGATGGTACTAATGCCAATAGAAAGGATATGACAATGAAAATCAATATCAAAAAAGCTATGCTTACACTCCTCGCTGTGCCAATGCTGGCTGCAGGTGTTGCTGGGCTGGTAGCTCCACACGTTGGCGCAGCAGCTGCATCCGACAACGGTCTTGGCCTCAGGAAGGGAGTTGGCTCTGCTAAGGGGAACGACCAGGTAAGTTGTCTCTTTGGCAGCGAAAAAGAAGGCTGTACTGATGGTACTGGTATCTTCCAAACGATCGTTAACGTGATTCTCTTCATCGTTGGTGCGGTCGCCGTTATCATGATCGTGATCGGCGGTGTGCGCTACACCGTCTCAAACGGTGACTCAAACGCCGTTACTGGTGCCAAGAACACCATCATGTATGCCATCGTTGGTCTTGTCGTTGCGATCATCGCCTACGCGCTCGTCAACTTCGTCGTCGTCAACATCGGCGCCAACCAAGGGCAATAACACAACCACCTTTCTTCATTGGCTCTCTTATACCACCCTCTCGTAGGGTGGTACTTTTGTTAGGAATATAATTGTTGACGCTCATGCAAGAAATCTTGTCTCTTCTTACTGCAGAGATGTCTAATATTAGCCGTTTTTGCGTAGCACTAGCCACACTATTCTACTCTAGATAAGAAATTCCACCTGCATTCCCATTTCCCTACTCTAGCTCATAACCTCCCATAATAGAGCCGTTGGTGCTATTGTAGCGGTGTTTTTAGTGTTTTCTTGTCTTACTGAACTATTACTCTCCTCCGATTACTACAGCGCTAACCTCTTAGAGCGCCGTCTACTAGCCCCAGATTGCCAATATTCACGCTCTACTAAACGAAATAGAAACATGTAAGGCTAGATACTACGAGCAAGTCTCACACTACCTACTAGCTACCCAAAGCACAAAACAACCCCGCATCAGCGGGGTCATTATCTCAAAGCTCATTTTCCCTTCCCTACAGGATCGGGATCTTCTTAGCCTGCTCTTGCTTGACCTTCTCGAAGGTGATGGTTAGCACGCCATCCTTCAGCACGGCAGTCGTCTCATCCTCACGTACCGTTACAGGTAGCTCCAACGTACGGCTAAATTCACCCCAATAGCACTCTTGGTTATGCCATTTAGTAGCTACGGTGTCGTCGCCACTGCTTAGCGTGCCAACGATTGTCAAGAGCCCATCATTAATCTTCACATCCAGCTCCTCGCGATTCACTCCAGCGGTGCGGGCCTTTACTACGAGCTGTGTCTCGGTCTCGTACACATCGACTGCCAGTTGGCCAGTGTAGTCTTCCTCGCTCTGGGCAGGCTCTTCGCCCCACGGCGAAGTTTGGCTCTGCTGGCTCTGGGCAGGCATTGGGTTTGCTTGAGCGTGATTCATTGGCTGGTGAGTTGGCGCAGCTGGTGCGAGCGAGTCATCACCCTCCAAAAATGCTGCCGCAAGCTCATCACCGATCAAAAGATCATCATCTTGACTCCGGGCCATAGTTTCCTCCACATACTTTCTTTTGCTAATTCACAATTACCATTTCGACAACAGTCTGGATTTATTATAGCTAATCGATGGCGTATAATCAACCGGAGAGGCCTCATGAGTGTAAAAATCACAATACCGACCTATCTTGCTACCCTCCTCGCTCCGCATACCTGTTGTGGTTGCAACATCGTTGGGACACTGCTCTGTGATAATTGTAAAAACGACATCATCCGCAACCCGCTCTACCGTTGCCTCGAATGTGGCCAACCTACCCTGTCTGGCCAGTGCCAAACCTGCTCGCTGCCCTATGCGGCTGCCTGGTGTGCCCTGCAGCGTGAGGGTGCGCTGGAGCGATTGATCGACCGCTATAAGTTTGAGCGTGCCCAAGCGGCTCAGCACACCCTGGCAGACTTGCTCGACGCCGTCACGCCGCCGCTGCCGGCGGATACCATCATTGTGCCCATCCCGACCATTCCAGCTCACCAGCGCCAGCGTGGCTATGACCACTGCCGGTTGCTGGCCCTAGCCTTTGCCCGGCTACGTGGCCTGCCCTGCCAGCCAGTCCTTACGCGCGCTCAGTACAGTGTGCAGCTGGGGAGTAGCCGTGCCCAGCGCCAGCAGCAAGCCCGCCAGGCATTCGCTTGCCCTCGCACACTCTCATCAGAGGTCACCTACTGCCTTATCGATGATATTTCTACAACGGGAGCAACGATTCGCTATGCCGCGCGTCACCTCCGCACTGCCGGTGCACGGCAGGTTATTGCTGTGGTGGTGGCTCATCAGCCGTTTGGATAACAGGCTATTTTAGCGGTAGCCTTTCCGTAGTATATCGATGAAAACAACCCTCGTCTTTTGTCCTGCTCCATCTCATGCTATAATAGGCGAGACTGGAGAGATGACCGAGTGGTTGAAGGTACCGGTCTTGAAAACCGGCGTAGGCACCCCCTACCGTGGGTTCGAATCCCACTCTCTCCGCCATGTTGGGCTTACTCGAACCCTCGGTAGCTGGTGCGCTGCCGAGGGTATTTTTATATTGAATCAAGCCGCTACACAACCCAGACCTCAAAGGTTCACCCTTCATTCTTCTTTATCTTATTTTTCTGCCATTCTTCTCCGATGGAGTATGCCTTGAGTTCTACTCTATGCTATACTAAACATATGCAACCATCGCAATTCGATCAGTCATCGTCTTCAGATGCCACCGACCCATCGCGCACCACTCGTGCTGAGACTCAGGCTACTGATGAGCCTAACCCACCGCTCGAAATTCGCCGTGGGCCAAGTGAGGCCAATAGCAATTCGTCGCAGGTTTCGCCCTTCCCCGACCCCACCGAGCCGCTCCTCATTTGGCAAGAGCGTGAGGTCAATGACACCACTCGCCCCCGTGGCTGGTATGTGATCTTTGGTGTGGTTGTAGTGGTACTCTTCGCGATTTCGATCTTTTTGTTTAAGTCCTACACCTTTGCGCTGCTCATCCCCATCATGGCGGTGGCGTTGATCGTCTCGCTGCAGCGGCCGGCTGCCTTGGTAAACTACAGCGCCAGCCACGCCGAGGTGGTGGTAGGCCAACGTACCTACTCATACGACACCTTCCGCTCCTTTAGCGTCACTGCCAAGCCTACGCAAAACTGGATTACGCTCATCCCACGCAAGCGCTTCGCTATGCCCATCGTCATGTACTTCCCGGAGGATGTAGGCGAGCAACTCGTTGATCTCATCGCCTCTCACCTACCCATGAGCGAGCGCAAGCCCGACTTGCTTGAGCGGCTAATTATTTACCTACGGCTGCAGTAGTGGTTTTAGCCACAGCGTCTTGCCCTCGGCGCACCTCTGTGCTACAATAATAAGCGATCTGGTATTATCCAGTGCACCTTATAGTTTGGTCTGGGCAACGTTTGTTTCCCAGGTATGCACTCGTAGCTCAGCTGGATAGAGCGTTGGCTTGCGGAGCCAAAGGTCGTGCGTTCGAATCGCGCCGAGTGTACCACGATAGCCTTACCCAAACCTAGGTCATGAGTAACACGGTCTGGGTTGGTTGATGAAGATGCGAAGCGCTCACCACCACTGGTGAGCGCTTCGTCGTTGCAGACGGTGTTGGTGACTGGGCAGTCCAGTTGGTTGTCCCGGTTTTCTTGCGGGTTGTCTTGCAACAAGGTCGCACGGTGCTGCCGTGCGACGTTGTGCATTCGTCGGCTGGTCAGCCAGTCGAAGGGCCGCCGCAGGTCGGCTGCCAGGTTGGCGTCGCTGCTTGCGTCGGCCAACAGGCGCGGTGCTGCGGCCCGCTGCAATGGCCCGTCATTCTCCCCTATCGGGCAGTCGCCAGCTGCTGCATCGGCCGCGTTCCTGCCTCCGTCATCATTCGTTCCATCTTCCGGCAGAACGACTTGGCCGTCTTCATCCACCGCTGGATTGACCAGCACCCGCTCGAAGAAGACTTGGTTGAGCAGCTTCTTCAGGTGGGCAGGCGCGGCGGTGTAGAGGCGGTGGCAGTCCTCGAGGAGATCAAGGGCTTGGGCAAGGCGCTGCCGCACCTCGGTTATGTCGGCTTGGTAGGCGGTCAGCTGGCGCTCGATATGGTCGAGCTCAGCCGTGAGCTGGGTCTGTTCCTCTTTGAGGAGCTCTAGGGGAACGGCTCCTTCGTAGTGGGCGTGCATCAGGCGGCGGCGCTTGTCTTCGATGTTCGTCCGCCGTGTCGTCAGGGAGCGGATTGTCCGGTCTTTGTCGCGCTCAAGGCGGCGTAGCTCCTCCCGCACATACTGCTTCACCAGCTGGCGATCCTGGCTGCTGAGCTGGATTGTTTGGTACAGCGCGCTCATGCGCTCTTCGACGACGTCGATCAGGACGGCGCGGAAGGCGCAGTCGTGGGTTCGCTGCCGCCTGGCGCAGATGAAGTAGGGGTAGAGATCGCCTTTGCTGTTGCGCGTGTTCTGCACGAGCAGGCGGGCACCACACAACCAGTTAGTATTCCACTCGTCTCATTCTAGTTACAAAAGAGCGTCTCTATACACCATGGAGAGACGCTCATTTGATATATTGTATTGCTCTAGAAAGCATAAGTAGCCACTACATAAGTGCCGTCGTCGCTGCAATCAGGCCAAAGATGACCCCAGGCAAGTTAGCTGCAGCCAGCGGTAGGTCGCGCTTCTCTTTACATAGGCCATAGATGACCCACAACGTACAGTTCACTGCCGCGACTGCTGGCTGAAGAAAGTCACCTTTGTGCCCATTCATATTACCCACGATTTGTGGAATGTATGACACGTACATCATCACCGACATTGCTGTTGCAACCCATCCAAGGGTTTGCATATGCTTTTCTTTCATACTCGAGTGCTCCTATAGTATTCCTTTGTTCTGCCTAGTGTATTATACCATGGCTCTATTAAACGGCCCTGCACCTCTCACCCACTGCTACAGACACTATTTCACCTCTATCTCCCATATAGAGAGGTTGTCTCTGCTTATCTGCTAGCCTTCTGGGGTGCTTCTCGGCTATATAAAGGTGCTGCAGAGGCTATAGGATAAGAGCTCCCTTTTACCGCGCCTCATACTTCACCACTTCAGACCCAGAACTGTGTCGTCATAACACAATACATAAATACATATCTTTACATAATCAGGCACAACAAAGTTTTGACAGCAAAAAGCCGAGCGATTCTGCTCGGCTTTTCATGTACGCTACCAGACTTGGCTGATGGGGAGGAACCTAGTCGATGCGGCGCTGTTCGAGTTTGAGCTGACCAATGGCGGCGCTGTCGGCAGCACTTGGCTTGACACCTGTGAGGCGAAGCTTCTTGAGGCTGCCAAATGTCGCCAGTTGGCTGCCGTTGGCCAGTGTGGTCTTGCGGCTGTAGTCGTAGAGCGAGAGCGACTCCAGGCTACCCTTGCTAGCTGCAACATCGGCAACGTCTAGCACGAAGCCATCTTTGCCCGAGAGCGAGACCCGCTTGAGGTGCGCAAGCTTGGCAAGTGGCTTGGTGGAGGCAATTGGATTGCCCGAGACCATTACAAGCTTGAGGTTTGCCAGGCCAGCGATTGGGTCAAGCGACTCAATCTGGTTGGAATGAGCGGTCAGCGAAGTCAGCTTGGTTAGCTTGGCGAGCGGTGCAAGGCTCTTCACTTTGTTGCCATCAATTGCTAACCAGTCGAGGTTCGTTGCTGCCTCGAGGCCAGTTAGGTCGGCAGCTTTGCGGTCGTCCGCCGCATCGCCTGGCAGGATGAGCGACAAGCCAGTTAGCTTTTGCATCTCACCCGCTGTCACGTCCTGTGAGGCACTGCGGCGTGCGCCAAGGGTCTCAGACAGGCGCTTGTTGATTGCCTCCTTGAGGCGAGCGTCTGGGACCGACACAACGCTGTTGTCGCTCTTGGTGTCGGCCTCAGCGGTTTGGGCTGCATGAGCAGTGTCAGCTTTACTGGCGCTGCCCATGCCCGGTGCTTTTGGGTTTGCTTGCCCGTTGGTGGTTGCGCCGTTGGCGTTATTTTGTTGTGGGGTACTACTACTCTTGCTGCTGACGTTTGGCTCGCCACCAGTCATGTTGGCATTGACCAATGCACCGCGGTTCACCTTGGTGCCAGCCTTCACAGTTGCGCCACTTGGGTCGATTGCCTTCGCGACGTCGGCAGGCAGCTCCTTACCACTGTTGGCAGCTGGGCTTCCAGCCTTGATGGTGTAGTTACTCTTGTTGTAGTCGTTGTTGTTCGCAGCTTCGCTGGTGAAGAATGGGTTGGCGCTGCGTGAGCCAGCTTGGTCGAGCGAATTGCGCTCGAGGCCATCAATCGCCTTGCTGACCCGACCATCTTTGGCAATGTCTGATGTCTTGCTAAAGAGGACGTCGATCGGTGCCTCAGTCTGAGCTAAGTCCCAGGTAAAGACGGTCTTGTCGACATTGGTATCGTTGCGGTAGTAGACGTTGTAGTCTAGGCCAGCAAACATCTCGTTTGTACCAACCTTTGGCCCGCCAATGTTGGCACCACCCTTGGTGCGGACACCGTATGCCCAGTATGGGCTATCGCCATCCTTAGCAGTTGCGGCACGCGATGAGATGATGTTGTTGTACATCTCTGTACCCGTCGTGTCCCAGCTCAGGCCTTTGGCTTGCGACCAGCTCTCTGGTGCAGTACAGGTGCTGCCCTGGTAAGCGTTACAACCCTTGCTGCGGGTGTCCTCGCGGACGCGAATTGGGTAGGCGGTGCGTGAGATAGAGTTGTTGTAGATCTTCGTCTTGCTACTACCCGACACTAAGATACCAGAGCCCGAACCCTCAATAATGTTCGAGGCGATGATACCAGTGTGTGATACCTCGTAGAAGATCGCCATCTGCACGTTAGTAAAGTAGTTGTTGACGATGTTGGTGTTGATACACCCTTCGTCACACCAGAAGCCTGGCAGCTGGTGACGCTTGGCCACAGCGATGTCTGAGTTGGTCGAGCCAGACTTCGAGTAGTCCACCACATTGTTGCGGAAGGTGAAGTTCTCGGCGTGAGTCACCTTCACATCGGCCATACCACACCACGAGGTACAGTAGCTACCATTGGTTTCGAAACCAGCGGCGTTGTTGTTACTAAAGGTGTTGTTCTCAAATACGGCATTCTCAATGCGGTTTGCGCCAGCACCATTACCCCCGTTGTCGAGGAATTGGCTGTTCTTTACCACACTGCCCGACGCTTTGTCGAGGAATAGCCCGGAGTTCGAGTTCTGCGCCACGATCACATCTTGCACCAGCGAGTTCTTCCCGTTGATGGAGATGGCGATTGGCCCAGCCTTGTCGTCTAGCTGAGGGTCTTTAAAGCCCCAGGTTTGGTTTGGTGCATATTGTGCAATATTAATACCCTGCAGCTTGAAGTTCTCGCCTGTTGTGGTAAAGGCGCGGGTGCGCTGCGAGATCTCCGTCGTGCCAGCCGTTGGGTCAGAACCTAGGTAGTAACTGACGGTGTCTTGCCGACCTGGATTGAAGTGCCCACCACTACGCGTTGTCTGGGTGGCATCTTCTACATAGAACTTGCCCGGGCCGACCTCAGCCTTGCTCCCGACCTGCGTCAGTGGCTTGTCGTTAATAAAGACCTGCTCTGGGTAGGCAGCCATACCTTCGACTTCTGGCTTGATGTTGGTCGTACAGACGTGGCAGAAGTTCTGGAAGTTGCCAGTGGCCTTCCACATATTGCCTTCGCGCGACCAGTTAGTCACGACATCACTACCCTTCAGCCACACCTCAGCGTTCGGTGCTGCCTGCATGGTGACATTCTTCTTCGTCACAAAGAAGTGTGGCTCGCGGTAGATACCACTCTTTGCCACCACTGTTCCGCCGTCGCTAATCTTCGTGACGGCGCGGCCAAAGCTCTTGTATGGTGCTGACTCACTTCCGTTACCCTTATTGTCATCCCCGTTGGGCGACACCCAGGCGACGTTGGCATTCGGCACAGCGTAATTTGCCTTGATATAATTATAGTTTTTATTCAGACCGGCTGCGTTCACCGAATTGAGGCCATAAAAAAGCCCGCCTATAGCGAGCCCACTCACAGCCACAACCGATGCGATACGCATGACGATCCCACGTTTTTGACGTCTAATCTTCACTGCTCTTTCCTCCCCTTGTCGGTTGGCGTTAGATTTACGTTACAAAAACTATTCTATCATAATGGCCGCGCTGGTCAATTAACCATAACCCGCATAACTGCGCAATCCTGTGGTGTACGCCTCGCACAACACTCATACTTCGCCTCTCTTGCCAGTCGCACGCTTGTACCGTACATATATAGACCATACCCCAGATAGAGCTCTTGACATATTTGATACTTCGCATGTATTGAATACATCACTTATTTCACCAAGATCCACACAAATAAAAATATCATTGTAATATCTACAATGATTCATTCATCTAGCCTTTGTGCTGCTTTTATGCTAAAACTATAGACTGCTAAGCAACCTCAGCATTCGTCTCATTTAGCTTGTCATTATTGAGTTATACATGCTACTGCTCGACAGTTTTCGTCATACACACCGAGCTGATAGCCAATAGCTCTAACAATCCTGGCGGAGGAGGGGAGATTCGAACTCCCGCTGCAGGTCTCCCCACACTAACGATTTAGCAAACCGTCCCCTTCAGCCACTTGGGTACTCCTCCAGCGTGTCGGATTGTGCACCAACGTGCACTGGCTATTGTAGCATAGGTCAGGCAATTGCGCTAGCCATTTGTGGCGTGCAATTTTATCCCTACTTCGCCGCAGTGTCGTGAGCTATATATTATCTTGCACTCCCCTTCCTTTTATCAAGTAATGTAAATAAAAATGCAATCGAGTGTCTCTCTAGAACGCCAATTTGCCACGTGGGCTCAAAATACCGTCATACTAGCAGGTTTTCAAGACGCTACTGGCAAAAGAGATGAAGGAGCGAGCCACCATAGCACCACAAGCTGAGAAATTTCACCGCTTTCCTCTCGACAAAAAAAACGCCATATCGTATAATTACAAGATAAAAGGAGCTAAGTTTATTATGCTAAAAAAATGTCTACTATCTATCAGTGCTCTTGCCCTCATCGGGGGTGGGATAATTGCTGCTGCACCGCCCAGCGCTGCAATCGGCGGCGTGTCAGATGGTGCCAGCCGCTCACGGGGCAAAGACCAGCCTGCCGATCTCTTTGGTGACGCCGGTATCTTCACACGGGTAAGCAACATCATGCTGTTCCTCGTTGGTGCTATCGCGGTCATTATGATCATCTTCGGTGGTATTCGTTATGTTGTCTCTGGCGGTAATTCATCACAAGTACAAGGCGCGAAGAATACTATCATGTACGCTCTGGTCGGTGTCGTGGTGGCGCTGCTAGCCTATGCGGCGGTGAACTTTGTCATCAACACTATCATCCCTGGTGGTAACATCAACACTACTACCAATAGCAGCAACACTGGTGCTTCGACCACCTAGCCAATACTACTTGGCTCTCTTCTCACACAAACATATGCGCACACCATCGCGGTGTGCGCTTTTTATTGCTCTTGACCAAGTTTGCAAAAAACAGAAAGAGAGTAAGCACGGCGTACAAAAGTAATCACATGTTTTTCGTAATAAAAAATCTACAAGCATCATCAGCCTGCAGGTTACCAGTATCAGAAATATGGCGGAGAGAGAGGGATTCGAACCCTCGAAGCCTTGCGGCTTACCGCTTTTCGAGAGCGGCCAGTTCAACCACTCCTGCACCTCTCCACGTGGTCTGTCTTCATTATAACAGATGCGCTGCCGAACGAAAATATCGCGCAGCGGATATCCTTGAGATCTTGCCCCACCTTCGCGTATACTAAAGTCATGCAGGATTCTATTTTTACTAAGATTATCAAAGGTGAAATACCAAGCCATACGGTGTATGAAGACGAGCACACGATAGCCTTTCTTGATATCAACCCGCTAAGTGATGGCCATGTGCTGGTGGTACCCAAGCAGCAGATTGACTCGCTGTGGGCGCTCCCGACTAAGGTGTATCAGCACCTCTGGGCGGTAGCGCAGCGGATTGCCCACGCAATGGAGGTGACGCTCCAGCCTGAGCGGGTCGGCGTTGTGGTAGAGGGCTTTGATGTGCCACACGCTCACATTCATCTCGTGCCGCTATATGACCGCGAGGTGCTACAGCTCCATCATGGCTATCCAACCAACACTAGCGATACTCACCTATCTACCACCGCCCAGCGTCTTGCTACAGCAGTATCTAACAGTAGTGAAGACGCCAGCGCATGATCACCATCATCGCCGTTGGCAAGCGGCACGAGCCCTGGCTAGTCGATGGCATTGCACGCTATGAGCAACGCATGACTCGTGCCTGGCAGCTACAATGGAAGCTCATCCCGGCTAGCCAGCATAGTAACGATGCGGCGCGCCGTGAGGAGTCGCAGCAGGTTCTTCGAGTGCTTTCGCCCCAAGCATATGTTGTACTACTGGACGAGCGCGGCACAATGCTTGACTCGCCTACCCTCTCGCGCAGCCTGCATCAGCCAATGGCGCAGGGCAAATCACTCGTACTTATCATTGGTGGAGCATACGGTGTGACAGAGGTAGTGATGGAGCGCGCTAATCTAGTGTGGTCGCTGTCTCGCCTGGTGTTTCCACATCAGCTGGTGCGACTCATCTTGGCCGAGCAGCTCTACCGGGCACAGCAGATTGCCGCCGGGCATCCGTATCACCATCAATAACTAACCAACAATCGGCAAGAACTGATTATCAAAGGCATGGCGCGTCCCCCGCTGCTTATGCGCCAGATATCTATATTCATCATCGCGCGGTGGCACACCCGGCGTGTGGTGCTGCCCATGGTGCCCTGCCTTGTGTCCCAGCGACGCATGGTGCGGATGGACGTGTGGGTCGGCCGTTAGCTTATCGAGCTCCGCCGAGCCCTGTGCCCCACGGCCATGCAGCGCAGCAGGCTCGAGCGTAAGAAGCGCAGTGGTGATCTTATCAAATTGCCCATCGTGCAAGAACACCCCCAGTGCAGTCGCCAGGCTAAAGACCGCCACGGCCGCCTGCGCGAGGATGGTTTTGTATGAGGTAGTGTGGTGTTTGTGTTTCATTGTGTATATTGGTGACTATCGTTAGTTCTATTTTTGTTCATATTCATGGTAGCAGGATGTTTCTTTTCTGTCAAGTATGTTTCGTGTAGATATAGGAATACCCTTCTTTTCTTCATTAACTCTCTCCTCTATCATCTCACCTGATGAGATATGAACGCTGTTTGTCGCAGCATATGTATACTTATATAAATCCATACGATAAACACTCTCGTAAATATTACTCGCCATAAGGCCTCAAAAAAGAACAATAGGAACAGATTTGTGAAGTGATTAGATTTTTCAGCTTCAAATTAATGTAGCTCGTCAACACGATAATCCCTTTGTCTGTGCTCGCGCTTCCCTTTTTGCCACTAAGTGCCCTTTTGTCATTGAGAACGCAAGAGGTTAAATCAACATTTTCAATGTCTCTACTCATCAAAAAGGCTACCATTTCACATCGACGGTAGCCTTCTCTATTAGCACAAGGTATTAAATTTCAGTATTGCTATTCGATCACCTGCAATTCCTTCACCAGCCGCTCGATCAACGCCTGCTTGCTTGCCAGCTGCTGGCGTGATTCTTCCACCAAATGAGCGGGTGCTTGGCTGGTGTAACGTTCGTTTGCTAGGCGTGCCTCCAGCTTGGCGGCATCATTGCGTGCTTCGACCAAGCGTTTCTCGAGATTCGTCTGGTGCTCATAGAGCGTTTCGTCGCTTACGTCGAGCCAGGCATCGCGGCCACTGGCAGCCAAGCGTAGCCCCCGCGCTACATCGGCATGTTCCACTGCCGCTAGGCCAGCCAAGCGCCGCACCAGCTCAGCATTATCCGCCACCAGCGCATCGTCCATATAGAGCAGTGTGTAGCGCTCATTGCCCGGCAGTTCACTCGTCACATAGCGCGCTTCGGTCACGAGCCGCTTGAGCCGGCCAAACTCAGCCGCTTGCAGCTCATTATAATCCTCAGCCTGCGGATATCGTGCCGCCGCCAGGAGGTCATTGTGCCAGCTCAGGCTTTGCCAAATCGTCTCCGTCACAAATGGCGCAAATGGATGAGCCAAGCGCAAACACGTATCCAGCACCCACACCAGCATATCAGCGTGCTGCTCCACCTTGGCTGCCTCGATATACCAATCGGCCACATCATCCCACACCGTGTGGTAGAGGGTCTCTGCCGCCTCGGCAAAGCGATACTGCGCTAGCTGCTGCTCCATCGTCTCCCCTGCCCGGCTCAGCTGGCGGATGATCCAATGGTCGGCCATCGATTGCGGCGTCGGTACATGCACGGGCTGCGTGTCCCCCACTTGTGCCTCAATGAAGCGAGCGATGTTCCATAATTTATTGCAGAAATTGCGCGCTGCCACCACCTTGCCGGTGTTAAACGCTTGCGGCTGAGCGGCTGAGCGGCTGGCGATAATCCCCATGCGCAGTGCGTCTGAGCCATACTGGCTGATTGCCTCCATCGGGTTGATCACATTACCCTTACTCTTGCTCATCTTCTGCCCATGCTCATCCAGCACCAGCCCATGCAGGTACACATGACGGAACGGCACCTGCCCTGTACAGTACAACCCAAGCATCATCATCCGCGCCACCCAGAAGAAGAGGATATCTCCCGCCGTCTCCATTACTGCGTTGGGGTAGAATTTCGCTAGCGGCCCATCTTGCAGATAGTCGGTGGTGATGAATGGCCACTGCCCACTGCTAAACCAGGTATCGAGTGTATCTTCTTCCCGGCGGTATGTTGTGCCATCTACAACTATTTCTTTTTCGTTGACATTTGTATTGAAGATCCAGTCGCTTGGATCAGTCGTGCTCTGGAAGGCTGGGATGGGTATACCCCACGGGATCTGCCGGCTGACGTTCCAGTCTTTGATCTCGCGCAGGTATTTAATGACCACCTCGCCTTTGTTGGCGGGGGTGAAGGTCACATCGCCGCGCTCGATGGCAGCAATCGCTGCATCCGCTAAGGGCCGCATCGAGATAAACCATTGCTCCTTGACCATCGGCTCAATGACGGTGTCGCACTTATAGCAATGCCCCACCGAGTGTTCCAGCTCTTCCTCACCACGACGGAGCTCTTCGCGCTCCAGCGCCTCCAGTACTCGCTGGCGTGCCTCCGCTGTGGTGAGGCCGTCAAATGGTGCGGGTACATTGGTCATTCGCCCATCGAAGCCAATCACCTGCTCCACCGGCAGCCCATGCCGCTGCCCCATCTCGAAGTCATTTGGGTCGTGAGCCGGTGTGATCTTCACCGCACCGGTGCCATACGATGCATCAACATATTCATCAGCAATAATCGGTATCTCGCGCCCTACCAGCGGCAGCAGCGCCTTGGTGCCAATTAGCTTCTTGTAGCGTTCATCTGCCGGGTTGACAGCGATGGCGGTATCACCCAGTAGCGTTTCGGGCCGGGTGGTAGCGACGATAATTTCACCAATATGATCGAGCAGCGGGTAGGCAATGCGCCACAGCTTAGACTTCTCCGTCTTGTGCACCACCTCGATGTCGGCGAAGCTCGTTTGGTGCTTGGTGCAGTAGTTGACGATCCGTTCACCCCGGTAGATCAGCCCATCCTGCCACAGCTTATTGAAGGTGCCATAAACCGTTTCCACCACCTTGGGGTCAAGCGTAAAGACCATATCTTCCCAGTCCGCCCCAACGCCGAGGGCGCGTAGCTGAAGCTCCATATCACCCCGCTTTTTATCGACAAAGTCCCACACCTGCGCATACAGCTCATCGCGCGAGTAATCAAAGCGCGTCTTGCCCTGCTTCTCGAGCTCGCGCTCATACACCACCCACGTCTCGAAGCCGGCGTGGTCTGCCCCAGGGATAAACACCGCATCATCACCCTTCATCCGGTGGTAGCGCACCAAAATATCTTGCAAGGCCGAGCCTAGCGCATGCCCAACGTGCAGGTTGCCATTGGCATTGGGCGGCGGCATCACGATGCTATACGGTGTGCCCTCCCCTTTTGGCCGAAACACGCCAGCGCTCTCCCACATAGCGTAGATATTTGGCTCATATTCGTTAGGGTTGTAGGTCTTGGCAAGTTTCATGGCGGTGGCTTCCTTACAAGTTATTGATACTTTTCACACGAAAACGGCGCGGTCGATGCTTCACGTGAAAATCTGTGTGCAGCATCTGCCTGGTCAATTTTTTGGTGCAACTTCAGCTACCTAGTATAGCACGTTTGGCGGCACAATGGCAGGGGTGACAGGGGTTAATGGTAGAGTGCAGTATCGCGGGTTGTAGCGGTCTGATTGTTATCTAACTTTGCAGATTGGTTGCTATTGCTAAGTGTTTTGTTCATCATGATTCGTTATTGTACGGTTTTCACGTGGAAGGTGCTATATACCAAACTTATGCTACTGCCTTAACCTCTCACCATCTTATTCTACGCAGTGTGCAGAAAAGGGAAGTGAGCAAAGAGAAAGAGGTGGTTTTTGCTCTATATATAGCGCACGTTACTGTCTCTATCCTTATCGACACAGCCTATCAATGACCAAGAGAAGGGCAAAAAATGATAAATCAAAGGTGAAAATCTCATATTTACCGTCGAAATTCAGATGTGGCAGGAAAATTCTAGCCCAATTCTATACCTGCATTCATCCACGTTTCACGTGAATAGTGCGGGTAATCACGTCAATTCTAACCATCTTGCGTAAGCCAACACACGTCTCCTGTCATCTTGCATTAAAAGTCGCACCTATAGAGCAGGGGAGGGCAGTATAAAAAAGACGCCCCGTCGAGCGCCTTTCTCTCAGCAATATCACGCTTACTTATGCGAGCGGCGATACGATGCCTGGCGCAGACTACGCACGTGCTGATATAGCGCTTGGTAGAGATGATACAGCCGGTAGCGCAGTGGATGGAGAGGTTTTTCCCAGGTGCCGATATAGTCCACTGGCGTACCCCCAAACGACTTCTTGAAGTGCGTGAAGCCCGCCCAAGGGTGATCCTTCGGCACATCATCTGGCGCAATGCCGTAAAAGTCAAAGAATTTGTGCCCGGTATCGTGCGCATAGAAGAGGGCAGACACCACCAGTGCTGTGGCTGGGCTGAGGTTACGCTGGGCGGTATACGACGCAGCGTGGGCATAGGCCATCGTCGTGCCGTCACTAAAGAATATCAGGCTAGCAACCGGTTTGTCCTCCAGCGTGGCATACATCAGGCCAGCTGCCTTGCGCGGGAAAAGCACTTCTGCCATTTGGCGAAAGTACCCATCACTATGCGGCTGCATACCAGTGCGCTTAGCGACGTCGTGGATCATATCAAGAAAGATCTCAATATCCGCCGGCTCATAACTGGTATGGAAGCGCACCCCTGCCTTCTGATTTTTGCGCCAGGTGTAGCGCACCGCCTGTTTGGCGTTGGCCAAAATAGCGTCGTGATCCATCGTCACATCATTAATAATCGTTCGATCTGGCTGGAGGCTCTTTGCCTTGCGAAAGCCGAGGTTTTGCAACTGCTCGAGCCGCGTCGTCCGGGGGTCAACCCGCACAAAGTCTGCACCATATTGCCGCCCAGTGGCAATGATATCCTTGAGCGCTGCTTCCTGGGCTGCATCATTATCTGCTTCAGGCCCATAGGGTACATACAACCGATGGTTGAGCCGACCGTGCTCAATAATGCCATAATACTGCCACCCCTTGTCTGCCCGCCGCACCGTGTGGCGCTGCTGCGCTTGTTGAAAGGCCTCCCATGCCTCAGTCTGTAAAAAATGTTTCATAACATTAGTATAGCAACTTTGCGGCAGTTTTTCACTGATGATTGTTGCGAAAGTTCCATGCACGCCACGATGAAATAATGAATATTGGTACAAAGTATTATTGATCTAGCCCAGGGGTACGCGCGCTGTGAAGAGTCTAAGGCTGATATGTATCGCTAATGCACATCTCTTCCTCTCACCACTCAAAAATGCTATACTAGCGCTATCATTATGCAGCTAAAGCCCATCCACCCATCCACTCTCGAACAATTTGCCGCACAGCACCCGCTAGGGAGCTTCGTCCAGTCGGCCGCCAATGCCAAGCGAGTGGCACAGCTGGGCTGGCAGCCACATTATTTGGGGCTGTTTGCTGAGGGTGAGCGCTTGGTAGCTACCGCCGTGTTATATGAATGGCGCACCTTGGGCTATAGCGAGTTTGAATGTTTGCAAGGACCGCTGGTGGATTATCACAACCCAGCCGTGCTCAGTACACTATTGACAAAGCTCAAGAAATATGTCAAAGCACACAAAGGTATTCTGCTTCGCCTGCAGCCGCCACTCATCCTGCGGCAGGGAAGTGACCCTACTCAGCTCACCGAAGTAGCCGGTACAGCCGAGGCGCTGCAACAATTAGAAAAGGCAGGCTTCCGCGCTATCCCTCCGCAGCAGACCGACCACAACGCACGCTATGTGCGCTGGTTCTTTGCCAAAGATCTCTCGCCCTACCACGACGATGCGGCACTACTCAAGAGCTTCGACGCTAAGACGCGCAGCTGCGTCAAGGCGGCCACCAAATATGGTGTGGCGGTACGCGAGATTACTGCGGTGGACGACCTTGCGCCATTTGCGAAGTTGCTGATCGATACCGGCACGCGGCGTGGCTTCTCAGGGCGCAGCGAAGCGTTTTATCAGCAATTGTTTCACGCTTTTCACCGTAAGCAGGCGTGGTTCCTGATTGCCGAGCTCGACCTTGCTGGTTACCAAGCCCGCCTCAGCGCTCAGCATGATAGCCTGCAAGCCGAGCGCGATATGCTAGCGACTGAGCCAGACAAGCAAGGACAGGTGAAGGAGCTCGACAACCAGCTCACTGCGGTATCCAAACGCTTGGCAGATTACGAAACGTTGCGCCAGGCAGCCAATGGCGACGTTCTGCCGCTGGCTGCCGCCATATTTATGCACACGAGCGATAACGAGGTGGTGTATTTTCTCAGTGGGTCGGATGATAAGCACGCCAAGTTCTCTGGCTCATATGCACTGCAATATGCAGCAATGCGCCGCGCCATCAACCTTGGCGCTCAGCGCTACAATTTCTATGGCACAAGCGGAAACTTCAACGGCTTCCCCGAGCAAGAGGGGGTGTACCACTTCAAGAAAGGCTTTGGTGGTCAGCTGGAGGAACGCGCTGGCTGCTATGAATATATCGCTCGGCCATTCATACACCAGGTAATTCGCTGTGTGCGTGCGGCGCGAAAGATTATAGCGCGGTAGAGCACTGCCTTCGTAACAATATCTACACTATTAGGTAACGTGGTGGATAGAACCACCTTACGGTGAGATAAAAAATCCGCGACTTGCAGATCTTCAGCTTATTTTTCGTGTCTGTGATATTTGATCTTTACAGTAGTCCATGATACTATTTTGCCATGCTCGTCAAACGCCCAACATCAGAATTATCTATGCAAGAATTACGACCAGACATCTTCGTTGCAGGCCCTATTTCTGGGGCAGAAGATTGGCAAAAGCAAGCAGAGAAATTATTAGAAAATATTGAGCAAACAGAAGCATACAATGATGAGCTAATCATCGCCAACCCACGACGCCCGGAAGGAATACCGCGCGTTGGTGATATTGCGAAGGAGCAGATCACATGGGAACACCGGAATCTACAGCTCGCACGCGTGGTAATGTTTTACTTTGTCAAGGGATCAGGCATCATTACACCACTAGAGCTTGGTAAGGAACTCGGACGCGGCTCGCCCATTGTGCTTGGCATTGACAAAAGCTTCGACCGACCATTTGATATCGAAACACAAGCACACCTCGAGCGGCCAGAGCTCCCGATCTATCACACACTCGACGAAACTGTTGTAGCTGCCACAGCGCTAGCCAAGCAGATTCGCGCAAAAGAAGGCTAATTATCAGCCCACACCGCTTCGCGCATCGACAAGCTTGGCTGAACTTCGAGCAGGTATGGGTCGACTGTGCGGCCAGCCTGGGCGTAGTAGTAGGCGAGGGTGGCGATCATCACTGCATTGTCTGTACAAAAGGCCATGGGTGCGTAGCTAATGGAGCAGGGCAGGGCGGTGCGCAGCTGGCGGCGGAGTTCTTGGTTGGCCGCCACACCACCAGCAATCACGACGGAGCGTGGGGCATAGTGCTTGTAGGCCAGCACCGTCTTATCCACCAACGTCTCTACCGCCACACGTTGAAAGCTCGCCGCCATATCATGGCGCTGCTGCGGCGTGACAAGCGCTGGGAGCTCGTGCGAAGGGAAAGAGGTATCTTTGCCCACCTCGGCCTGCATTCGGCGCAGCACGGCCGTCTTGAGGCCCGAAAAAGAGAAATCGTACTGGCCATGCATCCGCGCCTTGGGTAACGCGTAACGCTGCGGGTCACCGTGCGTAGCGGCAGCAGCAATGGCCGGGCCGCCAGGGTAGGGCAAACCAATGATTTTCGCTACCTTGTCGAAGGCTTCGCCCACGGCATCATCCTGCGTCTGGCCAAGTAGTGTATAGTCACCATGCGCCCGAAACAGCACCAACTGACTATGCCCACCAGAGACGATAAGCGCCAACATAGGGAAGCTCGGCTGCGCAGTAGGGAGCATTAGGGCGGGCTCGGGCTTTGGCCGGCCATCCTCCACCACAAAGTTAGCATAGACATGCGCCTCCACATGATGAATCGCGTAGAGCGGCTTCTCGTGCACAAGTGCCAACGTCCGCGCCGCCAGCGTCCCGACCAGCAGTGACCCCACTAGTCCAGGCGCATACGTCACCGCAATGCCATCAATCTCATCCCAGCTGCATGCCGCCTCGGCCAAGGCGCGGTCAATCACCGGGGTAATCATCTCAATATGGCTCCGTGCCGCTACCTCTGGTACCACACCACCATACTGGGCGTGAATGTCTATCTGCGAGTGCACGACACTGCTCAGCAAGCGCCGCCCATCGGCCACCACCGCAGCCGCCGTCTCGTCACAGCTGCTCTCAATCCCAAGAATCTTCATAAAGTTATTATAGCAGAATAGCAGAGCAAGGAAGATGAGAGAGTAGTGTGATAATAAAAAATCAAATTGCATGAGTTTGAACCTCAAGAGCTAACCTACTCTCAAGCTCTTTTCTTTCATTCCTTTTGCTGAGACGATCAGAGGTCGATACTCCTATAGATAGGATCAGCTCATGGTTTTAAATACTACCAAAAGTGGTATAATATGTGTCATGGCATTTTCTCTAAAACAAACACTCAAGAATACGCTCCCACCCAGCGTGCTGGCGGCGCTGGAGCCAGGCTATCGGCTGCTTGAAGCCACTGCCGCAGCGGCTAACCAAGGCTTCCCAGCCCAGGGCATGCACGTCATTGGCGTAACGGGGACGAACGGCAAGACCACGACGTGCTTTATGATTCACCGCATGCTGGTCGAAGCAGGCTACAATGTTGGTCTGATGACGACGGTGGCGTATGGAGTGAATGACGACATCACATCGCAAACCGAGCACATGACTACCGTGTCTGCACCCCTGTTGCAGCAGCGTTTGGCGGAGTTTCGGCGGCGTAATGTGCAGTGGGTGGTGCTAGAGGTAACGAGCCATGCATTGGCGCAGCACCGCATCTTTGGCGTCCCGATCGACATTGCCGTCATGACCAACGTTACACACGAGCATCTGGATTATCACAAGACATTTGAGCGCTACCGCGCCACCAAGACACGGCTCTTCAAGCTGGCGCGGCGGGTTGGCATTATCAATGCGGATGACCCATCAGCAGCAGTCTTCGAGCAAGCCGTGCCCCGTAGCCTATGCTACGGCATCGCTGACGGTAACATCCGGGCTACTAACATCACCCAAACCGCCTTGGGTAGCCGCTACGATGTGTGGCTAATGGGGGAGATGCACCACATCACCATCAATATGCCGGGTGAGTTCAACATCGCCAACAGCCTGGCCGCGGTAGCCGTGGGGCACGAGGTAGGCCTGAGCCGGGCGCAGATCGAGCAGGGCCTGGCTGCACTCACCGGGGTGGAGGGCCGTATGACAGTGGTGGATGCTGGGCAGCCATTCTCCGCTATTGTCGACTTTGCCCACACACCCGACGCCTTCGAGCGGCTGCTGGGCAGTGTGCGAGCCAGCACCAAGGGCAAGCTGATCGTCCTGTTTGGCTCGGCTGGCCGGCGCGATGAGTCCAAGCGAGCCATCCAAGGCAAGATCGCAGGGCGAATCGCCGACGAGCTTATTCTCACCGAAGAAGACGACCGCGATGTCGATGGGCAACACATCCTCGCCCAAATTGCCAAAGGCGCAGAAGCTGCTGGCAAAACCCAAGACACCGATCTCTTCCTCATCCACGACCGCGCTGAGGCCATCCGCTTTGCCGTCCGCCGTGCCCGCACTGCTCGCGACATCATCGTCTTCCTCGGCAAAGGCCACGAAAAAACCATCGAACGCGCCGACGGAACCCACCCCTGGGACGAAATAACAGAGGTACGAAACGCTATACACGAGCAGCAAGCATCGAAGAAAAAGCCAGCACGAGGCAAGAGCAAGCGCACAAAAGACGCTAGCAAACCTCAACCCAAAGCTAAAGCCAAGCGCAAGAAAAAGCCAACTTCGCGTCACAACAAGCGGACATCAGCGAGCTAGTGTGTGCACACGGCTAGCTACTCTGTGGGGTATCTGTCTCTCCGTCGGATTGCACAGCCTCCACTTCGAGTATCACATCGTCTGCATTGTTGCTGATGTCTACTCTTACATAGCGCCCATCAGTGGTTAAGCCAGTTGCTGACCAGCCATCCTCAGCATACTGTAGCGACATCCACTGGATAGAGAGCGGCCTCGGCTCGCCTTCAGATCCACCATAGGGCCATGGTCTTTTCTTGAGAATCGATTGAGCGATTGACTCTTTGAGCACCGCATGTCTCTCATGCTCTTCATTTGACGGCTGCTGTGGTATTTCGTGTGGCATATGGCATACACCTCCTTTACCTCTGTTATAGTCGCATGTCTGTGGTGAGATCTACCTCTGTTGCGTTGGCTTATCTAGGATACCATGGCTATACATGCGGGCTACCACCCGTGGCGTAACCCGGATAATTTTTTCCTTCGGCAGCATTAGTTTATTGCGATATTCATACCGCTCCACACCAGGGAAGAAAAAGATCCGTCCGTCATCATCATGCTCAGCAGCATCTTCCTGAGCATCGTATTCGTAGTGTTCAGACGACTTGAGATCGATAAGCTTACCATTCACTATCATATCTATCCCGCGCATATCCTGGTTGGCTGTGCCTGGCTCATAGGCAATGCCCGCTTCATCCAGCACCCGCATAAAGAGCACTTCATTGCGAATGCCCGCTACTGTCGCATACAACATACCTATTCGATCTTGCTTGTTTTGAGCATGCTTCTTGCCTGGATACACTGCTTCTAAGCCGTTAACTATATCCGATACAGACGGTATCGACTTCCATGTCTCGCAGGAGTGTGTGGCGTTGTCTATCACATCGCGCAGGGCATGGTTAAAGTGTGTGAGCTTCTTGATCCGCTGCTTCTTTTCTTGCCGAGTTAGCGCCGTATCATCTTGTTCGGTCGCCTCCACCCAGCCAGGATACGCTGCGAGCAGCCGCGCCATATCGACATGCGACCACTGTTCTTTGCTCGCATAGTGCTGCACAAGCGTCACAGCACTTTCTCCCAGGGCAGCTGAGCGTCGCTGGCGGCGTTTTTCCTCACTCCAATTGCGACCCTGCTGCTCGACGAGGTAGGTGAGATGTGGCTTTTGGCTCTTCAGCGCTGCATCAACAGTAACAAGCTGCTTTTTGATGTTCGAAGAAGACGTCGACCACTGGCTCGGCGATATAAGTGATGGCATTGCATCAATGCTATGATGTTTGGGTGTACGGCGATGTGGCTTATAGTGACGTGTTTTTACCATGGTTGTGTTTGTATTATATATCATTTTTAGTACCATAACAAAATCACCACATCAGTGGTGATAATGCTTGCTCTTATTGCAGTATCCGCTACCGCTGCGACAAATAGTCGATCTCTTTGATGATGTCGAGCAGCGCTTGGGCGCGGCGGGTTTCATCGCGAATAGATTTAGCGATTTGGTACGCTGGGTCGATCAAACTCTTGTCGTCCGTCGAGCGGATCAAAAGCAGATAGGTATCGAATTTCTCATCTGGGCTAACGTTGAGTTTATCCACCAGTGGGCGCAGCTCTTTGATGGCTGACTGCTTCACGCCATTGAGCGCCTCACCACTGGGGGCAGGCTGTGACGATTGCTGCTGCGAAGACATGACTGGCACTGACGAGCCCATATTGCCCGACATACCCGAGAGTGACGAACGGCCAGCACCTTGCCCCGACATCATCGCTTGCGACCGCTGCGACGCTGCTGTGCCTACCTGCGGGCCGATCCCAGCGAGCACCTTGGCAAGCTCTTGATCGTCGGTAATTGATTGTGATGTAGTGCTGATATTCATGGTTCCCACCTGTCTCCAAATATGCTTATGATTCTCTGCTAATTAATGTATCATGGGAGGGTATACTCTTGCAAGCAGAAGGAGACGATTATGCTTGATGACCAGACCATATTGCGCCAACGCGGTGCCGAAGCCACGCTGCGCCACATTGCAACATTATGGAAACAAACGATGCTGCCAACAGAGGTATCTAGCCAGCTCTCACATATAGCAGCCCAGCATGATATTCGTAATGTTGTGATTATAGCAACGGATGGTAGTGCATTGATTGCTCACGTCGCTCAGCAGCTCGTGCAGCCTCACATAGCTGTGCCTGTGCTGTGTAGCGAAGCAGTGCCCGCATTTGTGGACGCACATAGCCTGGTGATTATTATCGAGGCTAGCATCTCGCCTGACCAGGTGACGAATATGCTGCGCTATACACAGCAGCATGCCGCTCTAGCTATTCTACTCACTCATGATGCTGCCGCGGCTGAGTACGCCACAGCATATCCTGCAGCCACTATTATGCCAATTGCTAATAGAGAAGGGCAGGTGGCACCACTACGCATACTCAGCACACTGAGTGCGCTATTGACGGCCTATCAGTTGCTGGATGATGATCTTGTGGAAGCGATAGCAGATGGCGCAGCGTACACAGCGAATGCAGCGCAGCAGTGGGGCGCTACCGTGCCGACCGCTCGTAACCTCGCTAAGCAGATTGCACGCCAAGCAGCAGGCAAGACGGCGGTGTTTTGCGGCAGTGGGGCGCTCGCGCCAGTGGCCCAGTGGTGGCAGTGGTGCTGGCAGGAACGAGCGCACAATGTGGCCTTTTCTACCACTCTTGCCGAGGCTGAGCAGGCCGGCGCTCATGGCTGGCTAAGCCATCCGGTAGATAAGCCATTCGCGCTTTTCGACCTCGCGGGGGAGAATGACGCCACTACCCAGCAGCGCATGGCAGCGCTCGATCGCCGCCTCAGTGGCCGCCGCCCCCACGCAAAGTCTGTTTTGCTTGCGGGCAAGACAGAGTTAGAACAGGTGCTGCACGGCATGATACTAGCAGAATTTGCTAGCTGCTACCTTGGCGTGTTGAATGGCGTGAAACAGGGGAAGAGCGGTGTGTCTTGAAATGTCAAACTTCATACTTCAAAACTCTATATTTAGAGTAGAGTAGGATAGAAAGCCAAGTAAAAACCCGCCACTCTCCTGGCGGGTTCTGTATCAACATAACTATCTTGTTTAGTGGTACTGCCGTAGCGACTCGATTGTGTTCTTGCGCGCGGCCCGAATGGCTGGGTAGAGACCGAAGGTGAGGCCAACCGCTAGTGCGAGGCCAATTGCCATCACCGCCGTCTGCCACTCCAGCGATGGCGCAAAGGACAGCCACAGGCTAAAGCTCAGCGCCACTATGTAGCCCAGGATGTAGCCCAAGATACCACCAAGCAAGCTTATCGCCAACGCCTCGATAACAAACTGTGTAATGATATTACCATCGGTCGCACCAACCGCCTTGCGGATACCCACCTCGCGCGTACGCTCCACCACACTCACCAGCATGATGTTCATGATGCCGATACCGCCAACTACCAGCGAGATCGCCGCAATTAGCGTCAGCACCTGGGTCAGCGCGGTAAAGAGCCGGTTGGTCGGCTGGCTAATCGCGTCACCCGTGGCCACGGTAAAGTCTTCTTCGCCTTGATGATTTTGCTTAATCTTGTCCTTAACTTGCTGAGCAATCTGCCCTACCTGCTGCGACGCATCAGCCTGGATGTTGATCTGCTGAATCTGTGTATGACCACTGTGGATTTTCTTACCTGCCTCGGTGGTAATGATAGCTGCGTTGTCGAAATCAACGTTGTTATAATTCAGCGGATTTTCTGTAGCACGCATCACCCCCACCACGATAAACTCCTTGCCACGAATCTTGAAGGTCTGGCCAATCGACTGCTCGGTGCCAAACAGCTGCACCGACAGCTTTGGGCCAAGCACCGCTGGCTTAGCGTCGTGCGTGCCACCCTCGAGAAAGTCACCCTCACGTAGTTCGAGCTGACTCGTGATAGCAAGGTCTGGCGAGGTCGCCACAACAGTAGTGGTGGCTTCTCGGTCGTTGCTCTTGAGTTTGTTCTCAGAGGTCATCATTGGTGCTACAGCGCGGATATGTGGCATCTTGCGCACTGCCTCGACGTCGGACTCGGTAATGGTGCTGGTGTTGTAATTATACTGCGCCACCGAGCTCGCCAGCGACGAGAAGCTCTTGTCTTGCACACCAGGGCGCACCACAATGAGGTTATTGTTGAGCTCAGACACCTGTTGGGAGATGATATTGTGCAGGCCACCGCTCAGTGCCAAGATCGCCACGATACTACCCACACCAATTGCCACACCCAGCGTCGCCAGCAAATTACGGCCGCGATTGCGCCGGAAGCTACTGCTTGCATTTTCGAAATGGTCGATGATTATCATGCCTGGGGCTCCTTTGTGCTAGATTGGTGAGCAGACGATGGTGCAGCGGGCTGCTGGGCCGGTGTAGCCTTGGCTGGCTGAGCAGATGCTGCAGATGGTGATTGCACCGCAACATGGGCTGCTGGTGCTGCAGGCTGCGCCGACTGACTAGCGGGTTGTGGTGCAACCGGCTTGGGTGGTGCGGCTACAGGCTGTGTTGACGCAGGCGTTGCAGCCTGAGCTGAAATAGCCGATGCTGCTTGAGCCGGCGCAGCGGAGTGTGGTGGAACGGGCTGCCCTGCCGACGGAGCGTGCTGTGCAGCCGGCAAGGCTGGCGGCACCTCTGGCGGAGCAACTGGCATAGGCTCGATGGTCGGGCCATCTTGGGTATGCGGATCTTCGTAGTCGACTACTGTTGGTGCTGTCGTTGCTGGTGCAGGGGCCTTGGCGGGACGACCGCGAGCGATTGCCTTGACTGGCGCAGCTGGCTGAGCGGCAGATGCCGTGCTCTGCGCAATCGTCGGCGCAGCCTTGCCAGCAGGTGCTGCCCGACGAACTCGTGGCTTGCGGGCCACTGGTGTTGGCGTAGCGGCAGTGGTGCGCATCTGCTCATCACTGGCAATCTGCCCATCAAGCATCTTAATCACGCGGCTGGCGTAGCTCGTGAGGTTCGGGTTGTGCGTCACCATAATGATGGTATTGCCTCGGCGGTGTAGTTGAGCCAGCTCTTCCATAATGATATGGCTCGAGCGGCTATCGAGGTTACCAGTTGGCTCATCGGCCAGGATAATCGACGGGTGATTTACCAGGGCGCGAGCAATCGCTACGCGCTGCACCTGCCCACCACTAAGCTGCCACGGCATGTAATATTCGCGCTCTTGGAGGTGGAAATTCTTCAGCACTGCACTAGCTTGCTCCAGGCGCTTGACGCGGCGCATTCCCCCACGATAGCTCAGGGGTAGGGCAACATTCTCAAGCACCGTTAGGCGATTAATCAGGTTAAAACTCTGAAAGACAATGCCAATCTGCCGCGAGCGAATCCGAGCGTGTTGGCGCTTGCTCAGCGTCGCGACCGATGTTCCATCAAGAAAATATTCGCCGCTGTCGGCGCGGTCGAGCAAACCCATGATATTGAGTAATGTCGTCTTACCGCAGCCACTGGGGCCCATGATGACGATGAATTCGCCTTTTTCGACTCGCAGGTCGACGTTGTCCAAGGCGTTTTGGGCAGCATCACCCAGACCATACTGCTTGGTGAGGCCTCGGAGTTCTATAACTGGTGTAGAAGATCGTACCATAATTATCCTTTAGTATAAACTGTCAAAAAACATTTCTGCAAGCCCAATCTGCACAAAAATATGCAGTATAGCCACGCATCATGCCAAAAGACGAATCAGCAGCGCACTTATGGCAGCGTGCCGCCTGGCGCTGATATGGCGGAGAGACAGGGATTCGAACCCTGGGTGACGTTGCCGCCACACACGCGTTCCAGGCGTGCCAATTCAACCACTCTTGCACCTCTCCGTACCTCTGTATTATAGCGGATATGGGGTGGGGTGGCAATATATATAGGCGATTCGGATATGTGGTGGTTTGTTAGTGTAAATTATGTAGCTTATCAGAGTATTTATTAGGTATATTGTTAATTTGTGTAACTATATTTTTTAATAATAGGGACAGGGTATCATCATATCTACATAGCTGAGGGCCAATTTCTCGTATTCGAGCCATCATATTTCATCCATCATGCAATATGTATAAAATATCTCTTATTTTTTACCAAAAAATATCGTTCGAATATATTTCTATAGTAACCTCTGTCTATGCTCGCTATCTATTTTCCTCAACAGAGGCCAAAAAATATTTGACCTGCCGCGCAAACAATGGTAGCATGAAACGCAAGTGCGCAGATAATAAGCACACATAACCACTAATCCTGTATTGGGGAGGATTGAAGCTTATGATAAACAGACATGACAGCTATCCGGCAAATTCTGAGCCTAGCGAGCCCGAAATATTCAGCGGTGCCGCCACTCAACAAAACAAAGACGGAGAAGGAGTTGTTGATCGACGGACTCTTATAGGTGCTTTAAGTGCTGGTGCCGCTGCTGTTGCTGCCGCAGCAAGTATAGCGTTCCTTGCTGGGCGTGGTTCTGCTGAGAATAATATTGCTTCAGAAACACCCTCACCATCAGAGTCTCCAAGCTCGAGCCCAGAAGCAACCCCATCTGCCACAGCGACAGAAACTTCATCACCTACACAAGAGCCTGTGGAGCCTGGCGCACCAAGCAATGAGCGGCCCGAACCTCGCCGGTCGTATAACTTCGCGAATCTTAGTGAGTTTGACTCTGAAAAGTGGAAAACAATGAGTGATTATGACAAAGGGCTTGCGTGTAAAACCTTCTTTGGTAATAACCTAAAACCAGAGGTCATGACAATTCTTACCGAGTCACGTGCTGACCAGTCAAAAGAGTTGGCAATTGCGTGGTGTGATAATGTTGATCGACTTTTCCGTGATCTCTGTGATGATGCTCAGTCAAAGGCTTTATTCACAAATGCAGATGGTAGAGAAGTCAACGCATGGCCAGTGCTGCAATGTTTGGCCGATTATATAGACGTCCCACACTCTAATATCGTCAGAGATTCCAATGATGAGAATAAAGATGACAGTGACAAAAATAAATTTAAACCCCATGGTTATTATGGCCGCCTTGTCGAAGCCGCTGATGAAGCTCATACGAAAGGCAAAAAACCGAAGGAAGAAGACCGCATTGCTCTCCGCGTTACGAAGTGTGCGATCATGGCAGAATACGAAGACCCATTCCCGATCAATGATGGCAAAGAAACCAATCAACCCCAGGTATATTCGGCAGCATATTGTGAGGTGCAAGAGGTAGGAGATAAGAACAAAACATACTACACAGTTATTGAGACTAAAAGGAAAATAACTAAAAACGATCGAAAGACGGGCCAGTACACGGAATATCCATTCCCTCGAGTGTCTTACTTTTATCCAACAGACACCAAAAGCGATGAGGCTCACGCTATCAAACCAGAGATTACCGCGCCTCTCAACGACGTCGAAGAATAATAGGTCTCGTTGGAGCAAAGACCAGCCGAATACCATACATTAACTTGTAGTTATTTGGCTGGTTTTCTTACTTATTTTTGTGTATTATATGTAGTGTATGACAAACTCTCTTGTATCTAAGCTAAAGCGCTTTTCACTCTTTCCATTAGCTATTATTCTTGTACTTAGTTCTAGTGTGTTTATAGACCAAAAGGCTTATGCTGATGATCATGATAAAAAAATAAGAGCGTGGACACTCTATAGAGCACAGCAAGGTTATGAAACAGATAAAGAGCCCGGAAGATTCAAAGAAACTGGCTGCTTTGATGGTATAGACTATATTAGGGCTGTAGATGTTAGCAAAACAAGAGTGGGTGGCAGCGGTCTTGGGCACGCTAAGGGTATGGTTGATGGCGAGAAAAAAAGATGTTCTGATATCTATGAAGAAGGTATCCCTTTATGGGGCTTTAAGGATGCGGAGGATTTTCTAACTCAAGCAGGTTACGTAAATAAGGACGGCTGGTGGGGCGCTACACGTGGTGTACAAGCTGGTGTTGATCAAGCTATTAGAAAAAAACTAGGAATTGATGGAAACAACAGGGCTTCGGATTATCTTGGGCTTGGTGAGTTATATAGCTATAGTTACAAAGATTTTACAACTTCTTGTCCTGTATCAGGAGAAGCTGATCGATCTCAGTTTAGCAACTCTCAAGCGGGAGCAGCAGATAAAGGTCAAGATGGATTTATATCTTACGATAAAATTGGCAAAGATGCCAATGGTAACGATGTTATCAAAAAGACTATCGCTAAATACAGTACGACTGGTTCCATTTCCACAAATACGTGTAGATTAAAAGCTAGTACTGTTACAAAAAATGCGCAAGCCGCGATCAAGGCAGCTGAAAAAAATAAAAAGAAATCTGATGATGCAAACAAGAACAAGAATAGCCCTGATGATAAGAATGCTAACAAGGTAGATGCTGGAACAGGCGAATCTGCCCAGCAAGGTGATGGCGAAGATAAGGAAGAATCCAAATCACGCTGCGCTATCGATGGTGTTGGCTGGCTCATCTGCCCCGTTGTTAATCTCCTTGCCGATATCTCAGACGATTCTGCAGGTATTTTGGCAAAGTTGCTTGAAGTCAATTCCATCATACTCACAGATCGTGGCCCCGATTCTGCCTTCTACTATTGGTCGCGCATTCGAGACATTGCCAATATTGTCTTTATTATTGTTTTCTTGATCATCATCTACTCGCAGGTTAGTGGTCTTGGCATTAGCAACTATGGCATTAAAAAGCTTTTACCAAAGCTACTTATGACTATTGTCCTCGTCAATATATCTTTCTATATATGTAGTATTCTTGTTGATATCTCTAATATTATTGGGTCATCGTCATTCAATTTCATTACTTCACTCGGTGGTGGCGGGAGCGGCCCAGAAGGTGGCTGGGCAACGAAAGGAAACTGGTGGACGGGTGCTGCTGCTACCGTTCTAGGTACTGCTACAGCTTTCTTTGTGTTAGGTACTCTTATTTCTGGTCTTGTTTTTGTCGTTGTTACTGCAACTATTACAGTATTCCTTCTTGGTGCACGGCAAGCGTTGGTTATCTTTACTATTATTCTATCGCCGCTTGCTTTTGTAGCACTGCTATTACCAAGTACCGAAGGGTTATTTAAGAAGTGGTGGGGCTTCTTCAAGACACTCCTCTTTCTCTATCCAGCAATTGGCTTACTCTATGGTGCATGCAATCTGGGGGCAACGGTCATTAATGGTATGAAGGGTGAATCACCTGTATTACTACAGATTATTGCTGCCGCTCTTACCTTCACCCCACTCCTCTTAGTCTCTCGCCTAACAAGCCTTATGACCTCAATGATGGGGCTAGCAAATATTGCTGATAAGTGGGGCAACTTGGCTGGCAAAGCTACTGAGAAGAAGTTGCAGTCTGGACTAGATAATTCTATGTATGGGCAACTTATGGCCACTCGTAAACGAAACAAAGAGCGTAGGCGGGCACAAATACAAGCGGGCACCTATAGAGGTTCTAACTGGATCCCCACAAACTGGGTCAGAAATGCAAGAAGTAAAACAATGGGCGGTATCAACAATATAGCCGGGAGAGTCCCAGGGGCTATTGGAGAAACAGCTCGACGCGCCCAAGGGAATGCTGCCAATATTATAAAACAGCAGTCAAAAGAGGAAATGGACCTCGCTGAAGCAAAATACGAAAACATAGAGTACACAAATGCAGCCGGTAAACAACAAGTACTTACACAAGCTGACTACTTCACACTTGCACAAGGTGGAAAAATAATGGGCAGAAATAAAAAAGGTGAGCTCGTGGAAGTGCTTAATGGCGCTAAAATGTCTAAACATGACAGACGCTTTATTCTCGATCGAGCAGGTAAGGGTGCAAATTCTGATCAGCTGAAAGAACTTGCTGAAATGGCTATGGAGCCTAAATCAAACCTCGATGCATTTGATCTCCAGACATTAGCGGAGGGTCTTCAAAAATCAGGTGCCGCAAGCAAGAACCCTTGGCTTACAGGCCGTGCAATTGCCGATATTGAGTCTGGTAGCTTCACTTTTGACAAAGCTGTTACTGATGCAGCAAAAGCTGGCAAAATTACTGCGTCTAAAGTCGCACAAATGGATGGAGCTGCAGCAAGGAATCTACATGAAGCTCTCAACAAAAGACACTCAAAAGACCCACGTGTTAGCTATGATGATCTTTTCGATGCACGCAAATCAACAGGACAAGCTGTCGAGGCTGCTCTTAATTCGCCAGAATTATCTCCAGAAATTCTTGGTAATCCAATGGTAAACAATCACGCACAAGCAATGAGAAAATGGAAAGATATCTAATATCCTCTCTTGCTTCTATAAAGAATACCGATCACTCATCTTTACTGTCTATCTATCCCCCTCATGCTATAATAAATACATAGACTATGTCGAGATATAAGGTTGCACAGGATGTAGAGGCAGAGGATAAGATTCTTGGGCCGTTTAGCTTTCGCCAGTTTATTTATCTGCTGGTTGCGGCGGCAGGAATTGCGTTGGCGTGGGGATTGTCGCAAGTGTTTTTGCCGCTGGCGGTTATTCCAGTGCCAATTATCCTATTATTTGGTGCGCTAGCTCTGCCACTGCGCAAGGACCAGCCAATGGAGGTTTACCTCGCGGCGGTGGTATCATTCTACACCAAGCCACGCCGGCGCATGTGGCAGCCCGATGGCATTAATTCGCTCATCGAGATTACAGTACCCGAGAAGGTGGAGATCGAGCGGACGAAGAACCTCAGCCAAGACGAGGCCGAGCGCCGCCTAGCATACTTGTCGCAGCTGGCCGATACTCATGGCTGGTCCATTCGCCACACCCGCGTGCCCGATGCACAGGGGTCGATGATTAGTGATGTATACTTCGAGGCGCAGCAGACCTCGGATATGTTTGATGATAACAGTAGCGAAGCGCGAGCAATGACGCGGCGCATCGAGCAATCCAACCAAGCTCGGCGCCGAGCCGCCATCGAGCGCATGCAGGCTCCACCAGCGGCGCTACCCGCCGTAGCTGACGGGCAACCGCTCCAGCAAGCTCCCGTGCCATATCAGCCAGCTTGGCCACAGGCTCAGCCGCAGCCATACCAGGCAGCACCGCAAGCAGCTCCAAATACTCCACCACAGGCTACACCTCCGTACCAGCCACCCATTGATGCCACTGGCTTTGCGCCAGTATCACCACCTCAGCCTCGTATGCCTGAGCCGCCATACCCAGCACCAGAGTCTCAGCGCCCAGCGGTGTCGTATTCGTCCACGAGCTTTCCTGAGAACCGCACTGCGTCGTCGCATCAGCAAGCTCCTTTACCCGATACTAGCGCCTACCAAAACCAACCAAACTCATACCCACCTCAGCAATCTACCGAGGTATACGAGCTCTCGCCAGTGGATGATGCGTTGCGTGACGAAACGCCTGCTGCCGAGCCGCAGCCTATGCCGCGAGAGCGTGACACGCTTCAATCTCTGCCAATGGCACTGCCCGCCGTTATTCCACATGATTCGGTCTTGCCCGATGCCCTGAGCAAACCCTACACGCCGCCCAAGCCCACAGTAGAAGCTGCGCCAGAGTCTAAGCCAAAAGAAATACCATCCTTCGAGGCAATCTATGCCAACCTGCGCCAGCACGCCACTCCCACCACCGATGCCGTGCCGCTTGTACCACCCCAAAAGTCAGCCGCGCGTACGACAACTATGCCCAGCGACCCACCAGCTGAAGCGCCTCCTGCCGACACTCGGCCATCGTTCACTTCAACACCTGCAGAGCAACCGACCCCAGCAGCACCAACTCCCAATTATCCACACACTCCTACGCCACACCCTCCCCAGCAGCCAGTACCAACTCAGCAGCCACCCGTCGCACCAGCCCAAACCACACAAGCTCTCGCACCCACCCCAGCCGCAGTGTCTTACCGAGAGCGCTCAGCACTGGCTGATGATAAAAATGTCATCGATATGGCCGTACGCTACAACCCATACCCGAGCATTCATCAGTCAGTCATCCAGCCGCTCGACCCCAGTTATTACGCCAAGACAACCCCCACGCGCGAGGAACGCCTGCGTGAGGAGCGGCTCGCCCAGCAACGCAACAATCTACCGCCAAACACTAGCACAAACACTGTCTCGCCTGATATAATTAGACTAGCCAGCAACTCTGATTTGTCCGTTGCTGCCATTGCCAATGAAGCCAACCGGATTCAACATCAAGAGCAGGCCAGTCAGGATGATGACGATGATGAGATTGTCATCCCTTTGCGCTAAGAAATAAGAAGGAGAGTGGTGTCGCCAAATTCACCCAACAATCAACAGCCACCAGCTGGGCCACCCAGCCAGTTTGGTTATAACCAAGGCCAGGGCGCTGTGCCAGCGGGCCAGGTACCAGCTAATTATCCACAGTATCCTGCTCCGCCGCAGGGCAATTACCCCGCCGTGCAAGCCCCGGCTCAGCCACCAGCTGTGCAGGGTAATACGAATGATCAGCCTACTCAAGACACCAAGAAAAAGGCTCCACCCAAGCCCGCCACCACGCAGAATAGCCTCCTCCTCTCGGAGCTGCGCGATGATATGATCATCATGGGTGATGGCAGCTTCCGCGCCGTCATCGCCTGTGAGTCGATTAACTTCGACCTGATGAGCGCTCGTGAGCGCGAGGGGGTGGAGTATAGCTACCAGAACTTCCTCAATGCGCTGTACTTCCCAGTGCAGATCTGCATCCGCTCGCAGCGGGTCGATATTGGCCCGTATTTGGATAAGCTCGTTGCCATCCAGCGCACCCAAGACAACATGCTGCTGAGTGTGCTAATGGAGGACTATATCAACTTCATCGACGACCTCTCGCAAAATGCCAACATCATGGACAAGAGCTTCTACGTCGTCATCCCGTATTACCCAGCAGGGGAGGGGACGATTCTCGACCAGAGTAAAGGGTTCTTCACGAAGCTCTTCGCCCCTAAGAACACCAACACCGTGACGAAGATTAGCAAAGAAACCTACGAGCGAGCCCGCGAGGAGATTCGCAACCGGGCTGACACCATTCTCAATGGCTTGATGCAGATTGGTGTGCGGGCAGTGCAGCTCAAGACCAAAGAGCTCGGCACCCTCTATTACAACATGTACAACCCCGACACGGCGGTGCGCGAGCCCCTGGGCGACTTTAATAACGTGACTTCCACCTTCGTCCGCAAGGGTGAGGGAGCCGTCCCAACCTCGACAGCATATCACAAAGGAGATTATTAATGGCACGACGACCTGATCCAATCGACATTGCTGCCCAGCAGCGCGAGCGCGAGCAAGCAGAGGTAGAAGAAGCCTTTATCAAGGGGATGACGACGCTGCGCGACCTAATCGCCCCCAGCAGCCTCGAGATCCACAGCACGTACTTCCGCATCGGCACCAAATATGGCCGCACACTCTACATTTATGGCTACCCGCGTGAACTCTACACAGGCTGGCTATCAGGGCTGATTAACATCGACCAAGTGCTTGATATTAGCATGTTTATTTACCCTGTCGAGACAGAGATCGTCCTCAACAACCTCCGCAAGAAGGTGACGCAGCTTGAGGCCGATATGGCACTTAACTCCGAAAAAGGCAAGGTGCGTGACCCAGCCCGCGAGGCCGCCCTGGCTGATGCCGAGGAGCTGCGCGACCAGCTACAGCTTGGAGCGGAGCGCTTCTTCCGCTTTGGGCTTTACGTCACGCTTTATGCCGATAGCCTCGAGGAATTGAGCTTCGTTCAGCATGTTATCGAGACAATCTTTGGCCAAAATATGGTCTACAGCAAAACTGCCAGTAACCAACAAGAGCAAGGCCTCAACAGTACCATCCCCCAAATGACCGACCAGCTGCAAGTCCGCCGCAACATGAACACTGGTGCGGTGAGCACAAGCTTTCCCTTTACCAGTGCCGACCTTAGTGACGGCGAGGGTATTCTCTACGGCGTGAACCAGCACAACCAAGGGCTGGTCATCTTCGACCGCTTTAGCCTTGAGAATGCGAATATGGTCGTCTTTGCAAAGTCTGGTGCTGGTAAGTCCTTTACCGTTAAGCTCGAGGCGCTGCGCAGTATGATGCTTGGCACCGACATTCTCGTCATCGACCCAGAGAACGAGTACCAAAAGCTGGCCGATGCAGTCGGCGGTAGTTACATTCGCCTCAGCCTCAGTAGCGATACGCGAATTAACCCCTTCGACCTCCCCCGAGTAATCGACAGTGACGAAGCAACCGACGCCCTGCGCGCCAACCTCATCACCCTGCAGCGACTCTTCAAGCTTATGCTGGGCGGCACACTGGTGGGTGGGCAGCAGATTGCCTTGCTCAGCCCAGCTGAGGAGGCTGACCTTGATCAAGCGCTCATCGATACCTACGCCCGAGCTGGTATTACCAGCGATCCACTAACACATAATTCTCAGCCACCGACGATCATCGACCTCTACGATACTCTCCTTCACATGGGTGGAGCAGGGCCGTCACTGGCTCAACGCCTGCGCAAATACACCACAGGTACCTTTGCTGGCATCTTTAGCCAGCAGAGCAATGTTGATATTAATAACAGCATGGTGGTGTTTAATATCCGCGACCTCGAGGACGACCTGCGGCCAGTAGCGATGTATATTGTGCTAAGCCACATCTGGAATATCGCTCGCACCGTACAGCGCCGGCGGATGCTGATCGTCGATGAGGCCTGGCAGCTAATGAAGTATGAAGACTCAGCGGAGTTTCTCCATAGCCTAGCCAAGCGAGCTCGTAAGTACTCTCTTGGTTTGACGACCATCACGCAGGATGTGGAGGACTTTATGGGGAGCGAGAAGGGCCGGGCTATTGTAGCAAACAGCTCGCTCCAGCTCTTGCTCAAGCAATCGACCAGTGCAGTGGATGTGTTGGCAGAGGTCTTTAAGCTCACCGAGGAAGAACGTAAGCGCTTGTCCAACTTCCCTGTGGGCGATGGCCTCTTCTTTGCGGGTCAAAACCACGTCCATATCCGTATCTTCGCCAGCGAGACTGAGACGCAATTCATTACCACCAACCCGGTGGCCAATAACAGCTTATACCAGCAACCAGTGAGGTCGTAGTCCACCATGCCTACCCCCATCCCCTCCCAGCAAAAACCCGACCTCGACCGGCATAATCCGGGGAATACGCATTGGAGCAACGATACCTTTGCTGGTCGGAATAATCACGCTGGCAGTGGTAATCATAGCCAATCCAACACCGCCCAAGACCTCCAGTCACGCGAGAATAGCGGGAGTGGCTCATCGTCACGCAGCAACGCTGGCAGCAGCGACTACGCCGACTCCGTCCGAGGCCAGGAGGGCGCGCCGGGAAGCAACTGGAGCGATAACAACTGGTTTAACAAGGTAGTTCCACCAGACAGCAAACTCTCTGAGCCCAAATCTCGTTTTGCCAAGGCGCGGAGTGCGATATTCTCTAAGAAAGGTGGGCCAATGGGAATCCTTGGCGCTATTTTGCTTGGTGGTGGTTCAATGATATCGTTTTTTGGTGGGCCAAGTCTGTTATTACTCCATATCAAAGAAAACCTCACCAACCACTGGAATTCACAAAATACCAGCTTCGAGCGGCGTGCTAATAAGGTAATGTTCAAGCGCATCCAAAACACTGCAACCGATGGCCTTTGTTCGGTTGTGAATGTACGATGCCGCTATAATCGTGTTTCAAATCGGCTGCTAAAGCAATTTGAAAAAAATAATGTTGAAGCCCTCGACAAGGAAGGGAATGTCGTCAAAGCTTCCGATGGGTTTGATGCAAAAAAATCCACAATTGGTGAAAAAATTGAAAATCTGCGTGTCACCTACCCTAATGGCACTCAGGAGACAATTAGCGCCAAAGATTTCAAAAAATTATATTATGAGAAACCCGAGCTCAGAGCAATTATGCACCGCGCATATGCACCACGTTGGGTGGCTTTCTTCGATAAAGTATTTAATAATGGCGTCATAAAAAAATTCTCTCTTACTAAGAAGAACAAACTCGCTGGCGCCAAAAGCGAGAAAGAAGTCCGCGAAAGCATCGACAAAAATACCAAAGGCAAAGAAATGAATGGTAAATACGAAGCCAAGGAAAATGACGATGAAGGCAAAGAAAAGGTTACTGAAGACACCGATGTTGGCAAAGCCGCTAAAGAAGCAGTAAGTGAAGGTGCCGAAGGAGCAACAAAATCTATCAGCAAAGAAGCAGCAGCCAATATTATCAAAAATGGTGTGGGCAAGACTGGTAATATTATTGCCATGATTGCTGGCGGCCTCTGTATGGTACAGGATGGCGCTCAATCTATTAGTAAAACAATTCGCCTCATCCAAATGACACAGGTCATTAGCTATGCCATGATGTTCTTTACAATGGCAGACAACATTAAGGCTGGCTCAACAGACTATATGGCTGTTGCTGTGCTTGGGACGATTCTAACCACCGTGCTCGTCAACAAATCTGGCAACGTAACCAAAAAAGCAGCTACTGATGGAATGGGTCTTAAATATGGACTAATGAAAGAAATAGCTCCAACTGGTACCTCCAACTGGACGGAATACGTCCCTGGTGGTGGCTGGGCTCGGAAGATGAGCGGCGTTGCTAATGCCTTAGGATCTAATATTAGTGCACTGAAGACATCCTGCAAACTCATCAATAGCACTGGTGGCCAGCTTCTCATGAGTGTTGCTGGTGGGTGGACAAGTGTCGTCGGTGAGTTGGTCTCAAACTTAGCTGCTCCTGTTATTTCTGCTGTGTTTGCTCCGATTCTCAGTAAGCTCATAAATTCTATGGCGGGCACCCTTGTGAGCAGCGCTACTGTTGGCGAGGATGCTGGAGATGCCCTCACGAGTGGTGCAGTAAATATGTTCTCTGAAGCAGCAGCGGCGGGCGGTAATGGTATGCTCAATGTCGACCAAACAATCGCCTACGAACGAGAGACGGCTCGTCTCAACCTTGCCTATGCTGCTGAGCAACGCGTTGAGCGGAGCCCATTTGACGCAACGTCGCCATATACCTTTATGGGAAGTCTCTACAGTTCGTTTATTCCATATATGGGCAGCTTTTCTAATCTTAGTAGTTTTGTTCATAATCTTGTGTCGCTCCCTAAGAATATCGTACCGGCTTTCTTTGGTAATAAAGTAAGCGCTAATACCGAGACAGATCGCATGAAAAAAATTTGGCAGGCATGCGATGACCCAAATATCCCCAAGGATGTCGCTGCTGGGCCATTTTGTAATATATCGTATGGTGCGCTCAATCTCGATAAAGATCCCGACGAAGTTGCCCAATCTCTCGCTGGGCAATACAACGAAGAAACAGGCCAAGCAACTGGCGGCACGCTCAAAGAATGGCAAGAGAAGTGCGGCAAAGGTACTGATGGCGAGAACGGTGTCGATACCGGTTATTGCAAGTTTGACTCTGAAGAAAAAGTCAATGCGGCACTCTTCACAATTGACCAACGCGTCGTCGACACCATGGATAATGAACCAATCTCTGGTGGAGGTGGTGCAAGCCAATCTAGTAGCAGTACCCCCAGCGGCCCGGCAGTCGGGGAGCCAGAATTTGACCAAGCCCAGCCTGCTGCAGAAGGTGGCGATTCTATATCAACATGGAACGGCCTTAAAAACGGTGAATTAGCAGAAGGCGACTTGGTAGCTCTGTCATTTTCGTCCGGCGAGAGGATGCACAAGCAAGCTGCGGCCGCTATGGAAGAAATGAACAAAGCATACAAAGCAGAAACTGGTGCCGATTTCGGTATCAATGAAGCATACCGAGACTGCCAACGGCAAATCGCATACGCAACACCAAGTGATCCACTCTACCAAGGTGGTCGAGCCAAGCCAGCGCCACCATGTAGCTCCAACCATGGCTGGGGGCTTGCAGCAGATATCAGCGTGGGAGACTTTGGCTCTTCTACCTACAATTGGCTCAAAGCCAATGCACATAAATACGGCTACGTCCATCCCGAATGGGCCGAACCAAACGGCAGCAAACCAGAGGCATGGCACTGGGAGTATGCTCGACGTGTTGGAGGGTCATCATGATCATACGGTGGACTCATGTTATTTTTGCTCAGTGTTTCTACTCTCTTTGTGTGTTTGTTACTCGCTGCCAAATATACACCCACCAACAACTGCTTCGCTTTTCGTCTCTTTTTTCTCCATCAACACAACTCTTTTCTCACTGCACCACTATTTATCGAATAAGTTCTCTTATTTTTGCGATAGTATTCTCTCTCGTATCAACTCCTGCTTCAGCTTTAGACGCAAGGTTCTTTTCTGGCAACTATATCGAGCATTTTGACCCCGACGCAGCAACCTGCTCTACCAGCAGCACCAGCAGTAGCGATGGCAGTAGCGCCACTGGAGCAGAAGACCTCAAAGACTTCGTCCGCAAATATGTCAAGATGGCTGTCGAAACAAACAAAAAATACGGCACACCATACGAGACAGTCCTCGCCCAGGGAGTTATTGAGTCTGGCTATGGCAAATCTGGGCTTACTGTCAAAGCAAATAACTTCCACGGCATCAAGGCTGGTGGGAACTGGTCGGGTGAGGTGATCGATATGGAGACCGAGGAGGAATACGCTTCTGGACGGACAACGATCGTTGATGGCTTTCGCAAATATCCTACCGTCGAGGCTGGCTGGCTTGGCTATGGCGAGTTCATTACTAGCAACTCACGCTATAGCGAAGCCCTCAAATATCCTGGCGACCCGCGCAAATACCTCCAGGAGATCAAAAATGCTGGCTATGCGACCGACAGCCAATATGTCTCGACTGTCACCGAATATATTGATAAGATTGAGCAAATTGTCAAGGAAGAGAACTTGTCTCCGCCTTCATCCCAAATCCAAGTCGAAGGTGGCAATAACAATGGCGCCAACGCCCAAAATGCGTCAGCCACAGGCTGTACCGCAAACGGTAGCAAGAGTGCCGCCGGTGGATCAATTGTCGAGACAGCCAAGAGTCTTGCCTGGGAGGACGGACGACATGTCGACAGTGATGGTGCAAAACCAGAGTATAAACAAGCCCGTCAGCAGTATAACCCAGAAGCGGGTGGTGACTACACCGATTGCGGCAAATACGTTGCAACAGTGATGCGCATGAGTGGGGCAGATCCGAATTATCCACCAGCCGGAACGGCAGTTCAGCGCCCATATGTCTTAAGCCACCCAGAAAAATTCTATACTAAAGAGTCTCCTGGAATGTCCGACTTACAACCTGGTGATATTCTAATTTATAATAATGGGCAAGGTCATACTCTTATCTATACTGGTGACCTTGGTAATGGATTTGTTGGTGCACAGGCATCGCAATTTGATTACTCACCAACCTACATTAAACAAGGGACAGTCGAGTGGATGCTTGGAAACCCGGGTGTTGTATTAGCGAGGACAGTCAATGGAAATGCTCAATCAAAAACGTAACCAAATTATCGCACTATTTGCCCTGCTTGCCGTTGGTATGATTGCCTTTACGATATATCGCTTTGTTGATAATCTCAAATACGATAGCACTATCCTCGTCTATGCTATCCCCGATAGCCTCACTGTCTCGTATGATACGATCAAAGACCAAAAGGTAACAACGCGGACAAAGCACGCCGTAAAGAGCGGGTCGTACACCTACACATTCCGAGCTAAGGGCTTTGCCGACCACCAGGTCAAGCTAGACCTCAAGCCAGGCGAAGAAAAGAAGCTATTCTTTGCCATGAATCCACTAACTGAGGAAGGAAAGAGAGAAGCGAAGAAGGAAAAATACAACGATATCCGCGAAGCAATCGGCGGTCACGAAGCAACACAAGGCGGAGCAAAGATATCTCAAGAGAGCCCTCTTATTAATAAACTACCTTACTACTCGCGTTGGTTTTATATTGTTACCTGCAACCCATACCGCACGACCGACCGGTCAAATCGGCTTGGTGTGTGCATCGTCACAACAGACAAAACGAGCCAATCGCAAGTCGACCAAGCCCTCAACTATATTAAAAAACACGACAAAGATATTGATAAATACGACATAAAAATCAATGGCAAAATATATCCCACCGCCGAAGAGCTAGAAAAGAAGCGTGTTGTTCCGTGCGGCGGCAATAACCCACCATGGTGTTATATGTACACTGATATATAAGGCGAAGCCTAGAAGCCTACCCCACCGCACTCGTCATCACGATCTGGTTATCGACGAACTCGCTAAGGAGGCGCTGCTGGCGCTGCTGATCGAGCTCGCCAAAGACATCGTCGAGTAGAATAAGTGGTGCTTGACCTGTTTGCTGCTGGATGTAGGCTGCTTCGAGAAATTTGAGAGCGAGCACAATGGTGCGGATTTCACCGCGGGATGCAGTCTTGGCGGCCGGATTGCCTCGGAATAGCACCGTGATATCGTGCCGGTGTGGCCCAACACTCGTCGCGCCGACCACTGTATCATACGCCGTTTTTTGCTCATACTCGGCAAGGAGTTGCTGCGCGGTCATGCTGCGCTCCTCTGAGTAGTGTAGCGTAACGCTATCCGCCACGCCTGCAATACTTTGGTACATAGCACTGCTTTTTGCACTAAGATAATGTAGCACCCGCTGGCGCTTGGCAATGATCGACGCACCATACTGACTCAAGATAAGATTCCACGAGAAAAGTGCCGCCTCGCTGAGGGTAGGGTCTTTGAGTAATTTATTGCGTTGTTGTAGTGCTCGGTGGTAGCGGCTCAGCTCGTGGCTATAGTGTGCATCATATTGCTGGATGAGTGTATCAAGAAAATCGCGCCGACGCTGCGGCGAGCCAGTGATAATTCGCAGCGTATCTGGCTCGAAGAGGACGATCGGATATTTTTTGCCATAGGGAAGGCGACCATAGGTTGTGCCATCAACGATAAAACGCTTGCGCTTCGTCTCATGGCGGCGATCGTACTGGACGCGGTAATGTTGCTCATCCGTCGCGAGATCGATTGTATAATTTTTTTGTTCATGTTGACAGACCGATTCATCACTACCGCGAAAGGAGGTACCACGCAGCGCAATATGGATCGCCTCGATAAGTGATGTCTTGCCAGAGCCATTTGGGCCAGAAATCAGCGTCGTACCTGGCTCAAGGTTAAGTGTCTTGAGTGTATGGATTCGCACATGCTGCACTGCTAGCCGCGTTATCTTCATCACTAGCTCTTCAGTGGCATAATAATATGAATATAGTTTGGCTCGGGCTGAGCCACTGTTAAGACGCAGGGCGAGAGCTTACCGCTAAAGCGGAAGGTGATCGTCTCGCCATCGAGAACGCCCAGTGCATCACTAATGTACCGCGAATTGAGCGTAATCTGCCCATCACTCGACACCTCAGCCTCTGCCTCGGAGGTATTTTCGCCCAGCTCGGACGCAACGGAGTGAATCCGCAATTTCTGCGCCTCATGGTCGGCGGTAAGCGTGACACTGCCACCCGACTCACGCGCAAAGAGCCCTGCCACCTTTACTACGCGCGAGAAATCGCCTGCTGCAAGTGTCACGTTTGTCTCTGATTGAGTAGGGATGAGCTGCCGATAATTTGGGTAGGTACCATCGATTAAGCGGCTGGTAATCTCCACTTCCTCTAACCGAAAGCGCACCTGCGTCTCATCAAAGAGCACCTCCACTTCTTCCGTGCCGTCACTGAGTGAGCGTAGCGCTTCTTGCAAGCTGCTCGCTGGCACGATGGCCGCAATCTGACTCTGGCTTGCCATCAAACGCCGCTCAGCCAGGCGATAGCCATCCGTCGCCGCCATATACAGCGCACCATCCACTGTATGCCAATACACACCAGTCAGAACAGGCCGAGTCGTGTCATTACTACACGTCACCAAGGTTTGCGCTGCCGCTTGCTTGAAGTCCGTAGCAGCAATGCTATAGCGTACCGATTGTTCTTCATCAATCGTCGGTAGCTCCGGAAAGTCATCTGCTACTACGCCATTAATCGTCGAAGTGTACCCGCCAGACGTCAGTGTCATACGCGTGCCATCGGTCTCAAGCTCGATTGGTCCCTTCGGCAAATTCGCCACAAATTCGCTCACGAGCTTGGCTGGTAGGGTAATCACCCCCGGCGTCTCTACCTTTGCACCAATATAGTAGGTCGCGGCGATCTCTAGGTTGGTCGCAGCCAAGAGAAGGCGATTACCCTCAGTACGGAATAGTATATTATTTAAGATTGGCAGGCCAGCTCGGTTGCTCGCAACTCGCCCGACAACCCCGAGCGCCCGGGCAAGATTTTCTTGTGTGACAGACAGTTTCATATCAACAATCCTTTCTTTTTATCTGATTAATCTAGTAATAGGTGCTGTGGATACTGTGGAAACCATAATGAATAACAGAGGTACGACCTGCTCACTACTTGTGCAAAACGCTGCGATCGCTGGCGTGGATAAGCCGGGGAGAAGTGGCGGTTATCCACCAGCCAATGAGGCTGGAGGGTGGTGTGCTTTTGGTGCTGTGGATGACTGCCCCCGAACTGTCCGCTGGTTATACGGCTCACTATACACGACTTTTCCACAGGCGCAGCGAAAAAAACACACGGCCTAGGCATAGAGCTTATCCCGGATGTCAGCGACTTGCTCACGGATGAGGTAGTCAAGCTTGATGGATTTTTCGATCTTTTCGACTGAGTGGATGGCGGTAGTATGGTCTTTGCGGCCCAGCTCATTGGCAATTTGTGGGAAGCTCATGTGAAGCTCGCTGCGCAGTAAATACATGGCAATCTGCCGCGGCACAACGATATGCTTAGCCCGCTTAGCACCACAGATTTCTTTGCTGTCGATCTGGAAATGACGAGCGGTCTTGTCGATAATCTGCTTGGCGGTGAGATGCTGAGGGCGACTGCGCCGGACATTGCCAAGCAGACCTTCTGCTGTCATCACATCAGGGGCGACGCCGCGCATTTCAGCATAGGCAAGGAGCTGATTGAGCGCACCCTCAAGCTCGCGAATATTTGTCTTGACGTTCTTAGCAAGGTATTCCACGGTGTCGCGCTCAAGTGTCACGCCAGCGAAGCTCGCTTTGGTCTCGACGATCGCGCAGCGCGTCTCAAAGTCGGGCATCTGGATATCGATCGCCATCCCCCACTCAAAGCGGCTGCGCAAGCGCTCCGTCAGGGTAGGGATGCTGTGCGGTGGCTTGTCGCTACCGATGATGATTTGCTTGTTGGCTTGGTGGAGGGCATTGAAGGTATGAAAGAACTCCTCCTGAGTCTTTTCGCGCCCAGCAATAAATTGCATGTCGTCGACGATCAGTACATCGACATTGCGGTACCGGTCAGAAAAGCCTGCCTTTTTGAAGCGGATCGACTCGATAAATTCTTTGACAAACGTTTCCGAGCTCAGGTAGGCGACCTTTTTGCTTGGGTCGCGCGCGAGGATCTCGTTACCCACCGCTTGAATGAGGTGCGTCTTACCGAGGCCGACGCCACCATAGATGAAGAGGGGATTATATTTGGTGCCAGGGCTATGTGCGACTGCTTGGCAGGCGGTGTAGGCGAGGTCGTTGCTCGAGCCGACGATGAAATTCTGGAAGGTATAGCGCGCATTGAGGCTTGTCGCTGGTGTCGGAGAGCCAGAGTGTGAAGGAGTAGTTGGCTTGCTGATGAGTGCTGCCGCTCGTTCCTCGACGCGGTCGGCTGGCTGGCCAGTGGTTTCGCGGCTGATCACGGTGCGTTTTTTGCCGTGTTTGTTCACCACATAAGCAATACGCGACACCTCAATACCACTGTGCTGCAGCGCTTCTTTGACGATGCTATCGTAGCGCACCTCAAACTGACGAATCGCAAAGATATTCGCTACCCCAATGGTGATCACCCCGTCTTTATTGCTGAGCATCTCAGTATTGGCAAACCACGTCGAAAAAACACCGCTTGGTATCGACACTTCAATCTCACCCAAAACACTCTTCCACAGGCTGTGGTACACTGGCTTTTACTGCTCCTTGTTTGTTATACAATGACTCTTTTTAGTATAAGAAAAAACCGACTTTTCCACAACCGTGAGAAATACAACAACGGGGTAAACCCGAAAAGAGCAACAGGGGTGGAGTTTTTCCACAAAAATGTATTACCTCTGTTAAAGTGTGGATAACTCGCGAACAAATGTGGATAAACAATTTGGCTATGCTTATGACGGAGGCTGCTTGGGGTAAAAAATCCACTAAAAGGGTGAAAAGTTGAAAGATCTCGGGCAATCGCGTATAATAGCAATGATATGCCAAAACGAACTCACCAACCACACACTCGTCATCGTGCTCGGACGCACGGGTTTCGGGCACGGATTGCCACCAAGGCAGGCCGCAATGTGCTCAAGCGCCGCCGCGCCAAGGGTCGCGCTCGCCTCGCACTCTCGTAGTGAGATGATAGCAAAATGACGAAAATAACCCACTGCTTGGTGGGTTATTTTATCTCTGCTTGCGGGCAGATTTGCTATAATACAGATATGTTACAGCAACGATATCGGTTTCATGGCTATGGTGGGCTGCGCTATTTGTATCGCCATGCCAGTGCTGAGCGATCGCGTTTGCTAACCGTCAAGTACGTGGCCAATCGCCGTCGGCGCATGCCACGCATTGCCGTGGTGGTGAGCAAAAAGGTGCACAAATCTGCGGTGGGGCGCAACCGCATTCGCCGCCGCGTCTACGAGATTCTGCGCCAGCACGTACCGCACTTTACAGGGGTGTATGACGTTGCGCTCATCATTACCTCAAGCGAGGTGCTTGTCACACCGCACGATGAGCTAGTGCTGGTAGTGACAAATCTGCTTGTACGAGCTGGCATTTGCCCTGGCGACGCAACGCCAAGCGATGAAAGAGATAAGGCAGAATAAAATCTTATATCCTCTCAGTCTTCTTTGCGCGATCTACTTCATAGTGCTTTGAGTCAAATCAATGCCAAATAGTTCTATATAAACAGTGGAGGCTAGAACTCAAAACATTTATACAAAATCTTTTCTTATCATTCTATACCAATGAAGGGCAAGCTAGGTGAGTGTTCTTTTCTAAGGTTATAAATACTCTTATATGTAGTATTGGCAGTAGTGTATCGCATATATCAACGATTGATTTCCAAAAAATACTTCGCCACAATTCATCTTCCGTGGCCACCTATGATACAATAAATGCAGTAATCGGAGTCAATATGTTTGAGACAATAATTTTACAGCCCATTTTTAACGCACTTTTGCTCATCTATAGTATCATCCCTGGTGGTGACTTTGGTGTGGCGGTGATTATCTTTACGGTCATCATCCGCTTTTTGCTCTATCCACTGCTCAAGCGGCAACTCCACCAGAGCAAACAGATGCGCAAGATGCAGCCTGAGCTGGCCAAGATCAAGAAAGCGGCTAATGGTAACCGCCAAGTAGAGGCAATGCAGCAGATGGAGCTGTATAAGAAGTACGGTATCAAGCCATTTCGCTCGATCCTCCTGCTCTTTATTCAGATTCCGATCTTTATCGGCCTCTACCAGGTGATCATGATCATCTCGCTTCACCGCGACCAAGTGGCACGCTACATCTACGAGCCGCTTAAGAATATCGATGCCATCAAGACGATCATTCACCACCCTGAGCAGTTTAATCACACCATGCTGGGCTTTATCGACCTCACTAAGGTAGCGCTTGGCAAGGATGGCATTGTCTGGCCGCTTCTCGCTCTCGCAATCATCTCAGCTCTCACCCAGTATGTGATGACTAAGCAAACCATGCCAACTGGCAAGAGTACCAAGCGTTTCCGCGACATCATGAAAGAGACGGCCGCTGGCAAAGAGGCCGACCCCGCCGAGATGAACGCCGCAATGATGCGCAATATGGCGAAGTTTATGCCAGTGATGATGTTTATGATCATGATGGGCTTGCCAGGGGCGTTGGCGCTCTACTACACGGCGTCCAACTTAGTAGCGGTGGCGCAGCAGTCGTATCTCCTCCGCAAAGATAAACAAGAGCTTGAAGCAATTGCCGATGAAGTAGATATTACAACGCCTGCCAAGAAAAAAACGACGAAAAAGCGCGCCAAAGCAGCTACAGAAGCCAACATCACACGCATCAAAGCCAAAGAATAACAGAGGAGGAGAACCCGATGGATCGATACCAATCAGTAACATTTGCCCGAGAATATCTCCAGAACATCATCTCGTTTTTTGGCGAAAATATTGCGGTATCGGGCGAGGACGATGGCGAAGTAATGACCCTCCGGGTGGAGTCGTCGGATATCAATAGTATTTTGATTGGCCGCGGGGCAGAGACGCTGCGGGCGCTGCAATATATCGTTTCGTCGGCATTGCGGGCGCAGCACGCGGCCATAGTGCGTGTGAGTGTTGATATTGCCGACTACAAAAAGCAGCACGAAGAAAAGGTTGCCGACAAAGCGCGGGGCTGGATCGAGCGCGTGCGTGCAACTGGCGAGCCCTACACCGCCCACCTCAACCCAGCCGATCGACGCATCGTCCACCAAGTTGCTGCCGACGCAGCTGGCATCACGACCGTCTCCGAAGGTGAAGGCCGCGAGCGCCATGTGATTATCCAGCTGGAAGAGGCTGAGTAAAAGCTACGCTATGATATATCTTATAACCGGTCAGTGATGGCCGGTTATTTTTGCAATACTACTACTAAATATCTACTTTATAGTGGCGTGCTAATTCTTGTGCCATTCCACCGTTTTTTGATAGTATGCGATGCAGAGAAGAAGCAAAGTATTATTATAAAATGACACTACACCTATATAAGGCAAGAGAGAATAGACTCACACCAAGGTGGGTGAGACTTTATGTTCTGATACCACAATCATCACTTAGATTGGCTATAAATAAACTGATTATGATTGCTGCAGCGCTCGCTCATACACCGCCAACGTTTCCTTGCCGCAGCGCTCCCACGAGTAGCGGGCAGCTTGGGCTTTGCCTTTGACGATGAGCTCGCGACGGCGAGCTGGCTGGCTGAGGACGCGGTCGATTGCGCTCGCAATGGCATCGACGTCGAGTGGGTCGAAGTACTCGGCAGCATCGCCCAAAATCTCGGGCATGCACGAGGTATTGCTCGATATAACAGGGGTCGTGCCATACGCCATCGTCTCGAGTGGTGGCAGGCCAAACCCTTCCATGAGGGACGGAAAGACATACGCCTCGGCTTTGTTAAGCAGCCAATCGCGCTGCCCATCAGGGATGAACCCGGTGAAGTGGATATTGCGGTAGCCCTGCTGCTGGTAGTAGGCTTGGTTGCGCTTAGTGTCTTCGTTCATTCGCCCCACAAACACCAGGCCAAGGTCGGGCCAGCGGCTTAGCAGCTGCTGATGTGCGGCCGCGAGGCGACGCAGATTTTTATAATCAGGCTGCTGCCCAACGTAGATAATGAACCGCTTGAAGGGGAGGTCAATATACGGCGTGAGCTGCCCAGGGTGTACCTCGCCCGCCTCGTAGATGACCGAGATTTTGCTATCGGGGATCTTAGTAAAGTTCTGATATTCTTGCTTGGTCGTCTGGGAGATGGCGATGATGTGTTCGCTGGTGCGGGCAATCCGCCGAAACACCCAGCGCCCCACCAATTGCTTGAGATGAAACACCAGCCAATTTTTGTCAGAATTATACGTCTTGAGGAGGGTCATATCGTGCACCGTTGTGACGTGTTTACCTCTGTAAAAGACCGGTTGCTGCGGCATGCAAAAATGTACTAAGTCCGGCCCTAGCTCATCTAGGTAGCGCCGGAAGCCAAGTTGCTCTGCCAGCGAATAATTAGCAAAGTCGACCGTGCGGATAGTGAAGTTGGGGTTGTGTGGCTGCCAATAGTCGCGATCCTTGGTGGGGACAAGGATGCTATAACGGTTGGTTGTATCAAGCCGCTCCAGCTGCTCAAGCAGCTTCACGACGTACGTGCCCGTGCCAGAATTGATCACGCGGGCGTCGATTGCAATATGAAAACTCATACTTTCTAGTATACAGCTCTTGTACCGAAAGCGCCAGATGAGCGAGGATGTGTCAAGGCGGATAATAATAACCCAACTCTGTATAAAAGTGTTATAATACCCATATTACAAATAATATGACGGAACTACAGCAACACATAGCAGCTCAGACAAGCGTGGCGCAAATCGAGCACGTTCTCCGCCAGGCCGGCTACCATATCACTGGGACAGATAGCCAGCGGCCATGGGGTGGGTTTGTTTGTATTGATCCGGCACAGGCAGGGCAGTTTGCGGCGGATTTCTTTGCGGCCTCGGGGGTAGAAACCAAGGATGAAGCCGATGCACCGCTCAGCCCTAAGATTCTCTTTGTCCGGCCAGGGGCGCGCCTCAGCTGGCAATATCATCATCGGCGGGCGGAGCTGTGGCGGTTTCTGACCGCTGGTGCATACTATTGCAACATGAGTGATGAGCTACCAGCCCAGCCAATACCAGCTCAGGCAGGCGATATCGTAAGGTTGGCGGCAGGGGAGCGCCACCGTGCCTGTGGTGACGCCCAGCACCCAACGATCATTGCTGAGCTCTGGCAACACACCGACCCAACGCACCCATCTACAGAGGATGATATTGTGCGAGTGGCAGATGACTACCAACGTCAATAGTTGCTTAATAACCATATAGTGAGTTTGCGACTGCTGGATGGGCCGGTTTTTAAACAAACAACGGCTTACACTTTGTCTGATTGGGTATTATTGATGTCATAGATTAAAGCGTACGTGATATTGATATTCTTGAGGATCGAATACAACCTAGTGTAGCTATGCTGTATTGCTAAAATTTTTAAAATAAAAGTCTTATCTCTCTGTTGTTCGAAAAACAACACGATCGTACAAATAATAATTCCACACCAGCGATGCACCAGTAGCAATGATTTTTGCAAGCAGCAACACAAGCGGCTCAGCATTGATAACAGAGGTCAGGATGGGCGAGATGCAGAAAATAACCGCATTTTGCAGCCCCCACAAGCCTGCCAGGGTGATGATGACAAACAAGATCAGCTGCCGCTGCACATCACCCTGAGCGCGAAAAGTATACGACTTATTAGCAAAAAAACTAAAAATAAAGGCCAGACCCGTTGACACCGTATTAGCCGCGAGCTTTGGCAGGCCAAGTGTGGTGAGCCCAAAGAGCAAGCCAATATCGATCGCTGTATTAATTCCACCAACCAGCGCAAACCGCAGCAACTTACCGCTGTTATTTGCGATGACGAGCCTCACGATGTTCCTCGACGAGATAAGGTGGGCGCTGCTTCGTTTCGCTAAAAATCCGGGCGATGTATTCGCCAATCACCCCCAAACTCAGCAGTTGCACTCCACCAAGGAAGAGAATCACTGCCATGAGCGACGAATAGCCTGCACCAGTTGGCACACCGAACAGCGGTCGAATGAGCAGATAGAGGATATAGATAGAGGCCAAGAAGGCGATGAGGAATCCTAGCACAGCCGAGATACGCAGTGGCGCGGTCGTAAAGCTCGTGATGCCATCGATGGCGAGATTGATGAGTGTGCGTGGACTTTGCTTGATGGTGCCAGCAGCTCGTGGGTCGCGGTCGTAGAGAATCTCCTTCTTTTTATACCCCACCCAACTAAAGATCGCTTTGGTATTGCGCTGAGATTCGCGCAGCTGGGTGATGGCAGTGACGCAGCGCTTGCTCAGTAAGCGGAAGTCACCTGTGTCGATCTGGACGGGTATATGCGTTGTACTCTGGAGGAGACGGTAGTACCAAGCGGCAGTTTTTTTCTTGAGCCAGGTCTCGCCTGAGCGGCTTCGGCGCCGCGCATATACGTCATCGTACCCCTGTTCCCACAGCTCGATCATCTGCGGGATCAGCTCTGGTGGGTCTTGCAGGTCGGCATCAATTACCACGACAGCATCACTCGCGGCGTGGTCGAAGCCAGCGAGCATAGCAGCTTCTTTGCCAAAGTTGCGCGAGAGATTGAGGTAGGCAATGGCGGGATTGTGTTGCTGCTCGATCTGAATGAGCTCGAGCGTGTGATCCTGGCTGCCATCATTAATAAATAAGAATTCGAACTGGTAGTGCCGGCGGTCAACACTGCGCTGCAGCGCCTCGAGCCGGGCAAACAGCTGTGGCAAGACAGCTGCTTCGTTGTAGGCAGGGATAAGAATGGTGATTGTTTTCATCGTAGCCTTATTGTATCACTTATTGGTTGGTATGAGCGCGATGAGCGACTGGATGGACGATGCCACCACTGCGCCACTGGCCTCGAGCCGTGCCGTTTTGGCCTGGGCCGACTCCAGCTTGTTTGTGCCAAGGATCGCCCCAGCATGGCCCATCTGCACCCCAGGCGGTGCACTGTGGCCCGCAATGTAAGCATAGACGGGTTTGCTTATATTGTGCTTAATATAATCTGCTGCGGCAATCTCGCTCGTGCCACCAATCTCACCGATCAGCACAATCTGCTCTACCGCCGCATCCTGTTCAAACAATTGCAAGCAATCAATAAAGCTGCTGCCACCAATCATATCGCCGCCAATCCCAATCACATAGCGCTGGCCAATCCCCGCCTGGGTAAGGAGGCTCATTGCTTCGTAGGTGAGAGTGCCGCTACGGCTAACGATGGCAGTGTGGCCCGGCGTGGCGAGCGCAGCAGGGATGATGCCGAGGTTGTGCACACCAGGAATGAGGACGCCAGGGCAGTTGGGGCCAATCAAAATCGAAGAACCGGTTGCCAGGCGTTGTTTTATATGCAACATATCGTGGACAGGCACACCCTCGGTAATGCAAATAATAAGTGGCACCTCTGCATCAATTGCTTCCATAATCGCTGCTTTGGCATAGGCTGCTGGCACAAAAATGACGGAAATATCGACAGGCTGCTGCGCCTGAATTTCGCGAATCGTCCGGAAGACAGGCACGCCGTGCACCTCTGTAACCGATTGGTTGGGTGACGTGCCGCCAACGATATGTGTACCACTTGCCAACATACGCTCGGTATGAAATGAGCCATGTTTGCCAGTTATACCCTGGACAATAACATGCTTACCATGAAAGATATCAGGGGTCATCATACGGCCTCCTCCAGGATGTGAGAGAGATTATCGTAGAGTGGAATGTGTTCGCGGGCAAGGAGCGTCTTGGCTTCGGCCTCGCGATTACCTGTTAGGCGGACAGCGAGTGGCGGGAGGTCAGGTAGCTGCTGCTTGGCACTGATAATGGCCGCCGCTACGTCGTCGCAGCGTACAATACCACCAAAGATATTAATAATGATGAGCGCCACGGCAGGGAAGCGGGTAATCTGCTTAAAACTAGCCAGGATCTTCTCTGGAGTTGCTGTGCCACCAATGTCAAGAAAATTAGCTGGCTGCACACCGCGGGCAGTCACCGCATCGACAGTTGCCATTGCCAGGCCTGCACCGTTGGCAATCGTCGCAACCGTCCCATTATGGTCGAGCGTGACAAAATTATGATCTTCTAGGGCTGCTTCGTGCCACTGCGGGTGGCGAAACAGCGCCGCATCGTCAATCGTCATCTTTGCATCACCAGCGATGAGCTGGCCATCTGTCGTCACAACGAGTGGGTTAATTTCGAGTAAGAGACAATCGTTGTCAATAAAGCAACGCAAACAATTCGCCATCATATCCTCAAGCGCAAAGGCTTGCTCTGGCAGCGACAAATACTCCGCTAGTGCTTCGGCTACAGTATGAACTGTTTGTGGCGTAATAGCCTGGCGAAAGAACGCTGCACGATCGTGTTCTTCCACATCAATGCCACCACTGGTGTGGGCGAGTAGCTCGATGGATGATTGCTCACGGTTAATAGTAAGCGAAATGTAACACTCGCGGGCGATAGAGAGAACTTCCTCGGCAAGAAGCTTCGTGGGGGTGTAGCCACCGATATCGAGAGCAAAGAGACGCTGAATGGTTGGCGTAACAGCGGATTGCTCGCGGACAATCACCACGCCACCTGCCTTGCCGCGGCCACCGATCGGAACTTGTGATTTGAGGACGATAGGGGCAGTGGGTACTACTGTTGCAGATTGTACAACATCACTCTGCGGTACTGCCACTCCAGCCTCAGCCAAGCATTGCTTGGCTTGGTATTCAAGAAGACGCATAGGTATTATTGTACGCATAGATGGCGAATATGCAAAATGATTGCACGCGTAACAGGGGTAAGGCGGAGTAGATTAATTGCATACAAATAGAATATGGTGTACTTCTTTCGCACGATAACTGTACCGAAAATGTTCCGGCCAGACTCTTATATAGTGCTTTTCCGCTTGCTGGGTTACTGGCCTCCATATATTTTCTTGTACAGTTATCATGCGAAAGCCGGTCTTTAAAATTCGCTTCTTTGGACTGACCTGTCATCTCAAGCCGAGCTATTTACCGGTAAAAAACTTCCGGAATTTGAGTAGACCTGTCTGGTTGGGTAATGGGCCGTTGTGGATAATACTACGGATATAATCGACCGATACGTTGCGCTGCCGCTGGATAGCAAAGCGTTGGCGATAGGCCATTGGCTGGCGAATAACAGAGGCGAGCATACCACGCAGTGCTGGCCAACCATTGCCATGGCGCAGTGCACTAAAGAATATCAGCCAATAGGTGAGGCAAAAGCGCGCCCCAATCGACCAAAATAGCCGCCCCGGCACATTCTTGATAAAAATAAGCGGCAAGTTCTTAAAGGTATTGTATACCGCGAGCCCTGGGACTTTGCTACTGCTGGCACCAACCTTGTGGTATGCGACGGCGTGCGGTGTGAAGCGCACTGTCCAGCCTGCTAGCTGCGTGCGAAAGCTGAGATCGACGTCTTCGTAGTACATGAAGAATGCTTCGTCAAAAAGGTCAACAGTGTCGAACAGTGCCGTGCGATACACTGCTCCACCACCCGTTGCACCAAACACTGCTCCGGCCTCTGTTGGCGCATGGCTAATTGGCTCATCACGGTGGCGCGGGCCAGGTAAACCCCAGGTGGTATAGAAGTCGCCCGAGCTATCAATAGTCGTCCCATCGCGGCGAGCGAGTAGTCCAGTGGCAATACCACAGTGCGGATGAGCTCGTAGCTCATCCACCAAGGCTTGGCACCAGTGTGTGTTAGCAACTGCGTCGGGGTTAAGCACGCCAACAAAGCGAAATTGCTGCTTCTGTGCGTAGCGCAGGCCTGTGTTAATACCACCGGCGAAGCCGAGGTTGCGCTGATTCTCAATGATGACGAGACTGAGCGCGGGGTGCTTAGCTTGATATGAGCGGAAGCGTGCCACCGAGTCATCATGCGAGTCGTTATCGACTACAATAATGGTCGGCACTAGCGTCTGCTGCGCCAACGAATCGATGCATTCTAGGGCATCATCGGCGCCGTTCCAGTTAAGAACTATGATTGCAAGATTGTTTTTTACCACGGTCATATTATATAATGGCCAGAGAAACTATGAAAGTAACAAATCTTTTGCAACGAAAAAACCGCATCTTGCTGCGCGAGTTGATCGTAACGGACTTCAAGCTGCGCTACCAGGGCTCGGTGCTGGGCTATTTGTGGTCAATCCTCAAGCCGATATTTTTGTTTATTATTTTGTATATCGTGTTCGATAAATTCCTCGGCCTTGGTAAGCAAGTCGAGCACTATCCGGTGTATCTTTTAGTGGGAATTGTGCTATGGAACTTCTTTAGTGAGGCGACGGTGCAAGGGCTGCAGTCGATCGTCTCGCGCGGCGACCTTATCCGCAAGATCAACTTCCCCAAATATATCATTGTTATCTCTGGTACTATCTCGGCCTTTATTAACCTTGCCATCAATATGGTGGTGATTTTGGGTTTTTGTTTGGTTAATGGCGTACAGTGGTCGCTTGAGGGGTTGCTAGTTATTCCACTCATCCTCGAACTCTATGTACTTTCCTTGGCGGTGGCATTTTTCCTTGCGACGATCAATGTGAAATACCGCGATATTGGCTATCTATGGGAGATCTTTATGCAGGCTGCCTTCTATGCCACGCCGGTTATTTATCCTTTGCAGATGGTAATGGAGCGCATGCCAGCTGCTGCGCCATATCTTATGCTCAACCCAGCCGCCCAGATCATCCAAGACGTCCGCCAAGTGCTCGTAACACCCCAGACTATCCAGCTCTACGATCTTGTTTCCTTCCCGTGGGTGCTCATTCCATTTATTTCGATTATCATTATCATTCTGTTGGCGGTGTTTTATTTCCGGCGCAACCAACAGTATTTTGCGGAGAGTATCTAGATGGCGCAACCAATCGTTGTTATCAATAACCTCACGAAGTCCTTCAAGATCCCGCTGGAGGCGAGTTCGGGCATCAAGCAAAAGCTCATTAACCTCCTCAAGGGGCGCAAAGGGTATCGGGTCTTTACTCCGCTTAAGGATATCGACTTCACCATCAACGAAGGCGATTTCTTTGGTATTGTTGGGCGCAATGGCTCAGGCAAGAGCACACTGCTCAAGACGATTGCTGGTATCTACACCCCCAATAGCGGAAGTGTCGAGGTGGGTGGCTCGCTGGTGCCGTTCATCGAGCTGGGCGTTGGCTTTAACCCAGAGCTAACTGGCCGCGAGAATGTCTTTCTCAACGGTGCATTGCTGGGCTTTAGTCATGACGAGATGGAGGCAATGTATGATAAAATCGTCGACTTTGCTGAGCTGGGTGACTTTATGGAGGAGCGGCTCAAGAATTATTCCAGTGGGATGCAGGTGCGCCTGGCTTTCTCCATTGCCATTCGTGCCCATGCCGATATCTTGCTGCTAGATGAAGTTTTGGCAGTGGGGGATGAAGCCTTCCAAAAGAAATGCTACGCCTACTTCGATAAGCTTAAGCGCGAAAAGCGCACTGTTATCCTCGTCACGCACGATATGTCGGCGGTAGAGCGCTTTTGCAACAAGGCAGTGTTTATCGAGGATGGGAAGGTGAAGATGATCGGCAAGCCATACCGTATCGCCGCCGCCTATAGCCGAAGCAACATCAAGAGTTACAACGAGTCAGAAGGGCTAGACGAGCAAATATCAGACGATTTCGACATTACACTGCGCGGCAGTGATGGCAACGAACAGACGGTGTATGAGTATAACGAAACTATGACGGTGGAGTTAGAGTGGCAGCAAACAGGGGTCAAGCATGTTGGCGTGGCAATCTTCCGTGAGAATGGTGAGTATGTCTATGGCCCTAACACGTACCAAGAAAAAGTGAAGATTGCTGACAAGAATCGTGCGACCTACACGGTGCAGCTCAACCTCAACGAGGGGAGTTATTTCATCAAGGCTGGCTTGATGGGGGCGGACGACACGAAGACGATCGCCTTTACTGAGGAGGGGCCGCACTTCTCAGTGCAACGTGATTATGATCATGGCCGGTGGGGTGGTGTTACCAAGCTCAAGCATACCTGGAAATAGGGAGAAATGTCGTATATATTACATCGTTTGACGCACCTTATCAAAGCCAATCGCCATCTCCACCGCGCGGTACGTTACCTCCTAGCGCCGTATCGGGCCTATCTTGATGCTCGCCAGCGTCGCATCTACGATGCATGGCAGCGTCAGCACACTGAGCAGCCGCCAGTACTTAGTTCGCTTGCTCAGCAGCCGCGTATCTCCATTATCGTACCGACGTATAATACGCCGATTCCATTTCTGCGAGAGATGGTACAGTCGGTGGTGGCGCAGTCGTACCCACATTGGGAACTCATCCTCGTTGACGATGCCTCGACTAATGAGACTACTCGTCAGGCGATCCGTGACTTAGCCGAGGACATACCACAGCTCAAGCCATTCTTTTTGGACAGGAACCGTCACATTGCTGGTGCAACCAACTATGGCATCGCACAGGCTACGGGCGAATACATTGCGCTGCTTGACCATGATGATATTCTCCACCCTGATGCACTTCTGTGGGTTACGGCCGCGATCGACCGCACTGGCGCGCAGTTTGTCTACACCGATGAGACGAAGATGGATGAACATGGCCGGCCGTATCAGCCGTTCTTTAAGCCCGACTGGAACGAAGATTTTTTGCGCGCAGTGAATTACATTACACACTTTGCCGTCATGTCGCGCCAATTACTCACAGAGGTCGGCGGCGAAGATGGGTCATATAATGGCACGCAGGATTGGGAGTTGTTCTTGCGCCTGACATGGGCTTTGCAGCCCGAGCAGATTGCTCATGTGCCGCAGATCCTCTACTATTGGCGTGTTCACCAAGCCTCTACAGCGAAAGACCTTGATGCTAAGCCTTACGTCATCGATGCGCAGCGCCGCGCCCTCGAGGCGGATAGCGCCGCTCGCCAGGTGCAGACCCAGGTAGAGCGCGACCCGCAGTATGGTGCTCAGTGGCAGATGAGTTATATCTTAGGCCAAGCATATAGCACTGACACCGAGTCGTTTGATGAGTCGACCACTGTTGGTCAGCTGCTCGAGACGACTACTGCCGACATGATATGCCTCACGCAGCATAATGCGCTGCCTTCTAGCACGCTGCAGCACCTCGCTGCCGATGCTGCTCGCCCAATGATCGGTGCAGTGGTACCACGTATTACTGATGAGCAGCAGGTGATTGCAAATTTGTCGTCGATTTTGCAGCCATCGGTGGTAGGTCTGCTTCAGCAGCTCAGTCGGCGCTCATTTACCAAACATATCTACTTGACAGCCCGCTATAATCTTGGTACTATCGACGCACCAACAGTGGTGGTGGCGCGTACCAAACTTGCCGCTCTTGCGCCAGATACACCGCTTACCAGTGCTCAGATAACTGCTGCACTCTGTGGTAAAGGATACAACACACTATATAACCCGCACGTAACGCCAGAGGAGGACGTATGATCGGTAAAGTACACAAAGCCGCCAAGAAAAGCATGAAGATTATCAAAGACGATGGAGTGATTGGCTTTGGTAAGCGCGCCACGAAGTATGCCTATTATCGTAAATTTCCCGAGCGCAAACAGAAGTATTACAAAGATATCCTCTTTATCAACGGCTGCACCTTACCGCACCCTGAGCGCTACCGCGTGGCACACCAAATGGAGCAGTTGATGTCGCAGGGGTTAACGGTGGAGAGTGTGTTTTATGATCGGCTTTCGCTGGATGACCTCAAGTATTATCGTGGATTCGTCTTCTTTCGTTGCCCAGTGACAGAGACGGTGCGGGAGTTTATCAAGCAAGCAAAGTTTTTCAACAAGACCTGCTTCTTCGATATCGACGATCTTGTCATCGATCAAACGTACACCGACGGTATCAAATACGTCCAGCAGATGAACCAGGCCGATAAGCAGCTCTACGACGATGGGGTGAACCGTATGCGTGAAACGCTTAAGCTCTGCGACCACGTTGTGACAACCACAACGCAGCTGCGTGACGAACTGCAAAAGTACACCACCGGTGATGTCCTCATCAACCGTAATGCTGCCTCTGATGAGATGATCAAGACGTCTAATATGGCGCTGGAAGACTTGGCTGAAGGGAAGATTGCCAAGGATGCAGACAAAATTATCATCGGGTACTTTAGCGGGAGTATTACGCACAATGAGGACTTTGAGCTGGTGATCCCAGACTTGATTCGGCTGTTCGATACGTATCCGCAGCTCCACCTCAAGATTGCTGGTATTCTCGACGTACCGGCCGCGCTTGAACCGTATAAAGAGCGGGTGATGACGTCAGGCTTTGTCGATTGGCGGGAGTTGCCTAAGGTGATGGTGGACTGCGATATTATTCTTGCACCACTGGTCGATACGATCTTTAACCGTGCGAAGTCTGAAAACAAATGGCTCGAGGCTGGCCTCGTCAAAGTGCCGACGGTGGCGAGTCAGGTGGGGGCCTTTGCCGAGCAAGTGAAGGACGGTGAGACAGGCCTCTTGGTTGGCGCGGATAACGATTGGTATGCAGCGCTCGATCGTCTCATTACCGACAAAACACTGCGCACTCAGCTGGGTGAAAATGCACACAAGATTGCCGCCAATGATTATTCGACGGTCTACACTGGCTACACGCTTGCATCGTTTATACGGGAACGCTTAGCGCGCAATATTGGCTTTGTCTTGCCTTCGACGGATATCTCGGGTGGAGTGATCGTTGCCGTCAAACACGCTGACATTCTCCGCAAGGCGGGCTGGGATGTAACGCTGATCGATTCAGTAAGTAAGCATGCCCTCAAGCAAGCCAAAAAGACCTACCAATACCGCTCTGAATTGCCAGGCTTCAATGTTATTACAGCGCACAAGACGAAGATAGAGGCCTTCTTTGACACGCAAGTGGCGACGCTGTGGTCAACGGTAGAGATTATCAAAAAGCACCCTAATGTACGCAATCGGCTCTACTTCGTCCAGAACTTCGAGACTGATTTTTATATCCCTGGCACGGGTGGGCCACGCTTCGCGGCTAACGCATCGTACTGCGACCAGTCGGGTGTGCGCTATGTAACGATGTCGCTCTGGTGCCAGAAGTGGCTCAAAGATATGTTTGGCAAGGATGCGAAGTATGTCTCGAACGGCATCGATATCGAGTATTATCCATACCGCGAGCGCGATTTTAACAGTAGTCGCAAGATAAAAATCCTCGTTGAGGGCGATAGTAAGAGCGAGTATAAAAACACCGACGAAGCCTTCCGCATCATCAACCAACTCGACCCTGCGAAGTATGAGATTTCATATTTATCGTACCGCAAAGAGCCCAAGGACTGGTACCGCGTCGATACATTCTACAATCGCATCGCGCCCGAGAAGGTCGGCGAAGTATACGCTAGCTGTGACATTCTCATCAAGACAAGCATCCTCGAGAGCTTCTCCTACCCACCGCTCGAGATGATGGCAACTGGTGGTCTTGCAGTAGTGGTGCCCAATGGCGGCAATGTCGAATACCTCAAGGATGGTGAGAACTGCCTCCTCTACCAACAGGGTGATATAGCGGCTGGTGTCGCGGCCGTAGAGCGCCTGGTAGCAGACAAAGCGCTGCGTGACAAGCTCATCGCTGGTGGCCGCCAAACTGCCAACGACTATCAATGGAAGAATATTGAGGAGAAAGTGGCAGCGATTTACGAATAAAGTTGTTGTCTTGTTATAACATATGATACTCCTCCCACAGATATGGGAGGAGTGTTTTCTATGTTGATCACTCGTTACTCTTCTCGACGAGCTTAATCATCACTGCTTCGATATGCGAACCGGGTCGGTCACCAGCTACTTCGCCATTCTTTTTCCAGCCCTGCCAACCTACCCAGGAGAGGTGAGTGTTGTAATAAATATCGTAGCGAGCGGCGTCGGCAGGGCTGAGGCTAAGCTTAAGGCTTTCGAGTGCTTTGCGCTGGCCAGTCGTGCCACAGGGCTGCGATGGTGAGAGAGTGACTGATGGGAGCCACTGGCCAGCAGTTTTTGCTTCGCACTGGATGGTAATGGGCGAACCATCGCGCAGCGATACGGCTTTGCCAAGACGGATTGCCTCGAGGTAGCGCGATTTGCCAGTGGTGCCAGCCATAATGGGGTGCGACACATCGGGCATCCAGCCGATGTAGCTTACGTGGGCAGCATAGCTCAGCTGGTAGAGATCGGGCACAGCAGTATTGGTTGGGTTATAAAAGGCACCGCCAGGCAGGCTGAGTGTATGCTTCGGCACAAGGCGCACCTCGAGTGCTTCGAGTTGTCGGTAGGCACCAGTCGAACCAGCTGGTTGGCCATTCTTGGCCCAGCCCATCCAGCCGACGTATTGCGAGTAACCTCGGTACCAGATGTCGTATGTAGTGGCAAGTTTGCCAGTAAGTAAGAAGCGGACTGCCTCAATGGAGCGGAACTGCCCTGTGGTGCCGGATACGTCGCCCGCTTGTTTCCAATCTTGCCAGCCGACGTAGCTAACGTGTGATGAATATTGGATGTTGCCTGGCAGGCCCGTTGTGTTGTGGAGCGATGCTTTGATTGCTTCGATGCGGCGGCTTTGGCCAGTGGTGCCGCTCATCATCTCATCGCGTACTTCTGGCTGCCAGCCAACCATACCGACATGTGAGCTGAGTGAGAGTCTAAGAGGTGATGGGTCGTCATGTGTTGCAATATTTTTATACGCCATTCCAGATGACTCAGGCGCAGGCGTTCCTTTGCGTACAAGCTTTATTTCGATCGCTTCGATAGCATTGTTAGCTCCACCAGTTGCACCAGCCACTTCACCATTCTTGGCCCAGCCCATCCAGCCAATGTAGCTCACGTGGGCGCGATAGTAGATGTCGTACGCCTGGGCGAGAGTACCAGTTGGCTGGATCTTGACGGCAGTGATTGGCCGGCCAAGCCCTGTTGTACCCGATTGCATACTACCCTGCACAGTGGGCTGCCAACCACGCTCGTTGCTGTATGAGGTATAAGTTACCTCACCATCGATCGTGAGAGCTTGCATTGCCTTGCTTTGGCCAGTGACGCCTGTAATGCCACGGTTATGAATTACCCCTGTCCAGCCAATGTAGCTGCTGTGTGAGCGGAAGCTGATCAGTGGCCGGCTATGCTGGGTTGAGCCAAACCAGTCGTTCCACACTCGCCAGAAGTTGCGGTTGCCATAGGCGCTGCAATGATCGCCTAAACCATACATATTAGCCAGGGCTGCTTGATTGGGTTGGTAGGGTGTGTAGGTGTAGAGTGCCGCTGTGGCCTTGCTCTCGATATACACATCGCCAGCGCCGCAGCCTCGCTGCACCACATTCCATAGGATACGATTGGTCGCAAACGGCTTTTTGTACGACCACCATGGTTGCTGCATACTATCCAGATACCAGCGGATGAGCTGTGCTCCTGAGGCGACTTGCATCGAGAAGCCAGCATAGTTGCGATCGCAATTGGCACTGCCACCCGGGCCACTATCGGGGCAGTGCGAGCCCATGGCATAGGTGTATTGGTTTTGGAGGGGCCAAGTGTCAGAGGTGAGTGGGCCAGCCGACTCGGTGGCGATCTTTACTAGCAGGACTTTAGGGTTGAGATTGTTTTGCTTGGCAGCATCATAGATAATCTGCGCGGCGCTGACTGCTCCAGCGGGGATCGTTCCACCGAAGTTATTGGCAGGGATGTAATTGCCCGGTGTGTATTTAGGCACTTCATAATAGTCCTTGAGGCAGACATATGGTGGCCCATGCCAACCTCGAGCGGCGGCATACTGTGCTCGGCTGATATCGCGCCGGCCGTGTTCGGCAGCAGGCTGCCGGCCATAAGTGTCGCATTGTGGGTTGAGGCTATTGAGAAACGCCTGAATATCTGCCACCGACATATCGTCGCTATTGGTAAAGAGCAAATCATCAACGATATTGCCTGCTCGCCAATCGGCTGCTGTTACTGCTTGGGCTGGGCGGGAGAGGATAGTCGCAGCAAATAAACTCACACACAACACACCAGCAAGGACATATCGCCAATATGTCGAGAAGAGACGAGTAGTGGAGTGTGATTGAGCCATCATCTAGCGAATCTCCGTATCAAGTGTCTTCGTGAGTGCCTTGCCACCAAGCGGCGTGACAGCGAGGGAGATATGCCACATACCTTTGGGGAGCGACCGAGCTGGCAGCGAGAATCCTGCGCAGGTGGAGTATTCTGGTTGGTAGATGATGGCAGCGTGCTGCTCGGAGTGCTGCCCACTACTAGTAATCGTCAGCACGCACTGGCCAGAGGAAAAGCCGTGCTCTCTTAGCTTGGTAGTCACGACGACCGTCTCGCCTGACTGCTCGGCAGAGAGCTCGATGTGCTTGGCCGAGGCTGGAACTGGCGCGGGCTGAGCCTGGGTGGTGCGCTGCTGCGAAGTATCTTTGGTATTGGTCGTATTATGGTCTGTGTTATTGTCTAAAAATGATTCTTTCGTGGCGGCATCGGTCTTGTGCTGCGTTTGTTTTTGGGCTGGTGTTGGCTCGTCTGACAGGGGTGGCAGTGGGGCAGGGCGTGTTGCGATATAGGCACCATAGCCACCTGCGGCGATGAGCGCAAGGCCAATACTAATGATGACTGTGAGACGTTTTTTGGATAGAGTACGTAATAATTTCATAATGCTTGTGCTATTAGTGTTCCATGTCACTATAGCATAAGCGTATTGAAAGGGGAAGGTAAAAAGAAGGATTTTAAAACTTTTATAGAATCATATATTTTGTATGATTCCTCCTTCAAGATACGATAGACCCTATAGACCCTATAGACCCAATCTCCCAGTACCAGTGCTAAAATTCGTTAGGATAACGACAAATCAGATGAAATAATGGAGTGGAGGAATTGATGCTAAAAGAAAGCATTGAGATTTAAGCAGATGAAGCACAGGCCAGACAAGCAGAAAAACAAAGAGCTTTGAGAGACAGAGAATATTTTCTCTTATGCCACCGGTGGTACCGGTATCGGCGCGTGGTAAGCCCAATAGGTGCCAAAGGTATAGTACAGCAAAATTGCCCCGCAGCCAAAGAATATAAGGGTATGAAACACCTTAGCCGAGGCAGTATGGAACCAAATATACTTGCGTAGCCACACCCCACAGGGGATGAGGAGCACGAGTAGTGCCGTAAAGTAACGCCCCTGCACTCCATCGGCGTAGTATGCACCAGCACCAAAGCGAATTGGTAGCAGTGCCCAGGCGGTGTACATGGCGTACGAAACCGCCGCAATAAAGACGGCAATAGTGGTGAGGTTAGCCACGGCTAATCGGCCAGCAGCTGGCGCGAGTGCTTGCTCCTCGGCCTTATCGCGCTTGATGAATGCAAGGAACACCAACAAAAAGAGTGGAATCAAAACAAAGAGCGGCAGGTGATATTTGAAGCTCGAGAAGTCGCCCACACTCCCACGTACCACGATGTCGGTGTAGCCAATGTTTGGATTGATGTAGGTATTAAAGAGGATGCGGATAAAGCCAAGCGGGTTGTGATGCAATGGATTATCGGCTGCACCAGATGAAAGGAGCGCACCATCATAGATCTTTTGCCAGACAAGTAGTGCCGCCAGCGACACAATGCCAGCGCCCGCGATCAGCGCCCATTTATGCAGGTTGAAGGGGAGCTTCTTGAAAAGTGATGGTAGCTTCGGCAGCCTCGTGTTTGGGATGAAGAGTCGCCCTGGCAAAAACAGCAGTGGGAAGAGCAGCAAACCATTAACTGCCTTGGTCAGCGCCAGCAGCGCCGCTATAGCTAAGAGGCCAGCAACTTGCTTGCGGCGGATCGGCGTTTCTTGGGCGTAGAGATTGAGCGTCATGGCGGTAATGAGGAATATCGCTACATTTGTCATGACGTCGCTCGAGAGTGAGGCGGCGAGATGAACCATTAGTGGTAACAGCCCCACTACTGCAAAAACCCACTTACCAACCCGCACCCACTTGATAATGAAAAATACACTCAGCGCATAAAACAGTAAGTTTGCAATTCGCCCAAAGAGAATCGTCAAACCTGTCGACCCGTTGAAGAGATTAGCAATAAAAATACCAAGCGTTTGCGGCGCATGCATAATGGGTGCGTAGCCCACGGCACTGTTACATTTGCTTGTCTTGAGTTCTGAGCGGTTGATAGGGCGCGAATAATCAGCGCTGATATTGCCATGATACACTGATGATGCCCGGCCATTAACATCCACTGGGTAGGTGCAGCGCTTGGACTCGAGACGCCCGTCAGCCAGCGCATACGCTCGCAAATAGTGCATATTCTCATCACTCACCGACAGCTGCGGCACAAAAAACGCCGACAATAAGCCAAACAACAAACACAGCGAAAGAAAAACCTGCTCTGGCCGTGCAATAAATGATTCGAATGATGCCCAATATTTCTTCATAACACGCCTGATTATAGAGCACAAATCACAACAGAGCAAATTATGGTCTAAATCGCAGGAAATAATCAACCAGTGGTATACTAAATAAGATTATGCAATCTAAAAATTATATCTGGAACTCTATTGGCTCCTTTTTGCAAAGTGCTATCTCGCCAGCGCTCCTGCTACTTATTACGCGGCTTAATGGCATTGCCGACTCGGGGGTTTTTTCCTTTGCGTTATCGCTCTCGGTGGTGTTTTGGGCGATTGGTTTGTGGGGTGGGCGTACTTATCAGGTGTCGGATGTGCGCAAAGAGTTTAGTAGTAGCAGCTACCTTGCCGTTAAGCTCGTGACGTCGATCGTGATGATGGTGGGTGCGGTGCTGTTTTGCGCGGCAAATCACTATGATGTCGTGAAGTCGAGTATTATCATTGCGCTTGTACTCTTCAAAGCGCTGGAGGCAGTGGCTGATGCACTCTATGGTGTGCTGCAAATCCACCACAGGCTCTACGTTGTTGGCTATTCGCTTACTATCAAGGCAGTGGGTGGTTTTGGAGCATTTTTACTCGTCGATATGCTTGTGCACAGTGTGCTGTGGGGGGTAATAGCAATTGTGATAGTCAATGCTCTCATGCTTGTGTTGTACGATTGGCAACAGGTACAGCGGTATGAATCTATTCAACTTCATATCGATCATCTCGTGCCTAAGCTACGCCATGTTGGTATGATCATGCGGCGCTGCGCACCAGTGTTCCTTACCACATTTTTAACAATGTTTTCGCTTAATATTCCGCGCTATTTTCTCGATACATTCCACACGCACGAGATCGCTTATTTTGGTATCATGGCTATGCCTATTACCTTACTCTCGCTGTTTATTACCTTCATTATTCAGCCCAATATTGTGCAGCTGTCAGAGCTCTATCATCAGCAAAAGCGCCTCGAGTTCCATGCTTTGGTGAGCAAGATTATCCTTATCGTCTTGGGCATTAGTGCGTTGACACTGATTGCGACGTGGCTGGTTGGAGCACCGCTTCTTACGCTCATTTTCAATGCACGCATTACTGATTATCGCACTGAGCTACTCATCATGGTCGTGGGAGCGGTGGCTAATGCGCTGGTGTCGATTTATATCAATATCCTCACTGTGCTGCGCGAATTTAAGGGGCAGTTCTATATACTTTTGCTGAGTAACATTGTACTCACAGTCGTGTCATATGGTGTGGTGCAGCACTATGCGATGCTGGGCAGTGTGCTGTGTTTTATGGTGGCAGGCATCATTCAAGCGGCGCTACTCGCGGTAGTCTATCGCCAGCAACTGCGCTCTATGGCTGCGTAGTGCGAGTGGTCGCGTGTTGCGCTAAGTAGAGCCATTATCCATTCTTATGAGAACCACCAGACTTTTGTTTTTTTATTAATTTCCCATCAAAACCTCAAAGGTCATCACGCTTCACACCCCGATAGATCGCTGTAAGGGTCAACATGTATGAGACACTGATCATTTGTGCCAGAGCTGGAGTCAATCATCATAATTGATTTATACACATCATTGAAGCAAAGTGCGAGAGAAAATCCAGCACCAAGAGAGGCTGTGAGATTCAGATTCTCCTAGCTTACTACGTAGCAAAATTGATTGCAATGATACCCCAAGGGGGTGGGATTGAGCGAGACTATATGAGCACTTAACAGTAGTAAAATAGCTCATAAGCGTGTTTTTTATCCTACATCGACCATGCGATTTCAGATATTTCAAAAAGCTTACGCTAACTGTGCTATAATAGCAGAAACAAAGGAGGGTATATGAGCAAGGGGATTGTAATATTGGGTTGTAATGGCCAGGTGGGGCGGGCGCTCCAGGAGATATATCCAAAGGCAACGGCGCTGGGTCACCAGCAGCTCGACATTGCTGATGAAGAGCAGGTGCTTGGGTATGATTGGTCGGGTGTGGATGTCATTATCAACGCAGCAGCGTTCGTCAATGCCGATGGATCAGAAACGATTGAGGGCCGCACCAAAGCCTGGCAGGTCAATGCCGTTGGCCCGCGCAATCTCGTCAAGGTAGCGCTGGAGCACGATATTACATTGGTTCACTATTCATCCGACTATGTCTTTGATGGGACGAACAAAAACCATGGCGAGGATGAGTCGCTCTCACCACTGTCGGTCTATGGCGACGTTAAGGCAGCAGGGGATCTACTGGTTAGCCTTGCGCTGCGTCATTATGTGCTGCGTGTTTCGTGGGTAATTGGCGATGGGCACAACTTCCCACGGACGATGAAGCGCTTGGCTGACATGCGTATTAATCCCAAGGTTGTGGATGATCAATATGGTCGGCCAACCTTTGCGTCGGAGATTGCGCGTGCCACCAAGCACTTACTAGACACCAAGGCCGAGTATGGTTTGTATCATGTGTCTAACTCTGGGCCGATCAAATCGTGGGCAGAGCTTGCCGAGGATGTATTCGAATATGCAGGGCACGATCGCGATAGGGTTGTAAAAGTGTCAACACAAGAGTATAGTAAAGACAAGATTCCGTTTGCGCCTCGACCAATGTATAGCGATATGAATTTGTCGAAGTTGCACAACACCGGATTCATCAGTGAGAGCTACCAGCCATTACTGGAAAACTACGTAAAAAACATAGCAGCGGTGGAATAAAGGAGAGAGGCAGGTCATGCCCAGAGTCAAAAAGAAAATCTTAAACGTCTTGTATCAAAGTGACGATAACTACGCAGTGGTGAGTGCGATTTCGATCGCATCACTGCTTGAGAATAACAAGACGCTCGACGAGATTCATATTTTTTATTGTGGGTATAAGCTAAGCAAGCAAAGCAAAGATCGCCTCAAAAAGTTGGTTGAAAAATACCCCAACGCCTATTTGACATTCATCAACCCTAACGCGTACCACAAGAAACTACAGAAGCTAGGTGTCAAGCCGTGGCATGGTGTGTATGTGACGTGGCTCAAGATGCTAGCACTGGCCGATCTTGAAATCAAGACCGATCGTGTGCTCTACCTCAACCCACACACAATCATTACCAGCTCGCTCGATGGTTTACTGGATCTTGATTTTGAGAAAAATATCATGGCACTGGCCTACGACACTCTCACCAATCAGCACAAAGCAACGATTGGTCTCCAGCCTACCGATGGCTATTACAACTGTGGTATCATGCTCATCAATCACAAAAAATGGCTCAAAGATGATGCGTCGAGCCAAGTCGTCGAGCATCTGTCGAAGAAAAGCGACTACGTCATTGCCGATCAAGACCTCTGTAATGTTATGTTCCGCGGGCAGATCAAGACGCTCGATATTGCCTATAATTTCTCCAGTGCATTTTACGCCTATAGGCCGCAAGATCTGCTGCGCATTAATAATCTTAAGCAGCCGTATTTCTATAGTTACGACGAGATTATGACCAACTACTACAGCCCCAAGATTATTCACTCGCTCTACGGCATTCAGGGTAAACCGTGGGAAGTTGGCAACAAGCATCCGAACCGGCTGCTGTGGCAAAAGTACTTTGCACTCACTCCGTGGAAAAACACCGAGCTCCCGCATGCTAAGAAAACACTGGCGTGGTATCTGTATGATATCTTACCTCGCCCAATCTTTATGCAGCTATACATCATGGCAGTGGAGCGCAAATTTGCTGAAGTCGATAAAGAAAAAACCGAAACGACTGAAGCAAACGTGAGGTAGAGTACATAACGAAACAAACCGGCTCGAGAAAATCGAGCCGGTTTTGTCGTGCAGCACGAAGGAATAATATTTCTTGATATAGAAGAACTCAAATTTTTCATGCTCTTGTCGCATCTTCATATTATTCAAGACGCACGCTATTTTTTAAACCCCGCAACACTTAGTCAGAGTGTTTTATAAAGAATAAAAACAATTTTTACATCCATGATCTCGTCTGTGACGAAACTAGGATTAGCTAACAGAAAAGAATAGTAAACGAATTGCCGCTCATGAATATCATCTTCAAGCTTTACTATGTAGTAGTGCAAGAGCAAAGGGACACTAATTTACTCACAAAATAACCGCTATTTTTATAGAGGTGAGAGGATAGTCAAATTACATTAGCTACGACAACAACTGATGAATGCGCGATGTAATATGGAGCCGCGCTGCCCGAGCAGCTTTATGCCAGCCAACCGATGCGAAGCGCTGAGCATAGCTAGTATATACCTCGTTTTCTTCTGCAAAGCGCACGCCATCCTTTGACTTTTCTTTGCTTGAGAGCGACTGGGCAAAACGCCGGTATTGGAATGTCTCTGTCTGATCAAAAGCAAGCACTGCGCCATCAAGAATGAAGTCAAACACCAAGACAAGATCTTCTAGTATAGTATACGTCGCATCAAAGGAATATCGCTTAAGCGTCGCTGTCTTCCAGACGATCGATGGGAAATAGAGCCAATCGCCATGACTCAGAGACGTTGCGAGCTTTTCGCCTGAGTAAAGCCCTGATTTACGTGGCTGTAAAAATCGCTTAACGCGATCAACCAATGGGAGATATGGCTGTCCCTTATCATTAATCACTTGCACTCCTGGCTGATAAAAATCTGCCTCACCAATTGTCTGCAGTGCCACTGCTACACACTCTGGCAAGAGCCGATCATCACACCCCACAATCATACAGTGCGGTGCCGTTACGTGCTGGATGGCAAAGTTGAAGTTATTGGTAATACCAAGGTTTTTCTTGTGCCGGATATAGGTGATGCGTGGGTCGGCGAGCTTTGTGTAATAATCGCGCGCTTCGGTCGATGGGTAGTGGTCGTCGAGGATGGTTAGGTGCCAGTCATCGCTCGTCTGAGCCAAGACAGAGTCAACCGCTTCTTTGAGTAAGGCAAATTCACCCCAGTAGGGGATTACGATATCGAGTGATCTATTTTTTGCCATAATCCGAGAGTTTAATCGATAGTTCTTGATGGAGGTCGCGCACGCGGCGTTCGTTTTGGTCAATTCGCTGGCGCTGCGTGTTGACGATGTAGAAGAGCAACACGATCGCTGTCGTCTGGACAATATCAAACAAGCTTAATTCCGACGAATCAAACGGTGGGTGGCCAATCGAAATATTATACAGCGGGAAGCAGCTCAGCAGCACCACCATGACCACCAGCCACATTACCACCTGGTGGCGTAAGCGAGTGACGGTGATTTTATTTAGTTTGTATTGGGTGATGATGTTGACGAGCGCCAGGAGAATAATTGGCACATTGAGCAAGACAAGAGCAAAGTATCTCATTCGAAGAGCTCCGTTAAGCGTTGTTTGAATAAGCGTTTGACGATATTGATGGCATTCCAGTTGTTTTGACCTTTAGCACGGGAGTAGTCGGTGTAGATTGCCTTGATTGGGTATTCACCAATTGTCATCCCCGCTTGCTTGGCACGCCAGATCATCTCCGAGCAAAATTCGTAACCAGTTGACTTCCAATCGAGGTCATCAATGGCGCGGCGCGAATAGATACGTAGGCCAGACTGTGAATCTGTCACATTAATGCCAAATAAGAGCTTAGTGATCAAACTCAAGCCTCTATTACCGAGCACCTTTGTCTTGGACATGCCGGTGCTGTCAATGAGACGACTACCAATGAGTAGATCAGCCTGACGCTCATCGATCTGCGTGATGCCCGCCAACACATCTTCTGGCGCATGCTGGCCATCAGCATCCATCGTGGCGGCAATGTCATAGTCATGCTGCCGAGCGTACGATAGGCCCGTTAAAGTTGCGCCACCCGCACCAGAGTTAAGGATATGATCGATCGTAATGGCACCGCCTTTTTTGGCTTGGGTGAGTGTGTCGTCCTTCGACCCGTCATTGACTAGCACGACATCAATTGTATAGCCAGCTGCCTTGGCTTTGGCAAAGACTCGCTTGGATTGTTTGATCACGTTCTTGATGACCGTCGCTTCGTTATAGGCTGGGACGATCACACACACTGTCTTGGTATTCGTTTTCATATTGGTATTATTATACTACGCCGAGAGGTAATTTCCGTAGCCTGATTTTTTTAACGGTGCAGCAAGTTCGGCAAGCTGCTTGTCGGTGATCCAACCGTTGATGTGCGCAGTCTTTTCGGGGCTGCCAACGACTTGGCCGGTGCGATTCTGTACAACGCGCACAAAGTCCTCGGCATCGGTTAGGCTGCTAATCGTCCCAGTATCAAGCCATACATCGCCGTTGTCTAGTGTCTGGACCTTCAGTTTGCCACGACGCAGATACTCAGCGTTCACAGAGGTAATTTCTAACTCACCACGGTCACTTGGCTGGACATTCTTCGCGATTTCTACCACATCATTGTCGTAGAAATAGAGCCCTACCACTGCAAAGTTCGACTTAGGTTGGGCGGGCTTTTCTTCGATCGATACCGCGTGGTTGTCATCATCAAAAGCTACGACGCCATACCGCTCTGGGTCAGATACCTTGTAAGCAAAGACCACACCGCCGTCTGGGTCAGTGCAGGCACGCAGTGAGTCATCGAGCGCTGCGCCGTAGAATATGTTGTCACCCAAGACGAGCGCCACCTTGTCATCACCAATAAACTCCTCGCCAATGATAAATGCCTGGGCCAGGCCATCGGGGCTGGGCTGAATAGCGTATTGCAGATTAATACCCCACTGCGCACCATCGCCAAGCAACCGCTGGAAGCCTGCTTGATCAGCTGGGGTAGTGATGATGAGGATGTCGCGAATCCCTGCTTGCATCAGCGTGGTGAGAGGGTAATAGATCATTGGCTTGTCATAAATAGGCATCAGCTGTTTGCTAATTGCTTTAGTAATCGGCCACAGGCGCGAGCCCGAACCACCTGCCAAAATAATACCTTTCATACGTAAAACTCCTTATGTTCTAACTATATACTTATCATACCAGATATAGTTATAGTACCATAGTATCAAATATGATGTGATATGAATATAGAGTGGATGATAACAGTCTGTGATAATCGGTTGAACAAACGAGAGATTTGCTTGTGTGTTCACTTGAGAGTATTATGAGTTATATCATCAGGAAGATAAAAGGAGATATATGGCGAATCGCGCATATCTATATTCAATTGATCGAAAACCATACACCGACGAAGACATCAGCAAAGCTCGAATAGTTGATCTATCTGAATATAATACGGATATACCAATCGTATATCGTATTCTGCTCAGTAGCAAAACAGAGATTGTCGATTCGACAATATTTAACAGTCTTGAAGAGGAGGGCAAGACTTTGCCACTTGCTCTCATTGCAGATTATAAACGTGGCGTGGACCGGCTTGAAATGTTCTTTGCTAATATTGAAGAGTGTATTGACCCTCAGGTGGTCACTAAAACACTCAATTTCTTGCACAACGAAAAAAACGCTCAGCAGTATTTTTTGCTCGAGGCGGGCGAAATATATTCACTGTTAGCTGATGATGATGCGGGTGTGATTGCAGAAAACCGCGATCTATACGAAAGCATTAGAAGTGATGATGCTGACTCTGAAGTCGCACAAGTCTACAGTGATTTTGTTAAGCTGCAGATTTCCATGGGTTATACACAGACCTTAGATCAGATCAATAATATATATTGGTCGAATGTGTTATATTTCCATTGGTCTAATAAGAATGGATCGTAGAAGAAATTCTAGGGTGTCATTAATGAATACTTCTCACAACATATTCATGTAGTGCATCCTGCCAGTCTTGGCTCGCAAAGCCAGTCGCGTGTAATTTTTCAAGGCTGAGGTCGCTATTGAGTGGTCGCGGCGCGATGCCAGGCTTATTGGCAAAATACTCGGCGGTGGTCGTGTCTGTTACCGGTAAGTCATCATGCCCTGCCAAGGCAAAGATCTGCCGTGTGATGTCTGCCCAGCTTGCCAATGAGCCACTATTTGTCACATTGTAGGTGCCATATGGCGCTTTGTTCTCTACCAAGTGGTCAATCGCCCGAGCAATCTCTGGCGTGAAGCTCAGGCGGCCAATTTGGTCTGCTACCACTGTCGGTGTGATATTTTTTGCAGCCAGGCCGAGCATTGTTGTCACGAAGTTTTTACCATCGCCAATCACCCAGCTGGTGCGGATAATATAGTGCCGCGGCGTGGTGCTGGCAGCAATATCACCCGCTGCCTTGGATGCACCATAGACGCTCAAGGGGCTAAGCGGCTCATCTTCGGTATGTGGTGCTGTCTCACCATCAAAAACATAATCGCTTGATACATGAACCAAGGTAATGTCTCGCTCGGAGCAGATACGAGCAAGCTGTCCCACCGCTTGGGCATTGATGTGCCAGGCTGCCGTGCGGCCTTCGGCTGTTTCTGCGCCGTCAACATTGGTATAAGCAGCAGTGTTGATAATTGTCTTAATACCGAACCAGTCGAAGGTTGCAATAGCTGCTGCGTCACAGAGGTTAAGGTCATTATGCCCAATCGCCCGAGCGCTAGGGTATTGCTGCTGCATTGCTTTGGCTAATTGCCCGTTGGCACCAATGATGAGGGTAGAGGTGTAATCTGTCATACAATCTTCCTTTCGTCTTATAATTCCATTGGTTGTACGTCGCGCAGTAATGGGTGTGCAGCATCTTTATGTGAGATGATCGCCTGATCTTTGCCGAGTGGCCACGCAATATCTAGCGCTGGATCAAAGAGATTAACAAAGGTATACTGCGCCTCTGGTGACCAATGGGCGTCAACCAGGTAGGTATATGCCACGTTATCATCCAGTGTCTGGTAGCCATTTGCCACGCCCTTGGGTACGAACACCGCTGTGCCAGGATTAATCTCCACAGAAAATGTCTGGCCAAAGGTTGGGCCTTGGCGTACGTCGCACCACGCACCAAACACGCGGCCATTGGCGGTACTAATGAACTTATTCCAGGGCTCGGCGTGTAGCCCACGTGTTGCACCAGCTTTGTCATTAAAGCTGATGTTGTTTTGTACAATGGTAAAGGCAGGTAGTCCCAGCGCTTCCATCTTCTCCTTCTGGTAATTTTCTTTAAACCACCCACGGTTGTCACCATGGACGGGCAGTTTAATGACGAATAGCCCTGGAATTGGCGATTCAGTCACGGTAAGGTCGTTGTAGCTTGATGGGTCGAAATTCATGCGTTCTCCTTTCGCCATATATGATAATAATGGAGGCCAGCCAGTGTCTGGCAGTCGTTGATGTCGCCTTGGGTAATAAGTTGGTTAATCTCCTCGTTGGTGAAGAACCGCATATCGCTAAATACTTCATCTGATTGTTCTTTGTTGCCGCCAAAAGACAGGTCTCGTGCCAAGCACACCGCCATTTTCTCTGTCATTAGGCCGTTGCATACATATGCTTCACCGAGCTTCTCCCACGACTGGGCAACAATACCAGTCTCTTCCTCTAGCTCACGCTTGGAGGCGGTGAGCAGATCTTCGCCGTCACCGCCACCACCAGGCAATTCCCAGCCAAAGCTCTGCGATGGATAACGGAAGCCGCGTACCAGGTAGATTCGCTCATGCTTGTCGACAGCGACGACCATACACGAGTTTCGCGACTCCATATAGCCATATACCCCCAGGTTACCTGCATGGTCGCGTGTTTGGTCTTCGTGGATGGTGATCCAGGGGTTTTGGTAGGCGATCTTGCTACTCACGCGAGTTTTGCTGGGGGTGTCAGGCATTGGCTTATTGTCCTTGCTTAGCGTAGGTTGCTTCTACAGCGGCTTTTTGGGCTTGCCACCAGTCGCGGTTGGTAGTGTACCACTCAATGGTTTGGCGTAGGCCGTTAGCCATGCCATCTTGGTCGGTGTATTGTGGTTGCCAGCCAAGCTCGCGGCGCAGCTTGCTCGAGTCCATTGCATAGCGCATGTCGTGGCCGGGGCGATCATTGACATGCTCGTACCAGTCCTTACCTTTGCCCATTAAGTCGCAGATCATCTCAATCACCGCTTTGTTATTGACGTGGTCGTTATCTGCACCAATGATGTAGGTGTCGCCCAGCGTGCCTTTTTCGAGAATCAAATGCACCGCTGAGTTATGGTCATCGACATGGATCCAGTCGCGTACCTGCTCACCCGTGCCATAGAGCTTTGGTTTGATGTCGCTCAGGATGTTAGTAATTTGCCGCGGGATAAATTTCTCGATGTGTTGGCGGGGGCCGTAGTTGTTGGAGCAGTTGCTAATCGTCGCCTTCACACCAAAGCTGCGAATCCAGGCGCGCACCAGCATGTCGCTCGACGCCTTCGTGCTCGAGTAGGGGCTAGATGGGTTGTATGGTGTCTCCTCAGTAAAGCGGTTTGGATCGTCCAGTGCTAGATCGCCAAACACTTCGTCGGTGCTAATGTGGTGGAGACGCTTGTTGTGGTTACGCACTGCTTGCAAGATAGTGTACGTGCCATACACGTTGGTATCGAGAAAAGGCTTTGGATCGCGCAGTGAGTTATCGTTATGACTCTCCGCCGCAAAGTGGACAACGATATCCGTCTCGGCAATCAAGCGATCCATCAGTTCGGCATCGCAAATATCGCCCTGTACGAAGTTGATCTGCTCACGCACTCCGTCGAGGTTGTGCGGGTTCGCAGCATATGTCATCTTATCGACGACAGTGATTTCATATTCCGGCTTGTGATGAACGGTATAATGCACGAAGTTCGAGCCAATGAACCCCGCACCACCGGTGATAAGCAGTTTTGTCATAGCTGTATTATAGCGTGAAATAGGGGACGGTGTCGAGATATACAAGAGTAATGGTATAATATAGCAACAGAACCTTTCTAACGATAAACAACAAGGAGATAATAATAAATGCGAGTAGTAATTGTCAGTGGTTATTTTAACCCGCTCCATGGTGGGCATATTGATATGATCGAAGCAGCTGCCGCAATGGGCGACAAACTTATTGTTATTGTCAACAACGACAAGCAACAGTTGCTGAAAAAAGGTAAAATTATCCTCAACGAAAGCAATCGCCTGCGTCTCATGCGTGCTCTCAAAGGTGTTGACCAAGTGATTCTATCGATCGACGAAGATCCTACACAAATAAAATCACTCGAGATGGTTGCTGGCCAATATCCTGGCGACCAACTTATTTTTGCCAACGGCGGTGATCGTGACACGGAAAAGGCTATTCCTGAAGCAGAAGTGTGTAAAAAGTACAATATAGAAATGCGCTTCGACGCCGGCGAAGGTAAACCAGATTCCTCAACTCGTATCAACCAAGCGACTGGCCAAGAATAGTAGGCATCTAAACCGGATCTTGCTATTTTTGCAGTAACAAAACAGCCCAATATCTATGGGCTGTTTATTATTTTTTATAGACTAACCTCTAGCGGGCAACAATAGTTTGTATACATTTATTATTCAGAGATGCAAACGTACATAGCAAGAAGTCTACGTTTTTGATAATAAAATTATTGTATGAACAAATAATATATTCATTTTGAATATAATAAATATTTTGTTCATTGCAAAATACCCTCATGGGGTATTATCTAAATTTTAATTCTTATAACCATTTGGGTTGTGAGACTGCCATCGCCAGGAATCTTCACAGGCTTGCTCAATCGAAAGCTCTGCCTGCCAACCAAGCTCTTGCTGTGCCTTGCTGCAGTCGGCATAGCAGGCTGCAATATCACCAGCCCGGCGTGGTTTTATCTCGTATGGAATGTCATGTTTGCACGCTTTGCCAAAGGCGCTAATGATCTCCAAAACAGAGGTACCATGGCCAGTACCAAGGTTATAGGTGTGCTCACCTGGCTGCATGTGTGATAGGGCTGCTACATGTCCCTTGGCAAGGTCAACGACGTGAATATAGTCGCGTACACCAGTGCCATCAGGCGTGTCGTAGTCATCACCAAACACACCAACACTTTGCAATTTTCCAACGGCAACTTGTGCAACGTAAGGCAAGAGATTATTAGGAATGCCATTTGGGTCTTCACCAATCATACCTGACGCATGGGCACCAATTGGATTAAAGTAGCGCAAGATAGTTGCCTGGAAGTCGGGGTGAGCCGTGCAATAGTCACGAATGATCTGTTCGATCATATATTTCGTCCAGCCGTATGGATTTGTGATGCCTATGCCAGTGCGCGATGATTCGGTGAGAGGTAGTGACTCTGGTGTGCCATAGACCGTTGCAGAGCTCGAGAAAACGAGCCGATGCACCCCATGTTGGCGCATTGCGGCTAGGAGAGTGAGGGTTGAGCTAAGATTGCAGTCATAATATTCCAGCGGCTTCTCGACTGACTCGCCAACTGCTTTGAGCCCAGCAAAGTGAATCACAGCACTGATATCATGCTTGGTAAAAATCGCATCAAGTGCCGATTGGTCACGCACATCAGCCTCGACAAAGGGGATGGTTGTGCCAGTAATTGTTTCGACACGTCGCAGACTTTCGCGGCTGGCATTGGCGAGGTTGTCAATAACGACGACGCCAAATCCTGCCGCAATCAGCTCAATAATGGTGTGGCTGCCAATATACCCAGCGCCACCAGTGACTAAAATCGTTTCTCTACTCATATCACCTAGTATACCCCTTCGTCGAAAAAATGTCGAACATATCGTATTATTCGTTGTCTATAAGTATGAGCATATCGGCTTAACTATTGCTGAGAATGAGCGCTGCATTCGTTCTTGTTTTTTCTGTCGTTTTTCTCTATCTTTTATAGGTAAAGTACTATTGATGTAAAAACACCAACACAATTTAACAGAGAAAAATCATTGTAATTTTTACATTTTTGCAAAATTGTTCAAAAATAAGAGTACACTAGAAGGCAAAGACCAAAGCGCTATAATACAAGAGGAAAGGAAAAACCTATGTGTGGAATAGTTGGATATATCGGAACGCGGCCAGCGCAGGGTGTGTTGCTGACGGAGCTCAAGCGGCTTGAATATCGCGGATATGATAGTGCTGGTATTGTTACACTCGACAAGGATGCTGCGCCAACGTTGCTCCGAACGAAAGGCAAGGTGATTGCGCTAAACGAGCTCACAGCTCGCCACAAGACGACTGATACGGTTGGCATTGGTCACACTCGCTGGGCAACCCACGGGGCACCCAGCAAACGCAACGCTCATCCGCATCAGGTGGGGCAGATCTACGTTGTACATAACGGCATTATCGAGAACTATCAAGCGCTCAAGACGATGCTTGCAGCACACGAGTATGAATTTAAGAGCGATACCGATACTGAGGTGTTGACAGCGCTGATCGATTACTTGCACAAGCAAGCACCAGACCTCCTAGCGGCAGTGCGAGGTGCGCTCAAAATGGTGGTAGGCACGTACGGCTTGGCGGTTGTTCAAGCAAGTGACCCCGATGAGATCATTGTGGCACGCAAGGGTAGTCCGCTTATTGTTGGGCTTGGTGATGGCGAAACGTACATTGCCAGTGATGCATCGGCCCTGGTGGGGTATACCAACCAAGTGGTCTATCTGCACGATGGCGAAGTAGGGCGCTGCACCCGCACTGGTCTCGAGCTTCAAACGACTGATTCGCAAGTGGTCGATGTGCAAGTAGAGACACTAGAGATGGATTTGCAAGCTATTCAAAAGCAGGGGTATGACCACTTTCTCCTCAAAGAAATATTTGAGCAGCCGACCAGCCTTGCGGCAACGCTGGCTGGGCGAGTGATTGCCGCGCAGCGCTATGCCCGGCTAGGCGGTATAGGCTTAAGTGATGCTGAATTGCGACAGATCAAGCATGTGATGATTGTGGGCTGTGGCACGGCGTATTTTGCGGGAATGCAGGCTAGTTATTTTATTGAGCAACTGACTGATGATGTAACAGTGAGTGTGGAGATTGCTAGCGAGCTACGCTACCGAGCATATAACATCCCCGAGCATACCGTTGCGCTGATTGTGAGTCAGAGTGGTGAGACGGCCGATACATTGGCCTGCCTGACGGAACTCAAACGGCGCGGTGTGACGTGCCTTGGTGTCGTCAATGCAGTGGGGAGCACGATTGCACGCGAAGTTGACGGTGGAGTATATGTACACGTGGGGGCAGAGATCAGTGTGGCCAGCACCAAGGCCTTTACCTCGCAAGTGGCGGCAATGACGATCTTCGGCCTCATGCTTGCAGCAGCCAAGGGAACAAACCCACAGCTGATAGGTGAGTTTATCAACGAGCTTGAGATGCTACCAGCCGAGATCGAAAAGACGCTGGCTAAGCAAGCTGATAGTATCAAAAATATCGCACATAATTATGCTCACTATAATCATGCGCTCTATATTGGTCGCGATACACTTTACCCAGCTGCACTTGAGGGCGCACTTAAGCTTAAGGAGGTAAGCTATATTCATGCTGAGGCTTATGCAGCAGGTGAGCTCAAGCATGGGCCAATTGCCCTGATCGACGATCATTTCTTCGAAGTGTGTTATTTGCAGGACAACTGGCTGTACGAAAAATCGCAGAGTAATTTGATCGAGATGAATGCACGTGGTGCTCATGCAATTGTCATTACCGATACGGATAAACGCGTACCTGCCGAGACAGTGGTCCGCGTTGCAACGAAGCTGCAGCACCTCACGCCAATTTTGTTTAATGTTATATCACAGCTTTTTGCTTACTATATGGCAGTGGAGCGGGGGCACGATGTCGACCAACCGCGCAATCTTGCCAAGAGTGTGACGGTGGAGTAAGGTATAGGTAAAATCTCTCCTTTGCGCTACACTGATACTATGAGTAAGCAACCCAAAATTGCCATTGTCTGCGACTTCTTGACAACAATGGGTGGTGCTGAGAATGTCGTGCTCGCTATGCACGAAGCCTTTCCGGATGCGCCGATCTATACCGCAATGTACAATGAAGACAAAATGCCGGCCTTTGCTGAGCTTGATATCCGGCCGTCGTTTTTGCAAAAAATTCCGCGCAAGGTGCGCACGTATTATAAGCTGTTTCCAACACTGGCTGTTAAAGCGATGCGGCGACTTGATTTGCGTGAGTTTGATATCATCCTCACCAGTTCATATATGCATGGCCATCAAGTGAGGAAGACGCGGCCTGGCCAAGTCATCATCAACTACTGCCACACACCACCACGATACTACTGGAGCCACTACAACGAGTATCGGCGCGACCCAGGCTATGGTAATCTCAATCCGCTCATTCGCACACTCATGCCGCTCATGGTGCCACACCAGCGCAAGCTAGACCTCCAAGCCGCTCGGCAAGTCGATGTTTTCCTGGCAAACTCTACCGAGACACAACAGCGCATTAAAAAATATTACAATCGAAATAGTATAGTTATTCACCCACCAGTAGATATAAACCGGTTTACGCCTGCTGCCAAGCGGGGTGATCATTATGTGACGATTGGCCGGCAGTTGCCATACAAGCGGTACGACTTGGCAGTCACAGCAGCAACGAAACTTGGCAAGAAGCTGATCGTCTTTGGTAATGGTCCCGCGCACAGTAGGCTCGTTGACCTGGCTGGCCCAACAGTTGAGTTCCGTACCGATCGCTTCGGCGATGCGAGCGATGCCGAATATGAGAAAGCTATTACAACAGCACGTGGCTTTATCTATCCAGCAGAGGAAGATTTTGGAATTGTTAGTGTCGAAGCACTAGCGGCTGGTGCACCAGTGATTGGCTTGGCCCGTGGTGGCACGACGGATATCGTCACGTCGCCCGAAGTGGGTGTGCTATTCGACCGACAGACGAGCATTAGCGTTGCTAAAGCAATTGAGCAGGCCGAGAAACGAACCTTTGATCCGACGGTATTGCGTCGCACCGCACAGCGTTTTGACAAGACGCTATTTCTGACCAAGCTACGCAAGGTAGTGCGTGACCAGATGATACAGTAGCATAGTTTGTGACTTAACTAGAGGATGCTTATATCGAGGTTACTCTCTTACACGGGCCTCACAATGACATAGTGTCATGTGTTATTTTGCACCTGTCTTGCGTAGCACTACACCAATCGTCTTGAATAGAATCTTGATATCTAGCCAGAAGCTCCAGTTTTGGGCATAAAATAGCTCAAGCTCGATCCGCTCATCGAAGCTCAGGTTTGAGCGCCCAGATACCTGCCATAAGCCCGTTACCCCTGACTTCACGCTGTGCAAGAGTGCCGTGCGGGCTGAACTAAACTTCACTTCTTGGGGTAGAATTGGCCGTGGCCCAACTAAGCTCAAATCACCACGAAAGACGTTGAAAATCTGGGGTAATTCGTCAAGTGATGTTGCCCGCAAAAAATTGCCAAAGCGAGTGATACGTGGGTCGTGTTCGACCTTGCGGTTTTTTTCATACTCTTCAGCCAGGTCGTCGCGACCCATTGCACGGAATTCATCAGCCGCGTCTTGCTTGCCATATTGTGCACCCATACTACGGAACTTGATGAGCTGGATTGGCTCAGAGTAGCGACTGAGGCGCTTTGAGATATAAAATGCTGGACCAGGGTTAAAGATCTTTTGCATAATGATAAGGAGTACAAAAAGCGGGGCAAGGACAATGAGCAGTGTGCCAGAAATAATTGTGTCGAAAATCCGCTTTGCGATTTCTCCCCAGCCAATAAGTGGTGTTTGGCTGACGGTAATCATTGGGTAGCCAAGAAAAACATCGATAGTGTTTTTGCCAGTATAAAATTCTGGCTCGCCAGGGATGAAGTTGTATTGGATGTGATTAACTTGGGCAGCACCAAGCACCTTTTGATTCTTTTCTTCGTTTTCGTAGAGGTTGGTTTGGATAATGGTGTCGATCTTGAGCTCTTTGATCTGCGCCAGGGCGGGGTCGAGTGATGCAAAATGAACAACATCGAGCCCAGGTGGTACGAAGCGCTTGGGGCCAGCCATTGCCACAACACGAAAACCTGACTTGTAGGTGGTTGAGATCGACTCAGCGATGTCCCGCGTTGCCAGCGATGTCCCAATCACCATCACACGGTTCACGCCATGGTTGTACTGAAAGAGCCAACTCCGCGTCAGGCGAAACAACTCGCGCACCGTGCCGATTGCCAAAAACGAACCAAGAAAGACATACATCGCCACCAAGCGGGCCGGAAAGATATACATTCGTGTGCCGTACTCCCAGCCAATCACGAGCAGAATGCCCATGAATGTACCGAGCAACAGCCGCCCCCATTCGACGAGTCGCCGGCTATAGACGCTCGCGCTATAGAGCCCAAGCGAGGCATAGAGAATAATCCACACTGGCGCAATGACGACAAAGCCAAGCAAGTAGTCGCTGGCATAGACAGTATGGAGCAAATCACGGTGATCGATTTGCGTGCGGACATAGTATGCGATGAAAAACACCGCCATCAGCACCACAAAATCGAGGCCGATGAGAATGAGACTATAAAATTTCGTATTTTTTGACGGCATAACAACTGTTACTATAACACTTTTTACCCAAAGTTTGCTACACTAGAAAGAGATGAAGCGGTTATTGCGAGAAAAGATACCGGCTTGGTTTTTGTGTACGATATTTTTCGGACTGGCTATCCATGCGCCGCTGACCGTATGGGTAGGCGCACATTGGCCAGATTATGCGCTCTTTGTCAAGGCGTGGAAAGAAGTTTTACTCCTCGTCGTCTTACTTCTTGTTATTGTTGATGTGACGCTGCGTCGACAGTGGCAGCGTTGGCTGAGTGATCGTATTATTCAGCTGGCACTTGCCTTTGCGTTGTGGCACGGTGTGGTGGCGCTGCTTATGTCAACGTCTGGGTTGGCTCTGCTATCGGGGTTGTTGATCGACCTGCGTTTTGTGGCGCTTGGTACGGCAGTCTATGTGTTTGTGAGTAATTATCCGCAGTATCGGCGCTGGTTGCTGCGTATGCTTGGTGCGGGTGCGGTTGTTGTGATTGGTTTTGCGGCAGTGCAGCTTGCTTTGCCGCGTGATGTGCTGATGCCGCTTGGCTATGGGCCGACGACGATCGAACCCTACCAAACAGTCGACTCCAACAGCGCCTATGTCCGCATTAATAGCACGCTGCGTGGGCCAAACCCACTTGGGGCGTATGCAAGTACTGTCCTGACGCTTATCGTGGCGTATAGCGCATTACAATGGCGGCGTATCTCGCATATGCGGCGTTGGGCGCTTGGTGGTATGGCGCTGCTAGCAGCACTTTCCGTGTGGCAGAGCTATTCGCGAAGTGCGCTGCTCGCGGTGGCGGTTGGTGTTGGCATTGTTGCGATTGTTAGGGCATGGCAGTCGCAGGCATCTCGGCGTGTCGTACTGTGGGGTGCTGGCGCAGTACTTGGCTGTGGGGTGATTGTTGGTAGCATTGGCTACGCTATGGATCCACACTTTATTGATAATGTTATCTTGCATAACGACCCAACGCATGGCCCTGCTCAAACATCCGACAGCGACCGAATCACTTCATTACAAGCTGGCCTAGCGCGCGCCCTGCAGCAACCGCTTGGCACTGGCGTAGGGAGCACTGGCTCAGCATCGCTTCTTGGCAATGGGCAGAGCTTAATCATTGAAAACCACTATTTGTTCGTTGCTCACGAAATTGGCTGGGTTGGATTACTATTATTAGTTGCATTAACCACTGGTGTGCTGGTAAAATTATGGCATCGCCGGTCATATTGGCTGGCTTTCGGTAGTTTTGCTGGCGGAATCGGCTTAACTGTGATAGGATTGTTCTTACCAGTTTTTGTTGACGACACTGTGTCGATGCTCTGGTGGGGGCTGGCAGCACTAGCGATAACGGAGGATGGATTATGACAAGCCCAACACGAAAACAACGTGAATTATTGACATTTATAGACACATTTATCAAGAGTAATGGTTACGGCCCAAGCTACCGTGAGATTATGCGTGCCTTCGACTATAAGTCGGTCAGTACGGTAGCAGCACATGTCAACGGCCTGATTGTTCGTGGATTTTTGGTCAAAAAGGATAACTCAGCGCGTAGCTTGCAAGTGGTACCACCCACCCAGAATGTTGCGGATGTTGTGGTGGCACCAGTCGAGCAGGTGATTCGTGCAAAAATAAGCGCATTAGAGCAGCAGGACAATGCCGCTGATGATATTGCGGTTTTGCAGCGCGCACTAGAAATTTTGCAAAGCGACCAATCGTCATAGATGATATAATATCTACATGATGTACACTCCTCCGCGCGCGCAGCGTCCGTACCCCCGACGCCGCAAGGCAACTATTGCCGAAAAACTCCGTTTCGCCGATTGGCGTGTGCCAGTGCTGCGTATTCGCTGGACACGGCGCAAAACATATATCACCATTGGTATTATTCTTGGGCTCAATGTGCTGTTCCAGCTGGTGTATCCGAGTGACCGGCTGCTGCCAAATGCACGGATCGACGGTGTGTCGCTTGGCTGGCAAACACTGCCAGAAGCCACAGAAACGCTTAACCAGGCGTACCAAGGACACTCCGTGAAGCTGGTGGGTGATGGCGCAACCATTGCCTCGCCGACGATCGAGCAACTTGCCATCACAGTAGATAACACCGACCGGCTGGCGCACGCGCAGTATCCCTTGCTGTGGCGAATTATGCCGTTGTCGTCGTTCTGGTGGCAGCCAGATGTGCCAAGCTCGCCAAAATTAACAACTACGACGCGTACCGAGCAATATATTACTCAGACGATCATGCCAGTCTGTAAGCGTGCACCAGTCGATGCGAGCCTCAAGGTCGAACATGGCAAGCTGGTGGTTAATCAAGCGCGGCGTGGTGGTGAGTGTCAGCGTGATGCAGTGTCGCATAGTATTGGTGCGATTAGCCCACGTCTTGTACAGGGCACGACCGTTGAAATCCCAATGCGCGGCATCGCCCCGGCTATTACAACCGATACAGCGAAGGCACTCGAGCAAAAAATCATAAAGGTTATCGGCAAGAGTGTCGCCCTTAAGGTAAATGAGGAGACAGTGACATTGCCAGCAAATGAAGTTATTCAGTGGGTTGTTGCTCAGTCAAAGGACAAGACATTAGTAGCAAGCATTAGTGCATCACAGGCCTCCGGCTATCTCACAAAGCATGTCACGCCAAAGGTGAATATTGATCCAGGCACCACAAAAGTTGCCACGTACGACCTCACCGAAACGTCACGCACAGATGGTAAACCAGGGCGCACGCTCGATATTGACGCAACTGCGCAGCAGCTCTCGGAGTTTATTAATCAAACACGCCCGCAGCCAGCCGCAGTAACGAAGACGGTGCCAGCCAAGGTAGAATATGACCGCAATTATAGCTCAACCGAAGATGGGCTCAACGCTCTTCTCAAACACTATGCTGAGGACCACCCCGGAACGTATGGTGTCTCATTCTTAGAGATTGATGGCAAGAAGCGCAATGCCAGCTACAATGGCAATAAGCAATTTGTCACTGCCAGTACATACAAACTATTTGTTGGTTATAGCGTGCTTCGGCGCGAGCAGTTGGCAGGCTGGCGCTGGGAGGACAACCAAGTTTGCTTCAACAAAATGATTAGCCAAAGCGATAACCCATGCGCAGAGAATTACCTCAAAGTTATTGGCTATGACGTTGTGACAAAGGATGCCAATGACATTGGCTTCAAAGACACGACCTTCGCCAAGTCTGGCGGGCCATACACCACAGCAAATGACCTTGCACGCTTTATGGTAATGCTTGATGCGGGGCAGAACTTTAGCAGTGCCAACCGCGACCGATTCCTCTCTGCGCTCAAGGCTAATGTATATCGCAAGGGTATCCCTGCTGGTACGAATGGTACGGTGGCAAATAAGGTTGGGTTCTTGAATGGTCTCCTGCACGACGCAGCGATCGTCTATGGCTCGAACGGCAAATATGTACTTGCTATCATGACAGATGGCAGTAGTTGGAACAATATCGCTGAGCTAACTAAGCGGATCGAACAATTCCGTAGCCAGCCATAGCATAAAATGCCTATTTTGCGGCGTGACTCTTGACGAACCACCCCTCCAACCGGTATACTTACAGAGTAATCCGGAGTAGCTCAGTGGTAGAGCGGGTCGCTGTTAACGATTAGGTCGCTGGTTCGAGCCCAGTCTCCGGAGCCACGATGTATGATAAAGACCGATGAAAATCGGTCTTATTTTATTAAAGCTTATATCGCCCTTGAGTCGCAAAATTCAAATACCGAGAGACTAACCCCTGGTAGCAGACAAGCGAGCTTACACTATAATGTAAGCTCAACGACAACTGGATAGTGATCCGACGCTCGGTCTGATAGTGGTGTTTTGACAACATTGTATGAGGTTAATGCAGGCTGCAGATCCTTCGAGACAAAGATATAGTCAAGCCGGCTGGTTGGGTGATCAGGGTGTGGCGGCAGTGGTGTTGGAGCTGTCGAGGTTGCGTGTTGTTGCAAAGCAGCTGCTGTATCGACAAGGCCCGCCTGTACCATAAAACGAGTGACATCATAAACAATTGTGCCATCACGAGTAAATTTGCGCGTCAGGTTTGCATCAAAAGAATCTACCATATCAGGCGGATATGTATCATAAAACGAGAGTGAATTACAGTCACCCATAACGACAGTATGAGTACTATTCTCACCAATATGGTTAATAAGCCGGTGCACCTCTTGCAGTCGGTCAGCTTCGCATCGCGGTGAAAGATGAAGGCTACCAATAGAGAAAATGTGGTTGTTTATTTGAACGCGGCTTACTAAGAGTGATCGGCTACACGGGTAGAGCAGTGTTGCATCCAGGATAGGATATTTTGATAGCAAGGCTGTATGATACCACGACCCATCACCGCAGAGTGCAAGGTGAGTATAGGGCATAGCGGTTTGTTCTGAGACGTATGCAAGGCGTTTTCTTGTGTCGTTCTCGAAGCCGTTTGCTTCGTTGAGCGTCAGGATATCTGGCTTTGCTTCGTTGATAACTGCAATAACGTCATCGATCGTTGTCTCGGCACCATTGTAGATGTTGTATGTCATGAAAGTTAATTTCATATGAAGAGCTCCTTGCATTACTGATTAATTTAATCAATGATTTACAGCTTGGTATAACCGCTCAGCCTGCATCATTACCACGCGAGCGGTCGAAGGGCGGATATTCATAAAGATACGCCATGGGTTATGAGTTGAAGTTGCATTAGCTCGTGGGAGAGCGAGTGGCTGCAAGCCGTGCTTGCCCGTTAGTGCGGCGATCCACGCCAGGGGTGTCTTGCCATAGAGGCCTTCTTCGCTCGCAGAGCCGTCCATGCGCCACGCAGCGTAGGTTTGAGTAATGGTGGTGGTATCGTCTGGCTGGAGAAGATAGCGCTGGGCATTGCTACGGGCAAGCATATCATTGGCGTATGGAGGGGTATCCACACCAGGTGCAACGATAGCAGTAAAGACATCGAGTGGTGTGCCATTTGCCTCTGCCGCGGCGTTGATCATATGCAGAGCAGCAAGTACAGCATAATCTTGATCTGGTGATGATGTCGTGGCATCGATCGTAGTATTGGCACGGTAGAGTACATCACCACCGGTGTCGATGCCACAAACTGCATCAGCTCCCGTCTCGCGGATGAGAATCTGCAGGTCGTGAGCAATCTGCTCCGGCTCGATTGAATTAAGCAGATAAACTGGTGCGATTGTTTCATCCTTGGCAATAATATCCTCAAGGAAGCGCCAGTCGCCAACTTTGGTTGTTTCCTTCGTAATCTCTGCGAGTGCGTCACCAATCTGTCGGCCAGTATGAGCAAGCTGTTTGTTGCTATCGGCAGCGAAGTTGCGCACCGACACAATAGCTGTAGGCTGCACGGCATGGTGCTGCTGATGAAGCTTGCTTAGCATAGCAGCCTGGATACCATCCGAGCCACCACCCATCCCAAGGTAGATGATCCGCTTGCCGCGTAGCTTCTCAGAGTCAAACGCTGGGAGTGAATCAATAGCAAGCTCGGGTGTGTCCTGATATTCTGGCACAAGCGTCTCGCCGCTGTGGCGAAAGCGCAGCTCAGCGTGGTGTGGATCAAGTGTGCCTTGGTTGGCGGCTTGGGCAATAGCGTTGAGGTCTGCCGTGACAACACCTGTCTCGCCTGCTTTGCGCGCTGCTTTGTCGGCAATGTGCGCCTCTTGCAAAACATGCGCAAAGTAAGTGAGTGCCGTGCCGAGGCTATGATGTTTCTCAAGCCCCTTCAGCAAGGCTGGGCCGTAGTAAGGCAGCGTTGCGCGCTGATGAATGCCATCATTGCTGAGCTCTTGAGCAAGAATAGCTTGTACAGGGCCAGGTAGCGTATCTAGCGCCTCGGTCAGTTGCTGATACTCCTCTGGTGCATCGTAGCGTAGCATACAAGCAAGGCGCACAGTGTGGGTATGTGCTTGGTTGTCGATGAGCTGCTCAATAGCATCGTTATCGAGGCCAAAGCGCTGTGCTCGCCGAGCGAGGTAGTGAGCGTAGCGTGCGTTGTCGGTCGGGAGGGTGCTGTCGGTTAAGACGTCGCAGGCTGCTGCCATTTGGTTGTACAGAGGAGAAGTGAGGAGTAAAGAACTCTCAGCATTAACATGTCCTACTGCACCAGCAATATCAAACAGAGTATGCATAATATAGAGTGAGCGCACTGGCTCAGTACTCTCCGCAAAGCTTGCCAGCGTTGCCGCCGGTGCTTCTGCTTGGATAAACTGGCCAAGATTAAGCTCTGTATTGATAACATCGCGTATGATCATTTGATCTGCTTCGCTGAGCTGGCCGAATGTTGGCAATAGCTCTGCGCGCTTTGCAGTGTAATCTGGCTCGAGCAAGCGGCGCAACACTTCGTCATGATCGACCGAATTAGCGGCATCCTCTCCCATAACGGCACTCGCGAGCGTTTGGTTCTTGCCTAAATCATGAATAAGCATAATATAGCGCATTACATTGGCACTATGCTCGCCAGGCAAGTTGCTTGCAACCCACTGATGAAATTCTTCAAATTCTTCACGCGTGAGGCGATTGGCGTCGCTCTGGGCGGCGGTCAGTTTGTGATAATTTTCATCGCCGCCATAATATAGATAGTTCATAACATTGAGCGAGCAGACAGTTCGTTGATATTCTGCGCGCTGATTGGCTGCTTCGTCTGCTCCTTGTGACTCTGGCGAGGCTTTGATATTGTCGCCGATCAGCAGCTTCGCCTCAGGAAACTGCAGGACATCAAGCCGCTGCTCCAGATCGAGTGGACTTGAAGAGAGAGAGGTGTTAGTAGGAAGAAATGGTTGTTGCATAGCATTAGTGTAGAGGATTACACAGCGGAATGGTAGCATGAGCGGTTTATAAAGACCCTACTGCTTATATTGAGAATATGACTCGCCAGCGCTGAGCGGATGGCCAAATAGGTTCTTGACCGTGACAAATCTGTACCCTTGCTTTTGTAATGCATCGAGGATACACGGCACAGCATCGACGCTGGTTTTGTGGATATCGTGCATGAGAATAATCGCACCAGGTGTGGCATTGGCAACGGCACGGTTGCAGACAATTGCTGCATCGTGATCGGCCCAATCACGTGTATCGATTGACCACATAATGGCTGGCATAGTAAGCTGCTGGAGCTGCGCACGCACCTTGTCATTCATGCCACCATATGGTGGACGTACCATTGTTGGTGTCACGCCAGTAGCTGCAGCAACGGCACTGTTTGTACTCTCAATCTCTTGGCGGATGACGGCTTCGTCGCGCTTAGGAAGGAGTGGATGATTCCACGTGTGGTTGCCTATTTGATGTTTGCGTTGAACTGCTTGCTGGAGCGCGATACTGTATGGTGCAACATTTCGCCCCACCACAAAGAAGGTTGCCTTAGCATGATAGCGATCAAGATGCTCGAGTAGTGTTTGCGTGTACAGCCCAGGCCCATCGTCGAAGGTGAGTGCAATACAGCGATAACGCACGCAGTCGGTTGTTGATGATAATGCTGACGGTGGAATATCAAAAAGCTTCTTGGTGGTTGGGTTTTGGACAAAATGGCTGAGCTGCTTGATTGGCAATTTCAGGCTAATGATTCCATCTACACCAATACCAAGCGAGCGTTTATCAAAGAGAAAGCCAATTGTTTTTCGGTCGTGTACTAAAAAGTTCGTGATAGATTCTGGAGTAATAATCTCTGCTACTTTTGCTGGCTCTGCATGCGGGTAGCGCTGCTGCACCTGTTTACGTAGAGCAATAACAATCTCATTTATCCCTGCGATAGATGTATCAACGAGGGCAGACGATGTAATTGGCTGGCCGCTCATTTTATCGAATGTCCAGTAGTGGATTGTGTTGGTTGGTAGAGTGCGATGTATAGCAGTGCGGACAAACACAGCGAGAGAGATCGTAGCGTCATCTTGGTGAATAATGTGATAGGTAATGGTGTTGCTGCGAGTTGCTATGTCATTTGAATGTGCTTGTTGAGATGGAGTATTACTGTCGATGATTGTGGCAACTGTTTTGTCTATGTTGGCAATGCCTGTTTGTGGATAGGTGACGATTGTTTGGTGTGATGCCGATTGATGCTTGATGATGCGTGAGCGAATAGCATCATGGGAGGATAGTGTATAGGTGTGTGTTGTTGATGGTGGTATATGTGTGATGTGTGATGATTTTTGTGATTGTTGGCCATACCAAAGTGAGCAGATTAATAGACTAGTAATAATAAGGCAGAGCCATGTATAAAAAAAGCTGCGGAGTTTTACATGTGTTGCATTATTTTCAGCACTTGAATAAATTTGAGTATCTATTTTTCCCATCTTATGGAACATAGCTATATTGTAGCGCGAACCGAGATAAGAACAAAATGGGATAAGCAGAGTCTGATACAAAAGACATTGTAAAATAGAATATGTACTACTCTATGTTCATTGCAAAATACCCCAATGGGGTATTTTGCAATGAACTATTAATAAATATTATTCATAAAATAAGATAGATTGTTACATACCCTAATGAGGTAGAAGCCTTTTCTAACAGATGATGATATAATATAAAAACAAGAGTGAATTACTTGAGTTAGATATAGTTAAGCGAAATCTTGAAAACAACGCTACAGAAAGGAGAAAATATGCGGCACCTTTTTATTACACGTGGAATTCCTGGATCTGGTAAAAGCACCTTTTTGCAATCTGCTGGACTTGGCCCATATACACTATCTCCTGATGCTCTGCGCCTAGCATATAGTGGCCCGGTGATGAATGACGCAGGACGTATCGTTATGCCATATCGGGATGATCGGCGAGTGTGGCAACAACTTCATGAGTTGCTTGACATGCGGATGGCTCGTGGTGAGTTCATTGTGGTTGATGCAACACATACAACGAGCTCGTACTTTCAGCAGTATGCTCGGCTTGCGCGAAAGTATCGCTACAAGCTGTACGTTATAGATTTTGCGGATGTGCCTCTCAAGGTTTGTCTGGAGCGTAATCGTCAGCGTGCACTACATAAGGTAGTCGATGATGCAGTTCTCGAGAAGATGCACGCTCGCCTCTCCACGTGTGCTATACCAAAACGATACACTGTCATACAGCCAGCGGAAGTAAAAGAGATTATCACGTCATATCAGCAACCGATCAATTTGAGTCAGTATGAGCATATTCACCATATTGGTGATATCCAAGGATGCTATACGCCACTGCGTGAATATTTTGAGCAGCACCCCTATGTCGAGCACGATTATTATATCTTTACAGGTGATCTGCTCGATCGTGGCACAGAGAATGCAGAAGTATTGCAGTATGTGTGTGATAATTTTGTCGACAGGCCGAATGTGACGTTTATTGAGGGTAACCATGATGGCTATATTTGGCAGTGGCTTAATCGCCAACCTATAAGAGCGCGAGAGTTTAATGGCCGAACTCGAGCGCAGTTAGAGCGTGCCAATATAGACAAGCGTGTTGTCAGTCGCTTGATGAACTCCATGCAAGATTTTCTCTACTACACATGGAATGATAAACAAGTATTTGTGAGTCATGCGGGAATGAGTAATCTACCGGAGAGTCCTTTGCTGCTTGCCAGCCAGCAGTATATTCGTGGTGTGGGACGCTATGAGCAGGTTGGTGCTATTGACGATGCTTTTGTTGCCCATACCCCTGATAATGTCTATCAAGTGCATGGCCATCGCAACGCTCAGAATTATCCAGCGCAGTATAATCAGCGGTGCTTTAATCTCGAGGGCAAAGTGGAGTTTGGTGGCACGCTACGGGTTGCTCAGCTTGCCGAGGAGGGTTGGTCGGTCGTTGAGGTAAGCAACCAGTCGGCTGAAGGCATCCTCCATCCGGAAAACGCACCGCTCATCCATGGTCTGCGTGCCAATAAACTGATTGGTGAGCGGTCACTGCCGGGTAACATTAGCTCATTCCACTTTAAACCAAAGGTGTTTTATGATAAAAAATGGACAGCGCAAACGGTGCGAGCTCGTGGACTATTCATGAATACACTGACGAACGAGATTGTAATTCGCGCCTATGACAAGTTCTTCAATATTGGTGAGCGACGAGAAACTGAATTTGCTGCGCTCAAAGATCAACTTGTCTTTCCAGTGCGCGCCTGGGTGAAGGAGAATGGTTATCTTGGCTTGGTAGGCTATGATGCGACACTGGGTGACCTCGTCTTTGCGTCGAAAACAACAACGGAGAGTGAATTTGCCGAGTGGTTTCGCCATCTGTTTTTACAGAGCTATGGCGAGCATGTCGATGCGATCCGTCAGTATCTTGCCGAGCACAATGTATGTTTGGTCTGCGAGGTGATACTCCCGACAGAGGATCCACACATTATTGAGTATGCACAAGACCGGATTGTTTTGCTCGATATAGTGCATCGCCAGGCGAAATTTGCCGCAGTTGACCAAGTTGAGTGTGAGCGATTTGCGGCTATGTTTGGCATGGAAACCAAGCGGCTTGCGGCAACATTCCAGACGTGGGAGGAATTTGCGGCGTGGTATGAGCAAGTGCAGGGGCTTGACTATTTGTATGACGGTGTACCAATCGAGGGCTTTGTCATAGAGGATGCTCAGCATTGGCAGGTCAAAGCCAAACTCGATTATTACTCATTTTGGAAGCGGATGCGTGGTGTGCTTGATGGACTTAAGGCGGGGCGTAGTCCAAAGCGTGCCGCTGCCTACCCACACCCTGAGTACGCAGCGCGCGTCATTACCTATATGCAGGGCATCCCTATTGACGCATTGGCTCAGATGTCTATTATCGATGTTCGTCGCCGCTGGCAGCGAGAGCAAGAAAAAGCCGTATAGCCGTATTACCAACCCTACCTTTCGCAGTATAATAGAAGCATGAAAATGACTCATTGGTTGGCAAAGCGGTGGCGCCGCGTTGCGGTAGTGGCTGGGGTGCTTGTTGGGCTAGCTGCACTTCGCCTTATATCGGCACAGACAGGGCAGTGGTCGCTACCTGATCGATTGCAAGACTGGATAACGCTGAGCTTGAGCGTGATGATCGAGGCACTGCCATTCGTCATGCTGGGGATCTGTATTGCAATTATAGTACAGGTGTGGCTGCCGGCCGAGCGCTTGCTTACCTATCTGCCGCAGCAACCATTATTGCGTCGAGCTTGTTTGTCGCTCCTTGGTATTGCGCTGCCAGTCTGTGAGTGTGGTAATGTCCCCTTAGCTCGTGGCCTGTTAGCAAAAGGGCTTACACCTAGTGAATCTCTCGTATTTTTGCTTGCTGCACCAATCCTCAACCCAGTGACAATCATCACAACGCAGCAAGCATTTGCTGGCGATATGACTATTCTCTGGGCGCGAGTGCTTGGTGGCTTCGCTATTGCTAATCTTGTTGGCTGGGTCTATGCGCATCGCCCGGCGGAGGAGTTATTGACCAATACGTTTGTTGCTTCGTGCCAAGCAGATCATGTGCAGCAGAGCAAGCGAGTAGCAAGCCTTGCGATATTTCGACGTGAGGTGCAGGCGATGCTGCCAGCCTTGGTCGCTGGTGCAGGGCTCGCGGGTCTTGTGCAAGTGTTGGTGTCGCGCGAAGTGTTGGTGTCGCTGGGGAGTCAACCAGTATGGTCGGTGATTGCAATGGTGGCACTGGCATTTATCGTCTCAATTTGCTCTAATGTTGATGCGTTCTTCGCCTTGGCATTTCGCCAGACCTTTATGACTGGGGCGCTTGTAAGTTTCTTGACCTTTGGTCCAATGATCGATATCAAGATGCTGAGCTTGCTGCGCACGACGTATCGGCCAAGTGTGCTGTTTCAGGTGAGTGCAATCGTTGGACTGGCATCGATAGCATTGGGATTGGTGGTGAATTATGCGTTTTAGGCTATTCTTGTCCCGAGTTGCACAGCAACAAGGTATAATACTCCTTTTTGTCATTGCCGTGGCGACGCTGTGGCTAGCTGCGACTGGTCGTTTAACACTCTATATTCATCAGCGGTATATCGTCTTTACGACTGGTATGGCAGTGGTTGCTCTTGTGATGGCGAGTGCGAGTGTTATTACGCAATCACGTGCCCACCAGCAGACACACTTCGTTTGGTGGCGTCGCGCTACCGCGTGTGTGATGGTATGTATGGTCGCAGCCATGGCACTACTTGTCCCACCGACAGCACTAACGACAACAACTGCCACGCAACGTGGCATCAACAAAGGGGCGGTAACTCGGCTATCTACAGACAAGCTATCGCACGCATCTATCTTTGCTCAGCGAGATTATTCGCACCTCACGATCAAAGAATGGGCGGGGTTACTTGCCCAAACGCATGACAGCGCATTTTATCGTGGCAAGACAGTCAACTTGACAGGGTTTGTCACGCCAGATACAGCGGATTCGCAGATTTTTTATGTGTCTCGATTTGTCGTGACGTGTTGTGCGGTCGATGCACAGGCGGTTGGCGTGCCAGTCTATGCACCTGGGTGGCGTGAGCGCTACCAGCCCAACAGTTGGGTAACAGTGATGGGCAACTTTGCTGCGCATCCACAACAACATCGTCAGCAGCCGATCGTTGTTATGCCGCGCTCGATCACGCCAACGACTCAGCCAAAGGAGCCGTATGAATACTAGGGGCTGGCGCTGGATATGCCAGCGGAAGCGATTTTTATTCACCGTGATTGGATTATTGATTATACTGAGCACACTCATAGCACTCAGCTATTTACAAGGCCCACGCGTACGCAACGCGGTGCTCGTAGATAATCCAAATACGGGCTACCAGACGCTCCAGTTGGAATTCAATCAGCCGGTCAAGCCGATAGAACCCCATGCAATACAAATCACACCTCAGGCAGACTTTACAGCTACGACGAACAATGCAACTGTGACGATTCAGTTTCGGCAGCGTTTGCTTAGTAATGCCCAGTATCGCGTGGCGATCGCTCAAATAGCGGGTGCTTCTACGCAGCAGACTACAGCGGCCAGCCACCACTTTAATACGCCACCAGCGCAGCTCTATTATCTCAAGCATCATAGCCTTGCCGAGACAAAAACAGAGTTCTACGCCGCACAAACTACGGATGCTATCGTGCAGATGAATCTGGCAACAAAGCAAGAGAAGACACTTTACCAAGCAGCACAAATTATCAAATATGCAGTAGTGGGCTCTCGTATCATTGTTCACACAATGAATGATTCGAGAATTAGTGAATTGCATCAGGTTGATAGAGAGACTGGTGTTGTATCGCCGTTATCGTTGCCCGGTAAGGGTACAGTGTCTCGCCTGCGAGTGATGGATAATGGAACGGTGGGGTATCTCTTCGCAAAGGCGGAAAGCAAAGAAAAAACCACTAATCTTATTGTGCATGATATTGCAGCGCAGCGCCATCACACTATACTTGGCCTTAACAGGCAGCCTTTACTAGTGTATGATTGGCGCCCTGTGTCACGGGGTGCGGCAGTTGTGGTGCGGACTCGGGGTGATGATGTGTTGCTTGTTGACCCGACTGGCAAGCACGCTATGCAGCCACTTGGCCAGGCAGCGGTACTTGGCGATGTATCGTATGATGGTAAAAACATCATCATGATGAAAACGGGGGAGGGGTATTTTGCACTCAACATAGAAAATAGCAAAAAATCGCCTATTACTCACCAACAAGGAAACGACGTCATATCATTAGCTGTATTCTTACACACCCGCAGTGGCTATAGTATGGAGATAACGAGTGTTAATCAACAGCACATATTGCAGCGCCAAACAGTGCTTACCCACCCCACTAGGCAAGTGATTCATCAGACAACACCACCGGCATATACAACAAACATCACTGTGTCGCCAAATGATCAATATACCGCCATTGAGCAAAAAAGCACCGCTGGTAGCTCCACCAAAACGCATATTATTGATAATAAAACTGGCCAGACAGTATACACGCTAGACGGGAAAGCAGTAGTTTGGTCATAACAGATACTACAGTAAATAAGATCTGAAGCAACTGTAAACTGGATCTTAAGAGTAGCAACTGTATCTGCGCTGAATGATGAAAAATATATAATTGGTGTTTGCACAATGTTCCGATATACTATAAAAGATATAGCGTGAAGGGAGATGATGCTAATGAGAATGCGCGACAGACGACCAAGTGACCGCCCGCGAGAGAAACTTGCACGAGATGGAGCGGCTCGCCTGAGTGACCTCGAACTCCTTATGGCGATTATCGGCAGCGGTAATGCACAAGCTGACGTTGGCAAAATTGCGCGTTGTGTGCTGAAAGCTTTGCGCACACACGGAGGCGATCTGACCCATGAGGAGCTCTCCAAAATAACTGGCCTTGGTGCTGCGAAAGTAACGGTGATTCTTGCAAACTTTGAACTAGCGCGGCGCTATTTGCTCAAAAGTGACCAGCCTATCATTGATAAGCCGAGCAAAGCAGCAGAGCAACTCACCGATATTCGCGACAAACGACAGGAGCATTTTGTCTGCTTAACGCTTGATGGAGCGCATCGCTTGATCGCCAAACGCACAATTACCATTGGTACGCTAACTGCCAGCTTGGTGCACCCACGAGAAGTCTTTACGGATGCGATTGCCGACCGAGCAGCGGGGATTATTGTGGCGCATAATCACCCCAGTGGGCAGCTCATCGCAAGCCAGGCCGACCGGGAGACGACGCAGCGCCTGGCCGAAGCAGGTAAGCTGCTTGGCATCCAGTTGCTCGACCACCTTATCGTTACGAAACACGACTATATATCGATCATCGCCGAAACATAAGGAATGATCTGTTAGCACTCTTGCAATTAGAGTGCCAATTGGCTATACTAAGACAGATATGGTGAAGCGAGATTATTATGAGGTGCTTGGTGTTGCCAAAAGCGCCAGCGATGATGACATCAAGCGGGCATTCCGCAAATTGGCAGTGAAGTACCACCCAGATAAAGCGGGTGGGAGTGAAGAGAAGTTCAAAGAAATCAATGAAGCATATGAAGTCCTCAAGGATAAGCAAAAGCGCCAGCGGTATGACCAATTTGGCCATGCGGGTGTTGGTGGTGCCAGCGGTAGTGGTGGCGGTAACCCATTCACTGGTTTTGGCGACTTTGGCCAAGGGCAGAATATCCACTTTGATTTTGGTGATGGTGGCCTGGGAGATATCTTTGGCCAGTTCTTTGGTGGCGCTGCTGGCGGCAGTGCAAGCCAAGGCCCATCGCGTGGTCGTGATGTCGAGACGAGTGTGACGCTCGAGTTTGAAGAAGCGATCTTTGGCAAAGAAGTTGCCCTTGCACTAACGCTCGACGACGAATGCGAGCATTGTCACGGTAGCACCGTCGAACCCGGCTCAAGCCTTAAGAGTTGTCCAGATTGTAAAGGCACTGGCCAGCGTGTGCGGACGATGAACACGATGTTTGGCCCCATTCAGCAGGCCGTAACGTGCGAGACCTGCCAGGGTCGTGGGCAAATACCAGAGAAGGCTTGTACAGTCTGCCAAGGGAGTGGTGTGCAGCGTCGTGAGCAGACGATTACAGTCAAGATCCCCGCTGGTATCGATAACGGCTCGACAATTCGCCTCCGTGGTCGTGGCGAAGCTGTCGGTGGTGGCAGCAAGGGCGATCTTTATGTACAGGTACGGGTCAATCCACACAAGACGTTTAGCCGCGAAGGTGATGTAATCCTGAGTGAGGAGCACATTGGTATGGCAGATGCAGCGCTTGGTGCTGAACTCGACGTCAAGACAGTCGACGGGACGATTACGATGAAGGTGCCAGCTGGTACGCAATCGGGTACAGACTTCAAACTATCTGGCCATGGCGTGCCACATATGCGAAGCGATAAGCGTGGGCCTCATATCGTTACGGTAGTGGTCGACACCCCAACCAAACTAAACCGCCGCCAGAAGGAAATCCTCCGCGAGTTTAATGACACGTTAGGGCGGAAGGGGATATTTGGGCTGTAACTCCAGGTAGGTACTGGTGTAGAATTAAACTACTTGTGGTGAGGAGTTTAGTTTTAACTTGCTCGCCGGGTAATGTAGCTTTGCTAAATTATTTCAAGATTCGATGACATAAAGGCGGCCTTGCCCACAGTGCTCTGCAAATATAAGAGAAAGAGTCTTGATTTATACGGTGGTTTATTGCTAAAATATCCTCACTATGATGACGAGCTATACTCCCGAGAATAGACCACTTCCATCTCATGGTATGCAGGTGAAAGAAGCTCGGCGTAGCCAGAATAGCTCTGTCGATATAGATCCTGAAGTGTTCCGAGGAGAGTATCGGGGACTTGTCGAGCGATCACCGAAAGTTATTGAATCACTTGTTCCCGATCAAGAAAGCAAAGAAGTGGCAATTGACAGTCTAATTACAGGTAGTACCACATCTTTTCAGCAAAAGTATCCGGTCATTGAGAAGTATTCCAACGAAGATTATACAACCATGCAAGATACTGCAGAAACGCTGATATCTATGGCCGAGTCTATGTCAGAGCCAGAGAGGACAGTCTATCTCCAGGCGATTGAGGCTCGCAAGCAAGAGGCGAACTTGATAGTAGCGATGAGGGATTATAAAGCAGCAACAGACCCAATAGCAAGAGAAGTAGCAGCACAGCGTTTTATGGAGATAAATATTACGCTCTATGGTGAGCCAGATAAGACAACATATGAGTCATTACTCGGCGAAAAAATTGCCAACATCTTTCATAAAAAGCGTAGTCAAAGCGCCGAGATAATCTTTCAGGAGCTTCGGAATCTTCTTCCAGAAAATGTACTAGATGGTACACGTGTACAAGATCGATTTCGTCCATCTACTGAGACCATGAGATGGATGAACGAAGTTGTTCATGGATTGTATGACAATATGCTTCGACATGTTGATAGCTATGTAGAAGCGCATAAATCAGAACTTCAAACAAAATCACACGATGAGACGGTCATAAAAATCCAGCCGACACACCTTCAAGATATCTTTCGGAATATCTTGACTGAGGAGTTCCTTGCGTTATCCAAAGAGGTTGAAGAAGGTAGACAGACAGGCGATATTCAGGATGCACAAGCTGTAACAGACTGGGATAATACCGAGACGAGAAGTGCTGAGAAAGATATGGATTGGAAGGTTGAGGTGACAGAGGCAAAATCAATCAATGTTGATCTAGACACAAGACATATCAGAATACCCCAAGACCGAGAAGCTATGTCTGTTAATGAAGTAAAACGGCTAGTTGTACATGAAATAGGTGTGCATGTCTTAACGCGAATGACTGGTGGTTCGACAAACATTGAGCCGCTCGCACAAGGCTTAGCTGGTTTTAATGATACGCAAGAAGGGCTTGGGAAAGCAATGGAGCATGCCCTTGAAGGAGAATATCAAGAAGCTGGTATAGATCACTATATTACTGCTGGACTTGCCTATTTTGACAACAAGGATTTCAAAGGCGCTTATGATGTGAAGTGGCGTCTCAAACTTCTCGAAAGCCTCAAGCCTGATCAAACACCAACACAAGCACAGATTGACAAAGCCAAGCAATGGGCAGCAAACACAACAATGCGTATCTATCGGGGTACTGATGACCTGCCACTATTTAAGGATCTCTGCTATTACAATGGGTCAAAAGAAGTATGGGAGTATCTAGAGAAAATTTGTGGTGATGATTTGCAGCTGAGTTTGTTGCTGGCTGGTAAAATTAATACCTCAAAGAAGCACCAGAGAGTCATACTTGAATCACATAGTACTTAGACTAAATACAAGCAATGAAAGTTCAATACGATAAAAGTTTAAAGATAGCAGGCGTTAGTATACAACCATGGGCAAGAATTGGGCCTGAGCAGTGGTTTGATAATTACAAAATTGCTTCACTAGCTGGCTGGAATATGCGCAGCCAGAATGTAGAGCACATGAATAGTCTCGCTTATGTGCGCGATCAGTGCGAGAAACCTTATACAGGTGAACTGACCACACAGGCTCTTTTGCAAGACCCAATATTCCAAGACATGATAATAACTCATTTACCTGAGTACCGTATTTTTACGTATAAACCTTTTATAATTCCTGAGCGATTGAAACAAAGCAGTTTGCATTTTTTGCCTAGAAACGATATGTACGTGTTGGCTCAGAAGTTTGAGAATAAATCACGGTTTCGGCGTATTTTTGCAGAGCGTCTTTGCAATATTCCACCACATAAAATATACCCTTGGCGAGAAATGTTATCGGATGAGGAATATTTTTCTAGACTCTGTAATGGACGCAGTAAGATTGTTTTGCAAGATGCTGCACTTGGTGGAGGGAAGGGGTCGTTTATTGTCGATAGCTTTGAGTCATTTTGTTCTGCAATAAACACGATGCAAAATAGCAATGGTTTGGTTGGTGAGGTAGTTGTATCAGACTATATTGCTGATGGCCGTGATTGGTCGGTACAGGGCGTTGTAACGCGCTACGGGGTCTTCATAGGGCCAGTGCAGCGACAGATTATTGCAGACCCGAATTTATCAAATACAAGCATTCCTGGTACTGAGAAGTTTTGTGGTATTGAAATATTAGCAGATGATCAACACACATGGCAGAGTAGTCAACTAACGAAAAATGCGCGCGTCATAGGCCAGGAATTATACGACAGAGGGTATCGTGGTATTTTTGGTGTTGATTCTTTGGTGACGGATGATGAAGTGTATACTATCGAAGTTAATGCACGCATTACGGGTGCTACACCGCTTCTTACAATGAGCTATAATGCAAAGAAGCATATCCCCTTCTATCTTCTTCATATCTTAGAACTAACGAATGCTGATTATACTATTGAAGACAGCTCATACAGTAATGACTATAATGATTGCGCGCTGATGGTTCTCCATCAACGAGACATTGAGACAGGTGTTGCTGACAGCCCTCGGTCGGGATTATATAATGAAAAGATGCAATCCATAGACGATATAATGTCATTTGATAGGTCTTCCTGCGCGAAACAGGTTTTTGTACAGGATTATACAAGGAGCGAGAGGTCTATTGCGCCAGGGTCTCGATTAGCGTCTATATTTACTAATTTTCGTGTTATGGATGAGGAGGGTGTGCTTATGAGAGAATCAAGAAATATTATTGATATAATTGAAAATAGTTCGAATTAAATAAATGCATCGCTATGAATATGGAGCAAGAAAGCAAGAATAGTATCAAAAAAGCAGACCTGTCACGGTATGGCATTACTTCTCGATTACTAATGAAGGAGGCGCTCCGAAAAGGGTACCAGGTCACAACAGTTCCAGGTCGTTTAGCAACATCACATGTGGTGCGCTGTGAAAAGGACGGCAAAGAGCTTTACTTTTATAATCTTAATACTGCACTAAACCCTTCATATGCAGTTCAGGTGAATGAGGACAAGATCTGGACGAATAACATATTACACCAATCGCATATACAAATACCAGATACATATCCATTAAAAATAAATAGACCCGAAGACGTGGTAATTGACGATACACTTCGAAAAATGTTAGAGGCTTATGAGCGTCTTGTTGTCAAATCTGCTACAGCAAACTACAGCAATAATGTTCTTGTTAACGCTGGTGATGAAGAAGGTTTGCTTCGTGCAATACACCATGTATATCAGAATAGTGGCGGACAACCTGATATAATTGTTCAGCAAATGGTTTTTGGGCAAGAATATCGCTTCTTGGTGTTAAATAAAAAAGTCATTGCAGTAGCATATCGTCGACCACCATATATTGTTGGAGATGGAGTATCAACAATACGAACCTTGATAAGTAGAAAAAATAATAATTGCTCAAAGTATGACAACAGACACGCTAGGTTAGTAGCAAAAATAGACATTGAAGATATGTCGAGACATAAAGGTGCTTACTTTTTGCAACAAGTTCCCGAGAAAGGTCGTGCTGTTGAGGTTTTAGATACATTGAATCTGAGCAGGGGTGGTGAAGCAGTTGATGTCACGAGTTATGTGTCTGATGAACTCAAAACCATAGCAATTCAAGCAGCATCAGCATGTTTTCTTGGTATTGCTGGTATTGATATTGTAACGGATAACATTAGTGGCGATGGAAATGATAGCTATGTCGTAAGAGTGAAGGCATCTCCAGGAATACGAATACACCAATTTCCAACTGAAGGGAAATCTCGGAATGTTGCACGAAAACTATTTCATGCTATTGAAAAAACGGCACATCCTATTGGCAAAAAGATAGTTATGATTGGCCGAGTTGAAAAGGTTGCTTTGCCTGATCTTGTTAATGAAAAATTTAAAGCTCGGATAGATACAGGAGCAACAGTCTCATCTATATGGGCAAGCGATATTCGAGTTGATAAGACAGGCCTCTATTGCAAACTGTTTGGTGAAGGCTCCCCAGTGTATACCGGTGAGGAGTTGCATTTTTCTGAGTATTCCATGCGTTCTGTTCGAAGCTCAAATGGTTATGAGGAATTACGGTATCAAGTTGTCATTAATGTGAGTTTGGCAGGAAGACGAGTGAAAGCAAAGGTTACATTAGCAGACAGATCGGGGCAGATCTACCCAATGCTGATTGGAAGAAATATTTTGCGTAATAAATTCATCGTTCATGTTGCAGAGGGTGATATTGATAAAAAGGCCGAAAGTAGTAATCGTCAAGAACTACGCCAAAATGGACTACAATAGAGACAGAGAGCATACAACAAGCAAAATCGATAAAATAATAGTACGAGGTATGGAGTGAAAATCGCAATACTCAGTAATGGCAATGTGAACTACTCAACGCTTCGCCTCAAGGAAGAGGCGGAGAGGCGTGGACATAATGTGAGAGTGATTAAATACCGCAAATGTTATGTGACGATTGATGAGAAGAACCCTACAGTGATGTATGATGGTGAAGCAATTGATCAGTACGATGCAATAATTCCGCGCATTGCAAGCTATATGACTCGCTACGGCACAGCAGTGGCACGCCAGTTAGAAATGGCGTATCCACGCACACTTTTTGTTAATCGCTCGATTGCGATTACCCGGGCGCGCGATAAACTGCGTTCGACACAGCTGCTAGCCCGAGGTGGAGTAGCTATTCCTAAGACAGTGTTTAGCCGCAACTCAGCCGATATAGACGATCTTCTTAACGAACTTGGTGGTACGCCAGTTATCATCAAGCTCGCTCGTGGTACTCATGGCAATGGTGTGGTGCTAGCGGAGACGAAGAAGGCGGCAAAGTCAGTGCTCCAGGCGTTGTACCTCACCAACGAGGATGGGACAAATATCCTTTTGCAAGAGTTTATTCGTGAGTCGGCTGGAGTAGACATCCGCGCCTTTGTGGTGGGGAGTCGTGTGGTGGCGAGTATGAAGCGCCAGAGCCTAGATGACGACTTTCGCTCTAATCTCCACAAAGGAGGCGAAGGAACGCCGATCCGCTTGACGGATACCGAGCGTCGCATGTGTTTGCGGGCAGCTAAGGCAATGGGTCTGACAGTAGCGGGTGTTGACTTTATGCGCTCGAGTCGTGGGCCGCTAGTGCTTGAGGTCAATGCGAGCCCAGGCTTTGGGATAGAGAAAATTACGCGGCGCAATGTAGCCAAACCGATCATTGAATATATTGAGCGCAATGCCAAGCGGCAGCACAAGAAGGATCGTGTTGGGGCATAACCATTCAAACGTATTTGCTTTTCTCATAACGCTTATGTTGAATTGGTGTCATGGTATAATGATGGCATGATGTTGCTTGGATTGCTTGCTGGCATGGCTGTGGTTTTGGCTGGTTTGGTATATGTAGCGAAGCGGCATTTTGGGCTGCCAGTCATGGGCCTGGCGGTCGGTATGGTAGTGACGCAGCTATGGGCGGCAGATGTCATGCCATATGTTGCTAGTCTCAGTGTAGGTATTGACCGGTCTACCTTGCTTGCGGTGGTGACGATTGTGCTGACGGTGCTACCAGCTGTGGTGCTGGTGTGTTGCGGCTCGGTGGTGAGTCAGCGCTGGTGGCGTATTGGTGGCTCACTGATCTTTGGTGTTGTGGCGACGTATGTATTGTTTGATGCGCTGAATAGCTTCGTGCCAGTTGATGAGACAAGCAAGACGGTTGTGGCAGCACTGGATGGGTCTCATGCAGTGGTTGTAACGATAGGGTTTGCATGTGCACTTGTTGACACGCTCGTGGCTCGCGCAAAGGGCGCAAAACCACATAAGAAAAAGTGAAAGTGATAGACATACTTCTTGCGCGTGTCACTCGACAAGTGTGGTTTTACAAGAATATATACGTTAATGTGCTTAGCAAAATGACCCTCATAATAGAGGGTCGTTTTAGTGTTGTGATTCGCATATAACTCTAGTGGGTATTACGCCGCGTTCGTTGCAACGTTTGTCACATCATCGAGTGCTTCAAGTGCGTCGATAATTTTGGTAAGCTTGCGGGCGGTTTCGTCGTCCTCAATGGTAACAGTGTTGTTGGGCACATACTGGAGCTCTGCATCTTCAACAGTCATGCCAGCTGCGAGCAAAGCTTCGCGGACTTTGGCAAGCTCCTTTTTGTCGGTATAAACGGTGAGACCGCCATCTTCTTCTGTTGCATCTTCAGCGCCAGCATCAAGCACAGTAAGGAGCGCTTCTTCACCACTGGCTGCTACGCGGATCACGCCCTTGCGCGCAAACTGAAACATCACACTGCCGCTATCTGCCATAGTGCCGCCATTCTTAGTGAGAGCGGTGCGGACCTCTGGGTAGGTGCGATTCTTGTTGTCGGTTGCTGTCTCGATAATGATGCCAACACCACCTGGGCCGTAGCCCTCATAGACTGCCTCTTCGAGTGCGGCAGCATTTTTATCGTTGATGCGATCAATTGCCCGCTGGATGTTGGCGTTGGGCATATTGGCTGCTCGAGCCTTCTCGATGGCCAATGCGAGGCTTGAGTTGGTTGTTGGATCGGTGCCACCACGGGCTGCAATGGCAATCATATTGCCAAGCTTGGTAAAGGCTGCGCCGCGCTTTGCATCAACCACGGCCTTTTGGCGATGGGTCGTGGCCCATTTACTGTGTCCAGACATAGGTTCTCCTTGATTGTTCTATCTTTCACTCATTGTAGCATATTGGGTAGTTGTTATTCTACGAGCGAGGTATTGCGTAGCGAGTAGCCAGTTGCCCGCCAGAGCCACCAGCAGAGGCCAATGAGCCCACTATACCACAGCGCTACACCCCACCATGGCAGCGCAAAATCGAGCTGCGCCCAAGGGAAGGCGGCACATTGCTGGACAACCCACAGCATTGCATCGAGCAGCCATTGTGCTGGTGCGCCAAACACTGTCGCCGCCGATGGCCACACAAGCGCCCCAACCCCAGCAATGCACGTGAGAAGCATCGCCAGTGGCACCCATGGCACAATGAGTAGATTGGCTGGCAGTGCCACGAGCGATAATTGCCCAAATGCTGCGAGGCTAATTGGTAGTGTAGCAAGCTGTGCAGAGACTGTCTCGCCCAAGACTTGGCGGCCGATTGATGGCTCTGCTGGGCCAAAGAAATAGCGCTGCAACAGCGGTGCAAGAATCATCACTCCAGCGAAGGATGCAAAGCTTAGCTGCCAGCCAATATCTCCCCAGACATAGCTTGGGTTCCATAGTACTGTGGCGGCACTTGCTACTGCCAGTAGTGTAATGGGGTGAAACGCACGACCATATGCCCAAGCCCAAATGCTGAGCCCAGCTACCAAGCCGGCGCGTGTCATACTTGGGCTTAGGCCAGTGATGGCGACAAAGCCAAGGACGAGACTTGCACTGGTAAGTACCGCAAGATAGCGTGATACCTTGGCAAACAAGCGCCGAGCGAGGCGGACGAGGATTGTGAGGTTGTATCCACTGGCCACTACGATATGGGTGAGGCCAGTAGTGCGCATTGCTTCTTGGATATCGTGCGGCAGAGCGCGCTTTTGGCCAAGAACATAGCCACTGCCAAGGCTAGCTGCTGGCTCGTGAATTGCATGGCGAATATGCTCGGCAAACCAATCACGCACCTGCAGGGCAACATCGCCAGGTTGCGGCTGAACAATGTGCTCCACATGAGCACGCTGCATGACAGCAGCAAAGTTGCCAAAGCCAGGCTTGAGCTTGCCTCGCACAACCAGCCAATCACTGCGGCGGGCTGCAGGGTTGCCGTGCAGACTTACCCATACTGTGCCAGGTAGCGAGCGGCCATTGAGGCGAATAGCGCCGAGCCTCACGACGAGTTGATTGCGTTGATTTGTATCAGGGTCGTCCTGCACCTGCCCAGTGATTGTCGCTACGTGCCCAAATAATGCAGCGTAAGAGCGCTGTTGCTGCTGATCACTCCCACCGCGCACCAGGCCGACTATAAGCCCAGCAATCAATATGAGAATAAGACACCACCGCCGGCTTTGATGCAGTGCACAAGCAATACCGCCGCCAGCTACAACAAGCCACCACCACCCAGTGTACGGCCACCACTGGGCTAGTGCCACTCCACCAACGATGCCACCGCAGCACATTGTGAGCTGCCATGTTGGGTGAATTCGCCGTTGCCACCATGTCATTGGTTATCATTAAACCATTGCATTGCTGGTGCGTCAATTTATTGCATCTGAATCGCGGACTTTCTGTCGATTTTATGCTGTTTGCTCTACTTTCCGTAGGGTTTATCAAGGAGGCTAGAATTTTTATGTAATTTGTTTTCTTAGGGTGAAATTATTGAATCTTTTGTGTTTAGCAAGAGATTTTTATATCTTACCGGGTGAGGTAGCGAGGTATAATCTCTCACGGAGGAGAAAGTATAGATAGTGGGGTTTTGGAAGAGTGATGATGAATCCAGCGCTTCCTCCGCTTGACAGTCCACCACGACCAGTGCTATACTCGCAGAGTCTACGGGCCCATAGCTCAGCAGGTTAGAGCACCTGCCTTTTAAGCAGGGTGTCGTGAGTTCGA